>CAYZUH010000015.1:0-70470 GCA_964481855.1 uncultured Marinilabiliaceae bacterium
AAGGTCATCGCCGCGGCGGGCAAGGTGCAATATGTCTTCGACAGCTTCGACGATTGCGCCACCGCCGTCCTCAAGTTTCCCCGCGAGGTCATGCGCAAGGCTCCGGGGGTCACAATCAGTCAGGCCGTGGAGGTGTTCTCCGACGATGACTTCGGCGGCGCCGTGGGGCGTCTGGAGCAGAAGCTGCGCGCCCGGCGCAATATGCCGGCCGCCCCTCTTTTGGCAGGCTTGATGGGCGTGAGGCGCTCGCAGTCCACGGGGTTGCCGCAGGTCTGCAAGAAGAACGACAAGGGGGAGGTGGAGTGCGATGACGCCTCGACGTACGCCAAGCGGTCCGCCAACAATGTCCACAAGCTTTGCGAGAAGAGCTTTGGAGTGCCCGTCCTGCACGACGAAGTGGCCTACAAGTTGGACAAGATGACGGGGCGCAACGATTGGCTCGCCGTAATCCACGCCGACGGCAACAGCCTGGGGCGGGTTGTCCAGGCCGTGGGGCGTCTGCGCGAGGACTTTGCCGCGTTCTCGCAAGGCCTCAACGACGCCACGGTCAAGGCCGCCAACGAGGCCTACTCGAGTGTGCTTCCGGCTTGCGGGTGGCCTGGCGGCGTGATTCCCATACGTCCCGTCGTCCTTGGGGGCGACGACATGACGGTCATAATCCGGGGCGACCTCGCCATCCGATATGTCGAAGAGTTCATCAAGCGTTTCGAGCGGAACACGAAAGATGGAAAGGTGGGCGGAATCTTGCGCAAGTGCGAAGTGTTCGACACCGAGGAGCCATGTCTCACGGCCTGCGCCGGTGTGGCGTTCGTCAAGTCCTCCTATCCGTTCCACTTCGGCTACAAGCTCGCCGAGGAGCTGTGCGCCGCGGCCAAGGCCGCGGCCAGGAGGCGTACGTCAGACGGGATGCCGCCCAAGTCGTGCCTCATGTTCCACAAGGTGCAGGACTCTTTCGTCCGTAGCTACGGCGACATCCGTAGCCGCGAGTTGGAGCCGATCGGCGGCGGCCCCTCGTTGTGCCACGGCCCCTATTTCGTCAACGACGACGACGTGCCGCACGACGAGGATGGGCGGACGTATATGACTATATCTGAGCTTAGGCGTATGGCGGACGAACTTGATTCTTCCCCGGGCGTGCGGCCCGGCATACGTCGGTGGCTGTCGCTTCTGCGTGCCGACAGCGCCAAGGCGGGGCAGCATCTCGACCGCCTCCGCGAGGTCAACCCGTCAGCCAGGGGCTTGATAGACGCGCTGACGCGAGGGCTGTCCGTGCCCGCCTACGACTGTCTGGCGCTCCACACCATATCGTCGCAAGACACAAAGGCCGACACTCATGAAAAACGTTGAATATCAAATCGACTTCTTCTCCTACTGGCACTGCGGTTCGGGGCTTTCGGCGGGTGCCGATGTCGACGAGCTTGTCGTGAAAGACAGGCGGGGACTCCCGTTTGTCCCGGGGAGGACGGTCAAGGGTCTCTTGCGCGACGCTTGCGACGACGTGTGCCGATATGCCGGCCTCGCCGAGGCCGACATCCGCCGGGTCTTCGGCTTCTTCGCCGACGCCCCCGACGAGGCGGTGCGCGGGTGCGCGTTCTTCTCCGATGCCGAGATCCCTCGCCACGAGGCCGACGCCATTGTGGCGGAGCGCCTGGCCGATTGCCTCTACCGCTCTGTCGCGTCGACGGCCATCAATGATGCCGACGGCGTTGCTGCCGATGCCAGCTTGCGCAAGGTGCAGGTCGTCGTGCCGTGTCGCCTTGAGGGGAGCGTCTTTGGGGTCCCGGATGGTTTTGTAGACGGGCTCGGTCTCGCCATGGGATTGGTCAAGAGGCTTGGTCGCGGCCGCGGTTGCGGCTTGGGGCGATGCCATATGTCGGTCGCCAGTGTTTCCGAGGAGGGGTAGGGGCATGGAGGTCGTTCAGTTCCGTTGCGTGGCTCTTGCCGATTTGGTTCTATCCGCGGCCTCTGCCACGGAGGGAGACCATGGCAGTCTCGATTTCATTCCCGGCGGTTGCCTCCTTGGCGTTGCCGCGTCGCGCCTCTATGGGGCCGGTGGCGAGCGGGCGTGGCGTCTCTTCCACAGCGGCAAGGTGCGTTTCGGCGACGCCCATCCCTCCGTGGGAGGAGTACGGGGGCTGCGGGTTCCGGCGGCTCTCTTCCGCCCTAAGTTTGGTGGCGAGGAGCGCTACGTGCACCACCGTGTGGAGGATTTTGACAAGGTGCTAAGTCTGCAGCTCAAGCAGTGCCGCGATGGCTTCTACGCCTTCGGCCCGGATGTGGCCACGCAGGTCGACGTGAGCCGCGCTTTTGCCATAAAGTCGGCCTACGATGCCGAGAAGCGGCGCTCGGAGGACGAGAAGATGTTTGGCTACGAGAGCATAGCCCGCGGCACTGAGTTCCTTTTCGAGGTCGAGTTCGACGACGACGCCCTCGACTTGCGCGACGATGTCGTGGCGGCGTTGCTCGGCGAGCGGCGCATTGGCCGTTCGAGGTCGGCTCAATATGGCTTGGTGCGCATCGAGATGGCCGACTTCGCCCCCGTCTCGACGAGTTCGGGGAGGCAGGGTGAGGTCGTGGTCTACGCCGACGGACGCCTCGTCTTCTTCGACGGCAATGGGATGCCGACGTTCCGCCCCGCGCCTGCCCAATTGGGCATCGACGCGCCAGGCTCCTCCATCGTTTGGGAGAAGTGCCAGGTGCGGACGTTCCAATATGCGCCGTGGAACTTCAAGCGTCAGTCGTTCGATGCCGACAGGTGCGGGATTGAGAAAGGGAGCGTCTTCGTCGTCAAGACGCCTGCCACTGTGGGCGAAACGGCCTATGTTGGCGCATATCAGAACGAGGGGTTCGGAAAGGTTGTCTACAATCCGGCGTTCCTCGATGTCAACGCCGGCGAGAACGGACGCTCGCCGTTGCAGTTCCGCAAGGCGGAGGTCGGCGAGGATAAGCCTGTGGCGCATTGCGCCGTCGCGACGCCCCTTTTGAGTTTCTTGCGCCGCGAGCGCGGGCGGGCGGGGCGGACTGCGGCGGCCTATAAGTTGGTCGACGAGTTCGTGAAGACCAATAGGGGAATCTTCCGTGGCGAGGCCTTCGCGTCGCAGTGGGGGACGATTCGCTCCATCGCAATGTCGTCGCCCGATGCCATCATAGAGAGGATTGATGACTATCTGGGTCACGGCGTGGCGAGAGACAAGTGGGAGGAGAGGGGCAGACGGAATGCGCTGCTCAGTTTCCTGCGCAACAGGGTCGAAGCCGCCGTTTTGCGGGATGTAGTCATAAACTTGGCGGCGGAGATGGCCAAAAAGACCAGGCAATGAGCAACACGGAATATTCTAATCACGACCTGTGCTTCCTTGCGCGGGTCACGATAGAGGCGCAGACGCCAATGCGCGTCGGGACGGGGGGCGAGAGCATTGCCGCCGACGTGTGCGTCGACCGCGACGTCAACGGCTTGCCGTTCGTCCCTGCCACCACCCTCAAGGGGCTTCTGCGCCACGCCCTGCCGGTCGAAGTGGCCGACCGCATGATGGGGCGGCGGCGGTCGGACCCCGACGTACGAGGCTCGTGGCTCTCGCTCTCCGAGGCGAGGATGGTTGGCCCCGACGGCGGCGTGGTCGACGGCATGACCGGCGACATCTCTTGCGACCCCTTTCTGGGCAGGTTCGCCGCTATGCCCATCCGTCAGCACGTCCGGCTGACCCATCGGGGCGTGGCGGCCGACAAGGCCAAATTCGACGAGGAGGTTGTCCCCAAGGGCGTGAGGTTCTGTTTCGAGATGGAGTTGCGGGCCGACGAGCAGGGGCAAGACGACTTCTTGCGCCTTTTGGACGCCCTGCGGGCCGACACGTTCCGCATTGGCGGTGGCTCGCGGAGGGGCTTCGGGCAGGTCCGGGTGGTGGACGTCGGTTTCTGTCGGCTCAATTTCAACGTCCGTGAAGATTTCTTGGCCTACGCCTCCAAGAGTGCCTCAATTGCCAGCCCGTGGGAGCGTTACCAACCTCTGCCCACGGATGCCGTAGCCGACACTGCGGCAGTCCGTTACGAGTTGCGGCTCTCGCCCGCCGATTTCGTCTTTTTCTCGTCGGGCATGGGCGACGAGCGGTCGGACATGTCGGTCGTCAAGGAGGCTTTCGTGAGGTGGGACGCCGATGGGCGTCCTGAGTGGTGCGGGGCCGAGCAGTCTGTCGTCGTCCCCGCCGCGTCGGTCAAGGGGGCTGTGGCCCACAGGGTGGCTTTCCACCGCAATGTGCGCTGCCGCATCTTTGCCGACACGTTGCCCGACGGCGAGATGGAGAGCCATGTTGGCAAAAACAACCCGGTTGTCTTCTCGCTCTTCGGCGGCGAGGGCGGTAAGGGCGGCGAGGGCGGCAAGCGCCGTGGCAGGGTTCTCTTCTCCGACGTCGTCCGCCGGCGCGTCTCGGCGCGTCCCAAGTGCTTCAACCACGTGCGGATAGACCGGTTCTCCGGCGGGGCGGTCGACGGCGCCCTGTTTGCCGACGAGCCGCTCTATGCCGCAGGCGAGCAGTTCAGCCTCCATCTGACCCTCTTGCCCGGCAAGGAGGCCGACCCCGACGCGGAGGCGGCCCTGGAGGCGGCTCTGAAAGATGTCTGTAGTGGCGCGTTGCCTCTTGGCGGCGGCGTCAACAGGGGCTACGGCCGTTTCCGCGGCCAGCTTATGAAAGACGGTAAGGTGATATACGACTATGAGCAGGATTGAGATGGCGCAAGTCCCCGTCGGGAGGCGCTACGACGGATATGTCTGGATGAGCGACGCCACGTCGCCCATAGTCTTGGAGGGCGACGCGTTGCCCGGCTGTTTCGCCGAGGGGCGGAATCCGTTCGTCGCCGAGGCCCTTTTGTGGGATGCAGAGGAGCGGCTCTCATATAGTGTCCGCCATGTCGGCAACGAGACCCTGTGCCATCGTCACGAGGTTGCCGAGGCCGACTTTGGCGGCGGCGATGTGGAGGAGGTTGTCTACGCCTCGCGTCGGATGGGGGAGCGTGGCCTTTGTTTCCTTGAATATTGGGAGCCGAGGGAGAGCGGCGGCAGCTCCGACGAGATGCCGTCCTGCCCCGAGGGGATGCCGGCTTTGGAGATGACAAAGCGCGTTTTCGTGGGATTCAAACAGTGCGTGGGCCAATGATTAGGTCGCCTTTCAATTTTGTGCCGCTCGGCGAGAGGGTCTTTTTCCCCGATTGGGCCGCCGACGTGTCGCACGATGTCCCGTTCTCCGACGGGGTGTCGGGGCGCATCGACTTGACGATAACGGCCTTGTCGCCCATCTTCGTTCGCAATGGTGCGGAGCGCAATGAGGGCAAGGTGGCCGACTTCTCGCACGTGGTGGACGAGGGCGGAGGCCGGCGCTTCTTCGTCCCCGCCACGTCGATTAAGGGCGAGGTGCGCAACCTCATGGAGATTCTCAGCTTCGCCAAGATGGAGGTCGACAGGAGGGCGCGGTTCGCCAGGCGCGACCTCACGCCCAATACTGACTATCCGCTCAAAGGCGAACAGAAAGACATTTCGTGCGGATGGCTGCGTTGCGAGGGTGACGGATGCGTCATTGAGGACTGCGGCACGCCGATGCGCATCAGCCACGTGGCGATAGACGAATATGTCGGCCGTCCGGTCATGAGGGGACTTTTCTCAAAACGGAGCCGATTTGACATAGAAAAGATACAAGAAGACGGCATGGACCCCAAGACTGCCGCTTTCAAATATCGCCTTGTCGATGGTGTCAAGCTCGACGGGCTGACGTTCTCGTTTGTCAAGAAGAGACGTGACGGGCAGAGCCTTGTCGAGGTTGATGAGGGCGGCGACGTCAAGGGGACAATAGTCCTGACCGGCCAACCGTCGCAGTGGGAAGAGCCGGGTAGTGGCAAAAAGAATCACGGCAAGTTCTACGAGTTCGTCTTCCGTGACTGTGCGAACTCACGGAAGCTCAGTGTGCCGTCCGAAGATATGGGGACCTTTCGTTTCCTCTATCGCGACACCCCGGAGTGGCCGCGGCTGGAGAGGTTGCTCAACAGTGAGCGTGGCGTGCCGGTCTTCTTCCGCGTTGAGGGAGGCCAGATCAAGGACTTCGGCATCACTTTCCTATATAAGTTGCCCTACGAGCGTAGCGTCCACGGGGCCCTGCCCGACGACCATCGGAACGACAAGCGTAAAGACCTGCCCCAATGCATTTTTGGCACTGCCGCGGGGGATGGCGACGACTCGCTGCGCGGCAGGGTGCAGTTCGGCAACGCGTTCGCCGTCAAGGCGCAAGAGGGCGAGGACGTCTCCCTGGCGCTTGGCTCGCCCAAGGCTTCGTACCTCCCCATGTACGTCCGTCAAGACGTCGGTTCGCAATCAAAGGTCTCAAAATATAAGACTTATGACAATGGCCAACCGTCGGGGTGGAAGCGCTACCACGTCCGCCAAAAGCCGTGGGCGGCTAAGACGGGCGACCCGAAGCTCGACACCACGTTCCGTCCGCTCCTGCCGGGGGCCACGTTCGAGGGGGCTGTCTATTTCCACAACCTCCGTCCCGCCGAGCTCGGCGCCCTGCTCTCGGCTCTGACGTTCCACGGTTCGCCCCATGCCTACCATCAGCTCGGCCTCGCCAAGCCCTACGGCTATGGGCGGTGCAAATATGGGGTGCGCCTACGCGCTCATCCCCTGGCGGGAGGCGAGGCGCGCGATGCCGATTTCTACATGGGCTGTTTCGAGGCCCTCATGGACGAGCATCTCGAGCCCGTGCAATGGTGCAAGACCGAAAGCGTCCGCGCCTTGATGGCGATGTCGACGACGCTGTGTCCCGACGATGAGCGATTCCAATATATGGTGTTGGACTGTGCCACGGGGAAGAACGAGTTCAAAGAAGCAAAGGAAAGGGGCGAATGGCTACACCCCATACTCGATGTTTTGGTGTGCGGAGGGAAGCCACCCGCGTCGTTGGCTACTTGCGAGTGTCGCGACGCTGTGCGTCGTGAGAGTGAGTTGAGGGTCATCTTGAAAAAGGTTGCCGAGGCCGAAGACGTGCAGAGCCTCGAGGCTTTGGAGCGGGAGTTCTCCGGCAGGTTCTCACTTGTGCCCAATGCCGAGGAGCTGTTCGCGAAGCGGTGCGACGAGATCGCGAAGCGGCGCGACGAGAGGCGCCAAACCTTTTTCGACAATCTTGCCAAGAAGATTAGCGCCGCCTCAGACCGTGCCGCCGTGGAGGCCATCCGCAGTGACTTCGAGGCTGAACCGCAAGGCTACGAAGACGAAGTTCGTAAGCTCCTTGACGCTTGCGAGGCAAGACTGACGGAACTCAATCGGGAGGTCATAAGCGGCGGGATTGGCAAGTTCATCCCCAAGATAACGTCGCACAAACAGGGCGTCAACCAAGTCCGGAAGTGGTTGGAGCGTGTCGGGCATCAGCGTCTTGACGATTCCGAGGCAGAGCACGTGATTCTCCACGCCCAACTCCAGGCCGCCTACGCCAAGGCGAAAGGCAAGAGGCCGTCTGATAGTCAGTTCAATGATTGGGCGGCGTTCATGACGGAGGCTCAAATGGAGGATTTGAAGGATAGTTTCAACATTCAATAGCTCATGTCCAGGATACTTGTCTCTTTGCTAAGCCAACACTCTGTCCCCAACTTCCTCTTCATCAAGCAGATGGAGGGGTGTTTTGACAATCTTCTCTTCGTGACTACAAAGGAGGTCGATGCCATGGGGCGAGAGCTACATTTGCTTAGCGCGCTCGGTTTGCCGAAAGATGCGGGCTATTGCGTTGTAGTCGAGGGGGACGATTTCAATGCGGCAAAATCCACTCTTCGCAATAGTTGGGTCTCTTGCGATGGGGATGAATATTTTGTGAACATAACGGGTGGCACGAAGATGATGGCTCTTGCCGCCTACGAGTATTTTTCGCAGTTCAGCTCAAAATTCTATTATGTCCCCATCGGCAAGAATGTCTATTACGACATCGCTAGTGGACAAGAGACCTTCATTAGTTACCGAATGACGCTGAAAGAATATTTCGCCCTGTACGGTCTCACTTTCACAGCCGACAACTCGCTGATGTTTGGAGACGAGTTGCCGTGGAATTTGTTTGAGCAGGTTCGGGCAAACAGGGGTTACTTGACGAGACGCTTGAAAGATGCGCAGAGCGCGAGCAATACGCCCGAAGAGAAGAAATATTACGGCGGGACGTGGTTCGAAGAGTATATTTTTCTTCGGGTCAAAGAGCAATATCGCCTTGCGGATGAGTACGTTGCCAAAGATGTCAAGATTTTTCGTGCGGAGGGGACTCAAAACGATAATGAGCTGGATGTTGTCTGCATGATAGACAATGCGCTCCACGTCATTGAATGCAAGGTCACCATGTATGGCCATGGTGGCAAACCGCAACAGGCTATAGAAGGTTTCCTCTACAAGTTGGCGGCCATCAGCAAAGACTTTGGGCTCCAGGTCAAC
Source organism: uncultured Marinilabiliaceae bacterium (assembly GCA_964481855.1). Classification (GTDB taxonomy): domain Bacteria; phylum Bacteroidota; class Bacteroidia; order Bacteroidales; family Marinilabiliaceae; genus W3P20-009. The sequence goes on from CAYZUH010000015.1 coordinate 8,441, forward strand.
TCATATCTCGTCACTTCGCACATGTTGGACAAATTGCCCGATGGAACCAGGGCGGCGACGGAAAAGCGTCAGCGCATTTTGGGAATAAGGGCTATGATTGGATTTCGAGAACTCTGTAAGGGGAAGCTCACGCTATATAACGTCTAGAAGAACCATGTCTCGCAAACTTTTTCTCTCTTTCCTCGGCACCGGCTTCTACGGCGAGTGCACATATTTCGACGCCAACGCCGACTACGCCCCGACGCGCTTCATCCAGGCGGCGACTTTGGAGCAGGTCGGGGCGTGCCGGTGGACGGAGCGCGACGCCGTGCGAATCTTCGTCACCAACAGGGCCTTTGACGACAATTGGGACCCGGACAACCGCGCAAGGCGCAAGTATGCCGCCGGGCCCGAAGAGCCGTACGAGAGGCTGGGGAGCGTACTGGGCAAGATGGGGTTGCGCGCCGATGTGGCGGCTGTGCGCGATGTCCCCGACGGCGGCAGTGGGGACGAGATTTGGAAGATTTTCGAGATGGTCTATGGGCAGATTGAGGAGGGCGACGAGCTGTACATCGATGCCACCCACGGCTTCCGCTATATGCCCATGCTCGTCCTCGTGCTCTGCAACTACGCCAAGTTTCTCAAGGGGGTCACGGTCAAGCGCATCTCCTATGGCAACTTCGAGGCGCGAGACGAATCCCGCAACCGTGCGCCCATTGTCGACCTGATGCCGCTTGTGGAGCTTCAGGGGTGGACGGTCGCCGCCGCCGACTTTGTGAACAACGGATATGTCGAGGGGCTCAAGAGCATGGCGCAGTCGCTCGCCGGCGACGAGGGCGTGCGCTTCGTCGCCCTGCTCGACGAGTTCGCCAGCGAGAGGCAGACCTGCCGCGGCCCCAAGATTACGGGCGGCGATACGGCCGGGAGGCTATGCGCCGCCCTGTCGGGTGTGACGGCGCCACAGATTCCGCCGCTCGAGCCCATAGCCCATAAATTGCGCCGCGAGGTCGCCGCGCCGTCCGAGACCATGGCGAGGGTTCTCGACGCGGCTCAATGGTGTTTCCGCAACCATATGTGGCAACAGAGCTTGACAATCTTGCAGGAGGGGATAGTGTCTCTCTTCTGCCAAAGGCATGGCATCGACGAGAACTCAAACGGGTTGCGCGAAGTCGTGAACCGTGCGTTTAATCTCTCGTTAGCTTTTAAGCCTTATCCTAAAAAGCGGATTAAATGGAAGGCCTATGGTGACTTGCCAAAAATCTTGGAACTCCTGGGAGACGAGCTGGTGGCGGACAAGCAGGTGCGCAAGTGCTTCAGCGACATCTCCAATTTGCGCAACAACTACAATCACGCCGGCTTCGGCCACAAGGACATCGCGCCGCAGGACATCGAGAAGGTCATCTCAACCGTGCGGGATGTCCTGATGCCCAAGGTCGTCCCGGGCTTCAAGGCCGAGCCCTATCATTTCAAGTCCAAGGTCTTCATCAACATCTCCAACCATCTGTCGTCGTCGTGGGGCGACAAGCAGAGGGAGGCGGCCGAGGCCTATGGGACGATTGAAGACATTGGTTTTCCTCATGTCCCCGCTGATGCCGACGAGGGGAGTATAGACGATACTGCAAAAAAATTTGCGAAAAAGATTTTTGACACCTACGACGACACGGTCGACATCACCGTCCACGTCATGGGCGAGATGACGCTCACCTACGCATTGGTCAACATCTTGAAGACCTGCGGAGTGCGGTGCGTGGCTTCGTGTTCGGACAGGAAGGTTGAGGAACGCTCCGACGGCTCAAAGGTGTCATATTTCGAGTTCGCCGGTTTCCGCAAGTATTAAGGGTCCGCAATCTCCCCCGGGACGTGATTGAGATTACTAGCGTGACGTTCGACGGTCGTCTGGCCCACGACGAGGAGCCGCTCTTCCGCGGTGCCATTGTCAAGGCTCTCGGAGGGCTGGCGTCGCCGCTGTTCCACAACCATCTTGGCGGCGACGGTTTGCGCTTCGCCTACCCGATGGTGCAATATAAGATTGTCGGTGGCCGCCCGACGGTTGTCGGGGTCGGGATGGGCCGGGAGCTTGCGGCTTTGCGGGGGCGCATGGAGCTTACGATTGGCAGGGAGGCGCGCGTCTTCTGTGTGGCGGACGTCAAGACAGTCCCCTACGTCCCCGCCGTGGGCGGCGGGCCTATGATGTACGCCTTGCGCCGCTATCTGCCCCTCAATGCCGACAACGCCGCCCGCTTCGACGCCTTGCCGGCCCTGACCGACCGGGTGTGCCTCTTGGAGCGGACGATAACGGCCAACATCCTGTCGTTCTTCAAGGGGGTCGGATTCCGTTGCGCCGACGCCATAGATGTAGCTATATCGTCAATCGACTCCGAGAGCCGCTTGCGATACAAGGGCGTCTCCTTCCGCGGCTTCGACCTGACGTTCATTGCCAATGTCCGTCTGCCCGACGCCATAGGGTTGGGCAAGAGCCCTAGTGTGGGCTTCGGTGTGCTCTCGCGGTGCGCGCTTCCCGAGCGTTTCGCCAAGTCGCTGGCGTCGAGCCTCTGAGACGTTCAGGGCGAGTGTCGCGTCTCCTGTTTCTTTAATCTATTGTTTGTTGCATTTTGGGTTGGGGTTGTATGTTTTATTGCTATCTTTGGCTTTAAATCCATCCCGACGTGAAGCGCTTTTTCTCTCTCTGCCTCGCTAATCTCCTTTGCCCTCGCTCCCTTTTGCGCGGTCGATGCTCAATGTCGGGCACCGTACGGCGAGGCCTGTGCCGTGGCCTCCTATGCGCGGCAATTGGACTCCGCCGCCAAGGAGGCTTTGCGCGAGGGGCTTCTCTTCGAGGCGTCGGATTGAGCCGGGGCTACGAGCAGATGCGACAGTCGCTAAGGCTGTGAGCCCCCGATAGTTCCGTCGTGGTGTCTACGTCTGTTTTTTTTTTGCCATGAGATGCCTGTTTTTACCCGAAGCCAAGTCTCGGACTCTTGTGCTTTCACTACTATTAATGGCATATGCGTGTGTGGCCCGGGCGCAATACAACCTGCCCTACCGCGGCCTCTATGCCGCAACGGCTACAGCCCATCAGCTCGACTCAGCCGCCAGGGAGACTTTGCGCAGGGGGCTGATGTTCGACTATGGCGAGTTTCGCAAGAAGAGGAACGCGGGGATGGTTCTCGCCCTTGTGGGCGTCTCCGCGGAGATGGTTGGCGCCATAACGGGCGCTTCTGCGGCCTACTTCTCCGGGTTGACGATGGCCTGCGTCGGAATCCCCATCTGGATTGTCAACGGCGTGAGGCTGAACCGCACGCGCCGCGACTATCTGTACCTCATGGGGCGGCAGTTGGAAGACGACCTGCGCCGAGGCGGTAATATCAATAATTAGCATATGAGGGGTGTTTTCGTTTTTGTCTTGGGCTTCGTTGTCGGGGCCGGATGTCTCTACCTCTACGAGCGGAAGTCGGCGGAATACAGGGCCGCGTCGGCCGAGGAGGCGTGGGACGCGAGGGTAGATAGTCTGCGCAACGCTCTGCTCGACGCTTTCGTGGGCGGCTTTTCGGGCAGTGGCGGGAAAGAAGATGATGACGGCATCACATACCTGGACAAGCCCGGGGAGTGTGTCACCGACCAGGACCTCAAGGTAGACCGAGTTCTAGAGTCTGGCAACGCAATTGCGCAAGGCATAACATCTTGGCGTAATGGGGTGGCTCTTACCTATGGCGGTGTCGATGTGCTTCTCCTGCGCAAGGATGGCGATTTGTACTACAGTGGCCAGGTTGTCAAGATTCCCAAAGGCCATTGCGCAAGGCAGGTGGGCGTTTACCGCCAATCGTCATTCTCTACCTACCCTGTCGTGCGGATTGAGAGGAAGTGAAAAAAAAGCGCCGGGGATCCCCGGCGCTTCCCTTTTTCAAAAGCAGGAAATTTATTTTTTGACGAAAGGCTTCAGGCCCTTTGCCGCGTCGGCTGCCGTAATCTGCTTGCCGCCGTTGTCCAGGTCTATGAGCTTATATCGGCAGTTGCCCATGCCCAGCTCCTTCATGTAGGAGAGCTGGCGCAGGCCGTGGCGGCTCTCCATGCGCTCCACCATCTCCTTGCCCTCGGCGGCCGTCATGGCGTAGATTATGTCCACGCACGCCTGATCCACGGCCAGGATGTCCGTCGACGAGAGGATGCCGACGTCGGGCGTCACGACCGGGGCGGCCCCAACGCCGGCGCAGTCGCAGTCCACCGACATGTTGCGCATGACGTTGACGAACGTCATCCGTTTGCCGAAGTAGTCCGTCGAGGCCTTAGAAGACTCCGTCATGCGCTCCATCAGCTCCTCTTCCGTCACGCTCCACTGGTCTTGCCCCGGGTGGGTGTGAATCATGGCTTTGCCCACTCGCCCGTCGGCCAGGCCTATGCCGATGTTCTTGTTCGAGCCGCCGAAGCCGCCCATCGAGTGGCCCTTGAAGTGGGTCAGGACGACGATGGAGTTGTAGTCCTTTATGTGGCTGCCGAACACCATGTGGTCGAACCACTTGCCGCCCCGGACCGGCAGCGAGGCGGTGTCTTGCTCGTCGAGGATGTCGACGGGGCAGAACGTCCATCCGTTGGTCTCCAGCGTCTTGCGGTGCTGCTCGGTGGTGTAGCGGTCGCCCTCGTAATATGTGTTGGTCTCGACAACCGTGGCATCGGGCAGGTCTTTGGCAATCAGCTCCTTGACCCACCCGCTCGGGATGATGTTGGGCCCGTTGGGCTCGCCCGTGTGGACCTTGACGCCCACTTTGCCGGAGATGTTGGCGTTGACCTGCTCATAGGCCTTGATGAGGCCCTGCGGGTCGAGGCTGCGCGTGAAGTAGACAACGGACTCGTCGCCCGTCCGCTGGTCGTAGGGGACGTATTTGTTCCCGTCTGTGGCCGCCACCTGCTCCCTCTTGGCTTCGGTGGAGTCCTCCGCCGCGCTCGTGCCCCCCCGTTGCGCCTGTTGCCCGGAGGTGCACCCGGCGGCAATGAGAATCCCTGCCACTCCCATGCATTTCAGTGTTTTAATTCCGATGTCCATCATAGTCTAGTTTTATGTTCTCATGTCCTGCAAAGCAACAGGTTTCGTCAAAACGGACGCGTACCCAAATTACTCTTTTTGCCCCTCGCCGCCCTGTCGCCGCTCTAGTTGGCCCTCGTTGTCGACCCTGTAGTGGGTTGTCAGGAATTCCCGCAGGTTGGTCAGCCACCGGCTGAAGTTGCCGCCCTTTTTCACCGCCCGGTCATACATCACGCCAAAAGCGTCGAGGTCCACCACGCCGACGGTCTTGCCCGCCAGGTCCACCACCTGGAACTCGCCCGTCGCCCCGTCGCCATAGAGGTTGGTGTTGAGCCTCTTGCTCGATATGCCCCACATGAGGTCGCCCTGGCGGAATCTGTGGAAGTCGTTGCCGCCCTGGTAGAACTCGCCCACGTAGCCCATGGCCGAGTGGCTGTCGCTGCTCCTCTTGCCGCGTGTGTAGTCGCCGGGCGCGGAGGGGATGTTGACCTGCCCCAGGCTGGAGTCTATTACGATGCCGGCCCAATATGACTTGCGGAGGTTGCGGCGGCCATACATGAGGGCGTTGCGCCCCTGGTTGCTCTTGTCTTGGAAGCGTCGCCGCATGGTGGCGGCGAACAGCGCCCTCTTTGACGGCGAGCCGCCCATGCCCTGCGAGGCGAGAAAACGGTCTATTACGTCGTCGGTGAGGTAGAAGCCCTCGCTCGCGCCGTTGACGAGCAGGCCCGCAGCCCGGGCGCGCTCGGCGTTCCACACCAGGCTGTCGCCATCGGCCGTCCACACGCCGTGGCGCAGCAGCCAGTTGCGGAACAGGTCGTCCATGACGTTCATGCGGTAGGGCAGCTCCGACACGCCCATCTGCCCCTCGGTGCGCGTCTCCGGCTTGACGAAAGCGTCGCCCAGGACCTCCAGGGGGTCGGCGTCGGGGTAGTCGTCCTCGAACGTCGAAGACAGCACCTGCCTGCCCCACAGTCGGCGGATGTCGGCATAGATGGTCGACGCGCGGCCCGTCGCCCACGAGTGCATCTGCGGCAGTTCGGCGTCGGCCGGAACTATGGCCACGCCGCTCCTCGCCGCCACCACGCCCCTCTGCTGGCGGGAGGGGATGGCGGCGACCGACGCCATCGGGGCGAGGGACGCGAGGCCGGCGAACGCCAGGAGGCCGGCGACGATTCTCCGGGGAGGCGCCATTGCTCAATGGGCAGATATGAAACCAAACATGGCGCAAATTTAAGAAAAATCAGACCCTTAGTTTCGGCCATGGCTGCAAATGGCGTGTCCGCAATGGGGTCTCTCGCTGTCTCGACGGGCAGTGAGAACCAAATATATTGTCCGGCGGAAGCACGTGAAAGCGTGGACTTTATGGTCTGGTTTGGGTGCGATTTTGGTCAAAAAGAATAATGAGCTATTCTTGCGGGGTGTGAAATAGTCGCTTTGGGGTAGTGGCGGCATCCGTCGGGGGCTGTTTCTTCCCATGTGCGTACCGCGATAATGCTATGCGGCGAATTTTGGGGCGTGATGCCCTAGACATGAAAAATGGCTAACTTAGCGGACGAAAGAAAAAACTGCCTAGTTCTCGACGGTATGGCCAAAATTTTCATCGCGGTGGCGCTTCTGCTCTTTGGCGGGGTGGCGCTCTTGTGCGTAAACATTTTGTTGCGGAAGAATGGGACGTTCCGCTCCGAGGATGTCGGGGCGAACAAGGCCATGCAGGAGCGCGGGATTCACTGCTTCAGGGCGCAAGACAAGATTGAGCGTCGCAAGCGCATGGACATCAAGGAGATGATGCAATGAGCAAGAGTAGGCGCGCTGTTGCCGTGGCCCCGATGCCCGAGGGCGAGGCGTGGGTGGGGCGCATTGTCGATTCCCGCTCCAACGTCCTGGCCGCGGCCATCGTGGCGCTGACCGCGCTCATGGCCCTCCTGCTCTTCAACGCGCGCATGAGCGAGGGGGGCGACGACAGCAGCTACATCTGCCGCGCGCTCGATTTCCTTGCCGACGGCAAATATCCCGACTATCAGGGCCCGCTCTACCCGCTCTTCCTCGCCCCGTTCATCGCGCTTGGGGGCGGCGTGAGCGTCGTGGGGCTCAAGTTCACGTCCTATGCGCTCGTCGTCGTGGGCCAGGCCGCCATGTATTTGGCCTTGCGCCACTGCGTCTCGCGCCGGCTCCTGCTGTCGGTCATGCTCCTCATGGCGTGCAACTTGTGGTTCGTCCAGTTCGGGAGCCTCACCTACAGCGAGCCGCTTTTCATTGTCCTGGAGTGGGTCTTCGTCTGGGGCGTGTTGCGGTTCGAGGGGGCGTCGTCGCGCCGCGGCGTGATTCTCTTCGGTCTCCTCGTGGGCGTGGTCGTGGTCTTGGCGTCGCTAGTGCGGACTGCCGGCCTGGGCCTTGGCGTGGCCGGGGTGCTCTTTTTGCTCCTCCGTCGTCGTTGGGCGGGGGGGCTGTATGTCGTGGTGTCTGTTTTCGTTGTCTTCGGGCTGTGGCAGGCTTTGCGCCCCGTCGTCTGGGGGCAGGTCAAGACCGACGACCGGCAGTTGCAGTCGCTCCTGCAAGTCGACCCCTACGACCCAGCCGACGGCATGGAGACGCCGCAGGGCTTCGTCGGGCGTTTCGTCGGCAACTCCAATCTCTACGTCTCCAAGCACTACGTCAAGATGCTCGGTCTACGCGACCCCGCCAGCCGCTCCACGTCGGCGCCCGTCACCGTGATGTTCTATGCGCTTTTCCTCTGGGGGGCGTGGGTGGCGTTGAGGCGCAACCGCGGCGTCCTGCTCATTGCGGTGACGGCGGCCACCATGCTCAGCCTCACCTTTTTCTCGCTTCAGACCCTCTGGGACCAGTATAGGCTCATCCTCCCCTATGTGGCGATGATGCACATTGTCGTCCTCTATGCCGTGGCCGACATCGCTCGCCGCCTGGCCCGGCGCCATCGGATGAAGATTATGGCGTGCGTCGTGGGCGTGCTCTCGGCGCTGCTGTTCTCGCGCGCAGTGGGCGAGGCCGACCTGCTGACGCTCCGCAAGAACCTCACGACCGACCAATTGGCCGGCTACACTCCCGACTGGCACCACTACCTGTCGCTGTGCCGCGCCGTGGGCGAGCAGATGCCCGGCGACGACGCCTACGTGGCGTGCCGGAAGCCAAACATGGCGCGCATCTACGCCGGCGGCAAGAAGTTCTATGGGATATACGCCATCCCGTCGTCCGACCCCGACGAGCTTGTGGCGCGGCTGAAAGACAGGGGGGTGACGCACGTCGTCGTCGGGAGCCTGCGGCGCGACCCGGCGCAGGCGGGGCTTGGCGTCATCAACACCATACACCGCTACCTGGGCTTCATCTTGCAGAAGTACCCGGCGTTCTTGGAGCAGGTGGCGGTGGTCGGCGACGAGCGCGACGAGCCCGCGGCGCTCTACAAACTGCACTACGAGAATGCTACCCCCGATGTCTAACGACCTGCTTCCATATTTCCGCAATGCCGCGCCGGGGTGGAGGGCCTACAGGCGCTCCCACTCCTACTATTGGGACGACATAACGCGTTTCCTCTCGTTCTACATGAGCGACAGCCTGTCCGTCGTCGAGATTGGATGCGCCACGGGCGAGACCATCGCGGCGCTCCCCGCCAGGAGGCGCGTCGGAATCGACTTCTGCGAGGAGCTTATCGCACAGGCGCGCGAGGCGCACCCCGGGGTGGAGTTCCACGCCATGGCGGCGGAGGAGATCGCGCTCGACGAGAAGTTCGACGTCGTGCTGATGTCCAACCTCATCGGCTACCTCGACGACATAGAGGCAGTCCTGGCGCAGGTGCGCAAGCTGTGCCACCGGCAGACGAGGCTCGTCATAACGTCATACAACAGGCTGTGGGAGCCGCTAATCAAGTTCGCCGAGGCCACAGGCATCAAGCGGCGTAGCCCCGAGCAGAACTGGCTCTCCGTGGACGACGTGCGCAACCTGCTCTACCTCGCCGGTTTCGAGACATATCGGACGAACAGCAACATGCTCTTCCCCTTTGGCGTCCCGCTCCTGTCCCCGTTCTTCAACCGCTTCATGTCCCACCTGCCGCTCATGGGCGCGCTGTCGCTCAACGACTACATCTTCGCGCGCCCCGTGCCGGAGGACGAGGCGGGGACCGACGAGTGGCAGGGGCGATATTCCGTCTCGGTCGTCATCCCGGCACGCAACGAGAGCGGCAACATACGGGCGGCCGTCGAGAGGGTCCCCGACATGGGGAGCCATACGGAGATAATCTTCGTCGAGGGCAACTCGACCGACGACACGTGGGACGAGATATGCCGCGTCCGCGACGAGTTCGCCGGCAGGCGCGACGTCAAGGCGATGCGCCAGGACGGCCGGGGAAAGGGAGACGCCGTGCGCAAGGGCTTCGCCGCCGCCAAGGGGGACATCCTGATGATTCTCGACGCCGACCTCACTGTCCCGCCCGAGGACCTGCCCAAGTTCTACCGCGCCATAGCCACGTCGAGGGGCGAGTTCATCAACGGAGTACGCCTTGTCTACCCCATGGAGAAAGGGTCCATGAGGCTGCTCAACACCATGGGCAACCACTTCTTCAGCTCGCTCTTCTCCTGGATTCTTGAGACCCCCATCAAGGACACGCTGTGCGGCACCAAGGTCATGTTCCGGGCCGACTACGAGCGCCTGGCCCGCGGGCGCTCTTTCTTCGGCGACTTCGACCCCTTTGGCGACTTCGACCTGCTCTTCGGGGCCCACAAGCTCAACCTGCGGATTGTCGACCTGCCAATCAGGTATAGGGAGAGGAAATATGGCACCACCAACATATCCCGTTTCCGGCACGGTCTGCTCCTGTTGCAGATGAGCGCCTTTGCAGCTTTCAAGATCCGGTTCAGATGAATGCCATGAGGAGAGCCATTTTCCCCGGGTCGTTCGACCCGTTCACCGTCGGCCACGAGAGCATTGTGACGAGGGGGCTGGAGGTCTTCGACGAGATTGTCGTGGCCGTTGGCGTCAATTCCGACAAGCGCTGCCTGTTCCCCGTCGAGAGGAGGGTGGAGTTCATCCGGGTCGTCTTCGACGGGCGCCCGGAGGTCAGCGTGACCACCTATTCGGGGCTGACGGTCGACTTTGCGCGCCAAGTCGGATGCTCGCACATCATACGCGGGCTCCGCACCTCGGCCGACTTCGAGTTTGAGCGCGCCATTGCGCAAATCAACAGGCAGATGGCGGGCATCGACACGGTGTTCCTGCTGACGACGCCCGAACATACCCCCGTCAACAGCACCATCGTGCGCGACATCCTCCGCCACGGTGGCGACGCGTCGCTGTTCCTGCCCGAACGCATTAGAGAGATGGTCCGATGCTCCGGTTGCTAGTCTCGCTCGCGGCGCTCGCGGCGTTCTGCGCCGCGCCCGCCCTGTCGGCCCCCGCCACGATTCGCGGGCGCGCCGTGGACTATGCGGGGCGGACGCTGGTCTTCCGCTCCGTGGCCGACCCCGTGAGCCGGCTCGCGGTCGATTTGGAGGCCGTCGAGGTGGCGCCCGACGGCTCGTTCTGCCTAAGCCTCGACGTCGAGGAGGTCACGCGCGTCAGTGTGGGCCTCAGCTCCTACGACGGGCATCTCTATGTCGAGCCGGGCGAGAGCTACGAGGTGGAGCTGCCGCCGTTCCGGCTTCGCCCCGACGCCGAGCGGTTCAACCCTTTCTACGTCCCTCGGCAAGTCAACCTGAAGCTGCTCTCGACCACGAGCGCGCTCAATGCGGCCCTGGCAAGGTTCGACGAGGCCTTTGCCCGCATCTACTACCCCAACGCCGCGCGCTTGGCGCGACGGAGGGACAAGGCTTTGGCCGACAAGCTCCTGGCGCGGGTCGACTCGGCTGCGGCTGCGGTCGGTTGCGACAAGCAGTTCTTCCGCGACCAGGTGCTCTACCGCAAGGCGCAGGTCTTCGCCACGCCAAGGCTCGCCGCTTCGCGCAGGGTCATTGCCGACTATTATGCCGGGAGGCCGCTCCGGCTCAACGTCCCCGCCTATTGGGAGACCATCGGGATGCTGGCGCCCGACATTCTGCGCGAGTCGCCCAGCCCCGAGATAAGGGCGGGGCTGGGCCGCGAGATGGAGGCCCCTAGGCCGGACGTGGCGACCCTGTCGGCAATCGTGGCCCGGGACACGCTCTACGCCAATTGCCAGGACTTGCGCGAGGCGCTCATCGTCCGCAGCGTCGCCGAGGCGTACTACGCCAAGTCCATCTCCGAGGGGCGGGCCGACTCCATGCTCGTCAGCGCCGCGCGGGCGTGCCGCTCGCGACAGGTGAGGCTCATGGCCGCAAACGTCTACGCCAAGAAGAACAAACTCAGGGCGGGTCTCCCGGCTCCCGACTTCAACCTTGTCGACGACCGCGACTCGCCAATATCGCTCGCCACGTTCCGCGGGCGGTTCCTCTACTTGTGCTTCATGCATACCGAGAACTATGAGTGCGTCAAGGCCATGCCGGCGTTGAACAATCTGGCGCAGGCGCACCGGGACAATCTCGACGTCTTGTGCGTCTTCACCGACGACCGTGCCGACGACGCCTACAGCTACGTCCGCCGCCGCGGCTTCTACTGGCGCCCGGTCTCGTTCGTGGCCGACCAGCGGATTGTCGAGGACTACGGGGTGCGGGGCCTCCCCACCTATTTCCTCATAGCGCCCGACGGGTGCATCGCCATGGCGCAGGCCCCGGGGCCGGCCGAGAATGTGGGGCCGGCCATAGCGGAGGCCATAAGGCAATATGTCATCGCCTCGAAGAGAGGGAGGCCCGAAGTGCCGCGGACGATATATGACATTGCGAACGAATCAAGACCTAAGTGATGGACCACGAAATGCACGACGCGGCGCCCATGGTTGTGGCGCAGGGGGTCACCAAGAGGTTTGGAGACCTGGAGGTGCTCCGGGGCATAGACCTCTGCATTGCCCGCGGCGAGGTCGTCTCCGTCACCGGGGCCAGCGGCGCGGGCAAGACCACGCTGCTGCAGATTCTCGGGACGCTAGACAGGCCGACGGAGGGGCGCGTGGTGATAGACGGTGTCGATGTCCTGCGACTCGGCCACAAGGCTTTGGCGCACTTCCGCAACACCAAGGTGGGCTTCGTCTTCCAGTTCCACCAGCTGCTGCCGGAGTTCACGGCGGTGGAGAATGTCATGCTCCCGGCCCTCATTGGCGGCAAGGGGCGCAGGGAGGCGGCGGAGAGGGCCGCGGAGCTTCTCGACTTCCTGGCCCTCTCGCACAGGGCGGGCCACAAGCCGTCGGAACTCAGCGGGGGCGAGAAGCAGAGGGTGGCAATAGCCCGGGCGCTTGTCAACAATCCAGCCGTGGTCTTCGCCGACGAGCCGTCGGGCAACCTCGACTCGCACAACGCCGACGAGCTGCAGGGACTCTTCTTCTCGCTCCGCGAGCGCTACGGGCAGACCTTTGTCATCGTCACCCACGACATGCGACTGGCCGGCACTTGCGACAGGATCATAACAATGAAAGACGGCCTTGTGGAATGACGCCGGCGCACCTCAAGGAGCTGCTCGACCAAAAGGTCGACCAGTATGAGCGGCCGGAGTTCATCGAGCCCGACCCCATATCGATTCCGCACTCCTACTCGCGCCGCGAGGACATCGAGGTGGCGGGGCTGCTGGCGGCCACCATTGCTTGGGGCAACCGCAAGGCCATCGTGGCGAGCGCGCGCAAGATGGTCGACCGCCTGGGCCCCGACCCCTACGATTTCGTCATGTCGGCGTCCGACACTCAGGTTGAGGCGTTGGCATCTTTCGTCTACCGCACGTTTCAGAAAGATGACCTCCCGTCGATGGTGCGGGGCTTGAGGCGCGCATACCTCTCTTGTCCCGATGGGGCAATCGAGGCTCTGTTCCGCCCGCGGCCGGGCGAGACGATGCGCGAGGGCATAGCCCGGTTCCGCCAGTCCATGACGCCCGCCATGGCCCCGCGTTCGCTGAAGCATTTGGCAGACCCCACGCGCGGCGCGGCGGCCAAGAGGCTCTGCATGTTCCTCCGGTGGATGGTGCGGTCGCCGGCCAGGGGGGTGGACTTTGGGCTGTGGACCTCAATAAGCCCGGCCCGGCTGGTCGTCCCGCTCGATGTCCACACTGGGCACACGGCGCGTTCGCTCGGGCTGCTCGTCCGCAGGCAAGACGATTGGAGGGCGGCGGCGGAGCTGACCGACGCCCTGCGGGTGTTCGCCCCCGACGACCCCGTGCGCTACGACTTCGCCCTCTTCTCGGTGGGCATTGTCGAGGGAGGTGTCTGATTTCGCCTAAAGCGCGTGGGCGCATGACACGATGGAGTTTGTCGTCGGCAAAGGACGAAAAACAGGAACTTTAATTGCCCGTTGACTTCTTTTTTGACACTATGTTTTCTATATTTGCACTCGTCAAACGAAGCAATGGATGACCAAGGCTGTCGGCATATCTCCTCTCCGAGTGGTTCTCGTACTTCTCGTGCTACGGGCATGAGGAGTGGTGAGGAGTGCGCAAGAGGCCGGTCACGGTTCGATATTTCAGCCCTTCTCGCCGCGAGAGGGGCTGTTTCGTTTCTTGAAAACCAAAGAACATAGATATACTCAATGGCAGAGGAGAACCAATACAAGATAAAGCTCCGCAGCGCGGCCACGACCGAGGGGCGGCGCATGGCGGGGGCCAGGGCGCTGTGGGCGGCCAACGGGATGAAGAGGGAGATGATGGGCAAGCCCGTCATCGCCATTGTCAACAGCTTCACGCAGTTCGTGCCGGGACACACCCATCTGCACGAGATTGGCCAATACGTCAAGTCCGAGATTGAGAAGCGCGGATGCTACGCCGCCGAGTTCAACACCATAGCCGTTGACGACGGCATCGCGATGGGCCACGACGGGATGCTCTACTCGCTGCCCTCGCGCGACGTCATTGCCGACAGCGTGGAGTACATGGTCAACGCCCACAAGGCCGACGCCATGATTTGCATCTCCAACTGCGACAAGATTACGCCCGGCATGCTCATTGCCGCCATGCGCCTCAACATCCCCACCGTCTTCTGCTCCGGGGGCCCCATGGAGGCCGGGGTGTTGGGGGCGGCTAAGCTCGACCTCATCGACGCCATGATCAAGAGCGCCGACCCGACGCTCTCCGACGCCGAGGTGGCCGACGTCGAGAACCACGCGTGCCCCACGTGCGGCTCATGCTCCGGGATGTTCACGGCCAATTCCATGAACTGCCTCACAGAGGCCATAGGCCTCTCGCTGCCGGGCAACGGCACGATTGTCGCCACGCACGAGAAGCGCAAGCAGCTCTTCGCCGACGCCGCAAGGCTCCTGGTGGACAACACATACAAGTACTACCGCGACGGAGACGCCTCCGTGCTTCCCAGGAGCATCGCCACGCGCCAGGCGTTTCTCAACGCCATGACGCTCGACATCGCCATGGGGGGCTCCACGAACACGGTCCTCCACCTCCTGGCCGTGGCCTTTGAGGGCGGGGTGGACTTCAAGATGGCGGACATCGACCGGCTCAGCCGCAAGGTGCCGTGCATATGCAAGGTGGCGCCCAACACGCAGAAGTATCACATCCAGGACGTCAACCGGGCTGGCGGCGTGGTGGGAATCATGGCCGAACTCGCAAAGGGGGGCCTGGTCGACACGAGCCTCAAGCGGGTCGACGGGCTCACACTGCGGCAGGAGATTGAGCAATACTGCATCCTCAGCCCCAAAGCGTCGGTCAGCGCCAAGAACAAATACAAGGCGGCCCCCGGGGGCAAGTTCTGCATACAGCTTGGGGCGCAGAACACATACTACGAGTCGTTCGACACCGACCGCGCCGGGGGGTGCATCCGCGACCTCGACCACGCCTACACCAAAGACGGGGGCCTGGGAGTCCTCTTCGGGAACATTGCGCAAGACGGTTGCGTCATCAAGACGGCGGGCGTCGACGAGAAGATATGGAAGTTCGCCGGCCCGGCGCGCGTCTTCGACTCGCAAGAGGCCGCCTGTGAGGGCATCTTGGGCGGCAAGGTGCGGAGCGGCGACGTCGTGGTCATAGCCTACGAGGGCCCGCGCGGCGGCCCCGGCATGCAGGAGATGCTCTACCCGACTTCATACATCAAGAGCATGCACCTCGGCAAGGAGTGCGCGCTGATAACCGACGGGCGCTTCTCGGGCGGCACGTCGGGCCTCTCCATCGGCCATATCTCGCCAGAGGCGGCGGCGGGCGGAAACATTGGCCTCGTCCGCGACGGAGACGTCGTCGAGATAGACATCCCGAACCGCTCCATCAACGTGCGCCTCTCCGACGACGAGCTGGCGGCCCGCCGCGAGCAGGAGATGGCGAGGGGCAAGCTGGCTTTCACGCCGCCGATGCGCCAACGCGAGGTGTCCAAGGCCCTGCGGGCCTACGCCGCAATGGTCAGCTCGGCGGACAAGGGCGCGGCGAGGGTGATTGACTAGGCAGGTTGAACAGCATAAGACATTTTTGTCAGATGGCAGAAGAACAGCAGAGGCAGCAGGAGATGACGGGGTCGGAGATTCTTCTCCGCTCGCTCATGGCCGAGGGGGTGGACACCATTTTTGGCTATCCCGGCGGGGCCATCATGCCCGTCTACGACACTCTCTACGATTTCCAAGACCAGGTGCGCCACGTCCTGGTGCGCCACGAGCAGGGGGCGGTGCATGCCGCGCAGGGCTACGCCCGGGTCTGCGGCAAGCCGGGCGTGGTCTTCGTCACGTCCGGGCCGGGGGCCACGAACGCCATCACGGGCATAGCCGACGCCATGATGGACTCCACGCCGCTCGTCGTCATTAGCGGGCAGGTGGTGGCGTCGCTGCTCGGCACCGACGCGTTCCAGGAGACCGACGTCCTGGGCGTCACGCTCCCAATATCCAAATGGAGCTACCAGATCCGCCGCCCTGAGGACGTGGCGACGGCCGTGGCGAGGGCGTTCTTCATTGCCCGCACGGGGCGCCCGGGACCCGTCGTGCTGGACTTCGCCAAAAACGCGCAGTTCGGCAAGGCGCGCTTCGACCACAAGCCCGTCAGCTACATCCGCAGCTACGTGCCGCAGCCCGACATCGACGACGAGAAGATACGAGAGGCCGCGCGCCTCCTCAACCGAGCCAAGAGACCCATGGTGGTCTTCGGGCAGGGGGTCGTGTTGTCGGGGGCCGAGAGGGAGCTGGCGGAGTTCCTCGACAAGACCGGGACGCCAGCCGCCGCCACGCTCCTGGGCCTCAGCGCCCTGCCGTCCGACAACCCGCACTACAAGGGCATGGTCGGGATGCACGGCAACATCGGCCCCAACGTCAAGACCAACGAGTGCGACGTCCTGATGGCTGTCGGCATGAGGTTCGACGACCGCGTGACGGGCGTCGTGGCCGCCTACGCCCGCCAGGCGCGCGTCATACACATAGACATCGACCGGGCCGAGATTGGCAAGATAATACCCGTCGAGATCGGCATCGCGGGCGACGCGCGCGAGGTGTTGCGACGCCTGACGCCGATGGTCGACAAGGCGAGCCACGACGAGTGGGAGGCCAGTTTCGACAAGTGCAACGCCGACGAGAGGAGGATGGTCTCAAACGCCGAGACGAACCCAGGCGCCGGCAACGTGAGGATGGGCGAGGTGGTCGAGGCCGTGAGCCGCATAGGCAAGTCGGAGGCTATAGTCGTCACCGACGTGGGGCAGAACCAAATGATTGGCGCGCGCTACTCCACGTTCCGCCACTCGCGGAGCCTGCTCACCTCCGGCGGGCTCGGGACCATGGGGTTCGGCCTGCCCGCCGCCGTCGGGGCCAAGGTGGCCGCCCCGGAGCGCAATGTCTGCGTCTTCTGCGGAGACGGGGGCCTGCAGATGACCGAGCAGGAGCTCGGGACAATCATGCAGGAGAGGCTCGGAGTCAAGGTCGTCTTGCTCAACAACAATTGGCTTGGCAACGTCCGGCAGTGGCAGCAGCTCTTCTTCGGCTCGCGCTACTCGTTCACGCGGCTCGCCAACCCCGACTTCATGACCCTGGCGTCGGCCTACGGCATCAGGCACCGCAGGGTCGAAGACAGGGCCGACCTCGACGACGCCGTGGCGGAGATGCTCGCCGACCCCGACGAGCCGTTCCTGCTCGAGGTCCACGTCGAGGAGCAGGACAACGTCTTCCCCATGGTCCCGCCGGGCAAGGGGGTGGCCGACATCATGCTCAACGCTACGACGTGGTACGAATATGAGCCTCTCGCCAAACGATAAAAACGGAGACACGCCATGACAGAGCAGAAAGAGAACACACTATACACGGTGACGGTCTACACCGAGAACCAGGTCGGCATACTGAACCAGATCTCAATCATCTTCACGCGCCGCAACCTCAACATCTGGAGCCTCTCGGTCTCGTCGTCGGCCATCGACGGAGTGCACAAGTTCACCATAGCGTGCCGCACCGACCACAAGACCATCGAGGCCGTGGTACGGCAGATTGAGAAGCGCATAGACGTCCTCAAGGCTTTCTACTACACCAACGACGAGATTATATACCAGGAGGTGGCCCTCTACAAGGTGCAGACCGACAGCATCCTGGAGAGTCCCGACTTCGAGGAGCTCGTGCGGCGCAACAACGCCCAGATTCTGGAGATTAACCGGACGTACACTGTCCTCCAGAAGACGGGGCATTGCAGCGACACCCGGCGGCTCTACGACGAGCTGGCACCCTATGGCGTCCTGCAATTCGTGCGCTCCGGGCGAGTGGCAATAACCAAGAGCACCGTCGAGAGGGTCTCGCGGTTCCTTGAGGCGCAAGAGCGCAGGGCCGAGCAGGCCAAGGTGGACTGCGGCGCGGCGGAGTGCGATTAACAGACTCTAGAAATCGAAACATATACATAATCAAATGGCAAAAATGAATTTTGGCGGTGTCATCGAGGAAGTCATGACACGAGAGGAGTTCCCGCTGGAGAAGGCGCGCGAGATTCTCAAAGACGAGACCATCGCCGTCATCGGCTACGGCGTCCAGGGCCCCGGCCAGTCGCTCAACCTGCGCGACAACGGTTTCAACGTCATCGTGGGCCAGCGTCAGGGCAAGACCTACGACAAGGCCGTGGCCGACGGGTGGAAGCCCGGCGAGACGCTCTTCTCTGTCGAGGAGGCCGCCAAGAGGGGCACCATCGTCATGTGCCTGCTCTCCGACGCCGCCGTCCTCTCCGTGTGGCCCACCATCAAGGAGGCGCTCACGCCCGGCAAGACGCTCTACTTCTCGCACGGCTTCGCCATCACCTGGAACGACCGCACCAAGTGCGTGCCGCCGGCCGACGTCGACGTCATCATGGTGGCCCCCAAGGGCTCCGGCACGTCGCTCCGCAGCATGTTCCTCCAAGGCCGCGGCCTCAACTCGTCCTACGCCGTCTATCAGGACGCGTCGGGCAAGGCTCTCGACAAGGCCCTGGCGCTCGGCATCGGCATCGGCTCCGGCTACCTCTTCGAGACCACGTTCCAGCGCGAGGCCACGTCGGACCTCACCGGCGAGCGCGGCTCGCTCATGGGCGCCATCCAGGGCCTGCTCCTCGCGCAGTATGAGGTGCTCCGCGAGAACGGCCACACCCCCTCCGAGGCGTTCAACGAGACCGTCGAGGAGCTGACGCAGAGCCTCATGCCACTCTTCGCCGAGAAAGGCATGGACTGGATGTACGCCAACTGCTCCACCACGGCGCAGCGCGGTGCGCTCGATTGGTACCCGCGTTTCCACGACGCAGTGAAGCCTATCATGCAGTGGCTCTACATGAGCGTCAAGCTCGGCAACGAGGCGCAAATCTCCATGGACTCCAACTCGAAGCCCGACTACCGCGTCGGCCTGGAGAAGGAGCTCAAGGCTCTCCGCGAGAGCGAGATGTGGCAGACGGCAGTCACCGTCCGCAAGCTCCGCCCCGAGAACAACTAGGCTGCCAATTGGCTATGCGCGGGGGCGACGCCCCCGCGCTTCTTCTCTTTTCCTTGAAAAACCAGCAAACATCGCGCCGACGTGGCGAGGCGATAATCAACAAACAGCGACTTCAATAGCATGGACAACAGAGTCTACATTTTCGACACCACGCTGCGCGATGGCGAGCAGGTGCCGGGTTGCCAACTCAACACTGTCGAGAAGATACAGGTGGCCAAGGCCCTGGAGGCTTTGGGAGTCGACGTGATTGAGGCCGGGTTCCCAATCTCGAGCCCGGGCGACTTCAACTCAGTAATCGAGATTTCAAAGGCCGTGACCTGGCCAACCATATGCGCACTGACGCGCGCCGTCGAGAAAGACATCGACGTGGCGGCCGACGCGTTGCGATATGCCAAACACAAGAGGATACACACAGGGATAGGTACGTCCGACTCCCACATCAAATATAAGTTCAACTCCACGCGCGAGGAGATTATCGAGAGGGCCGTGAGGGCGGTCAAGTACGCCCGGCGGTATGTCGACGACGTGGAGTTCTACGCCGAGGACGCCGGCAGGACGGACAACGAGTACCTGGCCCGGGTGGTCGAGGCCGTCATCAAGGCCGGGGCCACGGTGGTCAACATCCCCGACACCACGGGCTACTGCCTGCCCCACGAGTATGGGGCGAAAATCAAGTACCTAGTCGACCATGTCGACGGCATAGAGCGAGCCATCATCTCCACGCACTGCCACAACGACCTCGGTATGGCCACGGCCAACACCATGGCGGGCGTCATCAACGGGGCCAGGCAGACCGAGGTGACAATAAACGGCATAGGCGAGAGGGCCGGCAACACCGCCCTGGAGGAGGTGGCGATGATTATGAAATGCCACAAGGGGCTTGGACTCGACACCAACCTCAACACCAAGCAGATTTACCCCATCAGCCGCATGGTCTCCAGCCTCATGAACATGCCCGTCCAGCCAAACAAGGCCGTCGTCGGTCGGAACGCCTTTGCGCACTCCAGCGGAATACATCAAGACGGGGTCCTCAAGAACCTCTCCACCTATGAGATTATGGATCCCCACGATGTCGGCATCGACGACAACTCCATAGTCCTCACGGCTCGCAGTGGGCGAGCCGCCTTGCGGCATCGCCTCGGCGAGCTGGGCGTGGCGCTTGAGGGCGAGAAGCTCGACCAGGTCTATGAGCAGTTCCTCAAACTGGCCGACAAGAAGAAGGAGATCAACGACGCCGACCTGCTGATGCTCGTCGGGGCCGACGTGGCGCAGACCAACCACGTCAAGATTGACTTCATGCAGGTGACAAGCGGCGTCGGCGTCCGGCCCATGGCCAGCATAGGGCTGGACATAGCGGGCGAGAAGTTCACGGCCGCCGCTGTCGGGAACGGCCCTGTGGACGCGGCCATAAATGCCCTCAAGAACATAATCCACCGGACGATGGTGCTTAAGGAACTCACAATCCAGAGCATCAGCAAGGGGTCTGACGACACCTGCAAGGTCCACGTGCAGGTGGAGAACGAGGGGCGAGTATACTACGGCTTCGCCGCCAACACCGACATTGTGTGCGCCACTGTCGAGGCCTACGTGGACTGCATCAACCGTTTCCACGGCACAGGCCGGTAGGGTGGGGGCTGGCCATCACCACAAGCAACGATACAAGACAAGAAAATACAGACCAAAGAATGAATACGCTTTTTGACAAGATATGGGACTCGCACGTCGTCCAGGTCGTGCCCGACGGGCCCACGCAGCTCTACATCGACCGCCTCTATTGCCACGAGGTGACAAGCCCGCAGGCTTTTGAGGGGATGAGGGCCAGGGGCATCAAGTGCTTCCGTCCCGAGAGGATATATTGCATGCCCGACCACAACACGCCGACCCACGACCAGGACAAGCCCATCGAGGATCCCGTGAGCCGGACGCAGGTGGACACCCTGGCCAGGAACTGCGAGGAGTTCGGCCTCAACCACTTCGCGATGAACACCGACCACAACGGCATCATACACGTCGTGGGGCCGGAGCGCGGCCTGTCGCTGCCGGGCATGACGCTCGTCTGCGGCGACTCGCACACCTCGACGCACGGCGCCATGGGGGCCGTGGCGTTCGGCATCGGGACGAGCGAGGTTGAGATGGTCATGGCGTCGCAGTGCATCCTCCAGCAGAAGCCCAAGTCGATGCGCATAAGCGTCGAGGGGTCGCTGCAAAAGGGCGTCACTGCCAAAGACGTGGCCCTGTATCTCATGAGCAAGCTCACGACTTCGGGCGCCACGGGCTATTTTGTCGAATATGCCGGCTCGGCAGTCCGCGGACTGACCATGGAGGGGCGGCTGACGCTCTGCAACCTCTCAATCGAGATGGGCGCACGCGGTGGATTCATTGCCCCCGACGAGGTGACGTTCGAGTACATCAAGGGACGCGAGAACGCTCCCAAGGGAGAGGAGTGGGACCGTGCCGTGGAGCAATGGAAGAAGCTCAAGAGCGGCGACGATGCCGTGTTCGACAAGGAGCTGACGTTCCGGGCAGAGGACATTGAGCCGATGATTACCTATGGCACTAACCCAGGAATGGGCATGGCGATAACTTCCAGCATCCCAACCCTTGACAGCATCGACGAGGCCGGGCGCGCGTCGTTCCTCAAGTCTATGGCCTACATGGGCTTTGAGCCGGGGCAGAACCTGATTGGCAAGCCTATCGACTATGTGTTCCTGGGAGCCTGCACCAATGGGCGCATTGAGGACTTCCGCGCTTTCGCCTCCATCGTCAAGGGGCGCAAAAAGGCCGATAACGTCGTGGCGTGGCTCGTGCCGGGGTCGTGGATGGTCGACCGGCAAATCCGAGAGGAGGGGCTGGACAAGGTTCTCGCCGAGGCCGGCTTCGCCATCCGCCAGCCGGGCTGCTCCGCCTGCCTGGCCATGAACGACGACAAGGTCCCTGCCGGCAAATATGCCGTCTCGACAAGCAATCGTAATTTCGAGGGGCGGCAGGGCCCGGGGTCGCGCACTCTGTTGGCCAGCCCCCTTGTGGCGGCGGCCGCCGCCGTGACGGGCAAGATAACCGACCCGCGCACTCTGATGTAGCGCGTGGCGTAGAAAAATGGGGCGGGCAATGCAAAGTCGCATTGCCCGCCCTGCTTTTTGTTTGCCGACTGGTCAGCGCAAGAGCATGACGACAATTGCCAACGTCAGGCCCATAAGCGCGCCTAGCGCGATTTGGATGCCGATGAACACGTTGTGATGCTTCTTGTACTCTCCATCCCTGTCTTCGGGTCGCATCTTGCCGACCTCCTCCTCCATTTGGCGGAAAAAGTCGTCTTTGCCGTCCCAAAGCCTCCTGAACAGCCACGGCAGGCACAGCAACAGCAGCGCTACGAGCAGGAGGGGCGCAAACTCGTTGGGAATAGGCGCTCCGGCAATGCGCAAGATGTTGAAGATGGAGATGAGGAGCAGTAGCCACCATGTGGAGAATACCACCGTCAGCCGAGACAGGAGCGTCTTCTTGTCGCGTGCGGGGTTGGGGACTTCCTTGGTGGGCTGTTGCAGAAGGTATGAGAGCAGCACGTGGCGTGCGAGTTCTTTGAAGATTGTCATGGTGTGTCGAGATTGATTGTCACCTTTCTACGCCCTCATTGCCGTCTTATTGCGTTTGGCCGCGTCTTTCGCCTTTTGCCATGATTGACAATATGGCTCCATTGCTCTCGCAGAGTTCGTGGTGGAGAGGTGCCCATGTTCATGACGGGCAGCATTGTCACCTGCACGTTTTCACCCTTGTACTCGTAGTTGTCTACAAAGGCGCCCTTGTGCCAATTGGAGAACGGGGCGGCGTCGATGTCCGAGGTCTCGTTGGAGTTTGCTGTCGGCTACGCTCCCGGAGAGCATAGCCGCCACCGTGTCGGGGAAGTTGTCGCGGACAGTCTCTTTGACGATTTGTTTGCAGTGCGCTTTGTCTTTTGCCATGATAGATGTGTTTTTTTTTGTTGTTTGAATATGACGGCCAATGGCATGGCTTTCGCCATTGGCCGCCCTTGCGTTTTGTTGTAAAAAAATGGAGGTGATACATCCGCACTTGATGGGCGGACGCCGTCGTCACTTGTGGTAGAGTGGCGAGCCGGGCGTGTGGGCGCTCAGCGTGTTGCTATGAACGGGCAGGATATGGATGTTGCTAACTATCTGAACACACGGACTTTCATCATGTTTTCCCGCGGACGTATTGCTTGAAAGAGAATCTGCCACCGAGAAAGTGGAACTCTGTGGTGAATAAAACTCCCATCTACGCCACAACCAACCGTTCGATAGGCGGCAAGGTCCCTAGTTCCTATACCTCAGACCATTAGGAACAAGGGTGTGGCGGAATGCGATGTTGACCGTGCTTTTGAGACCCACAGCATACCCCCCCCTTTGCTTAAAGGAGATTGTTTCGATGCCTTTATTGCGGACAGGGCGAAACGTCTTCTCAATTTAATTGAGGAGGCTATGGGCAAGGCTGTCTCGGGGCGAGATAGCGGTTCGACGATACAATACTTTGGACAAGCTTTGTCTTGAAATTTATGAAGAGTGTGCCGGTTGTTTTCTATTGCAGCGGCAACATGAAAAGCAGGACTATTGCCACACTTCTCTGCCTGTTCCTCGGAGGCTTTGGGGCGCATCGTTTCTATCTTGGGCAAACAGGGCGGGGGGGCTTGTGCGTCATGTTTTGTTGGACGTTTATTCCCGCATTCGTTGCCGTGATAAATTTTCTATGTTTCTACGCGATGAGTGAGGAGACGTTCGACTTGAAGTACAATCAGCCCATCCCCGATGGAGGGATGCCGTAGGGGCTAAATGTGAACTGCGGCGCCACCCTCTACAGGTTGGGCGTCACGGCTCTGCCGCCTGGTGTCGGGACAATGTGCTCCACCTCTTTGAACAGGTAGTCCCTCCGCCGCCCGTCGCGGCGCTCCAGCGTGAGCCTGCCGTCTGGGGCCACGGATACGATGCGTGCGTCGAAAGCCCCCGAGGCGTCGGCGAAAGGGTGGAAGCCGAAGTCTGCCCGGTAGAGTCGCGACGCGTAGTGGCGCAAGATGGTTGCCTCGTCGCCATCGCCAAGCATGGCGAGACGGAGGCGCAGGGAGGCCAAATAGCGCTCCAATAGCGCGTCGCGGTCGGTGTCTCGTCCGATTATGCCCTTGATGGACACCGGGTTTGGGGCGTCGGACAAGAACAGCTCCTGATTGACGTTCACCCCCACGCCTATCACGCTCTCGACAATCGAGCGGCCCGACAGCCTGTTCTCCACCAAGATGCCGGCCAACTTGCCGTGACCCACATATATGTCGTTGGGCCACTTGATTTTGACGTCCTCCCGCATTTCGGGCGGCAACACGTCCGCCACGGTGTCCGCCACGGCGAGCGAGACGGCCATGGAGAGCGTGAAATGGCGCGAGACGTCGAGGCGGCGGGGGCGGACCAATGTCGAGACGAGCAGGTTCTTGCCCGCCTCGCTCTCCCAATGGTTGCCGACCTGCCCCCGCCCGGACGTCTGGAAGTCCGCCACGACGGTGGTGAAGTCGTCCGCCGCATCGCCGCGGTCGGCCATTTGGCGGAGGGTGTCGCTCGTGGAGGCGGTCTCCGCCAACCGGATCACCGTAGTCATGCTCAGAGCGTCATAAGGCACCCTTGGTGCTGGGCAGTTGGAAGTTCTCTATGTCGCGCGCTTTGGCCATCTTGATTGAGCGGGCCAGTGCCTTGAATATCCCCTCAATCTTGTGGTGCTCGTTCTGCCCCTCGGCCTTGATGTTGAGGTTCATCATGGCGGCGTCGGAGAGGCTCTTGAAGAAGTGGAGGAACATCTCTGTGGGCATCTCGCCAATCTTCTCGCGGCGGAACTCGGCGTCGAAGACGAGCCATGGGCGGCCGCCGAAGTCTATCGCCACTTGGCACAGGCAGTCGTCCATGGGCAGGCAGAAACCATAGCGGGCCACGCCGCGCTTGTCTCCCAACGCCTTGCGGAGCGCCTCGCCAAGGGCCAGGGCGGTGTCTTCGATGGTGTGGTGCTCGTCGACATTCAGGTCGCCGCGGACGATGACCGTGAGGTCGGAGCCGGAGTGCCGCCCAATCTGCTCCAGCATATGGTCAAAGAAGCCCAGCCCCGTCTTGATGTCGCACTTGCCTGTGCCGTCGAGGTCGAGGCGGACGAGGATGTCGGTCTCTTTCGTGGTCCGCCTCACCTCGGCCAGTCGCCGCCCGGCGTAGAGCATCTCCGCGGCCTCGTCCCACGAGGCCACGTAGGCCACGCGGTCGTCGGCCGCCGCGCCCGGCCGCGCCGAGAAGCATGTCTGCGGGTCGCGGGTCGTGATGTCGGGGTTTGCAAGGATTATGGCGCGGCAGCCAAGGTTGCGCGCAAGTTGGGCGTCGGTCTCGCGGTCGCCGACGACGAAGCTCTGCTCCATGTCCACCGAGCCGTCCATGTAGCCTGTGAGCATGGCCGTCCCGGGCTTGCGAAAGGGGGAGTTGTCTTCCGGCGTGTGACAGTCGATGTGCTCGGCGTCGAACGTCACGCCCTCGCCGGCGAATGTCCGCATGATGAAGTCGTGGAGCGGCTGGAAGAGCTCGCGGGGGTAGGAGGGCGTGCCGAGGCCGTCCTGGTTCGAGACGAGGACGAACTCGAAGTCCGTGTGGCGGCGCAGGAACGACAGGCATCGCAGGGCTCCGGGGACGAACTCGATGTCTTCAAAGGAGCGAATCTCCTCGCGGGCGTTCTCTTTGACAAGGGTCCCGTCGCGGTCTATGAAGAGGATTTTGCGTGACATTCTTTCTATAAGCTTTGCAGGGCGTTGACAATCTCGTTGTTCTCCTGTGGCGTGCCGACCGTTATGCGGACGCACCCGGCGCAGAGGCTCAGCCTGTCGCGGTTGCGCGTCACGATGCCTTGCCGGAGCAGGGCCTCGTAGACCGCCGTGGCGTCGTCGAACTTGACGAGCAGGAAGTTGGCCGCCGAGGGGTATACGTGGCGCACGATGGGCAGGCGGGCCAGTTTTTCCGCCAGGGCGCCGCGCTCCGCAACGAGCGTCCGCACGCAGTCGTCTTTCGAGGCCGCGTTTTCGATGGCGGCGAGCACCCGCTCCTGCGTCAGCCGACTGATGTTGTATGGGTATTTGACGTTGTTGAACAACCCGATTATCTCTGCCGACGCAAAGGCCATGCCGCAACGGGCGCCGGCCAAGCCCCACGCCTTGGAGAACGTCTGCAAGACGACCAGGTTGGGGTGCTTGTCGAGTTCCGGCAGCCAACTGGCTTCGGCCGAGAAGTCAGTGTATGCCTCGTCGACCACCACTATGCCTCGGAACCCGTCTACAATCTTGCCGACCTCCGCGCGCCTCAGGTCGTTGCCCGTGGGGTTGTTGGGCGAGCAGAGCCATACCACTTTTGTCCGTGCGTCGGTGGCGGCAAGGACCCTGGCGGCGTCGAGCGAGAAGTCCGCATTGAGCAAGACGGGGCGGTACTCCACGTCGTTGATGTCCGCCTCGACGCGATACATCCCGTAGGTGGGCTCGATGGCGACCACGTTGTCCACCCCCGGGCGGCAGAAGACGCGGTAGATGAGGTCGATGGGCTCGTCGGAGCCGTTGCCGAGCATGATTTGCCGCGTGGCGACGCCTTTCAGCTCCGCGAGCTTGGCCTTGACGGCCTCTTGCAGGGGGTCGGGATAGCGGTTGAGCGTCTTGCCGTAGGGGTTCTCGTTGGCGTCGACGAAGACGTGCGCTTCGCCTTTGAACTCCGAGCGCGCGCACGAGTAGGGCTTGAGCCGCAAGATGTTTGGTCGCGTCAGGGCCCGCGGGTCGAAAGAGGCGCCGCCCTCGGCCGCGTGCGTCTTCTCGACCTCCTCGCGGCGGAAGCGCATGGCCGCCTCGTGGGCCGTGAGCATCTCGCCGTGGGCCATGGCCTCGACCGTCGGGGCTATGTGGCGCACGCCGTCGGGGCTTATCTCCTGAAAGGTCATCTTGCGCCGGAAGCTGTCCAGGTTGACGCCGCTGTAGGCGTGGGCGTAGCCGCTGGTGGGCAGGGTGTGGTTTGTGCCGCTGGCGTAGTCGCCGGCGCTCTCCGGGGTGTAGTGGCCCAGGAATATGGAGCCGGCGTTGCGCACCCGCCCGGCAATGGCCGCGGGGTCGGCGGTCTGGACAATCAGGTGCTCGGGGGCGTAGTCGTTGGTCAGCTCCACGACCTCGTCGAGGTCGCGGACCACGATTATCTTGGAGTGCTCGAGGCTCTTGGCCGTCAGCTCGCGGCGGCTCAGCTCGTCGAGCTGACGCTCCACCTCGTCGGCCACGCGTTCCGCCAGTTCGGGGCTCGACGTTATGAGCATGGCCTGGCTGTCGGCCCCGTGCTCTGCCTGGCTGAGCAAGTCGGCGGCAACGAAGCGCGGGTTGGCCGTGGCGTCGGCAATGACCTCAACCTCCGACGGCCCGGCGGGCATGTCGATGGCCACCTGGCGGAGGCTCACCACCTGCTTCGCCGCGGTTACATATTGGTTGCCGGGGCCGAAAATCTTGTATACGCGGGGGATGCACTCCGTCCCATAGGCCATGGCGGCTATGGCCTGCACGCCGCCGACCTTGAAGAGCTTGGTCACGCCGGCCACGCGGGCGGCGAACGCCACGACGGGGTTCACCGTGCCGTCGGGGCGCGGCGGCGTGCACATGACTATCTCCGGGCACCCGGCAATCTTGGCCGGCAGGGCCAGCATCAGCACCGTCGAGAAGAGCGGGGCCGTGCCGCCCGGCACGTAGAGGCCCACCTTGTCTATCGGCACGGCCTTTTGCCAGCACCGGACGCCGGGCATCGTCTCGACGCATGGCAGTGGCGCGTCTTGCGCGGCGTGGAACGCCGCAATGTTGCGGGCGGCGGTCCGGATGGCCTCGCGCAGGGTGTCGTCGACCTGGGTCTCGGCGCTGTCCATCTCCGCCTCCGAGACTTGCAGGGCGTCGATGTCTGCGTGGTCGAACTTCCGCTCGTAGCGGCGCACGGCGTCGTCGCCCCCCTCGCGCACGTCGGCAATGACCGCGCCCACGGTCTGCTCCAGGCTGCTGTTGTCTATGTGGGGGCGGGCCAGGATCTCGTCCCACCGCGCCCTGTCGGGGTATCGTATAATCTGCATGGCTCCCCTCGCTAAAGAATCATCTTCTCGATTGGCATGACCAGGATTCCCTCGGCCCCGAGGTGCTTGAGCTTCCCTATTATCTCCCAGAAGTGCTTCTCTTCGATGACCGACGCCACCGAGCACCATCCCTCGGTCTCGAGGGCCGTGACGGTCGGCGCCTTGAGGCCCGGGAGGAGCTTGGCCACCTCCGGCAGGCGCTCGGTCTTGATGTTGAGGACAATATATTTCTTCCCCTCGGCGTTTTTGTAGGAGTCGAATCGGAATATGAGCTCGTCCAATATCTCGCGCTTCTCGGCCGTGAGGCTCTTGCCGCCAATCAGCACGGCCTCGGACCGCATGACCACCTCGGCCTCGACAAGGTTGTTGCTCACCAGTGTGGAGCCCGAGCTCACGATGTCGAAGATGCAGTCCGCCAGCCCGATGCCCGGGGCAATCTCCACGGAGCCCGTGATGACGTGTATGTCGGCCTCGACGCCGCTTTTTGTCAGGAAGCGACGCAGGATGC
This sequence comes from uncultured Marinilabiliaceae bacterium, assembly GCA_964481855.1. GTDB lineage: Bacteria > Bacteroidota > Bacteroidia > Bacteroidales > Marinilabiliaceae > W3P20-009. The sequence continues at coordinate 36,969 of CAYZUH010000015.1, forward strand.
CGGGGTAGGAGGTGGCAATCTTCTTGCCGTTGAGCCATTTTGTCCCCTCGGTGCGGTAGTCGGCCTCGCAGGCCTTGGGGATGGCCACCGAGAGGCGGCACTTGCTGAAGTCCAGGCGCTTGACAATCTCGGCGTCCTCCTGCCTCTCCTCGAACTCGTTCTCGCCCACGATGCCGACGTCGGCAATGCCGCCCGCCACGGCCTGCGGGATGTCGTCGTCGCGCAGGTAGAGGATCTCGACGGGGAAGTTCTTCGCCGGGACGAGCAGGGTGCGTTTCGTCTGCTCAATCTTGATGCTGCTCTCGGCGAGCATCGTCATGGTCTCTTCGTAGAGCCGGCCTTTGGCCTGGACCGCTATGCGGAGTGTCGTCATATGTCTTTTTTGTGGTTGCTTGTCGTTCTGTTTCCTTTTGCCCTCCCAAGATGCGGAAAAAGCCGAAGGCCCAACCTCGCCTCGTGGCGGGGGTTGAGCCTCGTTCTAGTGTCCATATGCGTCTGCGTCTCACCTCCGCGCCGGACGACTAACTCCCCCCACCGCCCCGATGGGGTGGTGATGGTGGCAGTGGCGTCCGCTCTGCTTCAGTGGCGCTGTGCTGTTTCCCATTCTCAGTCTTCTCGGAGCTTCGAGTCCCAAAGTTATGCATTATGTCCGGGAAATGCTAGCTGTTTTGGTGAAATATCGTTTGTGAGACGGTCTGCTTCCGTGGGGCGAAATGCTATCTTTGCCTAATAAGATTGTCACATAAGAAAGATGAATAATTGGACGCGCGAGGAGACCATTGTGGCTTTCAATGTCTATTGCAAGATACCGTTTAAGAACAGTCGGAGTACGCATCCCCTTATTGTCGAGTATGCCAATCTTTTGGGGCGCTCTGCTAGTGCCTTGAACATGAAAGTGGGCAATTTCGGGCGTCTTGACCCCGACTTGAGGAAAACGGGGGTGACGGGATTGGCTCATGGGGCCAAGGTCGAAGAGGATGTTTGGAGGGAGTTCTATGGAGATCCGGATGCTCTAGCCTACGAGAGTGAGAAGATTGTGGCGCGGCTTGTGGGGCGCGATGTCGAGCAAATCATGGGCATGGAGGGCGAGAGGATGCCGGTGGGCGGAGAGAGGATGGCTCTTGTCCGTCGCCGCGTCAATCAGTCGTTTTTCCGGCAGGCTGTTATGAGTGCCTACAATTTCCGGTGCTGCATATCGGGCATTGAAGTCCCGGAGCTGGTGGAGGCTTGCCATATTGTCGGTTGGGCAGATGCCGCGGTCAGCAGGACGAATCCTAAAAATGGCCTGTGCCTCAATGCGTTCTTTCATAAGGCGTACGACAATTTTCTGCTTGGCATCACGCCCGACCTGAAGGTCGTATTGACTGAAGAGCTTGTGGGGAACGCCACAGAGACTTCGTTCCGCGACTATTTGCGTGGCCTGGAGGGGAGGAGCGTGATTTTGCCCGACCGTTTTTTCCCTCAGAGGGAGTTGCTCGAAGTCCACCACGACATGTTCCTGCGCAGACACCGAGGGACGGCTTAGGCTCTTTCCTGCGCGCACAAAAAAGGGCGGCCATCGTGATGCGCACGTGGCCGCCCTTTTTCTGCGTGCGTTATCTCCTTGTCCTATTCAGCCTGGCGGAACCACTTGACAATCTCCGAGAACGTCACTTTCTTGCCATACATGAGGATTCCCACCCGGTAGATTCGGGCCGCGATCCACGTGAAGAGCACGAACGTGCCGAGTAGGACGGCCAGCGAGAGCGCGATCTCCCACGCCGGGACGCCGAAAGGCACGCGCGCCATCATGATTATGGGCGACGTGAAAGGGAACATCGAGCTCCAGAAGGAGAGGGGGCTGGCGGGGTCCTGCATGGTGTGGATAGCTATGTATATGGCGGCGAAGAGCGGAATCATGACCACCAGGCTCAGCTGCGAGCCGTCGGAGGGCGAGTCCATCGCCGCGCCGCATATGGCGAAGAGGCTGGCGTAGAGCAGGTAGCCAAGCAGGAAGTAGGCGACGAAGAGGGTTATGATTTGGACGAAGTTGACCGAGGCGAGTTTTGGCAGCAGCTCGGCGATGACGCCCGGGTCCGCGGCGGCGGCCACAGACGGGTCGGCGGCGGCCATGGCCGCGGGGTCGGGGACGAAGAACTGCGCCGCCACGGCGAACATGGCGGCCCCGAACACAATCCATATCGCCAGCTGGGTCAGGGCCACGAGGGCGATGCCGACAATCTTGCCCATCATGAGGTCGAACGGCCGCACCGACGAGACCAGCACCTCGACAATGCGGTTCGTCTTCTCCTCCATGACGCCCTGCATGACCATGCTGCCCGTCGTGAGGACGAACATGTATATCAGCATGGCCGCCACTATGGCCACTATGGCCCCCACGGTGGCGGAGTCCTCGCTCTCGCTGCCGTCGTCGGCAATGTTGATTGTCGTCACGTGAGCCTCCGCGCCGTTGACGCTGGCGAAGAGGGAGTCCAACTGCGCCGTGTGGCCGGCGTAGCCCTCCATCATCTCGCGGCGCAGGGTCTCGCGCAGGTCGTCCTCGGTGTGGCTCACGGCCTCGTGGGGCACGGTGGACGGCGAGTAGAGGCGGACGCTGTCGCGGTGGGCGGGGCTGCCGTCGATGACCATGTAGGCGTCGTAGCCGTTCTCCTCGTAGACGGAGCGCAGGCCCGCCTCGTCGGTGTCGGGCGCGAGCAGCGAGTAGGCGGCCGACGTGTTGCTCGTGAGGCTCTGGGCGTAGCGGCCGGTGCGGTCGACGACGGCAATCTTGGTGGCCTCGGTCTGCCCCACCATGGCAATGAGCGTCGGCAGGGTCATGAGGAGTATCATGCCTATGGGCATGAGGAGCGACATGACGACGAAGCTCTTCTTGCGCACCCGGGTGGAATATTCGCGGGTGATTATCAGTGACAGTCTACTGCTCATTGTCCTCTCTCTTTTGCGTGTCCCGGTCGGCGTTTTGCGCCCCGACCATCTTTATGAAAATTTCGTTCATGCTCGGGAGCTTCTCCTCGAAGCCCACCAGCTCCACGTGCTGGAGCAGGTAGCGGATAAGCTCGTTGGGCGGCATCGCCCCGGCCGTCTGCGCCGGGCGGGCCAGGGCCTCGGTGTAGCCCCCCGACTCGCACATCTCCGACAGGCTCACGGGCGTCCCGGCGGCCATGAGTGGGGCGGCGTCGCCCGTGAAGCGGATGCGGAAGATGTTCTCTTTGAACTGCTGGCGGATGTCGCGCACCGGGCCCGACAAGACGGCGCGGCTCTTGTTGATGAGGGTGATGTCGTCGCACACCTCCTCGACCGACGCCATGTTGTGGGTGGAGAAAATCACCGTGGCGCCCTTGCGCTTCAGCTCCAGGATCTCGTTCTTGAGCAGGTTGGCGTTGACGGGGTCGAAGCCGCTGAATGGCTCGTCGAAGATGAGCAGGCTCGGCTCGTGGAGGACGGTGACGATGAACTGCACCTTCTGCTGCATCCCCTTAGAGAGCTGCTCCACCTTTTTGTCCCACCACTCGGAAATTTGGAACTTGTCGAACCACGCCCGCAGCCTCTTCCGTGCCTCCAAGGCGCTCAAGCCCTTGAGCTGGGCCAGGTAGATGGCCTCCTCGCCCACTTTCATCTTCTTGTAGAGGCCGCGCTCTTCGGGCAGGTAGCCTATGCGCCCTATGTCGGCGGGACACAGCTTGCGGCCGTCGAGCAGGACTTCGCCGCTGTCGGGGCGCGTTATCTGGTTCAAGATTCTGATGAACGTCGTCTTGCCGGCGCCGTTGGGCCCCAACAGGCCGTAGACGCACCCTTGGGGGACGCTCAGGCTCAGGCCGTCCAGGGCGCGGTGCCCCGAGTAGTCTTTGACCACGTCGCGGGCTTCAATGAATGCCATTATCTTTCGTGTTGTTTTTTCGTTTCTGAAGTTCCGTATGTCTCGGGGTGGATGCGGTCCTCGATCATGCACTCCATGTACTGCTGGATGATGCCCTGCAGGTGCCGGAGCATCCGCCCCTCGGTCTCGGCGTCGGCGCCCTTGATGTCGTTCGTCAGCAGCCAGTCGTTGTCGATGTCGTAGACGGCGCGGACCGCCTGCCCGTCATATTGCATGAGGCGGCCGCGCCACACGTATTGGTAGATTCCGTTGTTGTAGTTGACGGCCCACGTGTCTTCGTCGGCGGTCGCCATGAGGTCTTGCCCGAAAGCCACGTAGGGGTGCCTGTGGCCCGCAAGGCCCAGGAGCGTCGGCATGATGTCGATCTGTTGCGCTATGGCGTGCCGCCGTCCGGGCTTGACCGTCTCGCCCGTGGGGTCGAAAATGAGGATGGGCGAGCCGTAGCGGCCGAGGTCGGTCTGATATTCGGCGTGGTCGCTGAGGTTGGTGTGGTCGCTGGTGAAGACGAAGATGGTGTTGGCGAACCACGGCTGGCGGCTGGCGGTCTCGAAGAATCGGCGAAGCGAGTGGTCGGTGTAGCGGATGCACTTGTGGATGACGTTGCCGCCCTCTTCGGGGAACGTGTCGCGGTATGCGGCGGGGATGACGAACGGGTGGTGGCTCGACGCCGTGAAGACGGCAGTCATGAACGGTTCGCGCATCTCGCTCATCTTCAAGGCGAAAAATTGCAGGAACGGCTCGTCCCATATGGCCCACGTGCCGTCGAAGTCCGAGTCGCCGCCGAAGCGCTCGTCCTCGCCATACTCCGTGCGCCCATAATATCTGCCGAAGCCGCTGGAGCGGGCGAAGCTCTGGAAGCCCATGCTCCCGTTCTCCGCGCCGTGGAAAAAGGCGGTCTCGTAGCCGTCGAGAGACAGTTGACCCGCCAGTCCGCTCGTGCGGTTCATGGCGGCGGGGGTGAGGAAGAAGGGCTCGACGAACATGGGGATGCTGCTCAAGATGCTGGGCATCCCGTCGATGCTCTTGCGGCCGTTGCAAAATGTGTAGTCGAAGCTGAGGCTGCGGCTGTAGAGCGAGTCGACGAACGGGGCGTAGCCCTCGTACCGTCCGCCCTCCAGCCGCTCGTTGTATGCCCCTATGTATTCGCGGCCGAAGCTCTCTACGATGAGGACGACGATGTTCTTGCGCTTCCGCTCCGCGGTGGTGTCGGCGGGCCGGTGGAGCGGGCTGAAGATGCCGGCCAGCTCCTCGCGGCCGAAATAGCCGGGGTCTACGAACGCCTTTTTGCCTATGGTGCGCAAGAGGGTGAACGGCGTGTTGAGAATCAGGGCGGCGTCGGCGGGGCGGTCCACATATTGGTTGGCGTTCGAGGGGGCTATGGGGCGCGTGGCGGCGGTGGCCCCGCCGCGCATCCCGATGGCCGACAGCGGGACGTAGCACGCCAGGGCGAGCACCTGGGCGGCATAGTAGGCGGCGTAGCCCCTGGCGCCGAGCGGCCGCGAGCACGCGCGGGGGCGGCGGTAGGCCGCCGCGAGCAGGGTCGCGATGCCGCCCAGGAGCAGGAACAGATACCAGTGTCCGGCAATCTCGGCGCCGACAATTCTCAGCAGGTTGCCCTCGTTGCCGAACTCCTGGAAGACGCTCGTCGTCGTGCGCCGCCCCGTGAACTTGAAGTAGACCGAGTCCGCCAGGTTGGCCACGGCGCAGAGGGTGTTGACCACGACGAAGACCCACTTGGCGGCGCTTTGCCATCCGTCCCTCTCCTTGAGGTGGCAGGGCAGGAGCATCATGACGGCGTAGAGGGCGTTGGTGTAGAGAATCGCCGAAGTGTCGAACATCAGGCTCCCTCGAAGCATCTCGCCAAGGTCGCACGTCGTCAGGCTCGACGAGTAGGCCTCCCAGTTCTCCAGCAGGAATATGAGGCGGCACAGGCCATAGACTACGTAGGCCAATGCCATGTTGAGCAGGAAGGCGACAATGGTCGATCGCGGCCTCCAAGGCTTTTTCATGGTCCTATTTTGATGCATTTCCGTTACGTGGCAAAGTTACTACGCCGATGCCGTTTTTTGTGTCTCGGGCTTCACAAATCCCCCCCCATGTTTAGAGTCGCCATGCCGGCTCTTGGCGCATTTTCTGCCGAGCGGCGTTTCGGGGCGTCGCTTTTGTGCATCTGTTCTTTTGAGAGTGGTGCTTTTAGCTTTGTTTTCTAAGTTTTCGGGAATAGTGAGAATGAATGTGCGGCGAGGCATATCTTTGCGTCAGAAACAACAAAAAAATAGCAGCCATGTCAGAGAACAAGCTTCACTTTGAGACCCTGCAGGTTCACGCAGGGCAGGAGAACCCGGACCCCGTCACCGGCGCGCGCGCCGTGCCCATCTACCAGACCACGTCCTACGTCTTCCGCAACTCGCAACACGCCGCCGACCGTTTCGGACTGCGCGACCCGGGCAACATCTACGGCCGCCTCACCAACCCCACTCAGGGAGTCTTCGAGGAGAGGCTGGCGGCCCTGGAGGGTGGCGTCGCCGCCCTGGCCGTGGCTTCGGGCGCGGCGGCCGTCACGTATGCGTTGCAGAACGTGGTCTTGCCCGGGGACCACATTGTGGCGGCCGACAACCTCTATGGCGGGACGTACAACCTCATAACCCACACACTGGCGAGCCAGGGAGTGGAGTTCACCATAGTCAACGTCAACGACCTGCGCGCCCTGGAGGCCGCCATACGCCCCAACACCAAGGTGGTCTTCGCCGAGACGTTCGGCAACCCGAACTCCGACGTCCTCGACTTCGATGGGGTCGCCGAGGTGGCGCACCGCCACAACGTCGTCTTCATTGTCGACAACACCTTTGCCACCCCGTTCCTCATCCGCCCCATCGAGCACGGCGTCGATGTCGTTGTCCACTCCGCCACGAAGTTCATCGGCGGCCACGGCTCCAGCCTCGGCGGCGTCATTGTAGACGGCGGGCATTTCGACTGGAAGCGCGACCCCGACAAGTATCACACCCTGGCCAAGCCCGACCCCTCCTACCATGGCGCCGTCTTCGCCGACGTGGCCGGCCCGGCGGCGTTCGTCACGCGCATACGCGCCGTGCTTCTGCGCGACACCGGGGCCACGCTCTCGCCGCTCAACGCCTTCATCTTGCTCCAGGGGCTTGAGTCGCTGTCGCTCCGCGTCGAGAGGCACGTGGCCAACGCCCTGAGGGTGGTCGACTTCCTCGCGTCGCACCCCAAGGTCGAGAGGGTCAACCACCCCTCGCTCCCGTCGCACCCCGGCCACAGTCTCTACAAGCGCTACTTCCCGGGCGGCGCCGGCTCGATATTCACTTTCGAGGTGCGCGGCGGGCAGGACGAGGCGTGGCGCCTCATCGACTCGCTGAAGATTTTCTCGCTCCTGGCCAACGTGGCCGACGTCAAGAGCCTCGCCATACACCCCGCCACGACGACCCACTCGCAACTGTCCGCCGAGGAGCTGGCGCAGCAGCGCGTCACGCCCTCCACAGTCCGCCTCTCGGTCGGAATCGAGCACATCGACGACATCCTGGCCGACCTGGCGCAGGCGTTGGACAAGATATGAGGCAAAAACGCTGTCGCGCCCCCAAGGAGTCGGGGGCGCGGCGGCGTCCTTTTTGCCCGTTTCCGGGGTGGCTCAGTCCAGCTCTTCGGGGGCTTCGCCGTCCTCAAGGTCGGCATCCTGGAGGTCGCTAGCGTCGTATGGTTGGACTCTGAAGCGGATTTGGTCGCGGTCGAGACCCAAATAGTCCACAATGCCGCGCATCGCCCTAGTCATGGACACTGCGCTCATTTTCGTGAGCCGTGCGTAGATGCCGTCGTCTATTTTGCAACACCTTTTGTCTTTTGTCGCTTCGTTTCGCATGAACGAGCCTTGCGCCGGGTCGTTTGCCATGTTGGCCAGTTCGGGGTGGTGGCTTACGTTGAGCATTTGGGTCACAGTCTTAAGAACGATGACCCAACTTTTGTTGTCGAGCCCCACTATGTCCTCGCCACAGACCGTCCCGCTGATGAATTTCGTGCCTGTGAAGTCGTCGGGGGCGTCGTCGAGTGTGAGGTAGACATACAGGTCGCCGTTGAATCCGTCGACATTGGGTCGCGGCCATATTCTGTTGGCGTTGTCTGCCAAAAGTCGGAGCCTCTCTTCGAGTTCTTTCTCGCCCCAGTGAGTTTGCTCTTTGATGAAGTCGTTTATCGGGTGCGACGATTGCGCAAACCCGCATCGGACCTTTTCGGGGAACGGCTTGTTGCTCAGCTCGCTGTTGTAGCCCGTGATGGTGAGGTTCGCCACGGTGTGGAGCCACTTCTCGTGCGTCGCCTTTGCCGCCTCTTTGCCTCCGAGGTCTGCCACCCAGCTCTCCGACAGCGTCTGCGGCATGATGTGCTCGATGGTGTTGTCTGCCTGTGCCTTTCCCCCCTTTTTGCTGAGACTCTCCACCATGTCGCCAATGACGATGCCCTTGCCCATGTGTCCGTCGCTGCTCATTGTCGCATTCAGCATGGCGAGGATGTACGATCGGGTATCGCCGCCCTTCATATTGTACACGTCACTGATCTCCCACGCCTTGGCGAACTTCTCGTCCGTCGGGAATGCGCCTTGCCCCGATTTCCTTGTCAGTATGTATGCCACTGCGTCGGGCAGTCTTTTCCCACTGTTTCTGCCGAGCAGCTGTCTCGCCTGGGCGTAGAGCGTCGGCATGATGCTGTTGAGAGCGTTGGATGGTAGTCCGCATACTTTCCGCCGCGTGAGGTATGCCTCCAGGACGTGGAGCGTCGCCTCGACGTCGTTGTCCGAAACATCCCCATCTTGCAGACCCGCCAGAAGGTTCAATACAAACGGATAGACCGTCGAGAAACCCAGGTAGGCTATGCGGCGCGCCACGGTGTTTACTTTGGGGCAGTCCGTATTGGAGTTCACGAATTGGCTCAGCAGGCGGGCGTGCCGGGCCGTGTCCTTCAGCAGGGCCTCGACGTTCTCCGCGTCTTCCGCAAACTTTTTGAAGTGGTGGTAGACCTTGGGCAGTGGCGTATATTGCCCCTCTTTTGCCGCCATATATTCCCTGAAGAAGAACGTCACTTCGTCCTCGTTTTTCTTCCTTCGGATGGACTCTGTGTACGCCTCGATTTCGATCCAGTAGTTTCTATAGAGTGCCTCCTGCTGCTGTGGCGCGACGTTCATCAGCAGGTAGTTCCTAATCTTGTCGCCGCCCTCCAGTTGAAGTCCCGTGGCGTTGAGCGATTCGAAGATTAGCTGCGGGTTGTCGCCCTGTTGGAGGTCGATGCGGACCACCGCCAGGCGGCACGTGGCATCGTAAATCGCTTTTCTCTCTTCGGCGGTGACGGCGCGCAGGTTACGAAGGAAAAAGTCGAAATTCTGAAGCACTCTCGACTCTTTGTGTCGAGTCGTGTCCGCCTCGTCTATGATTGCCTTGTAGGGATCGCGGTCTCGCTCAACGTGCTCAATGCGCGGGGCGAATTGCCCCACCCCCGTGGCGTAGCACACGTTCCCGAAAACCATGTTCGCCAGGTAGCCCATCGTAAGCCTCTCCTCATGGGGGAGGAAGCGGAGCATCGCCGCCCACAGGAGCGAGACCGTCGTGAGGCGTTGCTGCCCGTCGATGACCTGGTGCTCGCCGTTCGCCTCGAAGCTCAGCACCACGCTGCCGAAGAAATGGTTTTTGTCGGGTTCCAGGCTCTTCAGGTCGTTCCATAGCTGCATGCACTGTGTGGTTGTCCACGAGTAGTTGCGCTGGTAGACGGGGATTGTGTAGCGGGTGTTCGCCCCAGTGAACAAGTCCACGAACTTTATCTCGGATGCTTTCATGCCTAGTGCTGACTTTGTTTAATACTCGGCTGATTTAATGAAAATTTACGAAGTGGCGGGGCGGCGCATCCGTCGTGTCAGCTGTTGTTGGGGGGCTTTATGTGGTGAGTTTAGCCTAGTTGTATATCTGTTCCATTTCGCCGCCCTGAAAGTCGCCAATGCCGTCGTCGCGCACATGGGGATGCAGGCGTTGGTCCCGATTGTGATTGTCAAGACCGTTGTGGCCACGGCGTTGCCGTTGCTCCTTGCCGTCGTCCTCCGGCGGGTGGGCCTCTATCGTCACCTCTTCCGCCCGGCGAACACTCTGGGCGCCCTTGTTGGCCGCCTGCGAGCCAATGCGTAGTCTGGGGTAGGCGAAATCCTGGGGGGGCGCCACCCAATGCGTGCGCCTATGGGCGCGCCATGTTTTGCAAGCTCCCCGCTGCGGCATTTGCCGGCAGGGGAGGGTTCTCGTGCCGCCCGGCTTCTGTGGCGGCACGGCCCTCATTTTCCGCGTTTGCCTAGAAATGCCTAAATTAGCAACTCGGTAAAAGTTGACGCACCACCCACACACTAAGGAAGGAGCATGGAGCAGATGCAGCGGAAGCCTACGCGGATAGCCAGGCGAAAGACACAGGAACCCAACAAGCGCAAGGTCATCCTCCTCGACGACGACGTGACGACTTTCGAGTTCGTCACGCGCATGCTCGTCGACGTCTTCTTCCTCGACCTGGGCGAGGCGCAGAGGCTCACCGAGGCAGTGGACAGGGAGGGGAGCGCCGTGGTGGGGGTCTACCCCCGCGACATCGCGGAATCCAAGGCGCAGGCCGGGATGGCCATGGCCCGGGCCGAGAATTTCCCGCTACGCATTACGACAGAAGATGCCTAGAACAAGAAACACGATGAACATAACGGACAGCATCAGGGACATTGAGGCTGTCACGTCCGCGGACCTCGTACGGATGATTACCGAGGCGCTCCACTTCGCCGTCGAAGAGCGCCACCAGTTCGTTGTCCCCGAGACCATGCTACGCGTCATGCTCCGCGACCGCGCGGTGACGGGCTTCATGCGGGACCACCGCGTCGACCCGCGCCTCTTGGCCGCCGAGGTCGACGACTACCTCGACGGGCTCGAGAGGGTCCCGGAGGGCAAGAAGTTCAAGCCCGCGCTCTCGGTGGCTTTCCAGGCCATCTTCCACTCGGCCGCCAACCTGGCCGGCGAGGACGGCAGGAGGCTCACGCCCGACTACGTCCTTGCCGCCATCTACGCCATCGACAAGACCGAGGCGCACAACATCATGGCGCGCCACATCTCCAGCCGCCGCATGAAAGGCATCATGAAAGACTACTCCGAATATTGCGCCACGCGCGAAGACGGCCGCGACGCCGGCTTTGAGGACGAGGAGATGCCCTACGACGACGAGGCCGACGCCGAGGAGGGGCGCGACGACATGGCGTGCCGCCGCGTCGACGAGGACCCCGAGTTCAGCGGTGAGCATTTCCACGGGCGCGACGACGACATTCGGCGCGCCGTCATCTCGCTGCTCAAGCGCAAGAGGGGGCACGTCGTCTTCGTCGGCGACAGGGGAGTGGGCAAGTCGGAGATGCTCTCGGGCCTCGTCAAGGCCAGCAAGCGGCTCTACGAGCCGGGGTCGCGCTTCGGCGGGGCGAGGTTCTACAAGTTCAACCCCTCCGCCGTGGTCACAGGCGTCTCCTACGCCGACGAGATTGAGAACCACGTGGCGGACATCATCGACGACATTGGCGGCAAGGGCGGCGACGGCGAGGCCCCGGAGATGGCCGTGCTCTTCGCCGACAGTTTGGCCGACCTCATGCCGCAGAACCCCAACGACAACACGCCCGACACCCTGCGCCTCCTGGCCTCGCTGGTCGACGGGACGGACATTCACATCGTCACCACGGCAACCTACGAGCAGTTCAAGAGGCTCGCGCAGCACAACCAGGCCATCGAGAAGAGCTTCACGCGCATAGACCTTGTCGAGCCGAAACTCGACCCCGACTGCCGAGAGATGGTCCGCGCCGCCTATGGCCCCCTCCTGGAGCAGCACGCCCTGTCGTGCGACCCCGCGGTGGTGGACTACGTTGTCGACGCCGCCGCCACGTCCTACACCAAGGAGGTGGCCATGCCCGGGCGCGCCCTGGACCTCTTCGACAGCGTCTGCGCGTTCGTCGAGATGGAGAACGGCAGGCGCGGGGCCGTCGGGGGGCGCAGACGCGGCAGTTTCGGCCGCGACGACGTGGATCTCTACCTCAAGGCCATGGGTTTCGACACCATAGCCTCGCGCGAGAGCAAGGACGAGCGCCTGCGCGAGCTCGAGCCCAATATGCTCGGCAAGATTTTCGGGCAGGACGAGGCCGTCCACGGGGTGGCTCAGAGCGTACTCCTGGCCAAGGCGGGCCTGAGCGACGACGCCAAGCCCCTGGCGTCCTACCTCTTCGTCGGGCCCACGGGCGTCGGCAAGACCGAGCTGGCGCGCGTCCTAGCCGCCGAGCTCGGGGCCAAGCTCGTGCGCTTCGACATGAGCGAATATTCCGAGCCGCACACCGTCTCGAAGCTCGTCGGCTCGCCTGCCGGGTATGTGGGCTACGACGACGGCGGGTTGCTCACCGACGCCGTGCGCAAGACGCCCAACTGCGTCCTCCTCTTCGACGAGATTGAGAAGGCGCACGCCGCCGTCTTCAACCTCCTGCTCCAGGTCCTCGACTACGCCAAGCTCACCGACAACAAGGGGCAGAAAGCCGACTTCAGCGGCGCCATCATAATAATGACCTCCAACGCCGGGGCGCGCTTCGCCACGGGCCGCGGCCTGGGCTTCGGCGCCAGCGCCGAGAAGAGCGAGGTCATGGGGGCGGAGCTCAAGAGGGTCTTCGCGCCCGAGTTCCTCAACAGGCTGACGCAAATCGTGGCGTTCCACGACATGACCCGCGCCATGGCCGAGCGGATCCTGGACCGCAAGGTCGGCGAGCTGCAGGCTCTGTTGCGCAAGAAGCGCAGTGTGGAGTTCGCGCTCTCAGACCGCGCGCGGGCCGCGCTGCTCGACGCCGGGTTCTCGTCGCAATATGGGGCCAGGGAGATGGACCGCGCCATAGGCCGGCTCCTCAAGCCCGCGCTCATGGAGACTCTGCTCTTCGGCGGCTCGGCCGAGGGCGACACGCTCGATGTCGATGCCGAGGGCGGCAAGCTCGTGGCCAGGCGTCGGGGTGCCGCGCCGGGTGGCCTCTTCGGGTGAGCGCGCCCTCAGGGCGGAATTGCTGGCGCGTGTGTTCTCCTTTGGCGGAGGTCGTCCTTGCCCCATATCGGCGAAAGGCGCTCCCCCGGCCTTGATTGTTAATTGTTAATCATAAATAATCAATTGATATGCGTCCAACTCTTTTTGTCCTGGCTGCGGGCATGGGCAGCCGCTATGGGGGGCTCAAGCAGCTTGACGGGCTTGGCCCCAATGGGGAGACCATCATGGACTACTCCATCTTCGACGCCATCCGGGGCGGCTTCGGCAAGGTCGTCTTCGTCATCCGCAAGGACTTCGAGGAGGCGTTCCGCGACAAGGTGCTGTCCAAATACGAGGGGCACATCCCGACAGAGCTGGTCTTCCAGAGTCTCGACGACCTGCCGGAGGGATTCCGTTGCCCCGAGGGGCGGCAGAAGCCTTGGGGGACGAACCACGCCGTCCTGATGGGCAAAGACGTCATCCGCGAGCCCTTCGCGGTCATCAACGCCGACGACTTCTACGGCCGCGACACTTTCGCCGTCATCGGCAAATACCTCTCCGAACTGCCCGCCGACGCCCACGACGACTACTGCATGGTCGGCTTCCGGGTCGGCAACACGCTCTCCGACAGCGGCTCCGTGGCGCGCGGCATATGCTCCACCGACGCCGACGGGCATCTGACCACCGTCGTCGAGCGCACGGAGATTATGCGCGTCGACGGCCCCGTCTGCTACAAGGACGAGAAAGGCGAGTGGGTCCCCGTGGCCGACAATACGCCCGTCTCCATGAACGTCTGGGGCTTCACGCCCGACTATTTCGCCCACAGCGAGGCCTACTTCAAGGAGTTCCTTGCGGACCCCGCGAACATCGGGAACCTCAAGGCGGAGTTCTTCATCCCCCTCATGGTCAACAAGCTCATTGGCGACAAGACTTCGACGGTCAAGGTGCTCGACACCACCAGCCACTGGTTCGGGGTCACCTACGCAGCCGACAGGCAGGGCGTGGTCGACAAGATTCAGGCCCTTGTCGACGCCGGTGAGTATCCTGCCAAGCTCTTCTAGGCTTCGGCCTCCAATGTATTGCTGAGGTCGTCCGCGTCCCCTCCAGGAGGGCGCGGGCGGCCTCCCTCTGTAGCGAGAGTCTTTTTTTTATGTGTCAAACGGAAAAGGTCTGCATCTTCGTCGGTGGCCGTCAGATGGTTGTCCGGGTGCCTTGCGGCGATGCCGCCGCCCCTGTTTTGCCAACCCTCTGCGAGGCGCGGCTCTTGTTGCCCGGTGGGGCTAAGGTCATCCCCGTCCACTCCGTCTGCGGGCTCTATGCCGCCAGGGTCCCGGCTTGGGAAGAGCCTCCGGGCTCCGGGCTCCGGGCTGTCGAGTTCCGGCCCCTCTTCTCGCTTCTAGACCCCGCCCTCTTTGCCGACTGTTGCAAAGCCAAGCAGATGGCCTATTGGGACGAGCAGAGCAGCTTCTGTCCGGTCTGCGGGGGGCCTATGCGCCCCCACTCCGACATCTCCAAGGTATGCCCCTCGTGCGGGCATGAGACGTGGCCGCCCATCTCGCCCGCCATCATTGTCCGCGTCGAGCGCGGGGGCGACGAGGTTCTCCTGGTCCGCGCCCGCAACTTCCGCGGCGCCCACTACGGCCTTGTGGCGGGTTTCGTCGAGCCGGGCGAGAGCCTGGAGGAGTGCGTCCGCCGCGAGGTGCGCGAAGAGGTGGGGCTTGAGATCTCGGCGCCGCGCTACGCCGGCAGCCAGCCTTGGCCTTTCCCGTCGGGCCTGATGGTGGGCTTCGTTGCCCAATATGCCGGGGGAGACATACGGGTGCAGGAGGAGGAGCTGACCGACGCGCGCTTCTTCAGGCGCGGCGCCCTGCCGGCCTTGCCCGACAAGATGAGCATAGCGCGGCGCCTCATAGACGAGTGGGCGCTAGCCCCGGAATCTCCTACAGGTCTATGATGTTGTTGCGGATGCCGTAGCGGATTATGTCCACCGTCGTCTTGAGGTTCAGGCGCTGCATGATGTGGTTCTTGTGGCTCTCGACGGTGCGGACGCTCAGGAACAGCTTGTCGGCAATCTCCTTGTTGCTCATGTTGTTGCCCCACAGGCGCAGAATCTCCACCTGGCGCGCGCTCAGTGTGGCGGCGCCCGCCGCGGGCTTGCTGTCCGAGCGCGCGTCTTGGGCTATGACGCCGTCTACATATTTGCCGACGAGCAGGTCGGTTATGGACTTGCTGAAATACTCGAACCCGCCGCGCACCGTCATTATGCCCTGGCGGAGCTCCTGCGGGTCCGCGTCGGTGGCCATTATGCCCTTGGCGCCGTTGCGGATGGCCACGGTGACGGCGTTCGTCGTCGGCTCTGTCATCATCACTATGCTCCGTGCGCGCTCGTAGCTTCGCGTGAGGCTGCGGACGTATTCCAGCGGGGCCTCCTCGCCATGGTGGACGCACACCACCACGATGTTTATCCCGTCGGTCTTGACCGTCCCAAGGTCCATCACCTGCCCGCGACCCACCTCTTGCGCCTCAAACTCGTCGTCCGACGTGGCAATGAGCCGCGTCAGGGCCGAGCACAGCAGGGGGTGGCTGTCATATACGCCTATTTTTATCATCGCCTGTTGTTTCCTTTCGGCTAATGTACGAAAAATATCGTGACGCGCGGCCCATGGCGGCGTGGGCGAGGCTCCTGGGGCGCCTACCTCAGAAAGGCGAGGAGGGCGGCGGCCACAATAAAGGCCAGGTTGGCGGCAAGCGCAATCCTCTGCATCCTTGTCGCGGTGTCCATCCGCTTCGAGAGGGCCTCCGCTTGTTCGGTGGCTGCCGAAAGGTTTTCCAGCGCATCGTTGTGATTCTTGACAATGCGCTCGCATTCCTCCCGCAGATTCCCGGCCGCATTGTCATATTCGTGGCGAATCTGTCCTAGTGTGTGGCCAACGTCGTTTCTAGTTGTCGAGATTGAGTTTTGGAATGTTGCTGCGGCTCTTTTTAGCGAGTCGTCGAATGTTTCGATGCTCCTCTTGCGCTCGTTTTCGAGCCTGCTGTTGTTGGCTTCTAGCTCTGCCCCGACCTTGTTCAGTGTGCCGCCAATGGCTGTCGCCACCTGCCCCAGGGTGTTGTTGAATGTCTCGACGCTCCTCCTGCATTCGTTTTCTAGCCCTTTGACGTTGTCTTCATATTCAGTGCGTATCTTGTCCAATGCGTTGCCGAAGTCGTTTTTCGTTGCCGAGACGTTGGCGGCGAATGTGGTCGCGGCCTGGTCCATCTTGGCTTTGAACGACGCGACCACGATTTCGCTTTTTGCCTTTAGCCTGTTCACGTCGCCTTGGTAGTTGCCGCCTATGGTCGCGACGAGCTTCTCTATGCTTTTTTGCACCGAGGCCATGTTGGCGGCATATTCCGTCGTGGCTTCGCTCAGCGACCTGTACGCCTTGACGGTGTCGTCAACCTGTTTGCGAGCCGAGTCGAGGTCTTTCAGGCTTTCGGCGAGTTCTGTCAGTGCTTCGTTTATCTTTTCGTCAATCATTCGTTGGTGTATTTCGATGCGAGGAGTTGCAGGTTGCCCAGGTGCTTCTTCAGTTGCACGTAGTCGAACATCTTCCCCAGCGACTCTTTCTTTTCGGGGGCCACGACGGCGTGGGCCACGAGCATGTCGGCATATTCGTCCATGACGGTCTTCCGCCCGCCGCCGGTGTAGAACGACATGGCGGCCTCGTAGTCTTCGCACAGCTCCTCCTCCTGCGCGGCGCCGCCCTCTTGTTGCAAGAACAAGATGCAAAAGATGTTGAGAAGACTCAGCGCGGGGTTCTTGTCGGTCGAGGCCCTGCGGATTAGCCTCACGGCGCCTTGCAGGTGCTTGACGTTGTCTATCTGCGAGTCGGTCCCGACAATGTCGGCGTCCACCACGCGCATGTATTTCCTCACGAGGTCGAAGCTAGTGATTTCGCTCTCGTTGTGCAGGTCCGGGTCGGTGTCGTCTTTGAGCGAGAACGGGATGTCAGCCCCCAGGGCGTCGTCGTGCGTGGAGAAGCCGCTCCGAGCATATTTCGAGTTGAAGTAGTAGTAGATGTAGTCTTTCAGCTCTTCGTTCGCCTCTTTCCAGTCTCTGCCTGGCCGGAGGGCCGTGTCGCAGAAGTGCTCCATGTCCTGGATGCTCTGCGCCCTTTTGGTGGCTATGCTGTGGTACGTGAACCGGGTCAGATGCCTTAGGCAGGCCATGACTACGCCCTCCGTCGCGGCCATCTCGCGGACTTCCGCGACCATCTTGTCCGTTTTCTCTTCCGAGTAGTATTTGCGGTAGTAGGAGCGCAGGTAGTCGTAGTGCCTCTCGCTGTCTTTGCACTCTATGGTCACTCGGAACTCCTTTTTCGCATAGTCTTCCGTGAAGTCGTTGATGAGGCCTATGACGCACATCCGGTATATGGCTTTCTGGAGAGCGGGCTTGAAGTCGGTGATGCCGTATATGTTGGAGTAGACGCCCGTCTCGCAGGTCACCGTTTGGGCGTAGTCGGTCTTGAACAGTTGCAGATGGCGGTCGAACAGATACGCGTTGAATTCGTCCAGGGGTTGCACGCGCTCGTCATATGACACGTAGAATGTCAGTCTCTTGCCGACGGCGTATCGGTCTATGAATTTTACGATGCCCCGCGTCTGGCTCTCGGTGGGGATGTCAACGCCCTCGAACTCCTCGTTGCTAATCCGGACTGTCAGCCTGTGCAGGAGCAGCTCCATGGAGTACAGCTCGAACTCTTCGCCTAGGAAGTTGGTGTCGTAAAAGAACCTGTTGGTGTCGTAGTCCGCCGAGAGCTGTTGCGTGGTGCCTTTGCGGATGTTGCGGCACGTGAATTTCTGCGGCGAGTACAATATGGTGACGAGCGCCATCTTTTTGTCGCGCCCGGCGCGTCCTGCCTCCTGCACGAACGACTCGAGCGAGCCCGGGTAGTTCATGTGGAATGTCAGCCTGACGTTCGGTTTGTCTATGCCCATGCCGAAGGCTTTTGTCGCCACCATGACGTTTTTCGCCCCGTTCAGAAACTCGTCCTGCTGCTTGATTGGCGCGCCGCCGCGGTATGTCGTGGTGTGGCGGACCCCGCACTTTTGCAATTGGCCCTGCACGCTGCCGACGCTCATCCGTCCGCCGTTGGCGCGGGGGCAGAAGACGATGCTCGCCACGTCGTTGTCTAGGGTCTCAAACCATTGCGGGGGCGCCGTTGTCCGCAGGTCTGCCGAGTTCACTGCCGTGCGCTTGTCGCCGTGCGTCACGTTCTCGCGCTCCAGGAATCGACGTTTTATCGTGGCGACAGCTTCCGGTTGCTGGATTTCGGCGAGTTTCCTTGTGGCGTCCGCCATGACGTCCCGCAGTTGCTCCTCTTTCGTTTTCTCCACGTCCCTCTTGTCGTTCGCGTTGGGGGCGTCGATGGGGTGGACGTAATATTGGAGTTCGAGCCGGTTCGTGTTCTCGTAGCGGACTATGGCGTCGTCGTCCAGGGAGTACGCGTCCGTCCCCGACAGCTCGCGCTCCACGTCGGCCAGGACGTCGAAGGAGGCGGTGGCGGTGAGGCCGAAGAGCGATATGTGCTCGTCGTCGGACCCTTGGGGCTGGGCGTAGTTGTAGAGGTTGCGCCCCAGGTGCAAGTATGATATTCGGAAGTCGTGACCCCACTCCGACACGCAGTGCACTTCGTCTATCACGCCGTATGCGAAATAGGTCTCAGCCTCTTTCATTGCCTTGAGCGTCTGGCGGAATCTGTGGATGCACAGGCGTTCGGGCGACAGGAATGCTATCTGAGCCTCCGAGCGCACCAGCTCATGCTCCCGCTCAATCTTCTCGGCGGACGGGAGGTCGCTGTTTATGTAGCAGACGCAGTCTATGCCGGTCTTCAGCAGTCCGTCATACTGGTCTTTCATCAGCCCTTTCAGCGGGTCGACGACGAGGGTGATGCCAGGTTGCAGCATGGCCGCCAATTGGTACGTCAGAGACTTGCCGCCCCCCGTGGGGAGCAGGCCTATGACGCTTTGCAGGCTCAGGGCGCGGCTCAAGATGGGCAATTGTCCGGGGCGGAAGTCTTCTTTCTGAAACAGCAGCCGCAGGAAGTAGCGGAGATGCCGGGCGTTCGCCTCGATTTTGTGGTAGTAGCCCTGCCCGTCTTTTCCCACAAGGGGTTTATAACGGATCCTCTTGGTGGTGTGTATCTGTCGGCGTCCGCTCGCCGGTGTCGTCAGCGGGCGGATTATGACGTGGCAATCGTTGTAGGCTTTGTGGCGGGCGAACGTCGCGCCGGTGTCGCCGCCGGCCGTGGGGGCCATCTCGAATATGGCGTCGTATGTCGTGCCGGGCGAGGCGTTTGCCGACAGCTCAATCTGCGGCATAGGCATCTTGTCATACTCTTCGCTCAATGCCGTCAGGTGCGAGTGCAGTTCGCGGAAGTCTTCCAATGCGCTGGCGGCCACGTTCGCCTCGTCTCCCAATACGAGAATCCGCCAAGTCGCCTTGCCGATGTCGAGCCGCCCGGTCATGAGCAGTTCGGCCAATGCTTTCTGGAGGCGCGCGGCGGCAACGAGCGACTTGTCGTCTGCCGCCTGCGCCGCGACTCGCGGCGTGGGCAGGGTGTAGTGGCCGCGCGAGATGAGGTTGCTGATGACTGCGTAGACGGGGTGGACGTCGCGGCGCACCGTGAAGTCAAAGGGGGCGAGCAGGTCAAACGCGTGGCTGTTGCCCACTGGCGCGTGCGGCGTCCGGGCGTAGCTGGCGAAACAGCGCGCCGGCGCGTAGCGCGATGCTTTGCGAAGAATCTCGTGGGCGCCGAGGCCCTCGAATGTGAAGCCCTTTATTAGGCAAGTAAATCCTCTGCCGTTGGCGTGTTTCCCGAATTCCATCTCGTCGCAATCGGCGAACGTCGTCGAGTTGTCGGCGAAGTACGAGAAGAAGGCTTGAAACCTGCTTTTGTTGCAGGGGGATGTCGGGCCGACGCACAGCACGATGTGCCTCCTGCCGGGCGTCGTAATCATTTGGGCGGTCTTGCGCAGGTCGACTGACTGTATGTCCAGGATGTTCGAGAAAATGTGCAGGACGCACTTCGCCTCGGCGTCGGCGGCGGTGTACGCTTCCGCATTGTCGCGGCTTGCCGGCAGGGGCTTGTTGGCCGTCCTTATTGTCGCCTCGCAGTCCTGCCCCAGGGCCTGTCGCACGTGGAGGCAGGCTCTGCCGAGCGCCATGCCCGAAGGCTCCACGAGGGTCACGCGCCGGAGGTGGCGGAGCAGGTCGTGCGCGCGCAGGCCCTCTATCACGGCCACCGTGCCCAGCCCCTGGCCGCAGCCGTAGTCGAAAATCTCGAACCCGTCTCGCAGTTCCCCCCATGGGAACGCATACTGATATGGCCTGTTGGCCCACATGCCGGCAATGGCGTGGCGCATTTTGGCCAGGTGGCACAGGCCGTAGGCCGCCATGTACGCGTCGCAGAGTTTTTCTTCCTCCAAGATGCCGGTCCCGTGGTTCAGGAATGTCCACGGTTGGCTCCGCATCTCCGGCGGCAGGCGGTTGCTGCTTATGCGGACCATGTCCTCCACCGTGAGGCGCTCGCAGGCCTCGATCTCGTCCGCGTAGCTCATCGTCCCGTTATCGTCTCCGCCCAGGGGTTCGCCTTGTGGCGCTCCCAGTTGCTCTGTGCCGTCTGCTTCGACGTGTTGGCGTAGCAATATTCGCACTGGTGGGGGCAGGTGTCATATTCGCCTATGTCTTTGGCCGCCATGCACTCGCAGAACGTGCGCTGCCCCGGGTCTTTCTTGTGCGTGCTGACGAAGAAGCGCCCGTCGGGCAGTGCGACGGCCCCGGCCGGCGGCCCCGGACTGCCGAACAGGGTGGGGGGCGGGAGGGTCTCGATTCTCACTTTCATGAAGTCCATAAGCTCGCTGTCGCGCCACGCGCGGCGCACGATGAGGTCGCCGTCGATGCACCGGCTGTGGGAGACGCCGAACCGGGAGAGGTCTATCTGCTCGCCGCACGTCGCAAGCTCCAGGCCCCAGCCCCGCTCGGCGTTCATGGCCGACAGCCCGGCGGCGAACTCCTCCATCTCGGCCGTAGCCCACTCTCGGTAGGCCACGCCGTTGGCCTCCAGGTTCCGCTTCACCTTGCGGTAGGAGCCGATGTCCGCGTAGCTGAACACCATGCGCTCGCAGACGTCGCACAGGCGGTCGCCAATGCCCCGCGCCTTGCGGAGCAGGTCGCCTACCGACATCCGGTCGGTCAGAATCAGGGGGTCGAAGCGCCACACCACACCCCCCCTGCCAAGCCGCGCCGCGAGAGCGCGGAACGTCTCGACGCGCTCGCTCAGGCTCGGGACGCCGCGCTCCAGCCCCTCGGGCTCGTAGTCGTTGAGCGTATATTGCACGTAGCACCCCACGCCCCTCGCCTCCAGCTCGTCGAGGTGGGCCAGCAGCGGGCGCGGGTTCTTCGACCAAAAGACAATGAACCGCGTCTTGGCGTAGGAGACGTAGGACCGTGCCCCGTTGAAAGGGTTCGTCCACGCCGAGTAGCCCTTCCGTAGCCTGTCGAAGAACCATTCGGCGTAGAACGCCGGGATGTCCGTACTACGGCTCGCCGAGACGATGACGGGCGCCGCCATCCGCGCCACGGCTCCGCCGTCTGTCGGTTGCGCCATTTGGGGCCAAGTAGCCATGGTTTCCTGTTTGTTTGCTTGTGCGGGGCTTGGCGGCCGCCGGCCGCCGGCGATGTTTCGCCAAGTGTTTGTGGCAAATAACCCCAGGGGGCGAAGATAGCGTTTTTCACGCAGTCGCGCAATCTGGCCGCGGATGCCCGCCGCATGGTGAAAATGGGTTAATCTTTGGGGTTTATGCTTGCAAAATGGCTATATTTGCGCCAATTTGATTTAGACCATTGAGTTCATGCGCGAGAAGATAATAATACTCGACTTCGGTTCCCAGTACACGCAGCTCATAGGGCGGCGCGTCAGGGAGCTGAACGTCTATTGCGAGATACACCCCTACAACAAGTGTCCCGAGATTGACGAGCACGTCCGGGGCGTCATCCTCTCCGGCAGCCCCTCGTCCGTGCGGCAGGAGGGCTCGCCGCGGTTCGACCTCCAGTCCGTCCGCGGGCGCGTGCCGGTGCTCGGCGTGTGCTATGGCGCGCAGCTACTCGTCCACACCGGTGGCGGCGAGGTTGCCCCCAGCGCCACGCGCGAATATGGCAGGGCGGTGCTGACCGTCGGCGCCCCGGGCTCGCCGCTCTTCGTCGGCGTGGCGGAGCAGAGCCAGGTCTGGATGTCGCACGGCGACACCATCGTGGCCATGCCGGCGGGCTTCCGCCTCCTGGCGTCCACCGAGACGGTGCGCAACGCCGCTTTCAAGATTGACGGCGAGGAGACGTATGGGATACAGTTCCACCCGGAGGTCTACCACACCGTCGAGGGCTCGAAGATGCTCAGCAACTTCGTCGTCGGCGTCTGTGGCTGCCATCAGAACTGGACTCCCGTCTCGTTCATCGAGACGACGGTGGCCGACATCCGGCGCCTGGTGGGGAACGACAGGGTCATCCTCGGCCTCTCCGGGGGGGTGGACTCCACGGTTGCCGCCGTGTTGCTCCACAGGGCCGTCGGCAAGAACCTCACCTGCATCTTCGTCAACAACGGGCTGCTCCGCAAGAACGAGTACGAGGGCGTCCTGGCGCAATATAAGGGGATGGACCTCAACGTCATCGGGGTCGATGCCACCGACAGGTTCATGACGGACTTGGCGGGCGTCACCGAGCCCGAGCGTAAGCGCAAGATTATCGGCGCGGACTTCATCGAGGTCTTCAACGCCGAGGCCGTGAAGATTAAAGACGCGCGGTGGCTTGGCCAGGGGACCATATATCCCGACGTCATCGAGTCGACGTCGGTCAACGGCCCGTCGTGCAAGATTAAGAGCCACCACAACGTGGGCGGTCTGCCAGAGAAGATGAACCTCAAGCTCGTAGAGCCGCTCCGGCTTCTCTTCAAGGACGAGGTGAGGCGCGTCGGCGCGGCGCTCGACATCGCGCCCAACCTCCTGGGCCGCCATCCGTTCCCGGGCCCGGGTCTCGGAATCCGCATCTTGGGAGACGTGACGCCAGAGAAGGTGCGCGTCCTCCAGGAGGCCGACGACATCTTCATCTCGGCTCTGAGAGCCGAGGGCCTCTACGACAAGGTGTGGCAGGCCGGCGTAATCCTCCTCCCCGTCCAGTCGGTGGGCGTCATGGGCGACGAGCGCACATACGAGAACGCCGTGGCGCTGCGCGCCGTCTCCTCGACCGACGGCATGACGGCCGACTGGGTACACTTGCCCTACGACTTCCTGGCCCGCGTCTCCAACGACATAATCAACAAGGTGAGGGGCGTCAACCGCGTGGTCTACGACATCAGCTCGAAGCCGCCCGCCACAATCGAATGGGAATAGGACGTTGACGGCTGTTGGAAGACATCCCGGATAAATGTGTAGGTGACGCACGATTGGTGCGTCCCTTTTTTGTGTCTGTCCGTCAGTTACTCCCCCTTGCCTGGTGCCTGTAGGGGGGCTGCCAAGGGGCGGTTTGGCTGTCGTGCGGGCGTGTGTGGCAAAACTGCCATAGAATTGGACGTGTTGGCGAGTGTATTTTGTGTGTCGGCTTTTTACGCAAAGAAAAAACATAACACTGTAGCTCTATGAACAGATTCCTATCCATGTTTCTCCTCCTGCTCTTCTCTGTGGCGCTGTGCGCCCAGGAGCGCTACGTCACCCATTTCCTCGGCATCCCCGTCGACGGCGCCAAGGCCGAGATGCTCAGCAAGTTGCAAGAGAAAGGCTTCCGAGCGTCGACGGTCGGCGATTTGGAGGGGGAGTTCAACGGCAGGAGTGTCTACCTCTTCGTTGTCACCAATCGTGATGTGGTTTGGCGCATAATGGTCGGAGACGCTTTCCAGAGCAGCAAGGCGGAAATCGTAAGTCGGTTCAACAGGCTATGCTACCAGTTTAAGAACAATCTGAAGTATGTGCCGTTGCGTGACGACCAGGCCATCCCGGACGACGAGGACGTCTCCTACGAGATAACGGTATACGACAAGTGCTACGAGGCTGCTTTCTACCAAAAAGACCCGGCCGTGCCCGACACCGTGTCGGTATTCAGCAAGCTGCATGAGGGGGCCGATGGTTTGGCAAACAGGCCGGTGTGGTTCACGGTGTCCAGGTACGGCAACAGCACCACCGACTTCCGGATTATGATGTACTACGACAACGAGTACAACAGCGGCGACGACGGGTCGGATCTATAAATCCTTGGGGGCGGGTCTGCCTGCCGCCCTCCCCGCTTGTGTGGGGGCAATTGATTTCTGATGCTCTATAAGACGGCGGGCGGAACAGACTTCCGCCCGCCGTCTTGGCTGTGGGAGCCGGGGGCGCCGCCCCCGCGCTTCGCCTACTTGGCGCTCTTCAGGCTCCTCTGTGCGCTCTCAATCTGCCGCTTGTAGCTCTCGATGTTGCGGTCGTGACGCGCCGCGGCGTCAATCTTCTGTCGCCGGTACGACGCTTTTGTCGAGATTGAGCCTGCTCCTTTCACGAGCTTGGCGAACCGTTCGTTGTCCCTTTTCTTCGCCTCCTTCTCTTTGGCCATGGATGCCCGCAGGTCTATGAGCCTCTTCTTATAATAATCCTTGCTCAAGCCTTTCCCTTTTTGTTTCGCCCTCTAGTCCTTTCCTACAGCGCCTCCAAGATTTTGCCCACCTTTGGCGAGAGGACAATCTCCGTGCGGCGGTTCCTGGCGCGTCCCTCGGCTGTGGCGTTGTCGGCAACCGGGGCGGTGTCGGCGCGGCCCACGGCGTGCAGGCGCTCGGGGCTGACGCCGCCGGCAATCAGTATCCGCATCACCGACGTGGCGCGCTTGGCCGAGAGGTCCCAGTTGTCCTCCACAATCTGCCCGCGGAGCGGGACGTTGTCCGTGTGACCCTCGACGGCTATGTCGATGTCGTCGCCCACGTTGCCCAGCACGGAGGCAATCTTGCGTATGGCGTCGGCGCCCTTTTGACCCACGTCGTACTTGCCCGAGGCGAAGAGGAGCTTCTCCTCCAGCAGGACGTGGACTTTGCCCTCCCGGTGCTCGACGGTGAGCTCGTCTGCGCCGAACCCCGTCAGGGCCTGGGTGATGCTGTTCTTGAGTTTGCCCATGGACTCCTCCTTTGCTTTGAGCTGCGCCTCCTGCTCGCGCAGTCGGCTCGCCTGCCGCTCCAGTTCCTCTTTCTGCTCTTGGAGCAGGCGGTCTTTCTCCGTCATGCCGGCGTCGCGGCTCTCAACCTCCTTGCCGTTGTCGGCGGGCGCGCCCCGCAAGTAGAACGCCGCCGCCGCGGCCGCGGCCAGGGCGGCCACGATGGCGACTGCGACGATGGTGGCGGTTTTGCTCTTTCCGCCGCCGGGCTTGGTGCCGCCCAGGTATTCAAGGCTGAACCCTTTGCCGCTGAAGTCCGCCCTGGCTTTGTCGGCCTCCTCGGCCACGACGATGCCGTGCTCGGCGGCCTTGGCGACGATGTTGGCGAGGCTCGTCTTGGTCCACATGCTGACCACCAGGGCCCGGCGACCGCCAGCGAGGGGGATGGCCTCGTCGTCGCCCCGGAAATACCCGTCGAAGTCGGCGTAGGCCCCCTGGTCGGTGGCGTCGATGAAGTTCTCCTTGGGCCCCTTGTCGGGGTTGAGGCTGTTGGGAAACGCCTGGCGGAGGCCGTCGAGCGTCGTCGCGGGGTGCAGGATGGCGTATGCCCTCACAATGCCCAGCGCTTTGCGGTTCTGCGCCTTGGCGCAGACTTTTATTCTCTGTTCCATAGTCTCTAGTTCACATTTTGTGGAGGCTGCCGGAGGTTGGCCTCACTGTTTTTTGTCACTGTTCGCATCAATGGAGATGTGGGCATCCTCTTGCAATCTCGCGGCTTCCGCGTCGCGGAGTGCCATTTCTCTTCTTCGCCTCTGTATCCACCCCGTCAAAATGCGGATTGCCTTGACGAGTGAGAAGATTGACCACCACAGCATTTCGAACGGCCAAAGAAACCACAGCCAAAAGTCCTCGGCTTTTCGTGGCCACTTGACCCTTGAGGTGCATTTCCTTGCTTTCCTTTTCTTAAAGGATGCGCGGCCGCCGCGCGCCCCCAGGTTGTATGGGATGGTGACAATCCACCACAGTAGTTTGAGCACCGTGGCGTAGAACACGCATATGGCCCATATCAGGGATCGTATGGCTTCCCAAGGTTGGCGGAACAGCTTCCCCAGCCACCTGAAAGGCGCATAGAAGAAGTATTTAAGCGCCCATAAAACGGGGAAGAGATACCAAATCAGAATCTCGAGGCTAATCGATTTTGCGAGCCAGAGGGCTTTCTCCCCATTCGTGGCGTCTTCAAGCTCGTCGTCCTCTTCAAGCTCGTCGTCCTCCTCGTCATCGTCGTCGTCGTCGTCGTAATTCTGGCCCTTCGACGAGGCTTCGAGCCACCAACGTTGCAATGACGATAGAGACCTATACTCCTTGGTGCGTTTGTCCAACGTCCCGTCTTTGTTGATTTTCATTGTCTTGCTGCTACAGGATGTTTAGCTTGGGTCATTCCGCCGTACGCGCATACTTTGGGGTCTCAGCCGGCGTCGTCGGCATGCCGATGTGCGCATTCGACTGCGGACGCCGCGGGGCAAAAGCGTCAATCTTTTGGCATGAGAAATCTGTATGCCGCGTAAATCAGACCCAAGACAAGAATGGCAATGATTATTGCCGTTCCGCCCCAAAGGAGGTAGGCTGCCGCTATCGCAATGAGGACAGCCGCGGCGGCCATTATTATGCAGCCCTGCGGCTCAACCTCTATTCCGAACCGGTCTTTCAGAAGATTCGCACCCATGCCCACGATGTCGCTTTCGATTGCCTGTTTTTTCGCTTTTAGAGCCTCGGCTCCTAGTCTGTCGGCGGCGTCCCGCGCCTTGTCCGCCGCCGCGGCGACTTCGGTGCCGAGCTTCTCGGCGATGTCCTCAAAGGCTTTTCCGGCTTTGTCCGAAACTTCGGTGCCAAGCTTCTCGGTGAAGTCTTCGAGGGCTTTCCCGGCTTTGTCCAAGGCCTCGTCTAGAGCATCTGCGCCTGTGTCGGCTTTGTTGATGAAGCCCACGAGCTTGTTGCCAAGTTGGTGGGTGTTCCAGGCCGGGTCGTAGTCGAACCCCGCCCCTTGAGCCACTTCGCGCAGTGCCCCCTTTGCGTTGTCGCAGATGCGCAAGACCCTGATTGCCCCTCCGGCGTCCCGGACGACGGTCAGGTCTCCCACCTCGGCGCTTTCGCCGTCGCCCAGATTGTCGACGATCTTCTTGCCAAGTTGGCATGCGTCCCATTCGGGGGTGACGCCAACTCCCTTGGCTTCGGCAATCTTGCGGAGCGCATCGTCCGCGTTTTCCACCGCCTTGCGCACCTTGATGGAGCCGTCGGCCTCCACGGCGATGTCATACTCGCCCCACGTCGCGCGTCTTTTGCTGTTCGTCATAGTTTTGGGTTGTTGGTTTATGCTTGGGTCTGCGCAAAGCTCGGCATGGGCGGGACGCTCTTGTCCGGGCAAAACGGTATTTATGTCATTCGCCGTCGGAAACCTCCCGCACATACTTGGTGGTCCGCCGGATTGTCGCCACTTCTAGCCATATGTAGGAGTCGTAGCGCGCCCGGGCGTTTTCGAAGCCCACGTAGATGAACTTCTTGCCGTTGGCACGAAGCCTCCCGTTGCACGACTGGGTGCCTATCTGCGACTGGGCGACGTCGTAGTCGAACTTGTCCGATGTCTCGGTGCCGTCTTGGAACTTCTTGGCCTGCTTGCTGTCGACGAACACGTACATGTTGCAGAATGCGTCTTCGTCGCGCGGAGGCCGGGTGTCGAACAGCAGCCGGTTGACAATGTCGCTGCCGGAGTTGCGTTCGTATACTTTGGCGCCGAAGAGGCTGATGGTCTTCCACGATGTCGAGAGGCGGTCGGCGAACTTGCCGTCGGAGGAGACTGTCCGCTCGTTGGTCGAGACGCGGAGCGAGTAGAGAAGCTCGCCCGCGCCCTTGGGGACGGGGATGGCCACCACCGAGCGCGGCTTGCCCGAGAGCATGGCTTTGAGCGTGGCGCGGAGGCCTATCTTCTTGGGCTCGTCGAACACCTTTTCGACCCTGACCTCCTCCACGGCGCGCGCGCCGGGGGCGCCCCGCTTGCACTCCACCTCCCTCGCCGGGGCTGTCTTGCTCTCCAGGACTCCGAACGTGAGGCGCCCCCGGAACACGCGGTCGGGGTCGTCGCGCAGGGCGCGTATGCTGTCTTTGAGAGCTTGGCATCGGGCCCGGTCGGCGTCGGGCATGTGGGCGCTGTTGAAGTCGTAGCCCAGGTGGCGGATGTCCTCGCCGAGCTTGCGCAGGGCGTCGGCCGTCGGGGCGCCGGCCACCTGCTCCGCCTCGGAGTATATGGACTTCAGCTTGGCCTGCGCTCTCTCATATTTCGTCTGCTCTAGTTTGGACATCCTCCGGCCCTCGTCGGAGCCCGTCTTGCCCCCGCAGGAGCAGGCCAGGGCCACGAGGGCCAGGGCGGCGGCCGTCAGATTCAGTTTCATGGCGTGGGGGCTTCTCATGCGGCTGGGCGTCAGCGGGTGTTGTCTATCTGGGCGTAGAGCCTCTGGCGGACAAGCTCGCTGTTGTAGTCCGCCTTTGTCTGACTGTATGCGTCGCTCGCCATGTCTACGTAGAGGACGTACCATCGCAGGTTGTCGTCGACGAAGCGCCGCGCGCGCTCGGCACTCCCGGCCTTGCTGAGGGCGTCGGCCACGTCGCTGAGCCATATGTAGCGGCTCTTGGCGTTGCCTGGGTAGTTCTCGTCGTTCGAGTCGAGGGGGTAGTAGTTCCACGCTTTCTCGTAGTCGCCGTGGGCCACGAGATATTCGCGGAGCATCTTGCAGGCTTTCCGTTCATACCAGTATTTACCGCTATTGTAGCCCTCCAGGCTGGAGCGCCCATAGTGGTCCCTCGTGATGCGTTCGTAGACGTAGGCGGCCTTGTCGGGCTCGTCGATGCTGAGGTAGGCCTCGACGAGCTGCAGGGCGCAGTCCTTGCGCTCGCCGCCGTCGTCCATGCCGCCCACAAGCTCTTGCGCCTTGGGCAGGTCGCCGTCGGCGAAAGCCTTGTTGAACTCGTCGACAGACTGCCCCGAGCCGCACGAGAGTAGCGCCAGCGCGGCCGTGAGCGAGAGCGTCGTGCCCAGGGTGGCGTGCCGACGGGTTGTGGGGCGTGTTTCCGCTTTTCCCATTTCCGAAAGTCTTTTTTCTCTCTATGAAGAGGGTGGGGAGACCATCTCGCCCGCCACGTGCGCCGACGGCGTGGCCGTGGCGCATGGCGGGCGAGACGGCGTTCCTTGTCAGTCGGAGGTCACATCGACGTCTAGTTCGGGTTCCGACTTGACCAGGTCGGCCACGAGCAGCGTGACCTCGGTGGGGGTCATGCCCATGGCCTCGCCTATGGCGTGGATTGTCCCCACCTCGTCGTGCGCCAGGACGTTGTCGCTTATCGCCACCTGGAGGGCCGACTCCAGGGCGAAGTGGGTCTCGCCCTTGTTGACTGCGGCGCCCACCTTTTTCAGAAAGGCTTCGACGCCGGCCTCGTCGAGCTTGTTGAGCTTCTCCACCGTCTTGCTGACCTCGGCGTGCAGGATGTCGGGGTTTATCTCCAGGGCCTCGCCGACTTCCTCCACGGCGGCCTGCTCTGCCTCGCCATACTCGTTTCCGGCCCAAATCACTGTGGCCAGCAGTCCGGCTATGGTCTTGCTGTCTGTCTTCATTTTGTCTTCTTTTGTCTCTTTAGTGCCGATTAGAGCCGTCGTCCGGCTCGCTTTGTCCGATTGCCGCGAGCGCGGCGGCTCATTCTTGACAATCTCGTCGTCCCCCCGGGAGGCGACGCCGAGTTCAAATTGCAGTCTGGCGCGGAGTTTTGCGTCGCCGAGGGCGCTATGAGTTTGAATCTCTTCTTCCGCCGCCTCGGCCTTGTGCGCAAGACGCTCCTGCGTCTACTTGGCTTCGCCGCCTTGGGCCTTGTCGTCGCTTTCAGTGAATTTCTTGATGGCGGCGTCTGCCGCAAAGCCTGCCAGGCCCGAGTCGAACACTCCGCCGATGATGGCGCCTGCCACGCCTCCGGTCCGCGCCCCCTGCAGGGTGGCGGCGAGAACCTTGCTGGCCGTGACCTCCTCCTCCGCGGGGGCGGCGGCCGCGGCGGTGGCGTTTTGAGGGGCGGGCGTGCTCTCGCCTTTGACTTTCTGGAGTTTCTTGGTCTGACGCTCGACTTTCATTATGAGGGTGTCGGGGTCGAACTCCAGGACCTCGGCCATATGCTCCAGGGCCTCGTCTCGCTCCTCTTCGCGCTCGCTGCCGGCCCAAATGGCGGCCGCCAGCATTTGGCTCCACCAGTTGATGTCCGTCTTGGATCCCGCGCCGACCTGGGGGAGTTCGGGCGCGTCGTCGGATTTCTTGAGTTTCTTGGTCTGACGCTCGACTTTCATTATGAGGGTGTCGGGGTCGAACGCCAGGGCCTCGGCAACTAGCTCGAGGGCCTCCTCCCTCTCGTCGTCGCGCTCGCTGCCGGCCCAAATGGCGGCCGCCAACATTTGGCTCCACTCGTTTATTTCAGTTTTTTTTTCTTCTGTCATGGTTTTTGTGACGTTTTGAATGATTCGACCTCTCCTACTTGAACAGCCTCTTGATTCTGTTGGCCAGGCTGTTCTTCTTCTTGCGCGCCTTGGCGAGATTGGCCACCCGCTCCTTGTACTCCTTGGTGCGCTTGTCCATCTTGCCGCTCTGTGTCTTCTTTATTGCCATGATAATTGCAATTGGTTGGTTATTAGCTTACTTCTTGCGTCCGAAGAGGCATTTGAGAATGGCGCCGCCTATCTTGCGCTCCAATCCGCCCTTGGTGGTGGGGATGCCCGTCTTGCGGGCGGCGTTCACCTTGAGCCTCGATAGCCCCAAAGCCCGCATGAGCGAGAATGAGAGACCGGGGACTGGCGTAGACCTTCGTTTGCCCATTCTTTCGATGTTTTTTGCCTCAGTTCTTCTTGAATTTCTTGAAATACTCCTTGCCCAATAGCCACAGGTATCTGTCGATGTCCTTGTATGAGTACTTCTCCAGGCCAAAAACGGCGCGTATGGCGTCGATGACGCTGCGGAACGTCGCAAAGTCCAACAATTCACCCCTGCCGGAGAATGGCAGCTTGCCGGGGTTCTGTTTGCGCAACGCGTCGAGGACGTCGGCCACGTAGCTGTCGAAAATTGGGAAGAGCGTCGGCTGGTGGTGGCTGCAATATTTCGTGGCGAACGAGTAGTTGCTTCTGCCGCCAACTTCCGCTATGGCCTTGACCAGGCTAGGGTCACCCAGGCGAAGCCGCGAGTCGAAGTCGGAGATGGAGACGATGTTCTCCGCAACGGAGTATACCTTATATATGTTTGTGGAGTAGAAGTCGTTGAGCGTCGAGCATTTCACCATCACGATGCGCAGGTCGGTGTTGGCGGCGGTCTCCGTGTTGCCGATGAAGAGCCAGTCGAGGGCATGCTCCTGAGCCACGTAGTCGGCCAGGCCGCTCCACTGGCCGTGGTATTTCTCCAACTCCTGCGCCGACGGGACGTACGGGTCCGGAAAGGCCGTGTTGCCGCCCTTGGCGGTTGGCGGCTGGGCGCCGTTGAGGAAGTTCACGAGCTTCGAGCCAAACTGGCGGGTAGTCCATCCGCTGTCGAAGCTGAAGCCGACCTCGGCCGAAAGGGCCCGCAGCGCCTCTTTCGTGTTGTCGCAGACGCGGTAGACCCTCATGCCGCTCTCGGCGTCGCGCACCACCGTGTAGGCGCCGACCTCGGCCCGGTTGCCGTCGCCCAGGTCGTCGACAATCCTTTTGCCGAGCCGGAGGGCGTCCCATTCGGGGGCGGCAGCCAGGTTCTCGCTCGCGGCAATCTCGCGGAGCGGCCCCATCGCGTCGTCGCACAGGCGCCCCACGCGGACAGTGCCCGAATCGCCAATCGTGACGGAGAACCCGCCTGGAAAGGCCGTCTTCCTGGCCATAGGCGCGGGCTTGCTACTTGTTGATGAAGTCCACGAGCTTCGAGCCGAACTGGCGTGTTGTCCAGTCGTTGTCGAACTCGAAGCCCGTCTTCTCGGCCACCTCGCGCAGGGCGCCCTTGACGTTGTCGTAGACGCGGTAGGTCTTGACGCCGCCCGAGCTCTCGCGCGAGACGGTATATTCGCCTACCTCGGCAATCTTGCCGTCGCCCAGGTCGTCGACAATCTTCTTGCCGAACTGGCGCGTGGTCCATTCCGGGTCATACTCGATGCCCTTTGCCTCGGCTATCTCGCGGAGCGAGCCGAGCACGTTGTCGTAAATCCGGCTCACCTTGACAGAGCCTTCGGGTTCGACGCTGATGACATATTCACCCGAGATCGCGCGTTTTTTTGCTTTTGCCATAGCTATCTTTTATGACTTTATTCAGAATGTCGCAAAGATAGGCGGTCGGGATGATGTGACTATTTAACGAAGTAAAAAAAAAAAAAGAATTGTCAATAAAGACGAGGGCGATTGGTGGCGAATTGACGAGCGGTCTGTTGGCGATTGCGAGGGCATGAGGAGCGGTGCCGGAGGCCTGTCTATATCAAAGAGCTGGCGTTCAAGATGGAGGAGGCTGTCATGTTGGCGCCAAGCCGTCGGCAAAGTCCATGCCGCGCATGGTCACCTGTAGGACTTCGCGGAGTGGAGCGCCTCCTTGCCGAAGAGATTGCTCTCGTACGGCTTGGTTGCCGACCGAATTTGGCTCTGTGGCCTCACCTTGCCCGCGCCATAAATGTGGCGGACGTCGATGCCGTGCTGGTTGAGGAGCGCCTCGCCAATGGCCCTGCTCCCGTGGCACCGCGTCGGGTCGGCCTCACTGCACATCACGGCCAGCTTGACGCCCTTGCCGTCGGCCGTCGCCAGCCTCGCCTGGCCTGCTTGGAAGTCGGGATGCGCCGCGAGCTTGTCGTAGTCCACCTCGCCGCGCTTGTTGTAGCACGCCGGGTCAGACGGGCGGCCGCCTATCTGGTCGCCCATATACACATGTCGATAGCCGCACGTTCTGCGTGCTGGACTCTGGCGGCGAGGGCGACAAGAACATCTGTAAGATGCGCATCAAGGGGCCGCTTGGCGAGCCGTCGCACGGCTTCCAGGCGGGCTTCCGCTCGTCGACCACGCCTTGAGGCTCGTGGGGAAGCAGCCCGCCAAGAGCGTGAGCGACATATCGAGCCTCGTCAAGGAGCTGATGCTTGCCGGGGACCGGGAGCGCGCCCCCATCGCCAAGGCTTTCGCCGACGCGCGCGCGTACCGCAGCCGTCAAGTTCTACATCGAGGAGCCGGAGCTCAACCTGTTCCCGGCGTCGCAATACGACATGGTGAGGTTCATCGTCGGCTCAATAGCCGCTCTCGCCCCCTAGCCCCAACGGGGCGACATACGCCAGCCTATGGCTTGCGCCCTAGGACTCCCCGTGAGTCCCCCCCCCCAAAAAAAAACGGATCCCCCAAAAAAGGGGAGCCACCCGCCCATGGCCGGCGCCCG
>CAYZUH010000016.1:0-67903 GCA_964481855.1 uncultured Marinilabiliaceae bacterium
TCACAGCCGTAGGCGTACTTCTCCAGTTCCTCGCCTTGGAGGCTGGCGACGTCGACGGGGGTCTTGCCTTGGCTCTCCGTGGCGGGAGCCAGGTCGTCGGAGCAGGAGGCCGCGGCAAAGGGGAGCGATGCGGCAAAAAGGAGGGGGTACAGCGACCTTGTTCTCATGATGCGTTTGTTTAGATGTTGTTTGAACGTTGGCGCAGGGCGGCAAAGAGCCGAAACAGGAACTTCATTGTCCTGCACGGCGCAAAGGTATGCTGTTTTCGCAGACAAACAAGAGAAATAGGGTGAAAAAAATGAGGAAACATTCAAAGCAAGACTAATGAGGGAGTGCCGTAGCCGCAACTGCATCCGCAGTGGAGAGTTGCGAACACGTCACGGAAGACTATTCGTCGACGTAGTCGTTGTATGACAACAGCTCATTGGCCAACCATCGAAAAGACGAGTTCTTATTGCGAAGGTCGTAGAAACGATACCACTCATACGGTTCTTTTCGTCGCATGTCCGCACCTCCATGTTTACTGCCCAGATATTGCAATCTCCTGACCGTTGCATTCTTCGCCATCAAGGTTATCGTGTCACAATAATCCTCAGGGTCCCATTTGACATGAAAGCGATATGTGCGGCGGCGGCGGACATCGCCGCGCGAGAGGTATTCGACAATGGTGGAATCGGCCCTAATATCCCACAGGCAGTCGTAGCGAACCGTATCCGCATCGCCGCTCGTCTCGTACAGCCCGACAAGCATCTCAAATGCGATAGCGTTCGGGAATGGAGACAGGCGCGACGCCGGGATGTGCGCCATCGAGCCATAAGTGCCTAGACTAGAGGCCTTGAGAGAACGGACATCGCGTATTTCATTCAACTGCAAGACACTCCGAGGGGCATAGCGCATCGGGATTCTGTCATCATCTGCCGGGGCGTGCAAAAACATGGCGTCTGTAGCCGTCCCCCTCTCCATGAGGAAGAACTTGCGGCCTGTGAAGGAGGCGTCAATCCAAAGGGTATCATGACCGACGCTGAAAATGCCCGTCTCGCGAATGGCGCACTCATCGTCCTTGCATTCCAACCATCGATAGGAACCGTCGTCATCGAAAAGGAAGAAATGCTTTCCCCTGCTGTATAGCGACGCGGTATCGCTGTCCCACGAGACACCAGGGACATTGACGAAAGCTCTGAGAATTTCCCACAACCCCGTCGCATTGTATTCGGGCGTCGGCTCCCCTCCTTTGCCACACGACAACAGCAGGACAATGGACGCGGAGACAGACACAAGAAACAGCCTCTTCATGCCTCTTTTTTTAAAACCACCAATAGGGAGCCTTGGAAATACGTAACAGCGTGTTATTGTCAACCTTAAACATATTCTCGTATATGCTGCGATGGCGCTTAGACTCCCCCGAAACTCCCACGAACTTATCGAAACTCCCACTGCTATATTTAACATGTATCAGCTCAAAAGCGTTGGAGTTGTTCTTGTCCTCGTCATCGACTTAGATGTACCCCTCGTACTTGTCGTTGAAACCGTAAAGGGAGCCGAATACAGCATATTCAAAACCAAGGTTTGGAAGACTAGCTCCTTTCCAACTAGCCGGGAAATGTTGAAAATAGAGTTCCAAGTTACTCTTGCCCACATAGCCGGCAGGCGAAATGTCGGAGTCGTTTCCCATTCTGGTTCTGTAGCGTCCGAGAGTCTTATCGTACTCGGTAATCGTTATTCTTTGTTCGGGCTTACTGTCCTCCGCATCCATGAAAATCCTCAGGACATTCAAGAAGTCATAAGACCCTTGAGATTTCCTCAGAGGCCCCTTAAGCTGACTATGAAGCAACAAAACGGCATAATCTTTTCCGATGCCGTTGAATAGCCTTGCTGGAACCGCACAAAAACGCATGGTAACGTTGCGCCCCACGTCCCAACCGCAACTGTTGGCATAGCCGTTACGCCAACACCTTGGCCTTTTGCCCTCGGCATCGTAGTATATTGCTATCTCGGGATAGCGTCCACACTCCTTTACCTTGACAACTCCGACCAATGGCTCGTCAACACTCAACGACTTGTTGCCGACAGTCTCCTGCGACTTCGCCGCCAGCTCCGCCACATAGGCGCTGTAGGCCTCGCTCGCCGACGTCTCGACTTTCTCGGTGGTGTCCTCGGCGTAGTACTCACAGCCGTAGGCGTACTTCTCCAGTTCCTCGCCTTGGAGGCTGGCGACGTCGACGGGGGTCTTGCCTTGGCTCTCCGTGGCGGGAGCCAGGTCGTCGGAGCAGGAGGCCGCGGCAAAGGGGAGCGATGCGGCAAAAAGGAGGGGGTACAGCGACCTTGTTCTCATGATGCGTTTGTTTAGATGTTGTTTGAACGTTGGCGCAGGGCTGCAAAGAGCCGAAACGGGAACTTCATTGTCCTACACAGCGCAAAGGTATGCTGCTTTCGCAGACAAGCAAGAGAAACAAGACAAAAGAATGGAGAAATGTTCAAAACAGAGCTTAAAACACGAGGCGAGGCCGCCCCGTGCGGGAGCGGCTTTCATTCCGTCGGAACGCAAGCTCCGTCAAGCTAAACCAAAAGGCGGAACCGCAAGCCGCAACCTTGGCATGGCCAAAGAGTGAGGGTTGACGCCAATGACGTCTCGTGCGCATCGGCGCCGTATGTGCAGACTATAAAGATTGCGACACGCGTTGTTGCCGCCCGTAGCCCTGACGGTGGAGACAAAAGGCCGCCGGCGCAAGCCGGCAACAGCGACAGCAAAGCGGCGGCAACTATCACCATACTCCTCATTACTCCTCCGTTGCTTTTTTGATAATTTGCAAGTTACGGAACTCCTTGGGAGAGATGCCAACATGCTGCTTGAAGTATTTGCGGAAAGTGAACTGCTCGGGGAAATTCAGCTCCTCGGCAATCTGCTTGATACTCTTGTCGCGCTGCTCGAGCAACAACTTGGCGTATGTAGTCGTCACGGTCGCTATCCATTCCGACGGGGTCCTTCCCGTAGCCGCCTTGACAAGCGTCGAGAAATGTCCGGGCGAAAGATTTGCCTGCGACGCGTACCACGACACGCTGCGCTCCACACTGTAACTCTCGTGCAGGGCAAGGATGAAGCGGTAGGCAACAATCTCCTGGTTGCCAATGCCGTCCACCTGCGCCGGGTGGTTGCGGATATGGTTGCCCACAACCTCCAGCATTGTCTCGTGGCGGATTAGGTGTATCTGGTGGGCGAGGAGCGTTCGCTCGTCGGCGGAAACATCTTCGGCTAGGCGACGCTGCTTTTGGCAGATTCGGGCGTATTGGAGCGCGACGTAGGAAATTTCGTCTTCAGACAGTTGCCAACAAGGGAACTCTCGCACTTTCAATGGTATTCCGGTGTCGGCGATCAGTTTGAAAATCGGGTAGAAGACTTTGAGGTCGCTGATAAACGAAATGGTGCGGAAGTCGGCAGACGGGACGATGCTGTATATCTGAACAAGAGGCGTGACGACAAAGACGCCGCCTCGTGTCAATCTGAAATTTTGCTCATTTATCACGACGTCGGCGCACCCATCACTACAGAGGGCGAAACCACCCTTGTTCCAATAGCCCAAAAGCGGCGTTCCATGATGCAACACAACGCCCTTATCCCCTGCCATATAGTTCATCATGCCACCCTCCGTCGTTGCAAAGATAGCCATTGTTTATGTTTCAGCCCCAGGACTCCCGACATCAATCGTGGATATTGCCTAATACTTCAGCGATATTAACCTTTCTGAATTTATGCAAACGGCTTAGTTTTGTGACATAGAGATGGAGAAACATGGACATTAACGACCTTACTTGGAATCCGTGGCACGGCTGCCACAAGTGCAGCGAGGGATGCCAGAACTGCTACGCTTTCTTTCTCGACAAGCGCTATGGGCGCGACACAAGCCTTGTCTCGCTCAACAAATCGAACATAGACTTCCCAACGAAGCGAGACAAGACGGGCAAATATAAATTGCCCGGCGGCTCTTTCGTGCGAGTGTGCATGACCAGCGACTTCTTCTTGGAGGAGGCCGACGCGTGGCGCGACGAGGCGTGGCACTACATCCGCCAACGCCCCGACGTCACATTCTCACTCCTCACGAAGCGCGCCGAGCGCATTGCGGACCACCTGCCACGCGATTGGGGCAACGGCTGGGACCATGTCCTGTTTGCCGTGTCTGCCGAGAACCAGCGCAGGGTCGACGAGCGCCTGCCCCACCTGCTACGTGTGCCGTCGAAGCATAAATGGGTGAGCGTGAAACCATTCATAGGCGAGGTCGACCTGTCGGAGTACCTTGCCACGGGTGGGATTGAGACGGTCCTGGCCGGCGGCGAGAATTATCTCGGCTCACGCCCCCTGCGCTACGAGTGGGTGAAGTCGCTCAACGAGCAGTGCCGGGCTGCCGGCGTGCGCCTAATCTTCGGGCAGACGGGAAATATCTTTATCAAAGACGGCAAAGAGTACAAAATCCGCAACCGTACGGAGCAGATGGTCCAGGCCCTCAAATCGGGTCTGCACTATCCCGAAGTCGACGTGGACGCCGAGATAGCCAAGATTATGGAGCGCAAGGAGCGGATGAAGGCACTGCGCGGCAAGAAATGCGAAGAGTAACCCCGAAATACATTGAGATATGAAAAAGACGACGCAATGGTTGTATGACAACTGGATGAAGGCGACGCCCTTCCTTGCACTCTATTCGTTTATCCTGATTTGGCTCTACGTCAAAGACCAGAACTACGCCCTCTTCCTCATCTGGTTGCAGGTGCCCATCTATTGGTTTCACGAATTCGAGGAGTACGTATGCCCGGGCGGCTTCCTGGACTTCTTCAATCGCAAGCCGCTGGGCTCAAAGCTGGGCGACTATCCGCTGACAAAGGCGGGCTCTTTCTGGATCAACATCCCGCTTGTTTACGTCCTGCTGCCCTTGGCGGGCATCGTCTCGCACTTTTGGGGTGTCGAGTGGGGGTTGTGGACCGCCTATTTCTCGGCGCTCAACGCCTTTGCCCATGTTGTGATGTTCTTCGTCTTCGGCTTCAAGTACAATCCGGGCTTGGTGGCAAGCACCTTTGTCAATATCCCGTTCGGCGTCTACATGGTGTGGTACTTCCTCTCTAACGACCTTGTATCGACGGGCGTGAATGTGGCCAGCATCATATTCGGCATCCTGGCACAAGCCTCGATGATGATATACGGCTTCGCCTACCTCGTCCCCAAAATCAAACGCGAGGGGCTGAGAGCATAGCCGGCCCCGCACAGTCCAGGCCGCGGCCCCAAGGCGGACAAGGCCGGCCTTTGCGGCGGCAGAAAAAAAGGACGCTGACGGAAAAGAGGGACACATCCTTCTTTTTCGTCAGCGTTTACCTGTGGCGCACACCTCCTTGCGCTTTTGGAGGGTACAAAAAAAAGGCTTAAATCTCGCAACCACGAAATCTAAACCTCCTGCGGCGGAGAGACAGGGATTCGAACCCTGGATACAGTCACCTGTATGCCGCATTTCGAGTGCGGTACAATCGACCACTCTGCCATCTCTCCAAAGAAACCGAGCTGTGGGAGGTGAAGGATTCGAACCTACGAAGCCGAAGCAGCAGATTTACAGTCTGTCCCATTTGACCACTCTGGAAACCTCCCTTTTGCGAGTGCAAATTTCGCACTTTCCGATTTAATACGCAATAGCCAAGCGCATTTTTTTCGCCATCAACACACAATGCGCACATTGCCCCCAAAAGACGACAATCACAGCAACAATTGAAAATCCACGACATCGAGCCAACGCCCGAATTTGACCCCGACTTGGCTGAAATGCGAGACCTGCCGAAAGCCCAACCCTTGATGCATATGAATGCTGCTTTCATTTCCGCCCGTGATGCAGGCCACCAACGCATGCGCCCCAGCGCTCCGGCACTCCTCAATCAGACGCTCCACCAGCCTCTTGCCGACGCCCCTCCCCACCGATGCGCCAGCCACGTAGACAGTGGTCTCCCACGTCCGCTCGTAGGCCGCCCGGTCTTTCCACTGATGGGCGTAGCAGAATCCGCACACAGCCCCGTCGGCCTCGCAGACCAAGTATGGATAGCGCGATGATACGTCCTCAATCCGACGGGACATTTCGAGCCGCGAAAGAGGCTCAACCTCAAAGGTGGCAACACTGTCCAGCACATAGGCATTGTAGATGTCGGCAATAGCCCCCGCATCTTGCGCAGAGACTCTCCGTATCACGGCATTGAACTCAGTCATTGAGGTAGGGGAAAAAGCCTGCCGCCGCTTTCCGCTGCGGCGGCAGGCGCGTTGGCATATGCGGACACTCCAGGGCGAAATGGTTCCGCCCTACTCGCCAAGGCAGGCGTCCAAGTCCGCCTCAATCTTCTTCTTGTCGAGGTTCTGCCCGATGACGCACAGCTTAATCATGCGGTCGCCATAGAGGTCGTCCCAATCGGCCTCTATGGCCGGATTCTCCTCCAGGAGCCTCTTGCGGTCCGCGTCGGGGGCAGAGGCTATCCACTTGCCCGTGGCCTGAAGCTGCACCTGCTGGCCGGATGTCTCGAAGAGCAGCGCCATGTCGCGGTCGTCGTCGAACCAGATGATGCCCTTGCAACGGATGATGTTGCGCGGCCACTTGCGGATGTAGAAATCGAGCTTGTTGCGGTCGAACGGGGCGCGACGGTGATAAATCATCGTGCCGATGCCGTACTCGTCCTCCTCCTCGTCCTCGTGGCGATGCTCGTGGTGGTGGTGCTCGTGGCCGTCGTGGTCGTCATCCTCGTCGTCGGCCTCACCCTCCTCCAAGGCCTTGCACCAGCCGGCGCTTGCGTAGACCTCGGCAAAATCGAAGCTCCCCGTGGCGAGCATCTCCGCCACGTCGACCTTGCCGTGGTCGGTCTCCAAGATTCTGACATTGGGGTGTATGGCGTTGATGACCGCGCGGACCTTACGGAACTGCTCCTCGGTCACCAAGTCTTTCTTGTTGATTACCAAAGTGGAGCAGAACTCAATCTGCTGGACGAGGAGGCTCTCAATGTCCTCCTCGTCTTTGTCTTTGAGGAGCGCGTCGCCGCTTGCGAACTCGTCGACAAGCCTCTTGGCATCGACGACGCCAACCACATTGTCCAGCTTCCCGTTCTGAATTGTCTCAAGCTCCTGCGCAATAGGCATCGGCTCGCAGACCCCCGACGCCTCGATGAGGATGTAGTCGTACTTGCCGGAAGCAATAAGCTCCTCGATGTCTTGCGCCAACTGCGTCTTGAGCGTGCAGCATATGCACCCGTTGGTCAGCGGGACGATGCTCGACGTGTCGGTGATGTTCGCCCCCTTGGCAATGAGCCTCTCGTCGACATTGACCTCGCCGATGTCGTTGACAATCACTGCGACCTTGTAGCCTTTCTGGTTGTTGAGGACATGGTTGAGCAGCGTGGTCTTCCCCGCCCCGAGGTAGCCGCACAGCAGTGTTATAGGTGTCTTCTTCATTTGGATTTTGATATAAAAGTTGTTGTCATCGCAGGTTCGCCAGGCTCTCCTCCAGGGCTGCAATCTTCTGCAACGCGTCCGCCTCCTTCTTGCGCTCCATCTCGACGACCTGCGCAGGCGCGCCCGCCACAAACCTCTCGTTGGCGAGCTTCTTGCGCACTCCGGCCAAGAAGCCCTGCAACCTCTTCAGCTCGGCCTCCTGCTTTGCGACCTCGGCGTCCTTGTCGATGAGGTCGCCAATGGGCACGGCATATTCCGTCGTGCCGACCATGAACGACACCGAGCTGGCCGGCTTAGCCTCGACGACGGCGACGCCGCTGACGAAAGCGAGCCACTTGGTGAGCTCTGCCAAGCCCGGCACGGGGTCCGCCCCGACGACAACCAGGTCCAGCTCCTTCTTGGGAGGCAGAGCTTTTTGGCTGCGCACCATTCGTACGGAGGAGACCACACTCTTGAGGTGCTCGAACCTGTCGATGGTCTCACCGTCGGCCGGCAGGACATCGGCGCCCCGGAGCCGCGCCGTCATGATGCTGGCCCCCGTCTCACGCTCGTAGAGGTTCTGCCACAGCTCCTCGGTGATGAACGGCATGAAAGGATGCAGGAGCATGAGAAGCTGCTCAAAATACTCCAAAGTGGCGTCGAGCGTCCGGCGGTCGATGGGCGTCCCGAACTCGGGCTTGACCATCTCCAGGTACCATGCGGAGAACTCGTCCCAGAAGAGCTTGTATATGGCCATGAGGGCCTCGCTTAGCCTGTACTTGGTGAAGAGGTCGGCCACCTCGGCCTGCGTCCGCCGCAAGACGGCGCCGAACCACTCCACGGCTTGCGCCGCCCTAAGTGGTTGCTCGCCGTCGGTCACCTGCCACCCCTTGACAAGCCTGAAAGCGTTCCAAATCTTGTTGTTGAAGTTGCGTCCCTGCTCGCAGAGGGCGTCGTCGAAAAGGATGTCGTTGCCGGCCGGGGCGGAGAGCATCATCCCCATTCGCACACCATCGGCCCCATAGCGCGCAATGAGGTCGAGCGGGTCGGGCGAGTTGCCCAGCTGCTTGCTCATCTTGCGCCCTTGCTTGTCGCGGACGATGCCGGTGAAGTAGACATTGCGGAACGGCATGCGGCCCTCGTAGTGGTAGCCCGCCATAATCATGCGCGCGACCCAGAAGAAGATGATGTCGGGGCCCGTGACAAGGTCGGACGTCGGATAGTAGTATCGCATCTCCTCGTTGCCTGGATTGCAGATGCCGTCGAAAAGCGAGATGGGCCACAGCCACGACGAGAACCACGTGTCGAGGCAGTCGTCGTCTTGTCGCAGATCGCCAATCTCGATTGGGTAGTCCGCTTTCTGACGCGCAAGCCTCAACGCCTCGTCGGCGCTCTCCGCCACGACGAAGCCGCCCTGAGGCAGGTAGTAGGCCGGGATCCGATGTCCCCACCAAAGCTGGCGGCTGATGCACCAGTCCTTGATGTTCTCCATCCAATGGCGGTAGGTGTTCTTGTACTTGGCCGGATAGAACTTCACGTCGTCGTTCATGACGGCCTCCAATGCCGGCTTGGCCAAAGACTCCATCTTGAGGAACCACTGCATGGAGAGCTTGGGCTCTATGGGGACGTTAGTCCTCTCCGAGAACCCGACCTTGTTGGTGTAGTCCTCGACTTTCTCCAACAGACCGGCGTCTCGGAGGTCTCCCTCAATCTTCTCGCGGACGTCGAAGCGGTCCATACCGACATAGAGACCCGCCGCCTCGCTCAGGGTGCCGTTGTCGTTGAAGATGTCTATCGACGGGAGGTTGTATTTCTCTCCCAGCATATAGTCGTTGATGTCGTGG
Organism: uncultured Marinilabiliaceae bacterium; assembly: GCA_964481855.1. GTDB lineage: Bacteria > Bacteroidota > Bacteroidia > Bacteroidales > Marinilabiliaceae > W3P20-009. Next base: position 9,280 of record CAYZUH010000016.1, read on the forward strand.
GCCGGCGTCACCTTGAGGCAGCCCGTGCCGAACTCAATGTCGACATACTCGTCCTCAATCACGGGGATGGGGCGCCCGACGAGCGGCACAATGACTCTCTTGCCGCGCAGCCACTGGTTCTTGGGGTCGTTGGGGTTGATGCACATGGCGGTGTCGCCCATAATCGTCTCCGGGCGCGTCGTGGCGACCACGGCATACCTGTCCTCCTCGCCCTCGACACGGTAGCGGAGGTAATAGAGCTTGCCTTGGTGCTCGCGGTATATCACCTCCTCGTCGGAGAGTGCCGTGAGCGCCTTTGGGTCCCAGTTGACCATGCGTACGCCCCTGTAGATAAGCCCCTTGGCATAGAGGTCGCAGAAGACACGGATGACGCTCTTGGAGCGCTCCTCGTCCATAGTGAAAGCCGTGCGGTCCCAATCGCACGACGCCCCGAGCTTGCGGAGCTGCTTGAGAATTATGCCTCCGTGCTCATTCGTCCAGTCCCACACATGGCGCAGGAACTCGTCGCGCGAGAGGTCTGTCTTCTTTATGCCCTCCTTGGCGAGCTTGGCGACAACCTTGGCCTCGGTGGCAATCGAGGCGTGATCCGTCCCCGGCACCCACAGCGCATTGAACCCCATCATCCTGGCACGTCGCACAAGAATGTCTTGTATGGTGTTGTTCAGCATATGGCCCATGTGGAGGACGCCCGTCACGTTTGGCGGCGGGATTACGACCGTGAAAGGCTTTCGCCCGTCGGGCTTCGACTTGAAGAGGCCATTGTCTAGCCAATATTGATACCACCTCGCCTCAATCTCGTCGGGGCTATACTTTGCTGAAATCTCCATTTCTCCGTGTCTAGATAAGATAACTTTTGGCGGCAAAGTTAGCCATTTTTCGCGCCACTCTCCACGAAAGCGACGGGGGCGACGCCAAACACCGGCATCGCCCCCAGAGCTCAAAAAAATCTACCCGGACGTCAGACCATCCCCGAGAATCCGACAAAAGCCATGGCCATGAGGCCGGCTGTGAGGAGGGCGATGGGCGTGCCGCGCAAAGCCTTGGGCACATCCATGAGGTCGAGGTGCTCGCGCAAGACTGAGAAGAGAATAAGCGCGAGGCCGTAGCCCACGGCCGTGGCAATGGCGAAGACGACGCCCCGAACGAGGTCGTAGCTGCCGTCGGCCACGCCGTTGCCGACAATGATGGCGACGCCAAGGATGCAACAGTTGGTCGTGATGAGCGGCAGGAAGACGCCGAGCGCGGCGTAGAGCGACGGAGACATCTTCTTGAGAATGATCTCGACCATCTGCACCAGCGCGGCAATGACAAGGATGAAGAGTATTGTCTGCATATACTCAATGTGGAACGCATTGAGGACGTACTTCTGCAGGGCGTAGGTGACAATCGTCGCCAAGGTCAGGACGAAAGTCACCGCCGCGCTCATCCCGGCGGCCGTGGAGAGCTTCTTTGACACCCCAAGGAACGGGCATATGCCCAAGAACTGCGACAACACAATGTTGTTCACAAAAATTGCCGATATGGCCAAAAGGATATACTCCATGACAGCTAGGCTTTCTTAGTGATTTTGTTGACGATGACGATGAGGTAGGCCAAAGCGATGAAAGCCCCGGGGGCCAGGACGAACGCCAGGATGCCGTACTCGTCGCTCCACAGCTTAAGGCCGAAGACCATGCCCGAACCGAGAATCTCACGCACGGACCCGAGGACCGTCAGCGCGAGGGTGAACCCCAGACCGCAGCCCACGCCGTCGCACATGGCGTCGAAAGGAGTGTTCTTGGCGGCAAACGACTCCGCGCGCCCCAAGACAATGCAGTTGACGACGATGAGCGGGATGAAGAGCCCAAGCGAGGCATACAGGCTCGGGACGTAGGCCTTCATGAGCATCTCCAGGACCGTAACAAAAGTGGCGATGATGACAATGAACGACGGAATCCGGACCATGTCGGGGATGAGGTTCTTGACGAGCGCAATGGCGGTGTTGCTGCAGGCCAGGACGACAAGCGTGGCGAAACCCATGCCCAGGCCGTTGATTGCGGAAGTCGTGGTCCCGAGCGTGGGACACATTCCGAGCAGGAGGACGAAAGTAGGGTTCTCCTTGACTATGCCGTTGAGAATAATCTTTAGTTTGTTCATATCCTACGGATTACGTTTTTCTCCTATTCGTTGTCACTCAAAACAACCGATACGGCGGGCGACTGCTGCCCGCCCCCATTCACCGTCGCCCCAGTGACCCCATGCGGCTGCTCGCCGGCAATAACGTCATACTCCAAGTTGATGGCCCTGAGGAACGCGCGGCTCGTTATCGTCGACGCCGTAATGGCGTCGACATTGCCCCCGTCTTTCTTGACGCTGAGCCTCTGCAGGCCGGGGTTCATCCCGATGATGTCCCCCTTCTGGCCCTTCTGAAACCACGTATCGGCCTTGGCCCCCAGCCCGGGGGTCTCGGCGGTGGCGAGAATCTCGTAGCCGAGGATGGCGCCGTCGTTGTCGAAGCCGGTCAATATCGTCAGCCCGGGCGAGAACGCCGACACCGTGGTCTTGACCGCCTTGCCGATGACGCTGCCGTTCACCTCGGCGGTATACACGGTGTAGGTAGCCCCGCCGCTCTCGACCTCGTCGGTGCTTACGACAGTCAGAGCGCCGTCCCCCCCGGCCAACATTACCTTTTTGATGCCGTCCTCGAGCGTCTGCTTCTCAATCTGCGCGATGGCATCCTTGGTGAGCTGCTGCATGACGCCCAGGAGACCGGCGGCGACGAGGGTCACAGTCGTCAAGACAATGACCATGTTTGGCAACGTTGATGCTAACTTCTTCATTTCACGACCTCCCCAAAACGTTTAGGTTTGCAGAATCTGTTGATAAGCGGCGTGACAAGGTTCATGAGCAGTATGGCGAACGACATCCCCTCGGGGTAGGCCCCGAAATTGCGAATCAGCACCGTAAGCACGCCTATGCCGCAGCCGAAAATAATCATCCCCTTGCGCGTCATGGGCGACGAGACGTAGTCCGTAGCCATGAAGACCGCGCCGAGCAGAGCCCCGCCTGTCAAGACGGTGAAGAGCGGCGACGCGTAGCCGTCGGGGTTGACAAAGAAGAACACCCCCTGGAGCAAAGCCATGGAGCCAATCACAGCCACTGGGATGTGCCACGTTATGACCTTGAAAGCCAGCAGGAAGACAAAGCCAATAATCATTGCCAACGCGGAGACCTCGCCGAGGGATCCGCCGATGCCTCCAAAGAAGAGGTCGGCAGACGAGGGCAGGTCGACAATCTCGCTTACCGACTTGCCGGTCTTGAGCCCCTCTTTCAGGAGCCCGAGGGGCGTGGCCCCTGTCGAGCCGTCGACGCCGCCGGGGACAGGCCACGTCGTCATCTGAGCCGGGAAAGACATGAGCAGGAAGACGCGCCCGCCTATCGCCGGGTTGACAATGTTCTGCCCAAGACCCCCGAAAGTCATCTTGCAGACCCCAATGGCGAAAACCGCGCCGATGACGACAATCCACAGAGGCAGGTTCGACGGCAGGTTGAACGCCAGGATCAGCCCCGTGACGATTGCCGAGCCGTCGGATACGGTTGTCGGGACTTTGAGCAAGAACTTCTGAATCAGGAACTCGACCGCCACGCACGCCAAAATTGACGTGACAATCACCATGAGCGCATCGACCCCAAAGAACCAAAGCGAAGTGGCCAACGCCGGAATGAGCGCTATGACCACGCCATACATATTGCGCCGCACGGAGTCGCCCGAATGGACGTGCGGGGACGGCGCTATGGTCAACTTATTCATTGAGCTAATGTTTTGTTGCAAAGAGTTTAGAGTCTGAAAAATGGAGGTTCGTCATTTCGCCACCTCCGCCTTGGCGGCCTCCGCCGCCTTGCGCACGGCGGCTTCCGCTCTCAGCTTAGCGCCGACGCCCGACTTCCCGAGGCGAATGTAGTCGAGCAAAGGCCTGTTGCTGGGGCATGTGAAGACGCAACTTCCGCACTCAATGCAGTCCATTACCCTCTCGGCCCGCAAATCGTCGAGACGCTCCGCCTTGCCGAGCGAGAGCAACAGATAGGGCTCAAGCCCCATGGGGCAGACCCCGACGCACTTGGCGCACCGGATGCAGCTCAAGACGGGCTTGCGGCGCGCATCGGCGACGCTGAGCAGCGTTATGCCCGACGTCCCCTTGACCACGGGCACATCGAGCCTTGCGTAGGCGCGGCCCATCATAGGCCCGCCGCCAATCACCTTGCCGCAATCGTCGGGCATGCCGCCCGCCGCCTCGATGAGGCTCTCGACAGGAGTGCCGATGCGCGCGAGGAAGTTGCCGGGCTGGCTCAAGGTCTTGCCCGTCACGCACACCACCCTCTCGATGAGAGGCTTGTTCTTTTGCACTGCCTCGTATATTGCGAAAGCCGTGCCAACGTTTTGCACAACCGCGCCGACGTCGATGGGCAGCCTGCCGCTCGGCACCTGCCGCCCAATGAGCGCGTCGATGAGCTGCTTCTCGCCGCCTTGCGGGTAGCGGAGCTTCAGCGGCTGGACGACTATGCCCTCGAAGCCCTTGGCGAGCTCCGTGAGGTGGGCTATGGCGTCGGGCTTGTTGTTCTCGATGCCGATATACGCCTTGACCACACCCAGCGCCAACATGAGGATTTTCACCCCAACGAGAACCTCCTCGCCATGCTCAAGCATCAACCTGTGATCCGACGTGAGGTAGGGTTCGCACTCGACGCCATTGATTATCAGAGCGTCACACTTCTTGCCTGGCGGGAGCGAGAGCTTTACGTGGGCTGGGAAAGTGGCCCCCCCCATCCCGACGATGCCCATCTCCTGTATTCGCCTGATGATGTCGGCCGGGGCCATGGAGACTTCCCTCTTGACCTCTGGCGAGCGGTCGATGGTGTCAACCCACTCGTCGCCGTCGACGGCGATTATTATTCCCCTCTTGGCATAGCCGTTGGCGTCAGTGAAGTCCTCAATCTTCTTGACCTTTCCGGAGACTGGCGAGTGGATATTGGCCGAGACGAATCCCACGGCCTGGGCCAGCAACTGCCCGACTTTGACCTCGTCTCCAACTGCCACGACCGGCAGCGCCGGCGCCCCGATGTGCTGCCCGAGCGGAATCTTGACCTCTTTTGGTATCGGGAGCTGCCTGATGGGGCTTCCCGCCGAGAGCTTAGCGTCGTCGGGATGGATGCCCCCCATTCTAAAAGTCTTCAACACGTCTTGTACTGTTATGTCGTTGTGTCTCTTTGGTTCTTCATATCGCCGCTCCCGCCTACTCGGCAACAGCCGCCGGCTGTGGGGCGGGCGCGGGGGCGGGCTTCTTTGCCTCGGCCGGCTTAACTGCGGGGCGGGGCGGGAAGTTTGTCTCGTGGATGGCATGAGTGGGGCAAACCGCCACGCACTTGCGGCACGACTTGCACTTCGTGAAGTCAATATAAGACAGGTTGTTCTCGACCGTGATGGCCCCAAACGGACACTCCTTCTCGCACTTGCGGCAACCTATGCACGCATTCTTGCAAGCCTTCATGGCGACGCCGCCCTTGTCCTTGTTGCGGCACGCCACGAAGACACGACGGCCCTTGTTGCCCTTGTTGCGCAACTCGAGCAGCGACTTGGGGCACGCCTCGACGCAACTGTTACACGCCACGCACTTGTCTTCGTTGACCTCCGGAAGCCCCGTGGCCGGGTTCATCTTGATGGCGTCGAACCCGCAAGCGGCCACGCAATCACCGCAACCAAGGCACCCGAACGAGCAACCGGTGACACCGGCGAAATTGGCGGCAAGCACCGCGCAGCTCTTCGCGCCGTCGTAGTCGAGCAACCGGGGCCGCGCCTCGCACGTCCCGTTGCACCGCAAGACGGCAACCCTCGGGGCCACGACCGGAGCCTCCTTGCCAAGCATTGCGGCAACTTTGGCCATGACAGGCTGGCCACCCACGGGGCAGTAGAGCTTGCCGATGTCGTCCGCCCCGACCAATGCGCAGGCCAAGCCGTGACACCCGGGGAACCCGCATCCACCACAATTGGCGCCGGGCAGAGCCTCCTCGACTTCGCCAATGCGGGGATCCTCGAAGACTTTGAACTTCTGCGAGACAAAGTAGAGAACCACGGCCGCCACAAGCCCCGTGACCGCCAATGCCGCTACCGTTATCAGAATGAATTCAACATCCATGCCTTTCAAAAAAAATGTTCTATTGGTTTTTAGCTTTAAATATGAAACTCTTATCGATGCGCCCCCGCAAGAGCCACAGGGCGGCGTAGTATGGCACGAGCGTGGCCAACGCCACAAGCGCGCAACCGCCGTCTCCCAAGCCCGCCACATGGGCGCACACCAAGCCCGCCACGACAAGCAACAGTGGAATCACGTAGGCGAGGAGGACGGCCCTGACACCCATGGACCGCTCACCCACAAACGTTATGGTGTCGCCCAACACGTAGTCCCTGCCGGGGGTCGGGAAGACGTCGACAACCTTGCGCCTTTTCTCCGCAGCCGAACACAAAGACCCCGCCGCGCACTCACCGCAGGCCGCATTGCTGACAATCTCGACCTTGAGCACCCCGACGCCGATGAAGATAATTGTGCCACTGTGCTCTATCACCTTGCCGGTCATACACTAACTCTCTATACCGTTCTGAAATACTGCCCTCAAAAATAAGGTTCTTAATGCAAGTTTGCACTAAGCCGCACCAATTTGTAGGTGGTACAAATAACCTCAACAAGAGTAACCAAACATAACAGAAAGGCTATCAAGATATTACTGCAAAGAAAGAATCACCTTGAAATGCAGCAAGACCCTAAAATAAACTCATTTTGCAAACGGCAGGTGGAACTTTATGAGCAATTTGCGAATCACAGGATTGCAAAAACATCGCAATCATGCAAAACATAGATTGCAATATTGCAAAAATCGTGCTATGAGCCGTTGGCAACATACGCCGCCGACGACATGAACACGTAGGTGCAACACCTAACTACAGGCACACCGCGGCAGAATCAGAGGAAGATGCAGACTAGATTGGGGAGGTCATGCAAGTTTGCCATTGCGACTCATGCACATCAATCACACAATCAGAAGACTAGACCGAGACGCACGACGCACAAAAAGTACATCGCCTCCTATCAAAGCGAGACTGAGTGGCGTCGAGCGCCGCCACGGCCCGCCGCAAATATGGCAGATTAATTCGCCCCTTAGTCTGCGATAGCCCACATACTCTCACAGTCCTGACGAACCGACCGACGAACCGACGTGGTTCGCCGCACCTGCCCTTTTGCCCCCACTTTGCGCGCACATCGCGACAAGCGCAGTCGTCGTCGCCTCAATTAGTGGCGGCGCTTGACGCCCCAAAAAGAGAGGCGCCCCCGAATGTTCTCGGAGACGCCAATTTTGGAAATCGCGCAGAGAGGAGCCGCCTATCCTCAGAAAGGATAGAGGTTGAAGAACCCGTCTCGCACTTTCAGCTCTTTCTCGGCATCGAAAGGAATCGCATCCAACGCCTCGGCATCGGTGCTATATATCCAGACGTCGTAGTCGGGGAAATTGTGCGAAAGGTGGTAGGTCGCCTCCTTGTAGAAGTCTGGCAAGCCGCGCCTTGTCTCCTCGGGGTCCGTAGGCGGGCACGTCACTATGACCCCCTCCTGCGTCATCCGCGCCTGCTCGCGCAAGCTGCGGCGGTTTATCCGCACGTCTGTCGTGAGTTTCATCTCCAAAGTCGATGTCTTAGCGATGTCTGTGGCGTCGGTATCGATGTCAGTCCCGATGATGCTGAGACGCAGATGGTTCATCATCGCGTCTGCCTCTTTCTTCACCTTGCCCCACAGCTCCTCGTCGAAGTCTTTGAAATTCTCGAAGCAGAAAGCGTACTTGCGGTAGAACGCCGCAGGAATCTTGCGCGCCTTCATTGCCGCCTCGATACATATTGTCCCGGCCCCGCACATTGGGTCGATAAGCGTCTGCGTGGGCTTCCACCCCGAGAGGTCGACCAGTGCGGCGGCAAGAACCTCGTTCGTCACGGAGTTGAAGCCCTCTGGGCGGTAGCCGCGGCGGTCCAGCGGCGCGCCGACGGCGTCGAGGCTCACCGAGACCCTCTCGTCGTTGAGGTGGACGTTGACCATATAGTCCGGGTCGTCAGCGTTGAGGTAGACCCTCTCGCCCACGGCGTCCATCACCTCGTCCTCAATTGCCTCACGGACCTTCTGAGCCACAAAGTGCGAGTCGGGCATGGCCTGGCAGAAAGAGACGTGGTCGAGACAGAACGTCGACCCGGGCTTGAAATACTCATGCCAATCGATGGAACGCACCTGCTTGTAGACGTCGTCCTCGTCCACGGCAGGGAACTCTTTGAGGGAGACCATGACCCTTATGGCCAAGCGCGAACGGTAGCAAATCTTGTAGAGGGTCTCCTTGTCGCCCTCACAGTTGACGACCCGCCGCTGCTGTTCGATGGAAGCGGCTCCAAGAAGCTCCAACTCGTTGGACAGCAACTCTTCGATGCCGTCAAAAGTCTTTACGATAAGTTTCAAGAGGAAAATGATTTGGAAAAGGGAAAGGTATGATAGGACAACTCAGTATCACATCCGAAGAGCGCAACGGGCCACACCCCCGAAAGCAAAGACACGCTCATTTTACACAGCCAATTGTCGTCTACAAGCGAAAAAAAAGAGAAGTCACTACTTGTCGAGACAAGGAGCGACTTCCAAAAGGAGAGCGGTAAACGGGACTCGAACCCGCGACCCTCGGCTTGGGAAGCCAATGCTCTACCAACTGAGCTATTACCGCATCGAGATGCACTCGGAATTGATTTCCGACGACAAAGGTAGTAATTTTTTTCCGTCCTCCAAGCGCCGACGCAAAAAAAGTGCGCCTCCATGCTCATTTTTCAAAATCGAGCGGCTCTATGTCCACCCCGGCATAGTGCGCGGAGGCAGAGGCGGAATCCGGCTCGTCGGTCTCGACGTACTTAGGCGAGGCCCCCCACCTGTTGGCCCGCACCTCGCTGTCGGCACAACACATGACGACGAGCACGACGCCGTATACCGCGAAGAACAGGGTCGCCAGGATGAACTTGACGACATATGGCGCAAGAGCCTCCGCCATGTCGTCTCGCGCCGAGGGGGGAGTCCGAAGCCCCGCGCCCCCGGGCGCTGTGGCCACTATGATTGAGACGAAGCCATAGACAAGCGCCACGACAACGAGAACCTTCATGATGAGGAAGACGCCATACCACCACCCGCTCCGCCCCGAGTCGTGGAGACGGCGGACCATCAGAGGAATGGTGAGCAGATTGATGATGGGCGCCACGAACGGGACAAACACATCCAAAATCACCACCAGGAGTTGCACCCACCAGAACTCCGACCTGCGCGAGCGGCCTTTGAAACAAAAGAGCCGCCCTCCCCATGCGGAGACGGCCTGCGAGAACGTGAGCGAGGGCGTTGCTTGAACCATTGCATAAAACTTTTAGAACATTGCGGGAGAGCAAAAGTAGCGACAAATCGAGACAAAAAGAGAAGCCCCCCCGAGATTCTTCTCTCGGAGGGGCAAAAAGATATGGCCAAGACTAAATCTCTTGCGAGTAGTCGATGCGGCTCATGCGCACGTAGGTGGCGTAGCGGTCTTGCGCCGCCTTTTTCGTCGCCTCGTAGAGTTCGTCGGCCGCAGCCGGCTGCGCCTTGCGAAGCGAGAGGAAGCGCACCTCGCCGTCGAGGTACTCCTGGAACTTGTCCCAATCGGGCTTCTTGGAGTCGAGCACGAACGGATTCTTGCCCTGCTCTGCAAGCCTGGGGTCGAAGCGCCACAGATGCCAGTAGCCGCACTCGACGGCCTTCTGCTCCTCGGCCTGGCTCTTGCCCATGCCACCCTTGGCCTTGAGGCCGTGGGCGATGCACGGCGCGTAGGCGATGATGAGCGACGGGCCCGGATAGGCCTCGGCCTCGCGTATTGCCTTCAGGCACTGCGCGTTGTCGGCGCCCATGGCTATCTGCGCCACATAGACGTAGCCGTAGGTGGCCTGCATCAGCCCGAGGTCTTTCTTCTTGATCCTCTTGCCCGCCGCGGCGAAGTGGGCCACAGCCGCGATAGGCGTTGCCTTGGAGCTCTGCCCGCCCGTGTTGGAGTAGACCTCGGTGTCGAGTACGAGGACGTTGACATCCTCGCCCGACGCCAGGACGTGGTCGAGACCGCCATAGCCAATGTCGTAGGAGGCGCCGTCGCCACCGATAATCCACTGGCTGCGCTTGACGAGATAGTGCGACAGCTCGTCGAGCTGCTTGCAGACGGGGCAGCCGGCCTCGGCGCTCTTCTTAATCTCGGGGATGAGCTTCGCGGCCGCCTTGCGGCTGCCCTCGGCGTCGTTCTGGTTCTCAATCCACTCGCGGGCCGCGGCCTTGTAGTCGTCGGAGGTCTTGTCGGAGGCGATCATCTGCTCCAGCAGGCGCTGGATGCGCTCCTTCATCTTCTTGTTGGCCATGACCATTCCCATGCCGAACTCGCCAAAGTCCTCGAAGAGGCTGTTGGCCCATGCGGGGCCCTGGCCTTTCTCGTTCTTGGTGTAGGGCGTCGAGGGGATCGAGCCGGAGTAGATGGACGAGCACCCGGTGGCGTTGGAGACCATCTGCCTGTCGCCAAAGAGCTGCGCGATGAGCTTGACGTATGGCGTCTCGCCGCAGCCGGAGCATGCGCCGCTGAACTCGAAGAGCGGCGTGGCGAACTGCGAGTTCTTGGGGTTGGCCTTGATGTCGACAAGGTCCTGCTTGGTCTTGACGTCCTTGACGAGCTTGTCCCAATTGGCGGCCTCGTGCATCTCCCCCTCAAGCGGCATCATGACGAGCGCCTTCTCCTTTGCGGGGCAGACATCGACACAGTTGCCGCAACCGAGGCAGTCGAGGACGCCGACCTGCATGCGGAAGTGCATCCCCTTCATCGCCGCCGGCGCCTTCATGGTGACGGTGGGAGCCTCGAAGCCCTGCGCCTCGGCGTCGTCGAGGACGAACGGGCGTATGCAGCTGTGGGGGCAGACGTATGCGCACTTGTTGCACTGGATGCAGTTCTCGGACTTCCATCGCGGGACGAACGGGGCCACGCCTCGCTTCTCGTAGGCCGCGGTGCCCTGCTCCCAGGTGCCGTCCTCGATGCCTTTGTAGGCCGAGACGGGCAGCAGGTCGCCGTTCTGCGCATTGATGGGACGGACGAGCTTCGAGATGTATTCGGGCTCGTTGCGCACCACCTCCTCGTCGTCGGGCAGGTTTGCCCACGCCGGGTCGACGGGCAGGGTCTTATATTCGCCACCACGGTCGACGGCGGCGTAGTTCTTGTCGACCACGTCCTGGCCCTTCTTGCCGTAGCTCTTGACGATGAACTTCTTCATCTGCTCGACAGCCAGGTCGACAGGGATGACCTCTGTGATGCGGAAGAAAGCCGACTGGAGAATGGTGTTGGTGCGGTTCCCGAGCCCGATCTCCTGCGCAATCTTGGTCGCGTTGATGTAGTAGACCGTTATGTTGTTCTTGGCAAAATATTTCTTTATGCCGTTGGGGATGTTCTTTACGAGCTCGTCGCCCTCCCAAATGGTGTTGAGCAGGAAAGAGCCGTTCTTCTGGAGGCCGCGGATGACGTCGTACATATGGAGGTAGGCGTGGACGTGGCATGCGACGAAGTTCGGGGTCTTGACCTGGTAGGTGGAGCGAATCGGGTTGTCGCCGAAGCGCAGGTGCGAGCAGGTGAATCCGCCCGACTTCTTGGAGTCGTAGGAGAAGTAGGCCTGGCAGTGCTTGTCGGTGTTGTCTCCGATAATCTTGACGGAGTTCTTGTTGGCGCCCACAGTGCCGTCGGCTCCGAGGCCGAAGAACTTGGCCTCGAACATTCCCTCTCCGCCCATCGGGACTTCCTCCTTGGCGGGGAGCGACGTGAATGTGAGGTCGTCGTTGATGCCGAGCGTGAAATGGTCCTTGGGGGTCGGCAGCTTGAGGTTGTCGTAGACCGACGTAATCATTGTCGGGGTGGTGTCTGCCGAGCCGAGGCCGTAGCGCCCGCCGACAATCACGGGAGCGTCGGGCTTGCCGTAGTATGCGTCGCGCACGTCGAGATAGAGCGGCTCGCCGTTGGCGCCTGGCTCCTTGGTGCGGTCGAGGACGGCAATGGCCTTAACAGTCTTGGGGACTGCGGCCAGCAGACGCTCGACGGAGAAAGGCCGGTAGAGGTGGACGCTGACCATGCCGACCTTCTCGCCTTGCTTGGTCATGAAGTCGATGGCCTCGCGCGCGGCCTCGGTGGCCGACCCCATGAGGATGATGACGCGGTCGGCGTCGGGGGCGCCATAATAGACGAACGGCTTGTATTCGCGGCCCGTAATCTTGCTAATCTCGGCCATGTACTGCTCGACGACATCGGGCACGGCGTCATAGAAGCGATTGCTGCTCTCGCGGTGCGCGAAGAACGTCTCCGGGTTCTCGGCCATGCCCTTGGCCTGCGGCCTCTCGGGGGTCAGCGCCCTGTCGCGGAACTCCTGCAGCGCCTTTTGGTCGAGAAGCGGACGGAGGTCCTCCATGTCCATCATCTCGATCTTTTGGTACTCGTGCGAAGTGCGGAAGCCGTCGAAGAAGTTGATGAACGGCACCCTGGTCTTGATTGTGGAGAGGTGCGCCACTGCGGAGAGGTCCATGACCTCCTGCACCGAGCCCTCGCAGAGCATGGCGAAACCGGTCTGACGGCACGCCATGACATCGGAGTGGTCGCCGAAGATGCAGAGTGAGTGCGTGGCGACGGTGCGCGCCGAGACGTGGAAGACCGACGGCAGGAGCTCGCCGCCAATCTTGTACATATTGGGGATCATGAGGAGAAGCCCCTGCGACGCCGTGAAAGTGGTGGTCAGCGCGCCGGCCTGCAGTGAGCCGTGGACGGCGCCGGCGGCACCAGCCTCGGACTGCATCTCGGATACGGAGACGGTGTCGCCGAAGAGGTTCTTGCGCCCTTGGGCCGACCACTCGTCGACGTGCTCGGCCATGGGCGACGACGGCGTAATGGGATAGATGGCGGCGACCTCCGTGAACATATATGCTATGTGCGCGGCGGCCTCGTTTCCATCACAGGTGATGAATTTCTTTTCCTTTGCCATTTGTGTGTAACTAACAATAAAAAGTTAATGTATCGACTGTCTTTTCATATCATCCCTCGGCCTCCCGCATGGGAGCCGCGGGCCGCTTGTCCTCCTTCCGCATCGGGCAGTGGTCAGTAGATGAAGCCAAAGAGCCACAGTGGGATGAGATTTCCCTCCCCCACCTCGATCATCTCCCTCGTCAGGTAAGTCTGGCAGTCCGCCTTGACCTTCGCCCCGTCGCCCACGGCGAAGCATGGGCCGCCATTGACGCAAAAGTCGCCACTGGGCCCGCGCTCGACAGTGTTGCCATATCCCAACTGGTTGAAGAAGAAAGTCTTCTGCAAGGCGTCGCGCTCCACTCCCCCATAGTTGCAGAGATACATGAGGTTCGGGTTCTGCATGAAGATGTGGGCCGGCTTCTTGTTCGCGCTGTCGCCGAGCTGATAGAGCAGGTGGATGAGCCTCGCGTGCTTGAGGTAGACCATGTAGTTCATCACCGTGGCCCTGCTGGTGTCTACCTCGGCCGCCAACTTGGAGACGTTGGGCTGGAACGGGGCTTGCCGCGCGATGATGTAGAGGAGCTTGCGGAGCTTGGGGATGAGCTTGATGTCAATCTGCTGCAGGTAGCTTATCTCGACCTCCAGGACAAGGTTTATGGTCTTGACGAGGTCGACGTAGACGCTCTTCTGCCCAAGGAAGTAGGGGTAGAAGCCGTGGCGGAGGTAGTCGCTGAAGAACGCCAGGGGCTTGACCCTCTGCGTTATGCCGCGGCAGATGTCGACGTGGTTGCTCAGAATGTCGTCCAACGAGACGACCGGGAAATTGTTCCCCGACGAATAGTTGAGGAACTCCCGGAACGAGAAGCCGTCCAGGCTGTAGACGTCCACCAGCCCCCGGAGCCGCGTGTTCTCCTCCTTGAGGCGCATGACGGGCGAACCCGTGAAGACGATGTGGAGGTCGGGGAAGTTGTCGTGGCAGTAGCGCAGCTCGTCGGACCAATCGGGATATTTATAGACCTGGTCGAGCAGGAGCGTGTGCCCCCCCGTCTTGACGAACTCGTCGGCGAGCGAGACAATGGAGCGGGTGGAGAAATAGAAGTCGTTGAGGTCCGCATAGAGGCACTTGCGGCCGGACGCCAGCATCTTGGCATAGTTGAGCAGGAACGTCGTCTTGCCGATCCCCCTGGCGCCCTTAATCCCTATGAGCCTTGCCGACCAGTCAATTTTGTCCATGAGGCCCCTCTTGACCCAGGGGCCAAGGGAAGAGACCAAATCGCCGTGAATCTTATACAGAGTCTGCATTGCCAACCGTTCGCCTCACCCTCGCGCGAGGATGCCAACGGAGCAAAAATACGGAACATGGCGGAATTTTTGCAATCTGCGCATTGCATTTTTGCCCACAAATTGCAATTTGAAGAGGGTACAAATAAACAGTAGAGGCGTCCCTCCCCGTTCACAATCTTTTGGACATCCACTTCGGCTTTGGGCGAATTTGCTTAACTTCGTAGACGCGTCGCACCCGCGCAGCCCGCCCGCACGACGCCGCAAAATCGACGCTACGAAAAAGAGATGGAACCAATAGCAGAGCCTATATCGCGAGAAGAGCTTATGGCCGACCTGTCGCGCGCCCGCTTCGTCCGCAACACCAACAAGGGTGGCAACCTTATATACGACTTCTCGGCCCGCGAGGCGCCGGCGCTCATGCGCGAAGTAGGCCGCCTGCGCGAGGAGGCGTTCCGCATGGCCGGCGGCGGCACTGGCAAATCGGTGGACATCGACGAGTATGACGCCGCCGACATCCCGTTCCGCCAGCTTGTCGTGTGGGACCCGCAGGACAGGCAAATCTTGGGGGGCTACCGCTACATCCTCTGCAAAGAGCTGCCGCAGAGCCAGGAGGGGGCGAAGTATCTCGCCACGTCGCACATGTTCCACTTCGAGGACGAGTTCATACGCGACTACTTCCCGAAGACCATAGAGCTTGGGCGCTCGTTCGTGCAGCCCATATACCAGAGCAGCAAGAAAGGCACCAAGAGCCTCTTCGCCCTCGACAACCTGTGGGACGGGCTGGGCTCGCTCGTCGTGGACCACCCCGACGTGACCTACTTCTTCGGCAAAGTGACAATGTACACGCACTTCAACCAGCGCGCCCGCGACTACATCATGGGCTTCTGGCACAAATATTTCGGCGACAAGAGCCACCTCGTCTATGCCTACAGGCCTATCCGCGTGGGCCTGACCGGCGAAGAGATCGACGCCGTGTTCACCTCGGGCAACTTCCAAGACGACTACCGCATCCTGACCCGCCGCGTCCGCGAGCTTGGCGAGAACATCCCCCCCCTGGTGAACGCCTACATGACCCTCTCGCCGTCGATGAAAGTGTTCGGCACGGCCATCAACGACGAGTTTGGCGACGTCGAGGAGACCGCCATAATCATAAACCTGCGCGACCTCTACCCCAACAAGTCGGCTCGCCACATCGAAACCTACAAGAGGTAGCCGCGCCATGCCCACACGCCGACACCGAACCCTCATCGCGGCCGCGTGCCTGCTGTTGGCGGCGCCCACCCCGCCCGCGCTTGCGGAGGCCGACCCGACCGCCCCCGCCTCGCCCACCGACGAGCGCATAGCGGACGGGAGGCGGCTGTGGGAGGCCGGCCAGGCCGTCAAAGCCGAGGGGATGCTGATCGAGGCGCAGGCCATGGCCCGGGGCCTCGACGAAAAGGTCAGGGCGACGGACGCCCTGGCGGACTTCTATGCCAAATGCGGCGACCCGAAACGCGCCGCGCGGGCTTTCGCCACGCTCATATCGGCAGCCGCGCAAGCCGCCGACACCTCCGCCCTGGTGCACGCATACGACGGGCTGGGCCGCACATATGGCAACGCCCGCCAGCACGTCAGAGCCATCAAGAGCTACCGGCGCGCCGAGGAGCTGCTGAAACTCCGCCCCGACACCAGCGCGCTGTCGTGGGTCTATGCCGGCATGGCCCACACGCTCTTCGAGTCGGGCGACCTGCGCGAGGGCCTCCGGCTGGCGCGCTCGGCGCGCGCCATGACCGCCGAGACAGACCTGCCGACCATCACGACGATATTGGGCATCGAGTCGAGGATAGAGGCCGAACTCGGCGACTACGAGACGGCCTACGCCACACTGTCGGAATATTCGCGCCTGCGCCGGCTCCTGCGCGACAAGGAGGCCGACTACCTCATGAGCACCTCGGCTAGCGCCCGCAAGCTGCGCGCCACCGACTCGGAGCGCCTCCTGGGCATGCGCGAGGCGGAGTTCCGCAAGACCGTCGCCGCCGAATACGAGAAAGGGAGGCGGATGGCGTCCACCGCCTCTTTCGCCCTGTGCATCATGCTCCTGCTGACCCTCTCGTGCCTTGCCATAGCGGCCCGCCGCCTGACGCTGAGCCGCCGCGAGGAGAGGCACCTGGCGCAAAGAGAGGCGGAGGCCAGCCGCATGCTGCAAATCGTCGGGCACGACACCACGAACCACTTCAACACCCTGCTGGGCTTCGCCGAAATGCTCGTGGAGCGCACCCGCAAGAGGGGTGGCGACGAAGAGGTCTTCGCCCGCCATGTATACACGTCGGCACAAACCCTGTACCAAGCGACCAGCAACCTGCTGGCATGGAGCAAGACGCGATCCCAACTGAAAGCCAGGCGCGAGGACGCCCAGGTCGGCACATGCCTTGCCGGCATTGTGGACACCATGCGGCTCATGGCAGACAACAAGGGGATAGACCTCCAGAGCGACCTGGGGGGGGACGTCCGAGCCTATGTAGACACCTCGCACCTTGTCATCATTGTCCGGAACCTGCTCTCGAACGCCCTCAAATATACCGCGCGCGGCGGGACAGTGCGCATCACCGCGTCGCGATACGCCGACAAAGTGGCCGTCGTCGTTGACGACAACGGCATCGGGATGCGCCGCGACGCCATAGCCCGCTTCAACAGCGACGCCCCCCTGACACCCACCGACGGGACGGACAGCGAGAAAGGCAACGGCATAGGCCTGACAATCTGCCGCGACCTGGCCCGCGCAAACGACGGCGACATAGTCATCGAGCCGGGGCGGAAAGAGGGCACGTCGGTGACCCTGGTACTCAACAGCAACGCATAAAGAGGAGACAAAGCATGACAGGCAGCGAAGACAAGTTCTCGTATGACAGGGCGATAGCGCAAGTGGAGGCCATCGTGGGGCAACTGGAGGCGCGCGGCGGGATGGGGTTTGACGACATGATAGCCAACGTCGAGCGCGCCCTGCGCCTCATCGACGAGTGCAAGAGGAGCATTGCCGACGCGGAGGCCAGATTGGCGAAGCTGACCAAAGAAGACCCCCAAGAGAACCGGCTAGACGAAGACTAGGTCTCGCAAAGTCCAACTCACCAAAGTCGAGCGCATGCGAAACCTCATCCTGCTCCTCCTGCTCGCCGCCACAGCGGCGGCCCCGCTGGCGGGCTGCAAGCCGACCAGCGCCACCGTCGAGGTGGCGAAAAAAAACGGCAACGCGACCGCCAGGAAAGGAAAGAGCCAGCAAGGCAAGAGACAGCAGGACGTAAAAGACGACCGGATAGAGCAAACCGGCGGCTCGCTGGCCAAGGCGTGCTCGAAACTGGGCGTGAGCCCCAAAGGCGTCAAGAACCAGAGCCTGTACATTGTCTCGGCATCGTGGCTTGGGACACGCTACAAGTATGGCGGAATGTCGCGCGGCGGAGTGGACTGTTCGGGACTTACGAGCTTGATATACAAGTCGGTGTATAAGAAAGACCTGACCCATAACTCGGCGGCGATGTTGGCAGAGTGCAAGAAGCGCGTCAAGAAAAGCGAACTGCGCGAGGGCGACCTCGTCTTCTTCCGAACAGACGGGAAACGCTCCAAGACCCCCAACCACGTCGGCATCTACCTCAAAGAGAACAAGTTCGTCCACGCCTCGTCGTCCAAAGGCGTCGTGGTGAGCAAGATGACCGACAACTACTACGTCAGCAACTTCATAGCCGCCGGGCGGGCATTATAGGCTGTAGAAAGCGCAATAATTGCTAATTTTGGGCGTTTGCGCACGCGAAGCGCGCCAACGCTCACATTTTGGTTTGCAGCAATGACATTTCTTCGTTTTCTCAAGTCCCGCACTTTTTGGATTCAAGTGGGTCTCGCCGTGGTGGCGGTAGCCCTCCTGCTGACCCTGACCAACTGGCTCCTGGGCCACTACACCACTTCGGGTCGCACGGTGGTCGTGCCGCAACTGGCAGGGCAACTGCAATCGGAGGTCGAGGCCGAGGTGCGCAACGGCGACCTGCGGCTCCAGCTCATGGACTCGCTATACCGCGCCGACGTCCGGCCCGGGGCTATTGTGGACCAGGTCCCGGCGGCGGGCAAGAAAGTGAAGAAAGGGCGCACCATATACATAACCATCAACGCGTTCTCGAAAGAGATGACGACGATGCCCTCGTTGGTCAACTTCTCTTTTCGCAACGCCCGCGTGAACCTGCAAAACGCCGGTCTTGAGCTGGGGCGCGTCGACTCCATCCCCAGCCCATACGACGGGCTGGTCTTGAAACAGATGTCCGGCGGGCGCGACATCGAGGCCGGCGCCAAACTGCCCAAGGGCAGCGTCGTGGACCTCGTGGTGGGCTATGGCGACGCCAACGGGACGACGCGCGTCCCCAACCTTGTCGGCACGACGTACGACGACGCCATATCCGCCCTGGCCCAGGCCAGGCTGAGCGTCGGCGGGGTGACATTCGACGAGACCGTCGTGTCGCGCTCCGACACCTCGCAGGCCGTGGTCTACCGCCAGACGCCGACGGGCGGCGGACAGGCGGCCGACGCGTGGTCGCCCGTGAGCATATGGCTGACAACCGACATGAACAAACTGACATCCACCATCTTGCAAGACAACAGATGAGGGACGGCGACGAGGAGTGGGACGACGACGACACGACGCCCGAAGCCCCGGCCGGCGACGGGCTGTATGAACACTACCATTTCGTAGCCGACCGCAACCAGGGGCCCGTGCGGGTGGACAAATACGTGGTGGACCACGTGGCTCACGCCTCGCGGACGAAAGTCCAGGCGGCGGCCGCGGCGGGCAACATCCTCGTGGGCGGCAAGCCCGTCAAAGCCAACTACCGGCTCAAGCCCGGCGACGAGATAAGCATCGTCATGAGTTGGCCGCCGCGCGAAGTCGAGATTGTGCCACAAGACATCCCCCTCGACATAGTATATGAAGACGGCGAGCTGCTGGTGGTCAACAAGCGGGCCGGGATGTGCGTACACCCTGGCGTAGGCAACCGCGACGGCACGCTTGTCAACGCCCTGGCGTGGCACCTGGGCGAGTTGGCCATGTTCGCCGACAAGAGCGACCCGCGCCCCGGGCTTGTCCACCGCATTGACAAAGACACGTCGGGCCTGCTCGTCGTGGCCAAGACCGAGGCGGCGAAGATGGACTTGGCCCGCCAATTTTTCGAGAAGACCACCGAGCGGGCGTATGTGGCCCTGGCGTGGGGGCTGATGGAGGCGGACTGCGGCACAATCCGCGGCAACATAGGCCGCAGCGCCCGCGACCGCAAGGTGATGGACGTCTTCCCCGAAGAGAGCGGCGTTGGCAAAAGCGCCGTGACGCACTACGAGGTGCTGGAGCGCCTGGGCTACGTCTCGCTCGTGCGCTGCCGCCTGGAGACGGGGCGCACGCACCAGATCCGCGCCCACTTCCGCCACATCGGGCACCCGCTCTTCGGCGACGCCCACTATGGCGGCGACCAAATCTTGCGCGGCACGACGTTCCCCAAATATCGCCAGTTTGTCGCCAACTGCCTCTCGCTCCTGCCGCGCCAGGCCCTCCACGCCAAGACCCTGGGCTTCACCCACCCCGCGACAGGCGAGCGGATGATGTTCGACTCGGAGATTGCTCCCGACATGGCGGAATGCGTGGAGCGGTGGCGGACATATACAAAGGAAACAAGAACACACAAAGCTACTGAATGAAAAAGAGAGTTGCGATTGTCTACGGCGGCTACCAGTCGGAAGCCGAGGTCAGCGCCCGGAGCAAAGACGGCCTGATGGGCATGATGGACACCAATCGCTACGAACTTATCCCCGTCGAGATTTCGCGCTCGGGGTGGACGGCTCACTACAAAGGCGCCCCCCACCCCATCGTCCGCGACGACTTCACGTTCCTCACCGACGGCGAGCGAATCGGCTTCGACATCGCCTACATAACCATCCACGGCGTGCCGGGCGAAAACGGCCTGCTCCCCGCCTATTTCGAGATGATAGGGCAAAAGCACTCCACCTGCCCCTCGCTGACGGGCGCCATGACGTTCGACAAGTTCGTGTGCAACAGCTACCTGCGCGGCTTCGGCTTCGACGTGGCGGACTCCGTGCGGGTGCGCCGCGGCCAGGCGGCGGATGTCGACGCCATTGTGGGGCGCCTGGGCCTGCCGATGTTCATCAAACCCGCCGCCGCGGGGTCGAGCTTCGGCGTGACGAAGGTCAAGGCCCGCGAGCAAGTGCTTCCGGCCCTGGCCGCCGCCCACCAGGAGAGCGAGTTCGCCATGGCCGAGGCGTTCATGGAGGGAACGGAGCTGACGTGCGGCCTCTACAAGACCGGCCGCCGCACGGTGGTCCTGCCGCTCACGGAGGTCGTCACTTCCAACGAGTTTTTCGACACCGACGCAAAATACACACCGGGCAAGACTCAGGAGATAACCCCCGCCCGCGTGAGCGATGACGTCGCGGAGCGGGTGCGGCGCGCCGCCACGGAGATATACGACCTTATGAACATGCGCGGCATAGTCCGCATAGACTTCATAGTCCGGCACGACGGCACGCCGTTCGTGCTTGAGGTGAATACCACTCCCGGCCAGACCTCGACGAGCTTCATCCCCCAGCAGATACGCGCGGCGGGCATGACGGAGTCGGAAGTCTTCAGCGAAGTGATGGAGGACATCATGGGCCACGACAACTGAAAAGGCATGAAATTTCTCATCGTAGGGCTTGGCAACATTGGCGACGAGTACGCCCACACGCGCCACAACACGGGCTTCGACATTGTGGAGCGCCTGGCGGTCGAGGCCGGCGCGGCGTTCGCCGGCGAACGCTACGGCGAAGTGGCCCGCATGAGGGTCAAAGGCCGCGAACTCGTCCTGCTCCGCCCCAACACATACATGAACCTGAGCGGCAAGGCCGTGCGCTACTGGGCGGACCGCGAGAAAGTGGGGCCCGAGAACATCCTGGTCGTGGTCGACGACCTGGCCCTGCCCGTGGGGACAATCCGCCTCAAAGGCAAAGGCAGCCCGGGAGGGCACAACGGGCTTAAGAACATCAGCGAAATGCTCGGGACGGACGACTACCCCCGCCTCCGCTTCGGCATTGGCAACAGCTACCACCGCGGGCAACAGATCGACTTCGTGCTGGGCCGGTGGGACGACGACGAGAAACCGCTGGTGGAGAGCCGCATGGAGGTGGCGGCAGAGTGCATCCGCACGTTCGTGTGCGCGGGGCTTCAGCTCACCATGACGCAATTCAACAACAAATAGGCACACACTCATGGCAGACACAGTCCGCATAGACAAATTCCTGTGGTGCGTGAGGCTCTACAAGACCCGCTCCGTGGCCTCGGACGCCCTCAAGAGGGGCAAAGTCGCAATGGGCGGGGCGCAAGTGAAAAGCTCGCGCAACATCAAGGTCGGCGACGTGATAGACGTCAGGGTGCCGGGCGGCATACGCTCCTTTGAGGTGACGAAGCTGCCCAAGAGCCGGATGGGCGCGAAGCTGGTGGCGGAGCACATCAGGGAGGTGACCCCCAAGGAGCAGATGGAACAACTGGAGATGTTCCGCCTCCAGATGTCGATGCAACGCCACAAGGGGCTGGGCCGCCCGACGAAAAAGGAGCGCCGCGACATGGAGAGCTTCCTGGAGACCGACGACGACGAGATGGACATTTTCCTGGACGACGGGGACGAAGACGAATGATCATAGCACAACAGAAGCGGCGGGAGAACATCGTGGAGTACATCCTCTACATGTGGAACGTCGAAGACCTCATCCGCGCCAACGGCCTGGACATGGGCCGCATCGACGCGACCGTCGTGAGCAAATATTCCATCGACGACCCGGCGCGCCGCGCGGAAGTCCGCTACTGGTGGGAGAACCTGTGCGAGATGATGCGCCGCGAGGGCAAGGAGTCGGGCGGGCACCTGCAAATCTTGACCATGCTGGCCAACGACCTCTACAACTTCCACCTCTACCTGCTCACCCAGGAGAGCGAAATCCCCTACCAGAACGCGTTCCGCACCGCATGGCCGGACTTGTCGCTCTTCATGAACAAGACGCCCGGCGGCGACAAGATGCACCACGTCCTGCTGGCCCTCTCGGCCATCTACGACTACTACCTGCTCAAGCTCCGCGGCGAGACCGTCCTGGCCGACACCACCAACGCCATGGTCCGCATAGGGCGCTTCATGGGCATGCTCAGCCAGAAATATCTCAAAGCCGAGAGGGAGCTCCACGCCGACCGCGAGACGAGCCCCGACGGCAATTTCGTAGCGACACGGCAAACGAACCAACAGACACACAATGAGAAAACAGATTAGCCTCCTGGCCGCCGCGGCGGCGACTTTGGCGTCCGTCCGGGCGCAGCCCCTGCAACCCGGCTTCTCGAAGTCGGAATATATGGAGTGCCTGAGCATGGCCTCGCACATGGACAGCCTCAGCGTGGACGACAAATACCTGTGCCCCGAGCCGACGCGCTTCCACAAGGTCTACGCCTCGCCCAAGGTCGGCTTTGACAACGAGTGGGAGCTGTGGCAGTCCGACGGCGGCGTGATGGCCATAATGCTCCGCGCGACGGTCTCGACGACCAAGAGCTGGGGCGCGAACTTCAACGCCGGGATGGTGCGCGCCGCGGGGACGTGCCATGTGGGCCGCGACATCCGCTACGACCTGTGCGCCGACAGCACGGCCTGCGTCCACGCCGGATGGGTGGCCGGGCTGATGACCATGGCCGACGACATCGTGTCGAAGCTCGACTCGTGCCACAAGGCGGGGCGCCTCGACTTCCTGGTGGCGGGCCACAGCCAGGGCGGGGCGCTGGCACTGCTGACCACCGCCATGCTTCGGCGCGGGCAGGCCAAGGGCGACATTCCCGCCGACATCCGCTTCAAGACCTACGCCAGCGCGGCTCCCAAGCCCGGCGACTACCTCTTCGCCATGCACTATGAGACGATGACCCGGCCGGGGTGGTCGTTCACGGTGGTCAACGCCGACGACTGGGTGCCGGAGACGCCCCTGAGCCTCCAACGCCCGACGGACTTCCGCCCGACGAACCCTTTCGTGCGCATCGACGAGCTGATGGAGGACGCGCGCGGGATTCAGAAGATAAAAATCAAGTACCTGTATGGCAAGCTGAGCCGGCCGACAGGCCAGTCCGTGAAGAATTGGACAAAGTACCTGGGCTCGACGGTAGGCGGGATGCTCCAAGAGGGCAACCCGTGGTTCCGTCAGCCCGAATATGTGGACTGCGCCAACTACGCCCGCGCGGGCCAGTCGTTCGTCCTGATGCCCGACGAGGAGTACTACTCCCGCCACCCGCGAGTGGCGGACGACGCCTTTGAGCACCACCAATATAACGCCTACTACGACTTGGCGAAGAAGATTGGGGAGTGACCGCTTGCTTGCCCACGGAGGAGGGCGCCCAACAGATTGACCGTTGGCAAAACGCCCTCCAGAGGGTCACGATTGGGCGACTTGCGGAGTTCGTCAGACGTTGTCCCGATTGCTTTTCCCCAAACGGCACCCCGACAGACGCGAAAGCGCAGGGGTTAACCTAAGGGACGTCGCCCTGGCAAGATTGCCTCTTAATCGCCACGACGTGATTGAGAGCGTGTTGCAGGTTGCCAACTTTCGTGTTCGTGGAATCTTCAAGTCCAGCTCGCTGGGGCATAATTGTCCTCGCTCATGGTACGAAAATCTTTGACTCCGATGGGGATTTCATAGCCTCACATTTGCATGAGCTTATTCACTATTGCGGCAACTTCGACACCCCACTCGTCACACCTGCCGATTGACGCCGCCATCTTCCTTATGCCGTCTTTCACGGAAGCCTCGTCACCTCTTTCGTCAAAAAGTTTAAGGAACCGCACCCACCAACGCGCCTCAATCCCAGACTGCTTCAAACGCATCGTGTCTTCAATCCAATCGTCCATAAGGCCACTTATACGCGCAATGCGTCCAAAATTTCAGCCCTTATCATCAGAGACGACATCTGAATATGCGCTACCAGGCTCCGGATAGGGATGTGTCTTAGGATGCTCAACCTTCTTGGCAGAAATGCTACGATTCTCCCAATAATGGGTTCGCAAGTCCGCCGCATACTTTGCCTGCTCAATGAAAGGGGCGGCCAATACAGGAGTCCCGGAAATGACATTCGAGAGCGACCAAGGGAAAACCGCAATTAAGTCCCAAACAGTCATGGCATTCGCAGAGGCGCGGAAACGGAACGACGGCAACTCATGCCGTACAACTGAGCCGACCATAGATTACATCTTAATCAAATTTATACACACCATTTGTCCTAAAAGTCTCGCTCGCCTCCCGCAAGCGCTCACAAGCCAAAGCGTAGAACGTGTCGTCAACCTCGGCAACAAACGCACGACGCCCCAACAAGATGGAGGCGACAGAGGCCGACGCCAAACCACCAAACGGCTCCCATACGACCCCTCCCTCATTTGTCGTCGCAGCCACTTGCGTCAACATGAGATTCAACGGCTTTTGGTTCAAATGGGCGGCGGACAGCTTCGTCGGCTTATATGTCCTGGGGGCGCTTCGCTCCATCGTCCCCCTTAGCCTTTCGGCATCGGCTAACGGCGGACGTCTCCAAACGTTGGTCACACCATTTCGATGATTCCACACGGCCCGCATACCGTCCCAACCGGCGGCCGTAACAGGACTCTCACCATCCAATGAGAAGTAGGGCCAACTATGCCTGTCTCCCTTCTCGTTGCAAAACTCGCTCATTTTTTGAACCGCCTCCCCTGGAGGCCAATACCACAAGCTGTCGGAGGTCAAATATTTGCGCGTGGCGGCACTTTTGACCCCGCAGGCTTCGTTTGCCAAAGACATCGGCAGACCGCTCCTCTGCCACTCCGCCCTCAACCACTCCTTGACATCGAGGGTGCGACCATCCCCCGTTCTCAGATAGAGTTTCCTCCTGTAGAGAGCCGCAACCTCGGTGACCACCGGCAACTGCCGGATGGTATTTCCATTCACATTGCCGGCGATATGCGCAAGCCCCTTGTCCCACACCGCCAATTGAACGTACTCCCACCCCGTGGCTAGAAGCAACGGATGGACCGTGGCCCAACCGACCTCGGTATTCCAAAACCAAAGAGACGTGGAAGGCTTTGCCGCTTTGGCCCATTCCAGGCAATGCGGCTTATACCAATCGACAAGTCCGCTTGCGTCCGCAGTATCGCCTCGAAAGCCTCGAACACCATAGGCTCCGTCGGAGACTATCAAATCGGGAGCTTCCCAATTTGCGTACACCTCGGACACGTTCCCATGATGCATATCGCCAAGACCTATCAGCCTTTCTTCCATGATGGCCAAAGGTAGTAAAATTACGGTTGAGCCATCCAATCTCAAAACGTCACAATGGAAACTCCCGCCCCCAGGCCTCCTAACAAAAAAAATCCTATGGCCGCGGGAGCAACTTTCATGTCCGTCGCCTATATTCGCCTTTGAAAGCCATTTACAACTATAGCATAGAGAAAATGAATATCCAACCCCTTTTCATCGCACTCTTCTGCAGCACCCTGGCCCACGCGCAGAGGCAAACCCCCGCCGAGCGGAAGGACTCCGCCGACAAGGCGAACGACATAGTAAAGGTGGCCGGGAGCCACTCCGGCAAGAGGGCCGTGGGCAACGCCCTCGACGCATTGAGCGGCCAGACAGCGGGCGTCAACGTGACCTCCAACGGCTTGGACAGGATGGCCATGCTCAACAGCGTCCGCGTCCGCGGCACGACCTCCATAGTCGGCGGCAACGACCCCCTGGTGCTCATCGACGGCGTGACGTCCGACGTGCTGACGCTCTCCACGATATATCCCGCCGACATCGAGAGCTTCCGCATCTTGAAGAACGCCACCGAGACCGCCATGTATGGCTCGCGCGGGGCCTCGGGCGTGATTGAGGTGAAGACCAAGAAAGGGACGGGCGGCGGATTCCAAATATCGTATGAGGGGAATGTCGGCATAGAGCGGATGTACAGGCACCCCGACATGCTCGACGCCGCGGAGTATGTGGCCACGGCGCAAAGGCTTGGGACGCACTACAACGACAAGGGCTTCGACACGGACTCCTACGGGGTCATAACGCGCACGGGCCTGGTGAACAACCACTACCTGGCCTTTAGCGGCGGAACGCCGCAGTCGAACTACCGCGCCTCGTTTGGCGCGATGGACCACAACACCATCATCAAGAGGATGGACTACCAGGTGATAGTGGCCAAAATAGACGTCACGCAGAAAGCTTTCGACGACCGGCTGACAGGCGACTTCGGCATATTCGGGTCGTCGTTCGAGAACCACGACATCTTCAACGCCCAGATGCTGTTCTACTCCGCGGCCTGCCAGAATCCGACCTATCCGGCGGGGACCGACGCGGACGGGAACTGGATAAAGAACGAGGCCGCCACCTGGATCAACCCTCCGGGCATACTGCTCGACGAGAAGAACGACTCGAAAGACTTGAACTTTGACGCCCACATAAGGCTGAGCTATGACATCCTGCCGAACTGGCGCGTCTCGGTCTTCGGCTCCTACCTGTACGGCTCGACCGAGAACAACCAGTTCGCCCCCACATGGGTCTGGGCGCAAGGGCACGTGCGTCGGGGCGAGGCGAAGAAAGAGGAGTGGCTCGGCAACGTGTCGGTGGACTTCAGCAAGGAGTTTGGCATCCACAGCATTTCCGCCGGCGCGAGCGGCGAATATCGCAAGCTGACAAACACCGCCTTTTGGGTGCAAGCCAAAGGCATCCCCACGAACGACTTCCACTATGACAACATTGGGGCGGCGGCGGCCAGGCCCTACGGCGGCACGGGGAGCACCTACGAAGAGCAGAAACTGGCCTCGGCCATGGGCAACGCGGCCTACACGCTGCTGGGCAGGTACACCCTGACGGTCAACGCCCGCGGCGACGGCTCGTCGATGGTAGGCGACAACAACACGTGGGGCTTCTTCCCGTCAATCTCGTTCGCATGGGACATAAAGAAAGAAAACTTTCTCCGCGAGGCGCGGCCCCTGTCGATGCTCGCTTTCCGCGCGGGATTGGGGCAGGCCGGCAACCTTGGGGGCATTTCGGCCTACACGACCATGGCCACAGCAAGGCAGACGGGCGTCGTCCCGATAAAGAGCACCCCGACGGTGACCCTCGGGACGACGCGGAACAACAACCCCGACTTGAAATGGGAGACGAAGACCACATTCAACGTCGGCATGGACATGGGCCTGTTCGCCAACAGGCTGATGCTCACGGCCGAATATTATTACTCCAAGACCACGGACATGCTCTACGAATACGAAGTGCCGGTGCCCCCGTTCGCGTTCAACACCCTGCTGGCCAACATAGGCTCGATGTCGAACCGCGGATGGGAGCTGGGACTGTCGGCGCAACCCGTCAGCAAGGACGACGTGGAGCTAAACGTCAACATGAACCTGTCTTTCCAAAGCAACAAGCTCCTCTCTCTCAGCGGCACGCTGAACGGGATGAGCCTGTCGGCCACCGACGTCACGGCAATAGGCTCCCTGGACGGCGCCGGGCAGAACGGCGGCGACAACAATGTTGTCTACCAAATTGTCGGGCAGCCTCTTGGCGTCTTCTACATCCCCCACTGCAAAGGGCTGGCGCAGAACGAGAACGGCAGCTGGCACTACGACATTGAGGACATCGACCGCGACGGGACGATTGACATGAGCGACGGCGGCGACAGGTATGTGGCAGGGCAAGCCACGCCCAAGATGACCCTTGGGTCGAACATCAGCTTCAGGTTCAAGGATTTATATATGGCCTTGCAGATGAACGGGGCCTTCGGGCACAAGATATTCAACGGGACCGGACTGGCATATACCAACATGTCGAGCTTCCCCGACTACAACGTGCTGAGGGACGCCCCGCAAAAGAACATCGTCGACCAGCGCATCTCCGACTATTGGCTGGAGAGGGGCGACTACTTGAATTTCGAGCAACTGACAATAGGCTACAGAGTGCCGTTGGAGAGCAACGCTGTCCGCTCGTTGCGGCTGTCGTGCAACGTCTGCAACCTGGGGACCATCACGGGCTACAGCGGCCTTACCCCAATGATTAACAGCTACGTGGTGAACAGGACGATGGGCATTGACGACAAACGCAACTACCCTCTGTACCGCACATACACCCTTGGGCTGAGCGTACAATTCTAAAAAAGACAGAAGAGCATGAAAAAGACTTTCTGCCGCGCCTTGATCGCGCCGCTTGCGCTAAGCGTCTGCGGATGCCTTGACGAGAACCCCAAAGACCAATTGGGGCGGGAGGCCGCCTACACCAACGCCAACAACATATTCAACAACGCCGTGGCCTCCTTATACAACTACGTGGGCAGCGACAAAGAGACCGAGGGGCTGCAAGGCACGTGCCGAGGCATATATGACTACAACACCCTCACCACGGACGAGGCCATGATACCCATCCGCGGCGGGGACTGGTATGACGGCGGGCTGTGGGAGAACATGTACCGGCACGAGTGGAGCGCCAACGACATGTACCTGTACGACATTTGGAAATACCTGTTCAAGGTCATCGTCTTGTCCAACCAGTCGCTACAGGTCATAGACAGCCACGAGCGGCTGCTTGGGGCCGAGCAAGCGCGCGACTTCCGTGCGGAAGTGCGAGCCGTCCGCGCCTTGTTCTACTACTATGCGATGGACATGTTCGGACAAATCCCATTGGTAACGTCGCACGACATCAGCCTTGACCAAGTGACGCAAAGCAACAGGAGCGAGGTCTTCTGGTTCATTTTTAGCGAGTTGCAGGCCGTCGCCCCCATACTCGCCGAGGCCCAATCGCAGAAAGAGGGCGACTATTATGGGCGCATGACGCGCCCGGTAGCGAATTTCCTGCTTGCCAAACTGGCATTGAACGCCGAAGTTTATTCCGACGACAACTGGACTGACGGCGAGCGACCCGACGGCAAGAACATTTTCTTCTCCGTCGGCGGCGAGCGGAAGAACGCCTGGGAGACCTGCACGTGGTATTGTGAACAGTTGAAGAATGAGGGCTACGCGTTGGAAAGCAGCTACGCCTCGAATTTCGCCGTACACAACGAGAACTCCACGGAGAACATTTTCACCATCCCGCTAGACAAGAACCTGTACACAAACGAGTACCACTACCTGTTCCGCTCGCGCCACTACAGGCATGGCGGCGCATATGGCGGCTCGTCGGAGAACGGCACTTGCGCCACGGTCTCGACCGTCAGGGCCTATGGGTATGGCACAGACCAGGTGGACAACCGTTTTGGCGTCAACTTCTACGCCGACACGGTCTACGTGGACGGGGAGAAGATATACCTGGACAGCGGAGAGCCTTTGGTATACAGGCCCCTGGAGCTAACGCTGAACCTGACGGACAGTCCGTATAAGCAGACGGCCGGCGCCCGCCAAGGGAAATATGAGGTTGACCGCACGGCCTACTCCGACGGCCGGCAGGTAGACAACGACATCGTCCTGTTCCGCTATGGCGACGCCCTGCTCATGGAGGCAGAGGCCAAAGTCCGCAATGGCGAAGACGGCTCGGCGGAACTGAACGCCATAAGGGGACGGGTTGGAATGCCCCCCGCGGAGGCGAGCCTGGAGAACATATTGAAAGAGCGCCTCCTGGAACTGGCCTGGGAGGGATGGCGACGGCAAGACCTGATCCGCTTTGGGCGATATGCCGGGGCATACGACCAGCGCACCCCCATAGGCAACGAGGAGACAGGCTTCACGACAGTGTTCCCGATTCCGCAGAGGTGCCTGGACTTGAACAGAAAACTAAGACAGAATCCGGGGTATATGTAAACTCGGAATAAAAAACACTATACTGGCGTCAGAACTCTTAGAGCCATGGTCCAGGTTCTCAACCCGATATACGACTCGTCGTTCAAGTTCCTCATGGAGGACGAGCGCGTGGCCCGCACCCTGCTCTCGGCACTGCTGAAGCGCAAGGTGCTGTGCCTGGAGCAACAGGCGCAGGAGCGCACCGCCGACCTGCGCGACCGCGCTTCGGACAAGGCCCTAGGCCTCTACCGCCTGGACTACGTGGCCACCGTCGAGACACAAAGCGGCGGCGAGGAGACCGTGAGCATAGAGTTGCATAAGGCGCGGATGGAGACAGAGATGGCGCGCTTCCGCCGATACATCGGCGCGCGCTACTCCGACCCCGACAACGTGGACACGGCGAGCGGCGCGCCGCGCCACATCGTGGCCATATACATCCTGGGGTACAACATCCGCGAGACCACCGAGGCCATAGCCTACGGCTACGGCGGGCGCCTCACGGACTACGACGGGAACCCGGCGGCGCCGGGAGACGGACGCACGGGGCGCGGCGGAGGCAAGTTCGTGAGCCGCATAACGCACGACACCATAATAGTCCAGGTGGGGAGGCTGCCGGAGAGGCCGCGCAACATGGCCGAGCGGCTCTTGTCGGTCTTCGACCAGCGCGCCAAGAGCCGCCGCGACCGCCACGTGCTGAACTACGACAACGAGAGGGGCGGGGCTGAAGCCTCGCCGCTAGTGCGCCGCCTCTCGTCGGCGCTAGCCGACGGCGAGCTGCTCGGACGCATGGAGCTGGAGGAGGAGATGCAGACGGAGCTGGAACTGAAGAACGCCGCCATAGACAAGATGGAGAGGCAGCTTAGGCAGAAAGACCAACAGTTGGAACACAACAGGGAAGAGCTGAACGCCATGAGGCGCATAACGGCAAAAACGCTCCATGCGGCAGGGCAGACCACAAGCCAAATTGCCACGACACTCGGAATCAGCATCGACGAAGCCGAAGCACTGATAGGCGCCTAGGGGCGTGAAAGCGTAGACACAAGGGGACGACCATCGGGGAATGAGGGTATGCGCCCCACCCCACTTGGTCACAGTCTCACTTACCGACAGGCACGTCCACCCCCGCGGGCGAGAGGCCGGGGCCGCCACCAGCCGTGTAGCCTCGGCTCTCGCCCGACGGCCAGGGGGAGACCCAAAAGGAGTAGAGGTCGCCGTCGGAGACATGGAAACGCAAGCACACCGCCCGCCCGGCAAGATTGCCTATCGACGCGCCGCGCCACCGGACTTCGGCCATGGTGGAGTTGACGTCGGCCAGGGCCTCGCAGTCGGCAACGGAGAAGCCGTCCACCGGGCCGCCGTCACGGTCGAGAGCCTCCACGGCCAACCGCCGAGCCGAGGCGTTGACGAAGAGGCGGGAACCGTCGAAAGTGAGCGGCCCGGTGGTAAGCGTCCCCTCCCCCTCGGCGCGCATGGAGGCGAAACCGTCGCGGCGGAGCACGGCAAGACCTGTGGAGGCCTCCTCAATCCCGCGCGACAACAACCGACGCCCACTGACATAGAAATAGAGTTCGTCGCCGACAACGATTGGAGAGCCCACGGCCGACTGCACGTTGCCGTCGTTCCACGCCGCGGCATCGCCCGCAACGGGCAGGAATGGCGTCATGTCCTCGCGGTGCCACGAGTAGCCGTCGCGACTATATCCGACCATGACCTGGTTCCTCTT
Source organism: uncultured Marinilabiliaceae bacterium (assembly GCA_964481855.1). Lineage (GTDB taxonomy): Bacteria > Bacteroidota > Bacteroidia > Bacteroidales > Marinilabiliaceae > W3P20-009. The sequence continues at coordinate 41,161 of CAYZUH010000016.1, forward strand.
GATGGCCCCATCGGCGGCGCACACGTCGTTCTCCGGCCCCTGCCACACCGTAAAAAAGCCCAGCATGACGCTCTCGTAGGGCATGGCGTCGAGGTTGTAGATGCCAGGCGAGCCGTCGTCGTTGTCATATCGGGGGTGCGTCTGCTCGTCGGGCCACGGGCCGAACCAAAAGTTCCGCAACGACGCTTCCGCCGCCCTGTTGCCATTGTCGGGGTTTGCGCCCTCGGCGTAGTCTCGCGCCCTTATGGTATAGGGGTCATCACCCCTCAGCCTCACATTGTGGCGCATGGACCATACCCACACATTGCGGAACGGATTCTTGAAGACCGTGGAGCGGTCGGCGACGGACTTGGAGGGCGCCCCCTCGTCGCGCCACCGCTTGCCGTCGGCCGACGTGAGGAAGACATACCTCCAATTGCCCTTGCCCCCCGCCACCTCGAACATCTTGAACCGCCTGGCGGCACTTGTCTCCTGCTTGTCGAGCCACACCGTGGAGGCGTCGCGGAGCGAACCTCTGCGGACAATGTTCGTGCCGTCGCCCACGTCGGGCTTGACCCACTGCACGCCGTCGACGGACTCGGCGTAGCAAGTGGCGTCGCCGCCGGCCATGTACCACATCTTGAACATCCCGTCGGCCTCGTCGAACCACACGCCGTCGGAGAAAGGCGCCGCGAAACCACCCCCATCGGCCCTGGCCTCCCACACCCGGTCGGGCCTCACGACGGGGTTTTGAGCATGATAGGCGGGATAGTGCCATTGGCGACGAAGGGTTGTCTCCCGCACCAGAAAATCGTCGACAAAGAGCTGACGGCCCACATCGACTCTTATCGTCTCCGGCTTCGTCGTCAGGTAGCTGGGCGACATCCCGCTCCTTATGCAAGACGCATAGTCGCGACGCGGCGGCCACTGCCTCGGCAGGACGATGCCGTTGTAGAGGACGCCGCCATCCGCAACCGCCACGGTGTCGCCCGCACCGGGCGACATGGGATCGGGCGGCGCCGCATCCCCGCACGACAGAAAGAGCAAAGCGCCCGCCAAGGCCACAAGACGCACGGGCATGAGGCTAATTTTGGACTTGCGGCACGTCGCGCCCCGCGGGCGAGAGGCCCGGCCCGCCACCGGCGGTGTAGCCCCCGCTCTCGCCCGACGGCCACGGAGAGACCCAGAAAGAGTAGAGGTCGGCGTCGGAGAGGCGGAAACGGAGGCGCACGTTACTCCCCCTCAGCCCGGCAAGCCCCCGGCCTCCCCTCCACGTCACCTCGCGCCTCGCGGTGTCCACCCTGCGGACGACGTGGCAGTCTGCCGCGCCAAAGCCAGGAACGGGCGCGCCGCCCTCGTCGAGCACCTCCACGGTGAGCCATCCGCGGGCGGCATCGACATTGACAAACAGATGGTCGCCGTCGACAACCATCGGGCGGCTCGTCGCAACGCCCTCCGCCGCCCCGGCACGGAGCGAGACGAACCCATCGCGGCGGAGCATGGCAAGCCCCGTGGCGAAGTTGGAGTCGTGGAGCGGCTTGCTGTTGTGGCGCCCGCTGACATAGAAATAGAGGCTGTCGCCAACAATGACGGGACAGCCGGCCACCGACTGCACATTGCCGGCGTTCCACGCGTCAAAATCCTCATCGACGGAGAGGAACGGCACCTTAAACTCCCGACGCCAATGGAACCCGTCGTCGGCCCACCCCACAAGCACCTCGTTGCGTTTCTGAATCTTAAGGCTGTCGCAAGCGTCGTTCTCCGGGCCCTGCCAAATGGTGAAGTAGCCCAAGAGCGAACGCTCGTAGGGCATGGCCTCGTGGTTGTATATCTGCGGGCGTATGCCGGGGAAGAGCGGATGGCGCGGGTCGTCGTCCTCGGCGTTGAACCAGTAGCGGATGAACTTGTCGCTCCGGTTGTCGTAGACGCGGTGCGCGAGGCTGACAATCAGCTCGGGGTCGCCGCCCGCGAGATAGGCCCGCGAGCGGCGGAAGAGCTTGCCGTTGATGGTCTTGAGGCTGAGGACGTAGTGGCGGCGGAAAGGGTCGTAGTATGCCGCGCAACGGTCGTAGAGCTCGCCCGACAGGGCCCGGGTCTCGCCCCAATGGACTCCGTCGGGCGAGTAGCGCAGGTGCATGCTGACGGTGGCCCGGCGGTTGAACTGGACGCAGAACATCTTGTAGCGCCGCTCGGGGTCGGCCTCGAACTTGTCGAGAATGACGGAGACGCAATCGTGCTCGGCCGTATCGACAATGTTGGTGCCGGGGACGACATCGAGCGCGGGACGCGTCCACCGTTTGCCGTCGTCGCTCTCGGCGTAGCACGTCACCAGCCCGTCGGCCTTGCCCCCGCCCGCCGAGTACCACATCTTGAACTTCCGCGCCGCCTCGTCATACCACACGCCTCCAGAGAACGGGGCGGCATAGGGGTCGCCGTTGGCGTTGAACTCCCACGGCCTTTCGGCCTCCAGGACAGGGTTTTGCGCATAGTAGACCGGCGCATGGAATTGGCGCGAGACATTTCGGCAACTGTCGAAGTCGGAATAGGCCACAAGATGACGCCCCTGCTGCGCAAAAACGGGCGAGGCCAGGAGGGCCGCCCAAAGAAGAGCCGGCCTCATCTCGACGTCTCGTTCTGCGCCCCGCAAGGCACGTCCACACCCGCGGGCGAGAGGCCGGGGCCGCCGCCCGCCGTGTATCCGCGGCTCTCGCCCGACGGCCAGGGGGAGACCCAAAAGGAATAGAGGTCGCCGTCGGAGACGTGGAAACGCAAGCGCACCACACGCCCGGCAAGTTTGCCTATCGACGCGCCGCGCCACCGGACCTCGACCCTGGTGGAGTTGGCATCGGCCAGGGCCTCGCAGTCGGCAACGGAGAAGCCGTCCACCGGCCTGCCGTCGCGGTCGAGAGCCTCCACGGCCAACCGCCGCGCCGAGACGTTGACGAAGAGGTGGGAGCCGTCGAAAGTGAGCGGCTCGGTGGTGAGAACCCCATCGCCATCGGCGCGCATGGAGGCGAAACCGTCGCGGCGGAGCATGGCAAGCCCCGTGGAGGTGTAGCTGTCCCACATGACGGAATTGAGGCGGCGGCCGCTACAGTAGAAGTAGAGCGAATCGCCGACAATGACAGGCACTCCCCCGACAGACTGCATATTGCCCCAGTTCCACGCCCCGTCTATGGGGTTGTTGGCCAGGAACGGCTCGTGGCCGGGGCGCGAGAAGTGGAAGCCGTCGCGGCTGAAGCCAAGGCATATCTCGTTGCGCTTCTGGATTCCGAGGTCGGCGCAGACATTGTTCTCCGGCCCCTCCCAGACGGAATATTGCCCGACGAAGAGGCTCTCGTAGGCTATGGCGTCGAAGTTGTATATCCCGGGCTCCACATCGGGGAACTGCGGGTGGCGCGGCTCCTCGTCGTCGGGCGTGAACCAGAAGACGACGTTCTTGTCGGGGACGCCCGCCCTGACGCGGTGAGCCATGGAGACGGCCGTCTCGGGGTCCGCCGCCTCAAGGTAGCCGCGCGAGCGCGACGAGATGGGCGTGGAGTGGCGCATGGAGAGGCACCAGACGCGCCGGAAAGGGTTGTAGAAGACCGACGACCTGTCATAGAGGTCGCCCGACTGCGCCACCCCCCCCGCCCAACGGATTCCGTCGGGCGAATATTTGAGGATGAACTGCCACCGTCGGTCTGACGGGCGCCGCTCGACGTTGAACATCTTGAACCTCTTGGCCGGGTCCGCCTCCTGCCTGTCGAGCCACACCGTGGCGGCGTCGCGGTTGCAGGTGTCGACGACAGCCGTGCCGGGCAAGACCCCGACAGCCGGCTTGCGCCACGTCTTGCCGTCGGGACTCTCGGCGTAGCAGGTGTAGAACGTCTGGCTATCCTCCTTGTGTAGCGTCCCGGCCCCGGCTAGATACCACATCTTGAATTTGCCATCGGCCTCGTCGAACCACACGCCGTCGGAGAACGGGGCGGCATATGGGGCGCCCTCGGTGGTCTTCTCCCACTCCTCGGTAGGCTCCAGGACGGGGTTGGCGGCATAGAGGTCGGGCTTGTGGAAGACGCGCGCCATGTCGGTCCCGTCAATAAGGAAGTCGTCGACGAAGAGCTGGCGACCCACGTTGACGGGAATGACCTCGGGCTTCTTGTCGAGATAGGGCACGGGCATGGCCCGCCTCACGGCCGGGACGTCGTAGCGCGGGGGCCACTGGTCGGGGAGGCGTATGCCGTTGTGGAGGATGTTGCCGTCGTCCGTCGGCGCATTGCCGCAACCTGCCAGGAGGGCGGCTAGGCAGAGGAAGGAGACGGGGGCGTCGAAGTGTCGCATAGGTGTTTCTGTCTTTATGGTTTGTTTACGCAATATGTCATACGGGCAGGTGTTTTTTCTCCTAGGGCTCGCGCCCTAGGCCGCCTTATGTCGCCCCGTTGGGGCTGGCGGGGAGAGTCAAGGCGCGTCTTGCGAATCTTGCCGATTGAGTTCAAGGCGGAGAGCCTCAATCTCCTTTTGCTGACGGATGACGTGCAGGGTCAGCTCCTCAATCTTCTGCAGGAGGGCCTTGTTCATCTCGTGCTGCGAATAGCCGTCGGAGCGGACCTCGGCCTCGGACGGCACATCGGGGAGGTGGCCGTTCTCGCCCACGAATCGCTCCACCTCGTCGAGCGGCATGAGCTCGTAGCCGTCGGCGAAGACGAAATCGGACCATGAGTTGACGGGGGCGATGGCGTAGTCGGCCGAGAGTACCCCCTTGCGGCAGAAGACGTTATATTTCAGCTTGAGGGGGTCGCTTATGGCGGCGGCCCCATCGCGGTCGAAGCCCAGGAAGATGTTCTGGCCGTTGCCTATGTAGAGAGCCGTGCCGCTGTTGGCGCCAATCTCCAGCCCGTGGTTGGTGATTGTCCCCAGCCACGCGGCGGTGCGCCCCTCGTTGGTCCCCACGGAGGTCGTGATGTTGCTCTCGGTCACGGTGAGCGCCCCGCCCCTCTGCACGAAAGGCAACCGCGACTCGATGTGGCTGCCGGCCACCAGGAACGACGGGTTGTCGTCCGTCCCGCCGCCGCCATTGCCCCACAGGGCAATCCCCCCATAGGAGTTGAGGCGCAGCCACTTCTGCATCTGGCACGAGAGGATTACGTCGCCCTGCCGGCCGTAGCCGTAGTAGGAATCTATGCTGCCCGAAGCCGAGAGGTCTGTCATGACATATCGGTAGGCCACGAGCGAGCCGTGCGTCCCCGCCGCGGCGTCGGCAATGGCGTTGAGGTTGCCGTTGACGAAGCCGACGTTCTGCGACGCCGTGACCGGGTCGGTGGGCTTCCAGAGGAGCCAGCGCCCCTCGCTGTTGACAGCGCCCCGGAACTTGTCGGCTGTCGTGAACTGTATGCCGGTGAACGGGTAGGCCAGGGCCGAGTTGGCAATCCATTCGGGCTTGCCGGCCTGTCCGCTGCCGCGCCACATGTGGTAGTAGGTCTGGGCGGGGGCGGAGAGGGAACCAGCGCAAAGGCAAACAGACAAAAAGAATATCCTATTCATAACTGAAAATATAATGCGCAACGTTCTACAATCCATCTGAAACTTCCACCGAGTCTATGCTCCCCATGAACCGTTGGCCACATTTCGAGTCGTACGCGCCAACAGTTATCTTGTCCATTCCCGCAACGAACGACGCGAACTGGAGGAATGCGAAAGCCCGAGCATTGGCCTTGTCGGCATCGGTCGGCACCTCGCGCTTCCAATCCCACAAGATTGCCTGAGGTTTCACCTCCTCAAATTTCAGTTCCGGGCAACGAACCCTCAGCGCCGCCACTGCTTCCGCATCCTCGTCTTGACCACTCTTCAAGACTTCCAACGAGACCTCCACCTGCCGCCCCGCAAAAACTTTCCCTTGGGGCGGAGCAACACTCATCGAGGAAAACTCCACCCCATGCACCGTCATCTTCAAGAGAAACTCACCGTCGGACGTATAGTATAGCGCAATGTCGTTCTCGGCGTCACCGTGAAATCGCAGAATGGTCTGCAAGGCACCCCTGTACGTTTTGGGAGTGCAGAGACCACCTTAGCCACCCCCTGCATCAAGTTTGTCGGCTCGTAAGAATTCTGCGCAACCCGCCTGTTTGAAAACACCTCCGTATGGCACGGCATCTCCTTTGGGCTTGGCACAAATCTCCATCTCGTCCGCGGCTTATAGTCGTTGGCCGCCCTAGTGTCGAGAATATAGTCGGCCCCCGATGCCCTCTTGAATTGCAACCCATGGAACGTCGAGTTTCTAACCTTGGCCTCAAGGACCACGGGCACTGCCGACAAATCGTCTTTCACCGATATGACTTCTCGTCTTGCCTCAGCCACCGACTTCATGTATTCAAACAGCAAGGCCTTGCCGTGGTGGTCTTTTCCGTCGAAGTTCCCAACGCTCTCGTAGTCGTCGGAGACCATCTCTGTGCCCCTCCGGCTGCTACCCATGCTCGCCGCCAAGAGGCCTCCAATGCCGCGCGGGCGTGAGGCGTCGTAGGCAAAAACAGACGCCACGACATAGCTGGAGAGGTCCGCGACCGAACGTCCGAGCGGGTCTTGTGTCACATCTGCGAGAATCTTGGGCGCGAACTCCGCCCCATGGCGCAAGGCCTCGTAGAGCGACACCTTTAGCATATTGTCGATGCCGCCAGACGTCGGGATTGGCGACGTGAAAACCGCCTCCCCGGCACCCGCTTTCAAGCCCGCCCATTTGCCACATTTGCCAAACGCCAACGACACTCCCGCAACTCGCCCTCCGACATGGCGCTGGTTCGAGGCCACGTAGTAGTACAGCAACTCGTTGGATGAAGACGAGTAGCGGCCGGCAGGAATGGGCTTCCCCATATTAATGCAACCGTGGTCGCCGCCTTGCGGGTCGGCTCCATTGTCAAGAAAGGGCGAACCCGGCTTGACGTAGAACCAATCTACGCCATTGTTCGAGAACGCCAACTCCGCCCTCTGCCTACTGTCCACGTCGGTTTCGGCCGTGGAGCCGAACATCGTGGCAATCCCCCACCAAACGTCGGTCTCAAAGCCGTCCATCTGAAAGGGCTGCAGGCTGTAGGGCTCCCACTGGCGCGTGGAACGGTCCAACGCAACGTCAACATCGAAATCGCCACTAGCCAACGCCGCGCCCAGGCGGGTCACGGTCTCGCGCCTGTAGCGAACCCGCGGGTCGCCCGACGAGAAAGGCAACACCTCCCCCGGCTTGAGCGACGAGCGTTTGGCATTGAGGCGCAAGAAAAGGTAGAAATCGCCATCGTGCTTCAGATAGCCCATATGGGTGTCGGCATTGATGAACTTGAAATTATATTCGAGCTGCGCCGACAGCCTGTCCTGCTTCATCTTGGAGAATCCGGTCAAAATGCCGTTGGAGTCGAACTCCCGCTTCATCTCATACCCGGCTACCAATGTGTTCTGCTTCTCCCTCTGCGGCAGATAGACCAACTTTACAGGCAGGCTGACGCCAAAATCCAAATCCTCATATATGCCGAGGCTCTCAATATCCACGGCAACGATATTGGTTGGCACGAGCCCCCGCCTGTAGGAGGGCGACAGCTTCAGCTCAACGTCTTTAGCCTGAGGGTCATACCAATAGAGCCCCGCATCGGGATGCCTCCACGTCGCGGGGTCTGACGTGTTGTTGGTGTAGACCATGACGCCGACCTTGGAATAGGGCACAGGAGAAGGGAAAAGAAAACAGGAGACGTAGAGCGAGAGACTCCCATCTGGGGCGACCATCACATTCGGCATTCCGTTTCCCAAATTCATCTCCCAAGGATATTTGTCGGGGTCGGGCGCAATTATGTTTTTGCCCCCATTGTGCTTTGTTGGCGGCACAACAAGCACATCGTCGGCCCCATAAGAGAACAGCGCAGGGTTTATGGCCGACAGATTTTGTTCTTGTTGCGCCAAGCCCCCAAGGGGCGGGAGCAGAGCGCAAACCGTAGCAAGTATACCACAACTCTTCATCGCCACACTTCATTTTCCGACCCAAAAAACAGGAGATGGGACGCCCACCGCACCCCAAAGACGGCGGGCAACCAAAATTGGCGTAAGATGGGCGTCCGCATCTCCACACACTCACTTAACAAGCATCACACACTCAGCAATTTAGTAGCCATTGTTCTGACTTATGTAGGGATTGGACTCTATCTCGGTTATGGGAATCGGGAGCCACTCGTTGACGCCCTCCTTGAAACCGAGATAGTACGTGGCGGAAATGACTTTCTTGAAGTTGGGGTCGGAAGCCTCCCTCTGGCGGAACGTCGGGGCGAGGTCTCCCCAACGCAAGAGGTCGTAGAATCGATGCCCCTCAAGAGCCAATTCGAGCATACGCTCCTTCTTGATGTCTTCCATCGTCGGATTTGGAATCTGAGCCATGTTCGCCCTGTCGCGAACCTGGTTGAAAGCCGCAGCCGCCGTCAAGCCTCCCCCCTGGGCGCCCCCATTCAGCACGGCCTCGGCGTACATCAGCAAGACGTCTGCATAGCGGATGTAGCGGAAGTTGACTCCATGGGCTCGCGGCTGGTTGTATATCATCTCGCGCACCCCGCCGCCAGTGCCGCCCCAGTTCGTCGGACTGTCGCCCCTCATGGGCAACGACAAGTCGAGATGTTTGAGGAACGCGGCCTTGTAGGGGTGCGTGAGCGGATTGACTGTCGTGCCGTCCACAGTGCAGTTGAAGCTCCCCGATGGGTAAATCTCGGTGAACTTATAGCCCCCCGGCCCTGTCGGCTCCGGCCGTCCCCCCAGCTTGATTTCTGAGTTCGTCGCGTTGAAGAAGATGGTGCTGAACATCCGCAAGTCCGTATTGCCATCTTTGTCGATTGAAGTTGCGAAAGCATCATACAGCCAATCGTGGACGACTCCCTCGTAGGCGGGACCCGCGCCGGGCAACATGAACCCACGGGAGTCGAGCGCCAGCCCAGAAGTGGCGGTGCCGGGGTTGAACCCATTGTTCTCGGCATCGCCAAGGAACTGAATCTCGAAGACCGACTCGTCGTTGTTCTCGTGCGCCACGTCGAAGTTGTGCGCATACTCCACAAGACGATACTGCCCATACGTCCCGTTGATGACCTCGGCGAACTCCCTGGCCGCCTCCGTGTAGAATGTCGCCTGGTTTGCGCCATAGCGCGGCTCTATGCCGCTCCGCATCAGGTAGGCCTTACCGCGCAGGGCAGCCGCCGCGCCCGCCGTGACTCGCCCCCGCCTGTCTTCAGTCCAGTAGCCCTTTTTGGGCAGGTTCGCCTTGGCCTGCTCCAGGTCGGACAAGATGATGTCCCAGACCTGGTCGGGAGCCGCGGAGGCTCGCACGTAGTCAGACCTGTTGCCCACACTCGTGATTGGCGCCACCTGCCGCCAGTTGGTCAACAAGAAGTAGTGCGCAAAGGCCCTCCAAAAGAAAGCCTCGCCACGGTATGCTCTCTTGAGCTCGGCATCGTCGAAATGCACGGCGTCTATGTTGTCGATGATATACGTAGCCTGCCCCGCGACGGAATAGAGCATCGTATAGGGCTGCTCAATGACGTAGTGGCTGCTGTTGAGGTCCGCGCCATACATCCCGGGCATGGCGTAGTCGGACCTCGACGCCGCCTCGTCGCTCCGGAAGACGACCCAGTGTGTGGCCATGGCCCCGAAGTTGCGCTGGGTCTGGATGTAGCCATAGCATGTCATGAGCGCCTGGTTGACATCCTCCGGCGTGGAGAAGAAGCTGTTCATGCTTATTTGGTTGGGGCTGACCTCCAACTCGTCGAACGTATCGTCGCACCCCGCCGCCACAAAAGCGATCAGGACTGCCGCCGCCGACATCATATATGTCTTTTTCATCGTCTGAATGGTGTTAGAAAGAGAGGTTGAGACCGAAAGTGAACGTCCGCGTGTTGGGATAGGCGTTGCGGTCTATCCCGCGCTCCAGGAGCGTGCTGGAGCTGACCTCGGGGTCGAAGCCCGAATAGCCGGTGATTGTCAAGAGGTTCTGCGCAGAGGCGTAGAAGCGCAAACGGTCTATCCCGGCGCGGTCGGTCAACGACTTAGGCAGCGTATAGCCTATTTGCAACGTTTTGAGACGCAAATAAGACCCATCCTCGACATAGAACTCGCTCGGCCAGGAGTTCCCGCCGGTCAGGTTGTCGGTCTTGGCAATAGGGATGCCGGAGTTGGTGTTTGTGGGCGTCCATGCGTTGAGGGCGTCCTTGACCATGTTGTTATTGTGGTTGAAATACCAATCGTATTTCTTGAGGTTGAAAATGTCGTTGCCCCCAACCCCATTGAAGAAGAGCGTCAAGTCGAAGTCGCGCCACCCGACATCGACGTTGATGCCGTACGTCACTTTGGGGATGGGGTTGCCAATGACCACCTTGTCGTCGGCCGTGCGCTCGCCGTCGTTGTTGGTGTCGCTAAAGATGAAGTCGCCATTGGCGTCGATGCCGTCAATCTTGTAGCCATAGAAAGAGCCTATGGCGTATCCCGGCATTGCGATTGCCGGACGGTCGTTGAAAGAACTCGACATCATCTCCGAGGTCAGGTTCTGCACATTGGCCCCCAGAGCCAGAACCTTGTTGCTCAACGTTGTGGCATTGGCCGACACAGACAACTGGAACTCGTCCGTGAAGCTCTTCTTCCACGAAAGCATGAACTCCCACCCCTTGTTCTCGACCGACGCCGAGTTGATGTAGGGCGTCTCCCTTGTGCTGTTGATCTCGAAGACCTGTCCCGACGACGGATTGAGCTGAATCCGCGTCAGCAGGTCCTCGTTCTTTTTCTTGAAATAGGAGACGTGGAACGTCAGCTCGTTGCGCATGAAGCCCAAATCGAGCCCCACGTCGGTTGTCTTAGACGTCTCCCACTTCAGGTCTTGCGTCTTCATGTATACGGCTCGCGCGTCGACAAACCGTTTGCCACCCGTGGTGTAGGGCAACGGGCCGAAAGCGATATTGTCGAAATTGTATGGCGAAAGGAAATTGGCTCCCAGCTCACCATATGAGCCGGTAATCTTCAGCTGGCTTATGGGCCCGCCCTCCATGAATGCCTCCTCGTGGACATTCCACCCGACCGAAGCGGCGGGGAAGTAGCCCACGCGGTGCGCCTCGGCGAACTTCGACGACTCGTCGCGACGCAGAGACGCCGAGAGCAGGTAGCGATTGTCGAAATCGTAGTTGACGCGGCCGAAGAAGCTCAGAAGGGCGGCATTCTCCTCGCCGCTAGTCGTCTTGGTGTCCAGGTTGTTGACCGCCACAATGTTCGCGGCCCCAAGGTCGTCGATGGTCGTATACTCTTGCGACCTCGAATATTCGCGCATCCAGCTGTGGCCAATGGTGAGAGCCACGCCGTTGAGGCCAAAAGAACGCTCGAAGTTGAAAACATTGTCCCAAGTGATGTTGCCCGTCACCCCGCGGCTCTCCGAAAGACTGTTGCGCGTGTTGCCGTAGCTCGGATCGGGGGCGCCGTTGCCGAACCACCGGGTGTAGTAGATTGGCGTATGCGTATAGCCGTGGCTGCCGGAATAGTTGCCCCCAAAGGAGGTGGAGAACCGCAATCCCTCGACGATGTCAATCCCGACACTCGCCCCGCCAATCATGTCGAACCAGTTGGTCCACTGGTCTGTATTGTAGATTGCGCCAAAAGGGTTCTGCCGACGCTCCTCGGCGGCCTCAATGTAGTATTGACTTCCCCACGACGTGAAGCGCCCCTGGCTGTCGCGCACCGGCAGGGTCGGCATCCCGATGTTGAACGACGCCGTCGGGCGACGCTTGCGGTAGGAGAGCTGCATGTTCTCCGAGACCGACAGCCGGCCGAACTTCCACGACGAGTTGGCTCGCGCAGTGATTTTCTCAAAATCGCTCTTCACGATGACGCCCTTTTGCTTCATGTAACTTGCCGAGAAAGAGTAGTTGCCGACATCGTTGCCGCTAGAGACCGACGCGTCGGCGTTGAAAATCGGGGCGCGCCGGGTGTACTCGTCGACCCAGTCCGTATCGACACCAGGGTCTGACGGCGATACATTCTCGGCGGCGCGGGTCAGCCCGCTGTTGTCGCTCACCATGTTGGCGTAGCGGCGCCACTCTTCCGCGTTCATGAAGTCGGGGACGTTTGCCAGCTTCTGGAGGCTGTATGAGAAGTTCACATTGACCTTCGGCTCTCCCTTTTGCCCGCTTTTGGTGGTGATGATGACAACCCCGTTTGCGGCACGCGAGCCGTAGATCGCGGCCGCGGCCCCATCTTTGAGAACCTGGATTGACTCGATGTCCGACGGGTTGAGCGTCGTAAGCCCGTTGTTGCTGAACACCCCGTCGATGACGTAGAGCGGCGACGTCGCGGTGAGCGACGCGGCGCCTCGGACAAGAATCGTCACGTCGGCACCGGCAATGCCGCCTTGCTGAAGAATGTCGACACCCGCGGCGCGCCCCTGGAGGGCAGACGCCACATTGTGGGAAATCTGCTTCGCGACCTCGCCAGGGGCGACGACGGCGACAGAAGAAGACATCTTGCTACGGCTCATGGTTCCATATCCCACCACCACCACGTCGTTGAGCTCCTCGGCGTGGGAGACGAGGTAGATGCTTAGACTCTCTCTAGATTGCGCGGGGGGGGGGGGGTAAATTCTTGCGTGGCATAGCCAATAAAGGAGAATACGAGGGTCCGCCCCGGCTCTGCCAGCGTGAGGGAGAAGTTGCCGTCGGCGTCGGTAATCGTCCCGGTCTGCGTCCCCTTGACCAGGACCGAGACGCCGGGGATTGGCTGCCTGTCGGCCGAGTCGAAGACCCGTCCCGCCACCACGCCCTGCGCCGCGGCGGCGAGCGGCGCGAGCAGCAGGGCCACCAGGAGGCAGAGCCTGAGAGCTGAAAACTTCTTGTTCATACGTTTTTCTTGTTTTGCGTTAAACATTCGGCGAATAGGGTGCGGCCGGGGGGGAGGGAGGTCTCTACATTGCGCCCCCCCCATCCCGGCCGAGGGGGAGGCGGCCACATTGCGTCAATGTTTTCTCCATCTACAGTCTTTAGCTAAACAGGCTGTGGTTGCGCGACGGTTTACTTAATTCGTCGAGTGCAAATATGCGCCATTAGGAAATTCAGACCAAATTTTGCGAGCAATATTTTATTATTAAGTTGAATTAATTATTCTTTTTGTCTTTTGCATGAATTTCGCCCCCCGGTTTTGGAGCTGAGGAGCCAAGGATAAGGCGCAGGGCGGCGGCGCACCCGGCGGGTGCGGAAAACGCCCCAAGTTGCACCCGGCGGGTGCAACTTGGGGCTAAGACAAGATTGAGGAGGCCAGGAGACTCCGCCCATGCGCCATCCGCCCCGACAGGACTAGACAAGCACAGATAGTGCCCCAAAACTATATGTCCCAAAAGTCACTATCTCCCTTTGGCAAAACATCCGCCACCTCGACATGGGATATTGTGCCGAGGAAGCGTTGAGAACACTTCTCGTCTCTCGCGCCGACTGAAATTTTGTCCATCCCTGGCACAAACCCCGAGAAGCCGACATAGGCAAAAGCCCTCGCATTGGCCCTATCGGACGGAGTGACCTGCCCTTGCTGATGCTTCCACTGCCACAGGATGGCCTGTTGCTCGACCGCCTCGAAAGAAATCGACGGGCAGGACACCCGAAGCGTCACCACATCCTCCTCCGCCGCCTTGCCGTACTTCCTTGCCGACGTCTTCAAGGCCTCGACCGTCACCACCGTCTCCTTGCCAGCAAAGGTCCGCCCCTTGGGTGGAGATATTGCCACCCGGGCAAATTCCTGCCCATGCATCATGATGCGATATGAAAACGCGCCATCCGCCTCATAGCAGAGGCTAATGTTGTTGGCGTCGTCTCCATGGAACCTCAAAAGCGTCTGCACGCCTGTCGAAGCCTGGGGCGTGGAGGAAACAGCGACCGTCCCCCGAAGCGCGCTGGTCGGGACGAACAGATTCGGGCGGCGCAGCATGCCGGCGAAACTTATCGTCTTGCACGGATTCCGCGGTTCGGCGGGCGAGTAGGCCCAATAATGCCCGGATCTCGCGGCAGAGGCATTCTCGGTCTTTATGATTTTCCCCGTATGAGGCCCCCTCTCCACCATAAACCCATAGAACGTGGCATTCTTCACTTTGGCAGACATCACGACGGGTATGTTCGTCATATCATCTTTCACAGATATGACCTTCGTGGGGTTCTTGTCCGAGAAATCTTTCAAAAACTTGAAGAGGAGATTCTTATCGCACATGTCCACACCATCCACAACCGTCACAGACTCATATTGGTCGGAAGGTGTCGCAGTCCCTTCGGCACTGCTTCCCATCGCGCCGGCCAAAGGCATTCCGAGGCCGTGCTCCTTTGTCGGGTCGTAGCTGTATAGAGACACGCTGACATAGCTGTCGAGCTGAGAGGTCTGCCGCCCCCTGGGGTCTTGCGTCACGTCGGCAAGAATCTGTGGCGCATAGCGCACATCGACACCGAGCGCCGCATAGAGCGAAAACGCGGCTAGAGTCTCGCCCTTCGCATCCGCCGAGTAGAACGTCTTCATGCCACCATTGGCCGCCAGCCCGGCCCACTTGCCATACTTTCCGACAGCCAACGATATGCCCGAATTCCTATCTGAAACGTGGAGCTGGCGCGACGCGGCGTAGAAGTATAGCAAGTCGTAGGGATTGGCGGAATACCTCCCCGCCAGGATGGGCTTCGCCACGTTTATGCAACCGTGGTCGTCGCCATGCGGGTCCTCACCGTTGTCGATGAACGGAGTCCCGGGCTTGACGTAATACCAATCTGAAGCATTGTTGGAGAACGCCAACTCGGTCCGCTGCCTGTTGGCCACCGTCTCGTCGGCCCTGGTGCCAAATGCAGTCACCAGTCCCCACCAAACGTCGTCCTCAAACCCGTCTAGGCGAAAGGGTTGCATACTGTATGGCTCCCATTGGCGGGTAGACATATCGAGCGCCACGTCGATGTCGTAATTGCCGGACTCCAACCGCTCGCCAAGCTCTGTGACCGTCTCGCGCCGGTATCGCATTCGGGGGTCGGGCGAGGGGAAAGGCAACCTTTCGCCCGGGAGCAAAGACGAGCGTTTCGCGTTGATGCGAGACACGACATAGTATTTGCCGCCCTGCTTGAGGTAATTCATATGGGTGTCGGCATTTATGAAGCGGAACAGGTATTCATGCTGCGTCCGCACGCGGTCGGTTTTCATATCGGCAAAGCCGCTCAACACACCAAGGGGGGTAAAGTCCCGCCTCATCTCATAGCCCGCGATCAGATGGTTCTCCTTTTCGCGTTGGGGGAGGTATACCAACTTTATGGGCTTCTCGCCACCCGCATCAGTATCGTCAAAGATTCCGAGACTCTCGATGTCCACCGCGACAATGTTCGACGCCTGGCAACCTCCGCAAGGCGCGGGTGAAATCTTGTCGTCGGCACTCCGTCCGTGCGGATTGTACCAGTAAAGCCCGGCCTCCGGCCTTGTCCATTCTGCCAGACTGCTCGAATTGTTTGTATAGACGAATGCCCCAACCTTGGAGAAAGGGACGTCGGAATGGACAAGGAAACAGGACAAGTAGAGCGACAGATTGCCTTTGTTGTCCCTCAACACATTGGGCATTCCATTCTCCAACTTGGCCTCCCAGGGATACGTCTTGGGATTGGGGCTGATTATGTTCCGCCCGCCATCGTACTTATCGGGCTGACGCACATACACATCGTCGGAGGCATATTGGAACAGGGCGGGATTAACGGCCGAAAATTTCTGCGGCTGTTGCGCCTCAGACATTCCCGGCGAGACAAGGTAGGCGCAAACCATCAAGACGCCCCTCCCTACACTAGCCCTCATGCTCCCCCTGTTGGCACGTCCAACCCCGTCTCGCTAAGCCCAGGCCCGCCCCCGGCCGTGTAGCCTCGGCTCTCGCCTGAGGCCCACGGTGAGACCCAGAAAGAGTAGAGGTCGCCGTCTGTAAGGTAGAATCGGAAAGCGACACCCTCCCCGCGAAGAGACGACAAGTCCTTACGTGTCTCCCATTCTATCCTCGCCTTGGTAGAATCGCCCATGAAGGGGCGGCAGTCGTCCTTGCCAAACCCGGGGATGGGCTCGCCGTCGGCGTCTAGGACCTCGACGAGCAGGCTCCCCCTCGCCTCCGCGTTCACAAACAGATGGTCGCCGTCGAACCGCACAACCTCGGTCTGCAAATACGCGCCCCCGCTCCCCTCAGACGCCCTCATCGAGACAAAACCGTCGCGGCGCAGCGTGGCAAGACCGGTAGCCGTCCCCGCATCCCACCACAGCCCGTCGGGATTCCGCCCCGTGGAGTATATGTACAGCGAATCGCCTACAATCAGAGGGACTCCGTTTATCGACTGCATATTCCCCATGTTCCAAGCCCCCGGCGTCTCGTCCACACCCCAAAAAGGCTCATGGCTAGGACGCGAAAAGTGGAAACCGTCTCGGCTGTAGCCCAACATCAGCTCATTGCGTTTGGGAATCATGAGCCCCCTGGCAATGTGGTTCTCCGGTCCCTGCCACTGGCTATAGAAGCCGAGAATTATGCTCTCGTAGGCAATGGCATCGAAGTTGTAGATCCCGGGGGCGACATCAGGGTATTTTTCGTGCCGCTTCTCCTTGTCGTCGGGGGTGAACCAAAAGACGACGTGCTTGTCGGCTACACCCTCGCGCAGGCGGTGCGCAAGGCTCACGGCCTCTTCGGGGTCGTCGTGTTCCAGGTAGCTGCGCGACCGCCACGATACCTTGTCGTGATGCCTCATGCTCAGCACCCATTTGTCGGTGAACGGATTATAAAAAGCCGTCGAACGGTCGGCAATGGCGCCCGACTGCGCCACGGCGTCGGACCAATGCACTCCGTCCGCGCTGTATTTCAAGACATATTGCCACTGGATGTAGTCGGGCCTATACTCGACGTTGAAGAACTTGTATCGCTTTGCGGGGTCGGTCTCCCGCTTGTCAAGCCAGACGGTCGAGGCGTCGCGGTTGGCCGTGTCGCAGACATTGGTTCCCGGCACGATGCCAAGGTCCGCCTTGACCCATCTCTTGCCGTCGTCCGATTCGGCATAGCACGTATAGAGGCTGTGCTTCTGCCTGCTGACCTTGCCGGCCCCCGCCAAATACCACATCTTGAATTTGCCCTCGCGCTCGTCATACCAAATGCCGTCGGAGAACGGCCCGGCGTAGGGGAACCCCTCTGGCGTCAGCTCCCACTCCCTGTCGGCTTTTAGAATCGGATTCGCCGCATATTGCTTGGGCGAGTTGTAGACGCGTAGCATATTCGTCTCCTTGATGAGATAATCGTCGACAAAGAGCTGCCGGCCAACGTTGATGGGGATGACCTGCGGCTTATCCTCCAAATAGGGGACAGGCATCTCCTGCGGCTTCTGCGGCTCGACGTAGCGCGGAGGCCACTGTCCTGGCAGGCGGATGCCGTTGTGCAGAACCCGCCCCGTCTCATCCGCCGCGTCTCCTTGCGCGCATCCGGCCATGAGGCATGACAGGACGACAAGGGCGGCGGGAATTATACTTCTATTCATAATCAACAAATTAGGGCGTTCGGACGTCAGCGGGGACGCTGACACCCGAAAGCCGTCTTCTTAATTCCACCCGGGGTTGTTGGCCGTTATATATGGGTTGCCCTCCACCTCGTCGATGGGAATCGGCAACCACTCGTTCTTTCCCTCTTGGAAGCCGAGGTATGCGGAAATGTTGTACTGCTTGAAATTAGGGTCTTCCGCCTCCAACTTCTTGAACCTAGCCGCCAGCTCGCCCCACCGGAGCAAGTCGAAGAAACGGTGCCCCTCGCCGGTCAACTCTAGAATCCTCTCTTTCTTAATGTCCTCAATATTCACGCTCTGCAAGGCGGGCATATTGACGCTCTTCCTGGCCCTCACCTTGTTGACCGCCTCCATGGCGGAGAGAGACCGTTGCGTCGCCCCCGACACAACGCATTCGGCATACATGAGGAGGACGTCCGCAAAACGGATATAGGGGTAGTTGAGCCCGTTGGCTCTCAGGTTTCCGAACCACATGCCGTTGCCCGGATTCTTACTCGGGAGAGTCCAATCCATGCCCTTTCGGCACGCGCTCTTATATTTGCCGGCTTGCGCATTGACCGCGGCAAAGCCATCATCACCATAGTAATCCGCCCAAGTCATGCCGTCGACGACCGTCACGGCGTCACCCTCCTTGGCATTAATCTGGGGGGCCTTGTCGTCGAAAATGAGCGTGCCGAACATACGGCTGTCGGTGTGCCCCTCGGCGTCTTTGCTATCCACAAAAGCCTGCCACACCCAATCGTGGCAAACATGCGCATTGTTGTTCGCGAGCCGCGAGGGGGGCTGAGTCCCTCGGGGGTCTCTCCAGACCCCGCTCGTGGTAAGTCCGGGGTTGAAGCCGGTGTTGACGGCATCGCCCATGAACTGCAGCTCAAAAATCGACTCGTCGTTGTTCTCCGTCGCGACGCAAAAAAGGTCGCCATATTCATCCACGATGCGGTAGTCCCCGTGCCTCCCGCTTATCACCTCGTCAAAACATTGGGCCGCCTCGTTGTAGTAGTTCTGCGCCGTACCATATTTTGTCTCGATTCCGGTGCGATAGAGATATACTTTCCCGAGCAAAGCCGCCGCGCTGCCACTCGTGACGCGCCCCAGGTCGTCCTCCGTCCAATAGCCTTTTGGCGGCAACAGCTCCTTGGCCCTCTGGAGGTCGGCGACGATGAAGTCCCAAGCCTCGTCGGGCGACGCTTGCGGGCGATAGTTCTTGGCAGAGGTGGGGAACTCGCTCATCAGCGGGATATTGCGCCAATTGACCAGGAGGAAGAAATGCGAGAAAGCCCGGAGGAAATAGGCCTCGCCAAGATAGGCGTTCTTCAACTGCGCGTCTTCCATGTCCACGCCGGGGATGCACTCAATCATTTGGCACGCTTGCGAGGCGGCCGTGTAGAAAAGCTGGAACGGTTGCACTAGAGTGTACCACGACGTGGTCAGAGCCGTGCAATACTGCCCCGGCACCCCATAGTCCGTACGGTCGCTCTCTTCGTCGCCCCTGTTGACGAGCAGACGGATTCCCGCCGCCCCCATGGCGCGGGGCGTGGTCACGTAGGAGTAAATCCCCAAGACGCCCTGATTGAGCGTCTTCTGTGATGTATAGAACTGCGCGACGTCCATCTGGTTCGGATTGACCGCAAGGTCGTCAAAAACATCTTGGCAAGACGCCATCGACAGCGTGGCCGCGACGGCCGCGAAAATTCTTTTCATGACGATATAGAAACTATAGTTTCACACTGAGCCCGACATTGAAAGTCCGGCTGTTTACTGTTGGGGCGTAGTTCTGGAGTCCGTCCAGGCCACGGTCGAAAAGCGTGTTGCTGCTCACTTCGGGGTCGTAGAGCGAGTAGTCCGTCAGCGTGAAAAGATTGGTGACCCCGACGTAGAGACGCGCGGACTGCACAAACCCCATTTGAGGGAACGAGTAGCCTAGCTGCAGGTTCTTGCAACGGAAGTAGGAGCCATCCTCGACATAGAAAGAACTCGGAAGCGCATTGCCACCATTGCGGTTGTCGGTTTTTGCTATGGGAAGGGCCGCGGAACTGTTGGAGGCCGTCCAGGAGCCGCTCATGGCATCGCGCAACGTGTTGGTGTTGTAGTCGAAATAGAGGAAATACTTTCCCGCCGCAAAGATGTCGTTTCCGTGCGTCCCCTGGAAAAAGGCCGTCAAGTCCCAACTCTTCCACCCAAGGTTGACGTTGATGCCATAAGTGAAATCGGGAATGGGGTTGCCAATCACCTGCTTGTCGTCATCGGAGACCTCGCCCGGGGCTTTTGCCAATCCGTCCGCCCCCAGGAACATGAAGTCGCCAGTCTCGGGATTCACACCCATCACCTTGTAGCCCCAAAACGAGCCAATGGGCAACCCCGCCATGGTGATGGACGGACGGTCGTTGAACTTGTCACTGAGCATATTGCCGCGGATGGGCTGGACCCCATCGC
Source organism: uncultured Marinilabiliaceae bacterium (assembly GCA_964481855.1). Taxonomy (GTDB): domain Bacteria; phylum Bacteroidota; class Bacteroidia; order Bacteroidales; family Marinilabiliaceae; genus W3P20-009. Next base: position 61,110 of record CAYZUH010000016.1, read on the forward strand.
CAAGAGCCTTGACCTCATTGTCCAAGAAAGAGATGTTGCCGCTGAGGTCAACAGACCAGTCAGACCACGCGCGACGATAGCCGACGGTGAACTCCCACCCCTTGTTTTCGACAGACGCCGTGTTGTAGTACGGGACGTCGCCGTCGTTGATGATGATGGTCTGCCCCGACGACGGCAGCGGCTCCAGCGGGGCCAGCAAGTCCCGATTCTCTTTCGAGAACCATTCGACCTCGAAAGTGAGCGAATTGTCTATGAAGCCGAACTCCACGCCGACGTTCTTAGACACGGCGGTCTCCCACGTGAGGTCTGGCTGCGCCAGGCGCGTGACGTAGCCGTTCTGACGGCTCCCTCCCCCGCTTCCAAAAATTGTGGGAACGGGGCCGTAGGCAAGATTGAGGAACGAATAGGGGTCTATGAAATTGGCGCCCATCTCCCCGTAGCTGGCGCGAACCTTTAGCCTCTGCATCCACGACAGGTTGAAAAAGCTCTCATTGTGCAAATTCCACCCCACACTGACGGACGGGAACCACCCGACACGGTAGCCCGACGCGAACTTTGAGCTCTTGTCGCTACGGATGCTGGCAGAGAGCAGGTACCGGCTCTTGAAAGCATAGTTCAGGCGGCCGAGGAAAGAGAACAGGGCGGCATTATTCTCCGCGGAGGTTATGGGCCCCTCGCCGTTGAAAGTGTTCACTGCGGCAGAACCGAGGTCGGCAACGCCCGAGCCGATTGCCATTGTCCGGTGAAACTCCCTCATCCAGCTCGTCCCGACAAGCACGTCGAACTCATGCCCGGCAAAATCGCCATTGAATGTCAGCAGATTGTCTATCGTATAGTCGAACTCCTCGCCCCGGCTTTCGGACAGGCTCGTATAAGGCTGCGAAAAGCGGGAGTCCGGCGTCCCCCCGGCGTCCCAATAGGAGGCGTATTCGGGAGTGTGCGTATAGCCGTGGCTGTTCAGATAGCTCCCCGCCAAATTGAGCTTATATTTAAGCCCGGCAACCAGGTCGACAACGAGCCCCGCGCTGCCAACAATGTCGGTCTTGCGCGTCCATGCGTCGCGGTTGTAGATTAAAGCCAACGGGTTGGTGATGTCCGTTTTTAGGAGCGAATAGTCAAGCTCTTGGGGGGTGGATACATATCGCCCTCGGCTGTCTCTGACGGGAATGGTCGGTATTTGCCCAATGCGCCCTTGCGCAGACACCTCCTTCTTCTTGGTGTGAGCCAAAGACACGTTCTCAGAAATGTGGAACCTGCCGATGTCGAACGTGCTGTTGATTCTGGCATTATACTTCTCGTAGTCCGTCTCGATTACGATACCCTCCTGCTTGGTGTAGCCAAGACTGGCACTGAAAGTGTTGCTCTGCCCCCCTCCCGAAAGGCTCGCGTTGAGGCTCCACATTGGCGCCCCGCGGTAGTACAAGTCCTGCCAGTCTTGACTGTAGCCGGGGTTGGTCGGCGATACATTCTGCTCCGCACGCTCATAGCTGGGGCTGTTGTCCGCCACCATGTTTGCGAACTGGCGCCACTCATCGGCGTTCATGAAATCCAGCTTCTTGGAGATTTTCTGCCACGACCAATTGCCGCTGACCTCCACATTGGTGCGCCCGCTCTTTCCGCTCTTGGTAGTGACCAAGACCACCCCGTTTGCGGCACGCGACCCATATATTGCGGCGGCCGAGCCGTCTTTCAGAATCTCGATGGAGGCGATGTCGTTTGGGTTGACTGAGTTCAACCCATTGAGGCCGACGGCCCCGTCGATGATGTAGAGCGGCTCGGTGCTGCCAAACGACCCGGCACCGCGAACAACTATGCTAATATCGCCGCCGGCTTCCGCCCCGTTTTGTAAAACCTCAACACCGGGAGCGCGCCCCTGAAGAGCGGAGGCTACATTCGACGTCACCGTCTTCTGAATCTCCTCGGTTGGAACGGTAACGACAGAAGCCGTGACACTCGACTTTTTCTGCACGCCATATCCCACCACCACCACGTCGTTGAGCTCCTCGGCGTGGGAGACGAGGTAGATGCTTAGACTCTCTCTAGATTGCGCGGGGGGGGGGGGGTAAATTCTTGCGTGGCATAGCCAATAAAGGAGAATACGAGGGTCCGCCCCGGCTCTGCCAGCGTGAGGGAGAAGTTGCCGTCGGCGTCGGTAATCGTCCCGGTCTGCGTCCCCTTGACCAGGACCGAGACGCCGGGGATTGGCTGCCTGTCGGCCGAGTCGAAGACCCGTCCCGCCACCACGCCCTGCGCCGCGGCGGCGAGCGGCGCGAGCAGCAGGGCCACCAGGAGGCAGAGCCTGAGAGCTGAAAACTTCTTGTTCATACGTTTTTCTTGTTTTGCGTTAAACATTCGGCGAATAGGGTGCGGCCGGGGGGGAGGGAGGTCTCTACATTGCGCCCCCCCCATCCCGGCCGAGGGGGAGGCGGCCACATTGCGTCAATGTTTTCTCCATCTACAGTCTTTAGCTAAACAGGCTGTGGTTGCGCGACGGTTTACTTAATTCGTCGAGTGCAAATATGCGCCATTAGGAAATTCAGACCAAATTTTGCGAGCAATATTTTATTATTAAGTTGAATTAATTATTCTTTTTGTCTTTTGCATGAATTTCGCCCCCCGGTTTTGGAGCTGAGGAGCCAAGGATAAGGCGCAGGGCGGCGGCGCACCCGGCGGGTGCGGAAAACGCCCCAAGTTGCACCCGGCGGGTGCAACTTGGGGCTAACTTAGGCGTGAAAAGACAAGAGCAATGACGGACATACGCCTCGTAAACTATATGCGCAGCCTGGTGAACGCCAACGGGATGAGCTTCCACAGGTACGCATACGACGACATAGACTGGAACCTCCGAATTTCGGCCTCGTAGGCCCCCGCGGCGGCGGCAAGACTACCCTCCTACTGCAGCGCGCCAAAGAACTTGCGGCACAGATAGGCGACGGATGGGCAAACAGAGTCTTATGCCTAGTCGGTCGACAACATATATTATCTCAGGCAAAAGCCTGGTGGAGCAGACGGACGAGTTTGTCCGCAACGGCGGTGCGCACCTCTTCATCGACGAGGTGCACAAGATATGCCAATTGGTCGAGGGAGCTGAAGCAGATATACGACACCCACCCGGACTTGCACGCGGCGTTCACCGGCTCGTCGGTGCTGGACATCCGCATGGGCGAGGCGGACCTGAGCCGTCGTGCGCCAATATACACCATGCAAGGACTCTCGTTCCGCGAATACTTGACCTGTTTCACGGCATAGAGACCCGCCCACTGACGTTGGAAGAGATTTTGACCACAAGCCCGACGATAGACGCCCTGCCCCACCCGCTTCCGCTCTTCAAGGACTATTTGGCTCGCGGCTACTACCCATTCGCCACCGACAGCCAATTCGAGACGGAGCTCTTGCAAGTGGTGTCGCAAACCTTGGAAGTTGACATTCCCCAATTTGTGGGGATGAACGCTTTCACAAGGCGCTACCCGCGCGCCCGCCGCCCCGAGAGCCACCGCCGGACGGGGACGTCGTAGAGACGCAGTGCGAGCCACGCCAGGACGAGGCTGGCGGCGACGACGGCCGCCGACTGCCACAGGGCGCCGGCGAGAGAATACGTCCCCGACCGGACAAGACAGGCGTAGAAGAGGTAGAAGAGCGGGTAGTGGACTATGTAGAGCGGGTAGGAGATGTCGCCAAGGAGACGGTAGAGGGCCGAGCGGCGCGCGCCGGCGGGACGCTCGGACGCCCCGAGCCACAGGAGGACGGGGAAGACCGCCACGATGCACACGGCCTCGAAGACGCCGTTCCAATTGACGCCCCCCGACCGCGGCAGGCAGGGGACGGCGAACAGCGCCGCCATGACCACCGACGCCAACACGAACGCCCCGCGGGCCCTGACGGGGCGGAAACGCCTGGCGAGAAGCATCCCCAAAGTGTAGGGGAAGAGCATCCGCACGAGGCCGCACCAGAAGTTGAGCCCGTCGAGGGTCCAGCCTACGCCGAACATCCCCATCCGCGCCACGTCGCCCACGGCCATCCAGACAAGCACGACGCCAAGCAGCGACGCCACGACGGCAAGAACCCGGGTCGGCAACCGTCGGACAATCAAGGCGTAGGCCACGTTGCCAACATATTCGAAGAAGAGCGACCACGCCGGCCCGTTGAGCGGGAACATCTCGCCATTGCCGCGCACCTCGGCGGGCGAGCCGGGCAGGGCGGGAATCATCAGCATCGTGGCCAAGAGGGCGAGCATGACCCACGAGAGGGGGACACCGGAGCCGTCCCACCTGGCGCCGCCCTGGGCGAGAAAGGCCGCCACGCCCACCACGGCGGCGAAGACCACCATGGGGTGGAGCCTGACGAGGCGGCGGCGGAAGAAACCGCCCAGGGCGAGGCCGCGCCCCCACCGGGAGTCGTAGGCGTAGCTGATGACGAAGCCCGAGAGCAGGAAGAAGAAGTCCACGGCGAGATAGCCGTGGTTGAGGACGCCGATGACGCCGTCGCCGACACCGTTGACAGCCTCGGCAAAGGCGAAGCCCTCGAAGACATGGTGGAAGACCACCAACAGGGCCGCCACGCCCCGCAATCCGTCGAGAGCCTCGTAGTGCGGACGGGTGTCGGCAAAAAATGAGCTATGTCCTAGCGTTGTCATTTGAGACAAAGTTATATAAATGCGCAACAACACAAAACCATCCCCGCGACAAAACTTTTCAGCCCTACAGCTTGCCAATCAAAATCATTTGGCTACTTTCGCCATAGAAAGGGTAGACGGCGCCGCGCCGGTGATGGCGGCGGCGCGCGTCGGTTGGACGTAGACGGATAGCGCACGATAACAGAAACACAAAAACAGCCCAACGCCGCGGCACTCCGCCTCAGGCGGACTTAGGCCGGTGGGGCGTGGTTCTCACACATATACGATGGTAATTTTTTTCAGAGGAGACAACGTATTGGCCGTCGAGGCGGCCCAGTCTTTGACAGACGTCGACATCAGCAAACTGACATGGCTTTTTGGCGGGGCGGAACACGTGGCGGCGGAGTCGCTGCCCGGCTTCTTCGTCGGGACTCGGCGGGAGACCATCACCCCGTGGAGCACCAACGCCGTCGAGATTGCCCAGAACATGGGCGTCGGCGGCATCTCCCGCATTGAGGAGTTCTTCGCCGTGGGCGGCGCCGACGCGGAGTACGACCCCATGCTCCAAAACCTCTACCGCGGCCTGGGGCAAGACATCTTCACCATCGACAAGACCCCCGACCCCATTGTCCACATCACGGACTTCAAGGCATACAACGAGAGGGAGGGCCTGGCCCTCTCCGACGCCGAGATTGCCTACCTGGAGGGCCTGAGCGCCCGCCTGGGCCGGCCGCTGACGGACTCTGAGGTGTTCGGCTTCTCGCAAGTCAACTCCGAGCACTGCCGCCACAAGATTTTCAACGGCACGTTCGTCATCGACGGCGAGGAGAAGGAGCTCTCGCTCTTCAAGCTCATCCGCAAGACCTCCGAGACGAACCCCGGCTACCTGGTCTCGGCCTACAAGGACAACGTGGCGTTCATCGAGGGCCCCGTGGCGACGCAGTTCGCCCCCGAGCGCGGCGACGCCCCGTCGGAGTTCGAGACAAAGGAGATAGAGACCGTCCTCTCTCTCAAGGCCGAGACCCACAACTTCCCGACGACCGTCGAGCCGTTCAACGGCGCCGCCACGGGCAGCGGCGGCGAGATTCGCGACCGCATGGGCGGCGGCACGGGCTCGCTGCCCATGGCCGGGACGGCGGTCTACATGACCTCCTACGCCCGCCTTGCCGACGACCGCCCCTGGGAGCGTGGCGTCGGCGCCCGCCAGTGGCTCTACCAGACCCCCGCCCAAATCCTCATCAAGGCCTCGAACGGCGCCAGCGACTTCGGCAACAAGTTCGGGCAGCCCATGATATGCGGCTCGCTCCTGACCTACGAGCACGAGGAGGGCGGGCGCACGCTGGCCTACGACAAGGTCATCATGATGGCCGGCGGCGTGGGCTTCGCCAAGAGGGGCGACGCCCTCAAGAAGACCCCCTCGAAAGGCCAGGACGTGGTCCTGCTCGGCGGCGACAACTACCGCATCGGCATGGGCGGCGGCGCCGTCTCTAGCGTCAACACCGGCGAATATGGCAACAAGATTGAGCTCAACGCCGTCCAGCGCTCCAACCCGGAGATGCAGAAGCGCGTCCTGAACGCCATACGCGCCCTGGTCGAGAGCGACTCCAACCCCATCGTCTCCATCCACGACCACGGCGCCGGCGGGCACCTCAACTGCCTCTCGGAGCTTGTGGAGGAGACGGGCGGCAACATCGACATGGACGCCCTGCCCGTGGGCGACAAGACCCTCTCGGACCGCGAGATTGTGGGCAACGAGAGCCAGGAGCGCATGGGCCTGGTCATGGACAAGAAAGACGTGGAGCGGCTCCGCAAAATTGCCGACCGCGAGCGCTCGCCGATGTACGTTGTCGGCGAGACGACGGGCGACATGAACTTCACTTTCAGCCACCGCGACGGCGTGAAGCCCATCGACTGGAAGCTCTCGGACATGTTCGGCAACCCTCCCAAGACGGTCATGACGGACAGCACCGTCGAGCGCCGGTATGCCAAGGTGGACTACTCGGCCGAGAACGTGGCGGACTACGTGCGCGACGTCCTCAAGCTGGAGAGCGTGGGCTGCAAAGACTGGCTGACCAACAAGGTGGACCGCTCCGTGACCGGCAAGGTAGCCAAGCAGCAGTGCGCCGGCGAGATTCAGCTGCCGCTCAACGACCTCGGCGCCGTGGCCCTGGACTACAGCGGC
>CAYZUH010000016.1:68003-70239 GCA_964481855.1 uncultured Marinilabiliaceae bacterium
CGAGATTCAGCTGCCGCTCAACGACCTCGGCGCCGTGGCCCTGGACTACAGCGGCGTCCGCGGCATGGCCACGAGCGTAGGCCACGCCCCAGCCGTGGGCCTGATAGACCCCGCCGCCGGCTCCGTCATGTCGGCCGCCGAGGCCCTGACCAACATCGTCTTCGCCCCGATGGCGAAAGGCCTTAGGGGCGTCTCCCTCTCGGCCAACTGGATGTGGCCATGCCGCCAGGCCGGCGAGGACGCGCGCCTCTACGCCGCCGTGCAGGCCATGAGCGACTTCGTGTGCCAACTGGGGATAAACATCCCGACGGGCAAGGACTCGCTCTCGATGACGCAGAAATATCAAGACGGGCGCACCGTCCTCAGCCCCGGGACCGTCATAATCTCGGCCATGGGCGAGGTCAGCGACGTCCGCAAGATTGTGGAGCCCGTCATGGTGTGCGACGCCGACACGTCGTTCATCAGCATCGACATGAGCTGCTGCCGCCCGGCTCTTGGCGGCAGCGCCCTGGCGCAGGTGCTGGGCCGCGTTGGCGACGAGGCCCCCACCGTTGCCGACGCCTCGACGTTCGCCTCGGTCTTCGAGGCCGTGCAGGGCCTCATCGGGCGCGGCCTGGTGCTGGCCGGTCACGACATCTCGGCGGGCGGACTGGTGACGACCCTCCTGGAGATGGCGTTCGGCAACACCGGGTGGGGCATCGACGCCGACATCCCATGCGACGAGGAGGACATCGTCGTGAGCCTCTTCGCCGAGAACCCCGGCGTGGTGCTCCAGGTGAGGGACATAGCCGCCGTGAAGTCGGCCCTCGACGAGGCCGGCGTGGCGTTCTCCTACCTCGGCCGCCCGCAGCGCGAGCGCAAGCTGACCATAAGCGCCGGCGGGAAGAGCGTGGAGATGGACATCGACGAGATGCGCGACATATGGTTCGGCACGTCGGCGTTGCTCGACAACCTGCAGTGCGCCCAAGGCAAAGCCGCCGAACGCGCCGCCAACTATAAGAACCAACCCCTCGCCCTGCGCCTGCCCGGCGGGTGGCAGGGTTCGCTAGCCTCCCTCGGCCTCGCCGCCTCGCACGGCAAGACCGGCGTCAAGGCGGCCATCATCCGCGAGAAAGGCGTCAACGGCGACCGCGAGATGGCCTATACGCTCCACCTGGCGGGCTTCGACGTGAAAGACGTCCACATGACCGACCTGGTGAGCGGGCGCGAGACATTGGACGACGTCAGCATGATTGTCTTCTGCGGCGGCTTCTCGAACTCCGACGTCCTGGGCTCGGCCAAGGGATGGGCGGGCGCGTTCCTCTACAACGACAAGGCCCGCGCGGCGCTGGACAAGTTCTACTCCCGCCCCGACACCCTGAGCCTGGGCGTCTGCAACGGCTGCCAGCTCGTCATAGAGCTTGGGCTTCTCCACCGCGACGCCCCCGAATTGCGCCCCAAGATGCTCCACAACGACAGCCACAAGTTCGAGAGCCAGTTCCTCAGCGTCGAGATTCCCGAGAACGACACCGTGATGTTCGGCGGGCTTAGCGGCAGCCGCCTGGGCGTGTGGGTGGCGCACGGCGAGGGCAAGTTCAGCCTCCCGGCCGCGGCCGACCGATACAACGTCATAGCCCGCTACGGCTACCACGGCTACCCTGCCAACCCCAACGGCAGCGACGGCGACATTGCCGGCATGGCCTCCGCCGACGGCCGCCACGTGGCCATAATGCCCCACCCCGAACGCGCCATCTTCCCATGGCAATGCGCGGCCTACCCCGCGGCGAACCGCGCCGACGACGCCACGCCGTGGCTCCAGGCGTTCGTGGCCGCCCGCAAATGGGTGGAGAAGCACAAGCGATAGAAACAACAGAGACCCTCGCCGAACGGCAACGCCGGACGGCGGAAGTCAGCCATTCAATACACAACAATACAACACTTAACTTTTAGATGGATAACGAAGAGAGAAACGGCTATCGTGGGACCGAGGGTCCTGACAGCCGCAACGACCGCTCCGACCGCCGCGACGGCGACGGACGCAACAGCTACGCCAGCCGTGAGGCTGACGGCGAGGGGCGCACGTTCCGCCCGCGCTACAACAACGGCGACGACTTCGGCGAGCGCCGACCGTTCCGACCGCGCTACAGCGACGGTGGGGAGCAGGGAGAGCGCCGGCCGTTCCGACCCCGGTTCAACGACGGTGGGGAGCAAGGGGAGCGCCGGCCGTTCCGACCCCGGTTCAACGACGGTGGGGAGC
>CAYZUH010000017.1:0-69733 GCA_964481855.1 uncultured Marinilabiliaceae bacterium
CCTGTTAGTTTGGGCCACCCCACCCCCCCCCCGCCCCCCCCCCCCACCCCCCCACCCCGCCCCCCCCCCCCCCCCCCCCCCCGCAAAGGGCATAGAGGGGAGCGGGAGGAAAGACCGCACGCCGCGCCCGGCGAGAGGCCGGGCGCCGGGCGGGCCGCAAGACTACGACGACATAAAGCGGCTCAAGATTTGGGCCGCGCACTTCTCCTACGGGTCGTGCCACGACCGCCCCTGCTCCGCCCCGGCGGGGCGGGGCGGGTAGGCGTGCGCACACCCTAGCGCCGCGCCGCCACAAGGGCACCGCACCCCGGCACTCCCCACGCCAAGAGACCCCACACACCGACGACTCCAAACCCTGCGACAAGACAGCCCGGAGAGGCACACTCCCCTCCAGGCCGGGGGCGGCGCGTGCCCGCGCCACCCGCCCCCGGCGCGCTCACCAACGCGAGCAAACCCTCGGACATTTCCTACTAATATTCTCACACTCAACTATGATCAGACAATTAGTCCTAACCATCGTGGCGGCTCTCGCCTGCCTCGCCGCCACGGCGCAACAGAGGTCGGTCTCCGGCGTCGTCACCGACGGCTCGGGCCATGCCGTGGTCGGCGCCGCCGTAGTCATCAGCGGGACGCAGACCGGCACCGTGACCGACGCCGACGGGCGCTTCCACCTGGCCGTCGACGACCTGCAGACGGCCCAGCTCAGCGTCTCGTTCCTGGGCTACGAGACCCAGACCGTGGCCCTGCGCGGCCGCGCCTACGTCGAGGTCTCGCTCGGCGAGGACGCCCTGGAGCTTGGCGACGTGGTCGTCACGGCCCTGGGCATCCGACGCTCCGAGAAGGCCCTCTCCTACAACGTCCAGAGCGTCTCCGACGAGCAGCTCACCACCGTCAAGAGCCCCAACTTCATGACGAGCCTGGCCGGCAAGGTGGCGGGCATCAACATCAACGCCTCCAGCGCCGGGGCCGGCGGCGCCACGCGCGTCGTCATGCGAGGGCCCAAGAGCATCAACCAGAGCAACCAGGCGCTCTACGTCATCGACGGCATCCCCATGACCAACAGCAACGCCGGCGGCACGGGCTCGATGTACTCCTACAACGTCGGCACCGAGGGCATAGCCGACCTCAACCCCGAGGACATCGAGAACGTCAGCGTCCTCTCCGGCCCGGCCGCCGCGGCCCTCTACGGCAGCGAGGCGGCGCAGGGCGTGGTCATGATAACCACCAAGCGCGGGCGCGAGGGGCGCGCCTCGCTCACCGTGACGAACAACACGAGCTTCTCGACGCCGCTGCTCATGCCCGAGTTCCAAAACGAGTTCGTCAACCGCCCGGGCGAGATGCGCTCGTGGGGCGAGCAGGGCGGAAAGGGCGGCGGGCGCTTCGACCCGCAGGACTTCTTCCGGACCGGCACCAGCGTGCAGAGCAACGCCGCGCTCACCGTGGGCGGCGAGAGGAGCCAGGCCTACGTCTCGGTGGGCCACACCAACGCGCGCGGCATCCTGCCCACCAACCAGTACGACCGCTACAACGCCACGGCGCGCAACACCACGCGCCTCCTGGCCGACCGCCTGACGCTCGAGACGGACATCCAGTATGTCAACCAGAGCCACCGCAACATGATCGCGCAGGGGCAGTACATGAACCCCCTCGTGGCCCTCTACCTCTTCCCGCGCGGCGAGGACTTCGACGCCGTCCGCACCTACGAGGTCTACGACCCCGCGAGGCGCGTCTACGTGCAGAACTGGGGCTACGGCGACGGCGGCCTCTCGATGCAGAACCCCTACTGGATGCTCCACCGCATGGTCCGGACGAGCAAGAAGCACCGCTTCATGACCAGCGGGAGCCTCAAGTGGCAGATAGCGCCGTGGGTGGACCTGACGGGGCGCCTGCGCTTCGACCGCTCGACGACCCTCGACGAGGAGAAGCGCTACGCCTCGACCAACACCCTCTTCACCGGCGGAAGCACCTACGGCCTCTACGACTACGCCAACTCCGTCAGCCAAGACCTCTATCTCGACGTACTGGCCAACGTCAACAAGAGCTGGGGCGAGGTGAGCCTCGGGGCCAACGTCGGGGCCTCGATGCAGAGGACGCGCTCCGGCAGCCACGGATTCCGCGGCGGGCTCCGCGCGCCGAGCAACGTCTTCACGCCGTTCAACATCGACTACGGATTCGCGCAGAACGACAACCGGCCCATATATTCCGAGGGCCAGCACAGGGTCAACTCCGTCTTCGCCAACGTCGAGACGGGGTGGCGCTCGATGCTCTTCCTCACCCTCACGGGGCGGCAGGACTGGGACTCGGCCCTGGCCGGCACGGCCGAGGAGAGCTTCTTCTACCCCTCGGCGGGCCTCTCGGCCGTGGTCTCCGAGATGGCGCCAATGCCGGCGGCCATAGACTACCTCAAGGTGAGGGGCTCGTGGGCCTCGGTCGGCACGGCGATTCCGCGCAACATAGCCAGCGACACGCGCTACGGGTTCAGCACCGCCAGCCAACGCTACGGCACCAACACATACCTCTTCCCACACACGTTCTACCCCGAGCGCACGGACAGCTGGGAGGCGGGACTGACGCTCCGGATGCTCTCCAACAGCGTCTCGCTCGACGCCACGCTCTACCAGAGCAACACCAGCAAGCAGACATTCCTCAGGCCCATCACGGGCGGGCAGGGATACTCCAGCGAGTACGTCCAGACGGGCAACGTCCGCAACCGAGGCCTGGAGCTGGCCCTGGGATACGACCGGCAGTGGGGAGACCTGGCGTGGAGCAGCAAGGCCACGTGGAGCATGAACCGCAACAAGATCATCGACCTGCTCGACGACCCCGACGAGGTCATTACGCAGGCCGGCAACGTCATCCTCAAAAAGGGCGGCACCATGGGCGACGTCTACACCTACAGCGACTTCCTGCGCGACCGCGAGGGCAACATCGCCATCGACGGCAACGGACGGCCACTCCGCGCCACGCTCGACGACCCGAAGCACCTCGGCAGCGTCTTGCCCAAGGGCAACCTGGGGTGGAGCAACGAGCTCTCGTGGAGGGGGGTGAGCCTCGGGCTCCTGCTCACGGCGCGCTTCGGCGGCATCGTCATGAGCCAGACGCAGGCCATCATGGACTACTACGGGGTCTCGAAGCGCTCGGCGGACGTCCGCAAGGCAGGCGGAGTGCCGGTCAACCTCGGAGTCATGAGCGCCGAGAACTACTTCGAGGTGGCAGGGGCGCCGACCAACCCCATTTGGGGAGAGTACACATATGACGGCTCGAACTTCCGGCTCCAGGAGGCGCACGTCTCCTACACACTGCCGCGCGAGCTGCTCGGCGGAGTGGAGCTGACGGTAGGCCTGACGGGCAACAACCTGCTCCTCTTCTACAACAAGGCGCCATTCGACCCCGAGAGCACGGCCTCGACGGGCACCTTCTACCAGGGCTTCGACTACTTCATGCAGCCGTCGCTCAGGCAACTGGGGTTCAACGTGCGCCTGAAAATCTGACCAATCAACAATTGAGGATCAACAATTGGGCAATTGACAATTGCCGGGCGTTGACCGCCGGCGCCACGCCACTCTCGCAGCCACAAAGGGGCGACATGTGCCAGCCTAGGGCGTGAGCCCTAGGACGGAGACGGAGGGAGAGAGGCGGACGGCGACGCAAGCCCCCAAGACAAAACACAAACCATTCACGCACAGGAAACACACAAACAAAACCATGAAAAGGAGAGCAATATACACCCTGGCCCTGGCGCCGATGCTCGCGGCGGCGGGGTGCACCGACGGCTTCTTCGACGCCAACCGCAGCGGGGGCTCGCTGACGGCCGAGGAGCTGGCGAGAGACAACTACGGCGTGGGGGCGTTCCTGATCCAGCTCCAGAACGCGGCCTTCCCCATGCAGGAGAACACCTACCAGCACAACATCGACCTCATCGGCAGCCAGTGCGGGCGCCACATGGCCAACGCCCACAACGGCTTCGCCAACAACAACTTCCCGCTCATGACGGCCCCCGACGCATGGGTGAGGGCGCCCTTTGCCGGGCCCAGGGTCGAGGTCCAGAGCGCATGGCTCACGCTGCAGACGTTCGTCGAGCCGGGGTCCATCCCCCACTCGTGGGGACTCATACTCCGCGCGGCGACGCTCTTGCGCCTCACCGACATGTATGGGCCCATGGTCATCGGGGCCGACGCCGACAACCCCGACGCATACACGAGCCAGGAGCAGATATACCGGGCGCTCATGGACGACATCGACAGGGCGCTCCCGGGCCTCCTGCCCGTCACGACCATGGAGGACTACGACAACGTCTATGGCGGCGACTTCACCAAGTGGGTCCGCTTCGCCAACTCGCTCAAGCTCCGGATGGCAATCCGGGCGCGCTTCGCCGACCCCGCATGGGCGCAACAGAAAGGAGAGGAGGCTATGGCCGCCGGAGTCATCGAGACGAACGACCAGAACGCCTCCATAGCCTACAGCCCAAACGGCCTCTTCAAGGTCTCGGTCGACTGGGGCGACAGCCGCGCCTGCGCCGACCTGGAGAGCTACCTCCGCGGATACAACGACCCGCGCCTCCAGCGCTTCTTCAGCCCATGCTCGGACTATATGGTGCGAAACACCAGCCACGAATATCGCGGCCTGCGCGCCGGGGCCAACGTGACCGACAAGGAGAGCGCCGACAACCGCCACTCGGCGGCGAGAGTGGCGCAAGACGCGCGCGGGGTCTACATGACGGCCGCCGAGATGGAGTTCTGCAAGGCCGAGGCGGCGCTCCTGGGCTGGGCCGGGGCCGGAAGCGCCCGGGGGCACTACGAGAACGGAATCAGGCTGAGCTTCGAGCAGTGGGGCGCCGCCGGGGCGGCGGCATACATTGCCAACTCCACAGCCAAGCCCGGCGACTACAAAGACGACGGACTCGGATTCTCGACCACGGCCACGGCGCCGACCGACATAACCATTGCATGGCAGGAGAGCGACACCCAGGAGCGCAAGCTGGAGCGAATAATAACGCAGAAGTGGATAGCCCTCTTCCCCGAGGGGCAGGAGGCGTGGAACGAGATCCGCCGCACGGGCTACCCCAAGGTCTTCCCCCTGGCCCGCGCCAGTAGCAACGGCCTGCAGGTGCCGAACCGAATCCCGTTCCCCTACGACCAGCCCACAATCAACCCGGATAACTTCCAGCACGCGCTGACCCTCCTGGGCGGGCCCGACGACTATACGACGCGGATGTGGTGGCAGAGGAACAATTGACAATCAATAATGAACAATTGACAATTAACCGGGGGGGGCCGCGGGGGCCCGTGGGGACTCAAAGCCCCAAAGGGGCGATATGTGTCAGCTTAGGGCGTGAGCCCTAGGACGACGACGCAGACCCGAGGACGGAAACGAGACCCGAGGACGGAGACGCGGACCCGAGGACGGAAACAAGACCCCTAGGGCGAGCATGCCCCAAACGGCGACACAAAACACGACAGAACACGACAACCATCTAAACTTCAATCAGAATGAGAACACACATATGGGCCGCCGCCCTCCTGGCGGCGACGCTGGCGGGGTGCGACACCGAGCCGGAGCCGCTCCACCCCGTCGACATGACGACCACCGACCGGACGGAAGACTACTACGCCAGGCTCCGGGCGTGGAAAGACTCGTGCCTGGCGCCAAACTACGGCGGGCCGGTGGCCTTCGGGTGGTATGGCAACTGGGTGGGAAGCGGAGTGAGCCTGGAGAACAGCCTCCGGGGACTGCCCGACAGCGTCGCGCTCATCTCCATGTGGGGCAACCTCTTCAACCTCAACGAGGCGCGGCGCGCCGACATGCGCTACGCCCAGCAGGTCAAGGGGCTGAGGGTCATGATGTGCTTCATTGTCCAAAACGTGGGCGACGGAGTCACGCCCCCCACAGTCTCGTCCGACCCGGGGGCCCGCACGGCCTTCTGGCAGGAGCAGGCCGCCGCAAAGGGCATGACGGCCGACCAGGCCGGGGCCATAAGAGCCTACGCCCACGCCATATGCGACTCGATAGACAAGTATGGCTACGACGGCTTCGACTGGGACTATGAGCCGCACTACGGACACAGCGGCAACATTGCAGGGCAGGCCGCCGCCGAAAAGGCCTTTGCGCAGGCCCTGGACGAGAGGCTCCACCCGCAGGGCGGGCCGCGCAAGCTCCTGGTCATAGACGGCGAGCCGCAGAGCGTCAACGCCGAGGTGGGGCCGCTCTTCGACTACTTCATTGTCCAGGCCTACCAATGCACCGGCGACTACGACCTCGACGGCCGCTACGCCTCGACGCGCTCGCGACACCAGGGGAGCATGAAGGCCGCCGAGGTGGCCAAGAGGTACATAGTGACGGAGAACTTCGAGACCTACGCCCTGACGGGCGGCTACACGAGCTACTACAAGCGCGGGCAGGGCGCCTGGCGCGGCGGCGGCAAGAGCATGCCGAGCCTCCGCGGCATGGCCTACTGGAAGCCCGTGGTGGGCGGAGACACCCTGCAAAAGGGAGGCGTCGGGACATACCACATGGAGTATGAATACATGCCCGGACAGCAGCCCTCCTACCCCGCCCTGCGCCAGGCCATTCAGATAATGCACGGCAACATCGACCCGGAGGGATATTACAGCAATCAGCAACAAACAAACAATAACTGACAATCTAATCTTGACAATCATGAGACGTTCACACTCTCTAGCGGCGGCCGCCGCCCTGGCGGCCTGCCTGGCGGGATGCCAAGACGCGCCCTACGACGCCCTGCGGGGCCAGGCCTACATCGAGGCCACGGGGACGAGGGGCAACACCGCCGTGGGCCTGACGGTGGGCGACGGCGACGTGGCGACCGACGTCACGGTGCGCCTCTCCGACCCCGCCGAGGCCGACTGCCAGTTCCGCCTCGTGGTGGACACGGCCGCCATAGGCCTCTACAACACCGTCAACCAGACGAGCCTCACGCCGCTGCCCGAGACGGAGTTCAGCCTCTCGGCGCAGACAGCCACAGTGCGCCAGGGGCAGAGCATCTCCGAGGCCGTGCGCCTCGACATCCCCGACCTGAGCGACGAGGTCAAGGCCACCGGCAAGAAATATGCCATAGGCCTCCGCCTGGAGGCCGTGGGCGGCGGGGCGCAGGTCCTGGCCCCGGGGGCCACAATCGTCTACCAGCTCAACCAGGCCCCCGTCCAGAGCGTCCCGCGGATGCGCAAGATCTCAGACGATGGCGGCGACGGGGTGCTGGTGACGTTCGAGAGGCCGCAGAGCTTCACGGAGTATACGGTCGAGATGAACGTCTTCAAGGAGTGGAGCGGCGAGGGCCTGGGCAACGCCGGGAACGGGCAGAACCGCAGCTTCTTCTGGACGAGCGGCGGGCCGGAGATATTCATGCGCTTCGGCGACGCGCCAATCGACGGGCGGGTCCTGCAGCTCAAGACGCGCGGGAGCCAGGCCAACAGCACGACGATGTTCGGAGCCAACACCTGGTACCACATAGCGTGGGTATGCACCACCGACCGTCTGACGCTCTACGTCAACGGGCAGGAGGACGTCTCGACGCCCATCGACTCCAAGGGCCACGACGGCGTCACCTCGCTGTGGCTGGGCCCCGCCGGGTGGTGGACGACGAGCCAATATGGCCGCTTCGCCGAGCTGCGCTTCTGGGGCGTGGCGCGGACGCAGAGCCAGATACAGGCCAACATGTATTCCGTGGACCCCGAGACGCCGGGCCTCATCTCATACCTCAAGCTCAACGAGGGCAACAACCAGGTCAAAGACTCCGCACCGCTGAAAAACAAGGTGGAGGTCAGGGGCGTCAACACCTGGATTGAGAAGGTGAGGATTGACGGGAAGCAAAACAATTAACAATCAATAACCAACAATTGGCAATTGTCTGGTGATGCCGGGTGGGCTGTGCGGGACGCGCGACCAGCGCGTCCGCCCCACCCGGGCTTCCGGCCCCGCGTCCTTGCGCACGCCGCGCTCATAGCCCCAAAGGCTACGAAGTGTGCGAAGCGGCGGCATGCGCCGGCCTAGGGCGTGAGCCCCAGGACGAGAAGCGGACCACGGGGCAACGGCGCGGACACTTAGGGCAACGACGCCATCCCTGGGACGAGGCGCAGGCACCAGGACGAGGCGGGAGACAGGGGGGCATGGAGCGCCCCCCCCCCACCTCGACAACCATTTACTAACCGATAAAACCAATTTCAACCTTAACCAAAACAAAAGAAGATGATTAAAGAACAAACGACGAACCGACGCTGGCTGGCGGGCCTGGCCTGCGTCTGCGCCGCGGCCCTGGCGCTGTGGGCCTGCAAGGAAGACAACCCCACGCCCGACCCGCCGACGGTGTCGCTAGCCATGAGCGGCGCCACGGGGACCACGGACAACGTCTCCGTCTCGCGGGCCGACGGCACGGGCGAACTGCAGTGGCCACAGGGCAAGACCCTGGGGCGGACGTTCACCGTCTCGCTCTCGGCGGCAGCGCCAAGCGAGGTGACGGTGGGCCTGAGCATAGTGCGGTCGGAGAACATCCCGGCGGGCAGCGTGGCGCTGAGCCCCGAGACGGTGCGCATAGCCGCCGGGCAGACGAGCGGCACGGCCACGCTGACGGTCGCGGACGAGGCGTTCCTCCGCGCCGGCGGCACCTTTGAGCTCGGCGTCCGGACCGGGACGGTCCAGGGCGCGCAGGCCCCGGCACAGCCCCTGGAGGCCAAGGTCGTGGCAACGGTGGAGAGCTTCTCGCCCAACCTCTCGATGACGGTCGAGGGCGTCACCACGGGTGGCGCAGACAACTTCACCGCCACCCGCGCCGACGACTGCGCGGTGACATTCCCCGACGGCAAGAGCCTCACCCGCACCGTCACGCTGAGCCTCTCGGCCCCGGCCACGACCGACGCCGTCGTCTCGCTCGCCCTGACGCGCGACGGCCTCACGGAAGATCAGGCCAAGCTCTCGACCACCACGGTGACCATCCGCGCCGGGCAGACGAGCGGCACGGCCACGGTGACCGGCCCGACCACAACGGACTTCGCAAAAGACGAGACGACGGCGAAGACCTACGGGTGGACCGTGGCGGTCTCGGCCGTGGAGGGCATCACGGCCCCCGCCACCCTGCCGCAAGCCACGGTGGCGGTGACGGTGCCGGCATGCGAGAAGAAGGAGGAGCCGGAGAAGCCTGCGGAGACATGCGACAAGACAACGGTGACGATTACGTACACGGATAAGGTTGCAGAAGTCTCGGAAACCACACGCACCGAGACGCAGTGCGTGGAGGTGACGTACGACAAGGACAAGCAAACCTACACGTTCAAGGGTCTGAAAATTAAAGACATCACCACCGACTGGGTTTGCGAATGGGCAGAAGACGGTAGTGGCGGACACTACCTCTATGGCGACTGCGGCGACTATGACCAAACGAGGGACGACAAATGCTGGCTATACTCCATTAGCGGAAGAATACAACCCACCATCGACGGCGACAAAGTGACGAAATTCGAAGCATCGATAGGCGAACTCCAGGAGGAGGAGGGGACAGAGAGCTGGGACTGGCAAGACAAGAAGATTGGCAAAATATCCATTGGCGAGTAGTCTCGCCACAGGCATACAGGCCGACCGGCGTCGTCGATGACGTCGTGCGGGACGCCGCCGGGCCGGGGCTTTTTGGTTTGGAGTGTTTTTGGGGAGTGCCCCGCCTGGCGGCGGTGGCGGCGGGTCAGTGTGGGCCCGCCGCCACATTTTTTTGTGTGCGGGGGGGGCCTAGGGTTCATGCTTTTGCCCTAGGGCGTGAGCCCTAGGATTGATTTTTTGGGGGGAGGGGCGCATGACCTGGGGATTTTATTTTGCGTGAACCCTAGGGTCGTATGCCACTCCGACAATCTGCCGCGGCACCTGTTGAGCTCGGCAATGATGAGCGACTTGCCGACATATATGTCGTCTTTCATATCCTCCAAAAGGCTGCCCATGCCGGGGTTGACGAATAGTCCCATCTCTCTACCTCCTTTCGCTCTAGCCGACGGCAAACATAGCGAATCGGGCTCAAAAAGGAGGCAAGGGGGCGGGCGGGACAAGAGGCAGAGGGGAAACGGGAGGAAATAACAAATTAAAAAGCGGCCGGGCGCGGCGAATCGGAAAACAAAATATTATATTTGCGAGACACCAATCCGAACAACCTGCCGGAGCTCCCCCACCCCCTCACAACCACTGACAAAAAGAAAGGAGAGACTCTCGACATGAACGCCAGCCAACGCCACAGCCCCCCGGCCGCGTCGCCCACACGTTGGGTGCCGAGCCTCTACTTCGCCATGGGCCTGCCGTTCGTGACCCTCAACATGGTCTCGGCCGTGATGTATAAGGACATGGGCGTCTCGGACTCCCAGATTGCCTTTTGGACGTCGCTTGTCATGTGGCCGTGGACGCTCAAGTTCCTGTGGGCGCCCGTCTTGGAGGTCTTCGGAGGCCGTCGCCTCATCGTTGTGGCGACTCAGGTCTTGAGCGGCGTCTTTTTCGGGTGCGTGGCGCTGTCGCTCTCGGCCCCCCACTTCTTCGCCGTCGGCGTGGCCCTGATGGCCGCCGTGGCCTTTAGCGGCGCCACCCACGACATTGCCGCCGACGGCGTCTACATGGCGGAGCTCTCCTCCCGCGACCAGGCCCGCTACATCGGCTGGCAGGGCGCCTTCTACAACCTGGCAAAGCTCGTCGCCACGGGCGGCCTGGTGTGGGCCGTCGGGTGGCTCCAGGGGCGGATGGAGACGGCGGCGGCGTGGGCGGTGGTCATGTCGGCCCTGGGTGCCCTGCTGCTCGCTCTCGGCGCGTGGCACGCCCGCGCCCTGCCTCGCGGCGCGGGCCGGCGCGTGCGGCGGGCGTGCGGCGGGCGGGGCGCCCTGGGCGAGGTCACGGCCTCGTTCTTCGCCAAGCCGCGCGTGTGGGTCTACGTCGGCTTCATCATAGCCTACCGCCTCGGCGAGGGCTTCGTCATGAAGATTGTGCCGCTGTTCCTCAAGAGCGGCGCGGCGGAGGGCGGCCTGGGCCTGACGAACCGCGAGATAGGCCTCTACTACGGCACCTTTGGCGCCGGGGCCTTCCTGCTGGGCTCGCTCCTGGCGGGCTACTGGGTTGCGCGGCGTGGCCTGCGGCGGTCGCTCACGGCCCTGTGCTGCGTCTTCAACCTGCCCTTTGCCGTCTACGCCCTGCTGGCTTGGCTGCGCCCGTCGTCGATGCTCGTTGTCGGGGGCGGCATCGTCGTGGAGTATTTCGGCTACGGCTTCGGCTTCGTGGGGCTGACGCTGTTCATGATGCAGCAGGTGGCCCCCGGCCCCCACCAGATGGCGCACTACGCCTTTGCCTCGGGCATCATGAACCTGTCCGTCATGCTGACGGGCATGGCCTCCGGGGCCCTGAGCGACACCCTGGGCTACCGCCTCTTCTTCACCCTCGTCATGGGCGCCACGGCGCCCGCGCTGGTCATGTCGCGCCTCGTGCCTTTCACCCACCCCGACACTCCGGGGCCCAAAGAGCCACACCATGAATAGATCCATGCGCCTCGTCGGCCTCTGGGCCGCCATTGCCTCGTCCGCCGCCGCCCCGGGGTGCCACGACGTGGCGGAGTGCGAGAGCGTCGTCGTGCCGCGCCCCTCCGAGGTTCGCCCCCTGTCGGGCCACAGCCTCGTCTCCGGGGGCCTGAGCCTGAGCTTCGCCGCCCCCGACAGCGTGGCGCGCCCGCTAGAGGAGTGGGTGCGCCGGTCGCCCCTGCCCGTGGCGCCCGATGGCGGCTCGGCGGCCTCCGCCCCCGGCCACACCCTGACGCTGGAGCTGAGCCAGGGCGCCACGCTGCCCGCCTCGGCCGAGGGCTACCACCTGCGCGTCCACCCCGCCGGCATCAGCGTCCGCTCGCGCGGCGCGGCGGGCCTCTTCTACGGCCTGCAGACCCTCCTGGCGCTCTACGAGCGCCACGGCGACCAGATCCCGGCGCAGGAGATCACGGACAGCCCCCGCTTCGGCTGGAGGGGCCTCCACCTCGACGTCTCGCGCCACTTCTTCGACAAGGAGTTCGTCAAGAAGCAGATGCGCATGATGGCGCGGCTGAAGCTCAACCGCCTCCACCTGCACCTCACCGACGCCGCCGGGTGGCGGCTGGAGGTGGGCGGCTTCCCGGAGCTGACGGAGGTGGGGGCGTGGCGAGAGGGCGCCACGTGGCGCGAGTGGGACGAGGGCGGGCACCGCCAGTCGCGCCAGGGCGCCGAGGGGGCCTACGGCGGCTTCTTCTCGCGCGCCGACGTTGAGGACATCGTGGCGACGGCCCGGAGCCTCCACATCGAGGTGGTCCCGGAGATTGAGTTCCCCGGCCACTCGGAGGAGGTCTTGGCCTCGATGCCCGACCTGGCGTGCCGCGGCGGAGTGGCGGGCGGCGAGCTGTGCCTGGGCAACGAGCGGACCTTCGAGGTCGTCGAGGGCGTCCTGTCCGAGGTCTTGCGCCTCTTCCCGTCGGAGTATGTCCACATTGGGGGCGACGAGGCGGGGCACGCGGCGTGGGAGGCCTGCCCGCTGTGCCGCGGGGCGATGCTCCGCGAGGGCCTGGGGTCCGCCGCCGAGCTACAGGGCTGGGGAGTCCGCCGCCTGGGCGACTTCCTGGCCCGCCACGGGCGGAGGATGGTGGGGTGGGACGAGACGCTGGAGGGCGGCCTGGCCCCCGGGGCCGTCGTCATGTCGTGGCGAGGCGAGGAGGGAGGGCGGCGCGCCGCCGCCATGGGCCACGACGTGGTGATGACGCCCGGCGCCTTCTGCTACCTGGACAGCTACCAGGACAACCCGACGACGGAGCCCCTGGCCATGTCGGGCTACCTGCCCCTGCCGAGGGTCTACTCCTACGACCCCGCCCCGCCGACAATGGAGGGGCGCGAGAGGGTCCTGGGCGTCCAGGCCAACCTGTGGACGGAGCACGTCGAGACCGAGGCCCACGCCGAATATATGCTCTACCCGAGGCTCTTCGCCCTGGCCGAGGTGGCGTGGAGCGCCGCCGAGGGCAAGAACTACTCCGACTTCCACCGCCGCGCGCTGTGGGCCGCGAGCCGCGCCAGGGCCCTGGGCTACAACACTTTCGACCTGACCCACGAGCAGGGCGAGCGCCACGAGAGCCTCCGCCCCGACAACCACCGGGCCGTGGGGTGCCCGGTGGCCTACAAGACGGCGTGGAACAGCGCCTACCCCGCCGAGGGGGCGCAGACGCTGACCAACGGACTCCGCGGGCCCTGGAGCTACAAGACCCGGTGGCAGGGATTCCTGGGCACGGGAGTCGACGTCACGGTGGACTTGCGCGAGACGACGGACATCGGCGAGGTGGCGGCCGACTTCGTGCAGTGGCACTCGGCGTGGATATGGATGCCGGAGAGGGTCTCGTTCTACGTCTCGGAAGACAGCACAGACTTCCGCCTGCTCCACACCGCCGAGAACGGCTACCCGCCCGACGAGCGCCGCCCGGCGTGGCAGACTTTCGGGTGGCGCGGCAGGGACCGCGCGCGCTACGTCCGAATGGTGGCCGAGGCCGGCAAGAGGCAGGGGGGGTGGCTCTTCACGGACGAAATACGAATCAATTAATAATCAACAATTGACAACAAATCAATTGACAATTGGCAACCGACCGGGGGAGCCCGGGTAGGCGCCGTGCAGGGGCGCGCAACTCGCGCGTCTGCCACGCCGCAGTTCGTCTCGGCGGGCGGCTCAAAGCCCCAAAGGGGCGACATTGTGACAGCCTAGGGCGTGAGCCCTAGGACGACGCAAAACGCCCAGACGACGCAAAAACGCCCAGACGACAAAAACGCCTGGGCAACGCAAGACATGCAGAGACAAACAACCAACAAACACCACAGCCATGAAACAGAAGACTCTACTACTATTCCTCGCCCCGCTCATGGCCGCCGCGGCCTCCGCCACCGACTACGAGGGGACACTGAAAGTGTCCGCGGCGGGCCAGACGGAAGAGACGGCCACGGAGGCGCACGCCACGTGGGACGCCGCGCAGAAAACCATCGGCGTAGCGGGCTTCCGCACCACGGGCCACGGGCAGGTGGGCGACATCAGCATAGGCGAGGTGACGCTGGAGGGGACGACGCTCACGGCCCAGGCCGTGAGCGTCGAGGTGAAGCTCGGCGGGCAGACGACGCTCAAGACGCGGTGCACCCTCCAGGGGACGGTGGAGGACAAGACGCTGAAATTCAGCGCCACGTTCGTCAACGAGGCGACGGCGGCCACCGCCGACGCCCCCCCGTCGCCCACTCTGAAGCTCGACTTCGAGGGCACGGAGGGCCAGACGCGCCCGCTCAAGCGCATCGAGGGCGCCGACGGCAAGACCGTGGAGGGCATCTACGACCTCACGGGCCGGCGAATCGATGAGGCGCCCCGCCGGGGGGTCTACGTGGTGCGCCACACCGACGGCACGGCGCACAAAGTCGTGGTGCGATGAGGGCCGCTTCTCCAATTAAATTAATAATCGACAATTGGCGTTTGCCCCATCTCGGAGGGGTCGAAGCCCCAAAGGCTACGGAGTGTGCGAAGCGGCGACATATGCCGGCCTAGGGCGCGAGCCCTAGGGACAAAGGGGCGATAGACGACGCCCCGCCCCACCCCTAGGACGCCCCCCCCCAAAAAAAAACAAAAAGACAAGCAACACACAACCTAGACACGATGACCAGGAGAATCAGCATTGCAGGCGACGCCCTGCCCCACATCCCATGGGAGGAGCGGCCGGAGGGATGCCGCGACGTCTTGTGGCGCTATAGCGGCAACCCCGTCATAGGCCGCGGCGCCCTCTCGACGTCCAACTCGGTGTTCAACTCGGCCGTCGTGCCTTTCAGCCGCGGCGGCTTCCGCTACGCCGGCGTCTTCCGGTGCGACGACACCAACCGCCGCATGCGCCTCCACGCCGGCTTCTCGGCCGACGGCCTGGAGTGGGACATCTTCGAGGACGACCTGCGCCTCGTCGGGGCCGGCGCCGAGGTGGGCCGTTGGGTCTACGGCTACGACCCGCGCGTGACGCCCCTGGAGGGCCGCTACTGGGTGACGTGGTGCAACGGATATCACGGGCCGACGATTGGCGTGGCGTGGACGGAGGACTTCCAGACGTTCCACCAGGTGGAGAACGCCTTCCTGCCCTACAACCGCAACGGCGTCCTCTTCCCTCGCCGCATAGGGGGCAAATATGCCATGCTGTCGCGCCCCAGCGACACGGGGCACACGGCCTTTGGCGACATCTTCTATTCGGAGAGCCCCGACATGGTGCATTGGGGCCGCCACCGCCACGTCATGTCGCCGGCGGCCTTCGAGGTGTCGGCGTGGCAATGCACCAAGATTGGCGCCGGCCCCGTGCCGATAGAGACCTCCGAGGGGTGGCTCCTCTTCTACCACGGCGTCCTCCGCTCGTGCAACGGCTTCGTCTACGCCTTTGGCTCGGCACTGCTCGACCTCGACGCGCCGTGGCGCGTCGTGGCCCGCGGCGGCCCCTACCTCATCTCGCCCCGCGAGCCCTATGAGCTGGCGGGCGACGTCCCCAACGTGACGTTCCCCTGCGCCGCCCTGTGCGACGCCCCGACGGGGCGCGTGGCGGTATACTACGGGGCGGCCGACACCGTGACGTGCCTGGCCATGGGCCGCGTCGACGAGATTGTGCGCTTCACCAAAGAGAACAGCATCATATGATGGCGCCGCTCCTGCTCTGCCTGCTCGCCGCCGCGCCGGCCGCCGCGGCGCAAGGCCCCGCGGACATGGTGGACCCCTTCATAGGGACGACGAACTTCGGGGCCACGAACCCCGGGGCCACACTGCCCCACGGCATGATGCAGGTGACCCCGTTCAACGTCATGGGCTCGGACTCCAACGCCTACGACAAGGACTCGAGGTGGTGGAGCACGCCCTACGAGCGGAGCAACACATACATGACGGGCTTCGCCCACGGGGCGCTGAGCGGGGTGGGGTGCCCCGACATGGGCGCCCTGCTGACCATGGCCACCTCCGGGGAGCTGAACGTGGACTACCGCGAGTATGGCAGCGAATGTTCCGACGAGCAGGCCCGGCCGGGCTACTACGCCGCCACGCTCCGCCGCTACGGCATCCGCGCCGAGGCCACGGCCACGCTCCGCACCGCCGCCGAGCGCTACACCTTCGCCGCCGGGCGCGGCAACATCTTGCTCAACCTGGGCGAGGGGCTGACCAACGAGAGCGGGGCCATGGTGCGCCGCGTCGGCCCGACGGAGATTGAGGGTGTGAAGCTCCTGGGCACGTTCTGCTACAACCCGCAGGCCGTCTTCCCGGTCTACTTCGTGACGCGCGTCTCGCACAGTCCGTCGCGGAGCGGATATTGGAAGAGGCAGCGCCCCATGTCGGGCGTCGAGGCGGAGTGGACGCCCGACAACGGGCGCTACAAGCTCTACACCGCCTACGGCCGCGAGATGGCGGGCGACGACGTGGGCTACTGGTTCTCGTTCGACGACATGGCCGACGGCGAGCAGGTGGTGGTGCGGACGGGCATCTCGTATGTCTCGACGGCCAACGCCCGCGCCAACCTCGACGCCGAGCAGCCCCCGGGGACGACGTTCGACGACCTGCGCCAGGCGGCGCGGAGGGAGTGGGACGAGGCCCTGGGGCGAATCCGCGTGAGCGGAGGCACGGAGAGCCAGCGGACGGTCTTCTACACGGCCCTCTACCACGCCCTGCTCCACCCCAACATCCTCAACGACGCCAACGGCGAATATCCGCTCATGGAGCGCAGCGGCGAGGTGGGGCGCGTGGCGCAGGGCGAGAGCCGCTACACGGTCTTCTCGCTTTGGGACACCTACCGCAACGTCCACCAGCTGCTCACCCTGGCCTACCCCGAGCGCCAGGAGCAGATGGCGCGGACGATGGTCTCGATGTATGCCGAATGGGGCTGGCTGCCCAAGTGGGAGCTCTACGGGCGCGAGACGTTCACCATGGAGGGCGACCCCGCCACGCCCGTGCTTGTCGACACGTGGATGAAGGGCCTCCGCGGCTTCGACATCGCGACGGCCTACGAGGCCATGCTCAAGGGGGCCACGACGCCCGGGGCCTCGAACCGCCTCCGCCCCGACATCGACCCCTACGCCGAGCTCGGCTACATCCCGCTAGGATTCTATGCCAAAGACCTGGCCGGCGACGCCTCGGTGTCGCACGCCCTGGAATATTACGTGGCCGACGCCGCCCTGGCCCTGCTGGCCGACTCGCTCGGCAGGGGGGCCGACGCCGCCATGCTCCGCCGCCGCTCGATGGGCTACCGCCACTACTACGACGCCGAGAGCGGGGCCCTGCGCCCGAGGACGGCGGACGGCTCGTTCCTGACGCCCTTCGACCCCAAGGACGGGGCCAACTTCTCGGCCGCGCCGGGCTTCCACGAGGGCAGCGCGTGGAACTACACGTTCTTCGTGCCGCACGACGTCGAGGGCCTGGCGCGCCTCATGGGCGGACGGCGCCGCTTCGTCGAGAAGCTCCAGAGGGTCTTCGACGAGGGCCTCTACGACCCCGCCAACGAGCCCGACATTGCCTACGCCTACCTCTTCAGCCGTTTCCGAGGCGAGGAGTGGCGCACACAGCGCGAGACGCGCCGCCTCCTGGAGCGCCACTTCACGACGCGCCCCGACGGCATCCCCGGCAACGACGACACCGGCGCCATGTCGGCATGGGCCGTCTTCACCATGCTGGGCCTCTACCCCGACTGCCCCGGACAGCCCTCCTACACCCTCACGGCCCCGACGTTCGACCGCGCCGAGATTGACACCGGCGGGGGGCGCACGCTGACCATCGAGAAGAGCGGCGAGGGATATATTGACCGGATGTGGCTTGGGGGCAGGAGGCTGCGGAAGTTCCGCATCGGCCATCGGGAGCTGATGGAGGGCGGGACGCTCTCCGTGGAGCTGGCAGCCGGCGGCGGAAAGGAATGACACACAGGCAAAAAGATTCTCAAACATATCTGCACATGAACAAGAAGAGGCACATCTTGCCGTTGGCGGCCATGACGCTGACCGCCTGCGGCCCCTGGGGCGGCGAGGCGGAGCTGACCCGCCACGTGGACCCGCTGATTGGCACGGGCGGCCACGGCCACGTCTTCGTCGGGGCCAGCGTGCCGTTCGGCATGGTCCAGCTGGGGCCCACGAGCATCCCCCAGACGTGGGACTGGACGAGCGGCTACCACAGCACGGACTCGACGGTCATAGGCTTCTCGCACACCCACCTGAGCGGCACGGGCATAGGCGACCTGTTCGACGTGACGGTGATGCCGGTGGTGGGGAGCGTCTCCTACGCCCGCGGCACCGAGTCCGACCCCTCGAGCGGGCTGTGGAGCCACGCCGCCCGCTCGGCGGAGGTGGCGCGGCCGGGCTACTACGCCGTCCCGCTGCTCCGCTACGGCGTCTTGGCCGAGATGACCTCCACGGCCCGCGTCGGGATGAGCCGCTACACGTTCCCCGCCTCGGCGGAGGCCGCCGTGGTCTTCGACCTGGAGAACGGCGGGTGCTGGGACAAGGCCACCGACACCCACATGGAGGCCGAGGGCGACCGCCGCATTGCGGGGTGGCGCCACTCGACGGGCTGGGCCCGCGACCAGAGGGTCTTCTTCGTGGCGGAGTTCTCGCGCCCCTTTGCCAGTTTCGACAACGTGGCGGAGCGCTACGGCCGCGCCTCGTTCGCCACGGCCGACGGCGAGCAGGTGGTGCTGAAAGTGGCCCTCTCGGCCGTGAGCATAGAGGGCGCGCGGGCCGCCATGGAGGCGGAGCTGCCTGGATGGGACTTCGACGCCTCGGCGCGCGCGGCAGACAAGGCGTGGAACGACGAGCTGCGCAAGGTGACGATCGAGACCGACAACGAGCAGGCCAAGCGGGTCTTCTACACCGCCCTCTACCACACCATGGTGGCCCCGTCGGTCTTCTCGGACGTCGGCGGCGAATATCGCGGCGCCGACGGGCAAGTCCACCCCGACCCCGGCCACCCGACCTACACGACGCTCAGCCTGTGGGACACCTACCGCGCCGCCATGCCCCTCATGACGCTCCTCCACCCCGAGCGCATGGCCGGCGTCGTCGGGACGATGCTCAACATTGCCGACGAGCAGGGCCGACTGCCCGTGTGGCACCTGTGGGCCAACGAGACGGACTGCATGGTGGGCAACCCCGGGGTCCCCGTCGTGGCCGACGCCATAGTGAAAGGCATTGGGGGCTTCGACCGCGGGCGCGCCTTTGCCGCCCTGACCCGCACGGCGGCCGACACGGCGCGCGGCGGCGGCCTCCGGGCGCGGCACGGCTACATCCCCTGCGACTCGATGCGCGAGGCCATAGCCTTCGACATGGAGTATGCCATTGCCGACGGGGCCATTGCGCAAGCCGCCAAGGCCCTGGGCAAGACCGACGAGGCGCAAGAGTATGAGCGGCGGAGCCACTCGTGGCGCAACTATTTCGACCCGCAGACGCGCTTCGTGCGCGGGCGCTTCGCCGACGGCACGTGGCGGACGCCCTTCAGCCCCTTTGCCGCCGAGCACCGCGCCGACGACTACTGCGAGGGCAACGCGTGGCAATATACGTGGCTCGCGCCGCACGACGCGCGGGGGCTTCAAGAGCTTTTCGGCGGGCGGTCGGACGCCATTCAAAAGCTCGACTCGCTCTTCGCGGTGAGCCCCGTCGTCGAGGGCCGGGACGCAAGCCCCGACATCTCCGGCATGATTGGCCAATATGCCCACGGCAACGAGCCGAGCCACCACACGCTCTACCTCTACACCATGATGGGCCAGCCGTGGAAGACGGCCGAGAGGGTGCGCCAGGTCCTCACGACGCTCTACCACGCCGGCGCCGACGGCCTCTCGGGCAACGAAGACGCGGGGCAGATGTCGGCGTGGTACGTCCTCTCGTCGCTGGGCTTCTACGAGGCCGAGCCCGCCGGGGGGCGCTACTGGTTCGGCTCGCCCCTCTTCGACCGCGCCACGCTGCGCATGGGCGACAAGACGATGGAGATTGTGGCCGAGAACAACTCGCCGACGAACAAATACATCCAGCGGATATGGCTCAACGGGCGCCTCTACCTGCGGCCCTACATATGGCACCGCGACCTCACGGCGGGCGGCTCGCTCCGCATCGAGATGGGCCCCGAGCCCAAGACGTGGTACAACCCCGACGAGCCGGAGGAGTATCAGGACAAGCGCCCCGCGGCGGCCGTCCGCCTCTTCCGCTCCGAGGCCGTCGAGGCCGAGATTGAGCGCGTGTGCGGGCTGCTGACCAACGAGCGGCTGAGGTGGATGTTCGCCAACTGCTTCCCCAACACCCTCGACACGTCCGTCCACCCCGGCCAAGACGAGGAGGGCAAGCCCGACACCTACGTCCACACGGGCGACATCCCGGCCATGTGGCTGCGCGACTCGGGGGCCCAGGTGTGGCCCTACGTCGGGCTGTGCGACCGCGACGAGCCCCTGCGGCGCATGATTGCCGGCGTCGTGCGGCGGCAGATGAAGCTCATATGCGCCGACCCCTACGCCAACGGCTTCAACGTCGGGCCCGCGGGGGCGCACGACGCCACAGACCGTCCGGCGGCGGGGCCCATGGTCTTCGAGCGCAAGTGGGAGATAGACTCGCACTGCTACCCCATCCGCCTGGCCCACGAATATTGGAGGGTGACGGGCGACACGTCGGTCTTCGACCGCCACTGGCTCTCGGCCATGGAGAAAGTCCTGGCCACGATGCGCGCCGAGCAGATGAAAGGCGGGCCGTCGGGCTACACGTTCTTGCGCACCACGGACCGCCAGCTCGACACGCGCCTCCACGTGGGCCGCGGCGCGCCCGTCCGCCCCGTGGGCCTCATTGCCTCGGCCTTCCGCCCCAGCGACGACGCCACGACGTTCGGATTCCTGGTGCCGTCGAACTTCATGGCCGTGTCGTCGCTGCGCAAGGCGGCCGAGATCCTGACGGCCGTGAACGGAGACACGGCCCTGGCCGGGGGCTTCGCGGCGCTCGCCGCCGAGGTCGAGACGGCGCTGACGCGCCACGCCCTGGCGAGCCACCCCAAGCACGGCCTCGTCTACGCCTTTGAGGTTGACGGCTTCGGAAGCCGGGCCCTGATGGACGACGCCAACGTGCCGAGCCTCCTCGCGATGGCCTACCTCGGCGACGTGGCGGCAGACGACGTGTTCTACAGGAACACCCGGCGTTTCGCCTGGAGCCGCGACAACCCGTGGTTCTGGAGCGGGCCGGCGGGCGAGGGCATCGGCGGGCCGCACATAGGCGTGGAGGCCATATGGCCCATGAGCATAATGATGCGCGCCTTCACGGCCACCGACGACACGGAGATTCTCGAATGCATGGCCCAGCTCATGAACACCGACGCCGGCACGGGCTTCATCCACGAGAGCTTCTCGCGCCACGACGCCTCGGTCTTCACGCGGCCGTGGTTCGCGTGGCAGAACAGCCTCTTCGGCGAGCTTGTCCGCAAGCTCGTGGACGACGGCAAGGCGGACCTGCTCAACTCGATCATATGACCACCCACCACTCGGCCATGGGCGCGGCTCTCCTGGCAGCCGCGCTCCTGGCGGCGTGCGCCGGGCGGGAGGCCCCCGCCGGGGAGGAGGCGCCACGCCCGTCGGAGTGTGTCTCGACGCTCGTCGGCACCATGTCGAGCCACGCGCTCTCGGCAGGCAACACCTACCCCGCCGTGGCCCTGCCGTGGGGCATGAACTTCTGGACGCCGCAGACGGGCAAGAACGGCGACGGGTGGATATACACCTACGCCGCCAACACCCTGCGGGGCCTCAAGCAGACGCACCAGCCCAGCCCCTGGGTTGGCGACTACGGCCAGTTCTCGCTCATGCCCACCCGCGGGCGCGACAAGGTGGACGAGGAGGCGCGGCAGAGCTGGTTCTCGCACCAGGGCGAGGAGGCGCGCCCCTACTACTACAGCGTCTACCTGGCCGACCACGACGTCCTGGCCGAGCTGACGCCTGCGGACCGCGCCGCCATGATGCGCTTCACGTTCCCGGCGACGGACGAGGCCGGCGTGGTCATCGACGCCTACGACGGCGGCTCGGCCCTGCGCCTCCTGCCCGACCGCCGCACCGTCTGCGGGTGGACGTCGCGCAACAGCGGCGGCGTGCCGGCCGGGTTCCGCAACTGGTTCGTCGTCCGCTTCGACCGCGACATCGACGAGGCGGAGCTGTATGACGGCGGCAGGCGCGTGGAGGGCCACGACGCGGAGGGGCGCCACGCCCTGGCCCGAGTGGGCTTCGCGACTCGCCGCGGCGAGAGGGTCGTGGCGCGGGTGGCGTCGTCGTTCATTTCGGAGGAGCAGGCCCTGCGCAACCTCGGCGAGCTGGGAGACGACGACTTCGAGACCGTCCGCGCCAAGGCGCAACGGCGGTGGGACGACATCTTGGGCGCCATAGAGGTGAGCGGCGGGACGGCCGAGCAGACGCGCACTTTCTACTCGTGCCTCTACCGCGCGACGCTCTTCCCCCGCAAGCTCTACGAGATCGACGCCGACGGCAGGCCCGTCCACCGCAGCCCCTACAACGGGCAAGTCCTCCCCGGGCGGATGTATACCGACACGGGATTCTGGGACACGTTTCGCGCCCTCTTCCCCCTGCTCAACCTCGTCTATCCCGACGTCAACGCCGAGATTCAGGAGGGCCTGGCCTGCGCGTGGCTGGAGAGCGGGTTCCTGCCCGAGTGGGCCAGCCCGGGGCACCGGGCGTGCATGGTTGGCAACAACTCGGCGTCGGTCGTCTCCGACGCCATCGTCAAGGGGGTGACGCCCAAGGTGTATGCCGAGACGCTCTACCAGGCCATGAAGAGCGGGCGCGGCAGGGTCCACCCCACGGTCAGCTCGACGGGGCGGCTTGGGCACGAGTGGTACGACACGCTGGGCTACGTGCCTTGCGACGTCGGCATAGCCGAGAGTGCCGCCCGGACTTTGGAATACGCCTACGACGACTGGTGCCTCGCACAGGCGGCCCGCAAGCTGGGCCACGACGCCGCCGCCGACACGCTGGAGGCTGCGGCGGGCAACTGGCGCAACCTCTTCGACCCGCAGACGCTCCTCATGCGCGGGCGGCGCGCCGACGGGACGTTCCAGGAGCCGTTCAGCCCCTACAAGTGGGGCGACGTCTTCACCGAGGGCAACGCGTGGCACTACACGTGGTCGGTGTTCCACGACATCGGGGGCCTCATGGAGCTCATGGGCGGGAGCGAGGCCTTCGGGCGCATGCTCGACTCGCTCTTCGTGGCCCCGCCCGTCTACGACGACAGCTACTACGGCTCGCGGATTCACGAGATTACGGAGATGCAGGTGGCCAACATGGGCAACTACGCCCACGGCAACCAGCCGGCGCAGCACGTCGTCTACCTCTACGACTACTGCGGGCGGCCCCGGCGGGCGCAGTGGTGGGCCCGCGAGGTGATGGACCGCCTCTACTCGGCGCGCCCCGACGGCTATTGCGGCGACGAGGACAACGGCCAGACCTCGGCGTGGTACGTCTTCTCGGCACTGGGCTTCTACCCCGTATGCCCCGCCGCAGACGACTACGCCCTCGGCTCGCCCCTCTTCCGCAGGGCCACAATCCGCCTGCCGGGCGGGCGCCGCGTCGAGATTGAGGCCCCCGCCAACGGCCCCGGGCGGCGGCACGTTGGCGAGGTGACGGTCAACGGCAAGAGGCTCGAGCGGCCGTTCCTGCGCCACTCGGAGCTGACGCGGGGGGCGAGGGTCCGGTTCGAGATGGAGGAGTAGGGCGGGGGGCGTGTCGTCGGCATCGACTCCACACGCGGCCATGGGGGCCGCGCGTCGTCATGAGGGGCTCACGCGTAGCCCCGGGGGCCATGCGTAGCCCTAGGGACGCGCACAGTCCTAGGGCTCGCGCCCTAGGCTGTCTCATGCCGCCCCTTTGGGGCTACGAGCGGAGGCGGCAGGGGGAATGGTTATGAAAAAAAAAGCGGCAATCCCACTCCCAGTCGGTGGGGCGGGCGCTCCTGCCGTCAGTGTATGTCGAAGTTGAACACCAAAGCCTCCGTCATCGCGTGCCGATTCTCAATATGGGCGCCGCCGTGGTAGAAATGCTCCCTTGTCTCCACATTGAAACGAGACCATAGACGCTCAATCTTTTCATTCTTTCGATATTCATTGTGATGCCACGTCGACAAGACGAACTTTGCCTTAGTTCCGCAGAGGGCCTCGCACAGTGCCACCTCGTCGTTTTCCGTCCACCCATTGTAGTAATCGACATACCGCCCAAAGTACGGCGGGTCGCAATATACGATGTCACCCTCCCCTGCCACCGAAATGGTACCGGCAAAGGCCTGATTGCGGAACTCCCAGTCCTTTGTGCGAATAACCGAGGCGACTCTGTCAATTTGATTATCCCATTGAACCCCGTGCGCGACAGAAAAACGAAGTCGAATGGGCTAGCCTCCGCATTGAACCTGTCCCTCACCTCGCGGAAGTGGAAATATCCATCCTCCCCCGCCGTCTCCAGCAACCGCCCCCTGCGCTCCAGGTAGCGCCTCATGGAGCGCCCGGAGACAACGCCATCTTTCACTTCGTTGTAAAAGTCCGCAACATGCGGGTTCGCGTCGCCCACTATGTGCTTTCCGCCCATGGGGGAGTTGAAACCGACCACGCCGGAGCCCCAAAAGGGCTCAACCGCCCCCGCAAATATAGCGATAAAAGGGGGACCCGCGGGCGGCGCGCGGCGGCAGACGAAGGGCGGCGCGGGTTGCCTCCCCCCCGCGCCGCCCGCAATGCCGCCCGCCCCGTTGCGCCGGGCTGTGTCAGACAATCTTCTCGAGCTCGGCAATGTTGCGCCGCACGTCGTCGTCGGAGACCTCGAAGTCGAGGAGGCTCCCGCTGAGGAACTGGTCGTAGGCGCTCATGTCGATAAGCCCGTGGCCCGAGAGGTTGAAGAGGATGACCTCCTGCCGCCCCTCCTCTTTGCACCTCCGCGCCTCGCGTATGGCCGTGGCAATGGCGTGGCACGACTCCGGGGCCGGCACGATGCCCTCGGCTCGGGCGAAGAGGATGCCGGCCTTGAAGCTCTCCGACTGGCGTATGTCCGCCGCCTCCATGAGGCCGTCTTTGAGGAGCTGGCTGACGATGACGCCGGCGCCGTGGTAGCGCAGCCCGCCGGCGTGGATGTTGGCGGGCATGAAGTTGTGGCCCAGGGTGAACATGGGGAGCAGGGGCGTGTAGCCCGCCACGTCGCCATAGTCGTACTGGAAGACGCCGCGCGTCAGCTTGGGGCACGAGGCGGGCTCGGCGGCCACGAAGCGCGTGCGCCGGCCGCCGGCAATGTTGTGGCGCATGAACGGGAAGGCTATGCCGCCGAAGTTGGACCCCCCGCCGAAACAGGCGATGACGACGTCGGGCCACTCGCCCGCCATCTCCATCTGCCTCTCGGCCTCCAGGCCAATGACGGTCTGGTGGAGGGTGACGTGGCTGAGGACGGAGCCCAGGGTGTACTTGCAGTTGGGCGTCGTCAGCGCCAGCTCCACGGCCTCGGAGATGGCCGTGCCGAGCGACCCCTGGTTGTTGGGGTCGCGGGTCAGGATGTCCTTGCCGGCGCGCGTCGACATGGAGGGCGAGGGCGTCACCTGGGCCCCGAAAGTCTGCATGATGCTCCGCCGGTAGGGCTTCTGGTTGTAGCTTATCTTGACCTGGTAGACGGCGGCCTCAAGGCCGAAGACGCTGGCGGCGTAGGCCAGGGCGCATCCCCACTGGCCGGCCCCGGTCTCCGTCGTGACGTTGGTGACGCCCTGCCGCTTGCAGTAGTAGGCCTGCGCCAGGGCGGAGTTGAGCTTGTGCGAGCCCACGGGGCTGACGCTCTCGTTCTTGAAATATATGTGCGCAGGCGTGTCGAGCGCCTTTTCGAGACCATAGGCGCGGACGAGCGGCGTGCTGCGGTAGCTCTTGTAGATGTCGCGCACGGGTTCGGGGATGTCTATCCACTCGTCGGTCATGTTCATCTCCTGGCGCGAGACCTCCTCGGCGAAAATGGGGAAGAGGTCCTCGGCCGTCAGGGGCTTGCGCGTCTTGGGGTTGAGGGGCGGCATGGGCTTGTTGGGCATCACCGCCGCAATGTTGAACCACCGGCGGGGAATCTGCTCCTCGTCCAGGAAGAATCGTTTCTGCTGTGGCATTCTGAAAATATCAAAAAAAAGACCGCCCACCTCGGCACTCCGACGCGCCAGTGGGCAGCCTCAACCTGTTGTCTATACTTTCGAGTCGGCGGACATCAATACTCGTCCTCGTTGAAGAAGAAGTCCTCGTTGCTTGGATAGTCTGGCCAGATGTCCTCAATGCTTTCGTAAACCTCCCCGTCGTCCTCAATCTCTTGGAGGTTCTCTATGACCTCCAGGGGGGCGCCGGAGCGCGTAGCGTAGTCAATGAGCTCGTCCTTGGTGGCCGGCCAAGGGGCATCCTCGAGTTTCGAGGCCAATTCTAGAGTCCAATACATAGCTTATCAGTTATTACGACGTCTTAACTAGTCGCGAATGTAGGAAAAAGTTTCAATCACTCTATGTCGTCGAAGTCATATCCGACATAGACCTCCTTCTGCGCCTGCAGGTCTTCGGGGATCTCCAGCCGCAGGAAGATGTCCTCCTTGCGCTTGGGGCGGTAGTCGTCGAGCCACCGGAAGCCGGCGAGCTTGCAGTCTTGCTCGCCTACGAGCAGCGGCGGGTTCATGTTGCCGGCCGGCGAGACCCGCATCGTGATGTTGTGGATTCTCCTGTCGCGGAGCCATATGCTCATGTTGCTGCTCTCGGCCCGGTTCACCCCGATGAGGTTGAGCCCGTCTTTGGGGTAGTATATTGTCTGCCCGTTGCCGTCGACGTCGATGAGGTATAGCTCGTTGTCGCGGATGTGGCCGGTGATGAGCTTTCCCTTGACCTGGTCGAAGCCCACGGAGTCGGGCTCGATGGAGATGACGAAGGCCCCGTCGACGAGCTCGGACTTGTAGAGCGCCCTGCGCCGCGTGTGGAGCTTTATGACGTTGGCCGTCATCTGGCTGCCCTGCGACCACACGACGGGCATATCGTAGAGCGTGGCCACGGAGTCGCGGAAGTCGAAGACGAGCGAGTCGCAGCGCGCCTGTAGGTCGGAGCGGAAGGCCTTGACGTTGTGGAAGGCCTTGATGAGCCGGCTAGTGTCGGCCAGGGGGACCACCCGGAAAGTGTCGGCGTGGAGGAAGAGCGTGTCGGGGCCGTAGACCTGCGTGAGCATGGCCCGGCGCGTCGCCATGGCCTCGCGCGTAACCTCGTTGTAGAAGCCGTAGTCGCCCAGGACGGACACCTGGTCGGTGGAGTCGGTCAGCACCATGTCGTCCCACGCCGTGCCGAGCCCCTTGCGCCTCTCGTAGAGGATTGTCCGGCCCACGAGGGTGCTGCGGTTGCGGACGGAGTGCAGACGGTTGTTGCGGAGCAGCTTGGCCACGCCGGCGCGGGTGTCGTACCACCCTTTGTCGCTGTCTATTATCATGGAGTCCGACGTCGTTATTGTCGTCGGGCCGAGGATGGAGACGACCTCCGTCCGAGTGTTGAACGCCGCCGTGTCGGAGAGCATGTCGTAGTTGGGCGACCGCCCGACGACGTCCTCCTTGAAGAACACGTCGTTGGTCATGGGCAGGTAGACGCCCCGGACGGAGGTCAGGGTGTTGCCCTTGTCGACCACCTTGCCGCCGTTGAAGAAGTAGGCCTCGTCGCGCGCGCGGTCATAGTCGAGATGCTCCGTATAGAGCCACGTCGTGCCCTTGTTGGCGCGGACGTTCTGCCTCACGCGGGCCAGCCCCTTGTCGCCCAGGTATGTCAGCCTGTCGCCGTAGAGGTGGATGGAGTCGTTCTGGATGACGTGGACGTTGCCGTAGCACACGACGACGTTGGAGTCGTTGTACATGTAGGCGCTGTCGCACAAGAGGACCGTCCCCTGGTGCGAGAGGCGGACGTCGCCATTGAGCGACTGGGTGTTCTTGCCGACCTTGTCGTCGTGGCGCAAGACCTCCGCGCGGTCAATCTTGATCCGTATGGTCCTCTGCGCCGCCGCCGTCCCGCCCAGGGCCAGCAGGGCCATGGCCAGCAGTGCCCGGCGGGTCATTGCGCCCAGCCCTTATATTGGAAGTCGCACCCGCGCCAGTCTGGCGTGACGACGACGTAGAGCTCTTTCTGCCTGGCCAGAATCCATTCGTCGAGCATCTGCTTGCGCTTGCTGTTCTCGACCATCGCCTTGAGCATGTCGTAGTCGTCGGCCACGTTGGCGCGGTGCGGGTCGTGCTTGGCCACGAGCCGCACGATGCGCATCGTCTCCTTGCCTTTCTTCTCGTCCATCATGGCGAACGGCTTCGAGACCTCGCCGGGCTTAAGGCCCTGGATGGCCTTGGCTATCTCGGCGGGAATCTGCCCAAGCTGGAACTTGACGGTGCCGTCTTCGGGGTTGACCAAGACGCCGCCGTTGGAGCGCGTGTCCTTGTCCATCGAGAACTGCATCGCGGCCTGCTCGAATGTCAGCTTTCCCTCGTCGACATACTTGACCACGGTGTCGAGAAACGCCGTGGCCTTGCCCCTGCTCTCTGCCGAGACCTTGGGCTTCAGCAAGATGTGCCGGCAGTTGATGCGGTCTCCCCTGCGGTCGATGAGCTGGATTATGTGGAAGCCGAACTCCGTCTCGACAATCTTGGAGACCTTGCCCTTGTCGCGCATATTGAAAGCCACGGCCGAGAACTCGGGCACGAAGCCCGAACGCGAATACCACCCCAGGTCGCCGCCGCGCGACGCCGAGCCCGGGTCCTCGGAGTAGAGGACGGCTAGCGTGGCGAAGTCGCGGCCCTCGGCCACCTGCCGCTGGAAGTCGCGAAGACGGTCCTTGACGCGGTCAATCTCGGCCTGCTCCACCTCGGGGTAGACGACGACCTGCTGAATCTCATATTGCGTCGGGACGAAAGGAATGCTGTCTTGGCTGAGGGAGGAATAGAACTTGCGGATGTCCGACGGCGTGACCTTGATGTTCTTGCCAATCTCCTGCTGCATCCTCTGCGTAATCATCTGGGTGCGGACCGTCTCCATCTGGTCGCGCCGGATTTGCTGGAGCGGCTTGTTGAAATACTCCTCCAGCTTGTCCTGCCCCCCCACCTGCTGCACGAAGTAGTTGACGCGGGCGTCGACCTGCTGCATGACCTCGCCGTCTTTGACCTCCACGCTGTCGATCTTGGCCTGGTTAATCATGAGCTTCTGGATGAGCAACTGCTCGAAGATGTGGCACTTCATGTCGCCATTGAAGTTGACGCCCTCAATCATGGCCTGGCCATATTGGTACTCGATGTCGGAACTCAGTATGGCGTCGTCGCCAACCGAGGCGACCACCTCGTCGATGAGCTTCTTCTGCGACGCCGCGGGCGACGGCAGCAGGGCCGACAGGGCCGCGACGCACAGCGGTAGGAGCGTATTTCTAGTCATTCTTGTCGTAGAACTTGATTTCGCCCGTTCGGAGGGCATTGTTATAGATGTCTTTGTTTACCTCGCTGAGGAAGTCGAGCTTTCGTTTGCCGACGATGATGCTGGCGATGTCGCCGCGCACGAACTCCACCGGCGCCACCTCGCCGGCGGGAATGGCCTGCGTCACCTTAAGAAGCATGAGCTTGCCGTCTTTGCCGGTCTTGACGACAGGCATGGAGCGGGAGAGCGACTTCACGTTGTCGGGCAGGAAGTCCGCAGGGAAGAAGCAACGGATTTCGGAGAGGGAGATCCAATTGTCGAACGAATTCTTATACTTCTGGGCGTTGCGGAACAAGTACTCCTCGACACTCAGCGACGACCGCTCGTCGAACTTCGACAGTGTCTTCAGGAAATCCTTGACCCCCGGGGCGTCGGCGGGCAGTATGGCCCAACAACCCTTGACAATGGCGTCGGACAAGACAAAGTTCTGCTTCATCTTGTCGTAGTACTCCTGCACGTCGCCCTGCGAGACCTCGGAGTTGAACTTCTGCCCGACGAGCTTGTTCTGATAGGTCTCTATGATTAGCGACGCCCGGTATTCCGCCACTATGTCCTCAATGTCGGCCGTCTCGTCTCCCAGATATTGCGAAGCCTTGCGCAACAAGACCTGCCTGTAGACCCACTTGCGTATGAACTCGTCGGCAAGCACCGCGCTGTCCACAGCCGAGACCGTGGCAGGAAGCGCGGAGATGAGCCGCGCCCGAGTCAGGCTCGCGTCGCCCACCGAGACGACCACGGCGTCGGCCACGCCACCATTCCCACAGCCACAAAACGAGATGGCGGCAAAGAGGGCCGCCACAAAATTGGAGACGTAACGCAAGCACATCGGGTGGTAGAAAAAAAACGTAACACTTGAGCCGCACGCACGGGGGCGTGGAGTGCAAAAATAAAGCCAAAGAGGGGGAAAAGCAAAAGGAGGGGAGAAAAATCTCCCCTCCAAGAGTCTGAAACAGCAAGGAAAAGCTCCTTACTCCGCCTTAGCCTCGGCCTGCGCCTCGGCAGGAGCCTCGGCCTCGGCGGCAGTCTTCTTCGAGCGCCCGCGGCGCGTGCGCTTCTTCTCCTCGGACTTCTTGGGCGCGGCGAGCATGTTGGCATTGTAGTCCACAAGCTCGATGAAGCACATATCGGCGCCGTCGCCCAGGCGGTAGCCGGTCTTGAGGATACGCGTGTAGCCGCCGGGGCGGTTGGCGACTTTCTCCGCGACCTCGGTGAAGAGCTCCTTGGTCGCCTCGTTGTTGTGGAGACGGCGGAAGACGAGGCGCTGAGCACTGCGCTTGGCGTCGACAGTCGTCAAGTTCTTGGTCTTGTTGATGAGCGGCTCAACATAGACACGCAAAGCCTTAGCCTTGGCAACAGTCGTCGTGATTCTCTTGTGGAGAATCAGCGAGCATGCCATATTGGAGAGCATGGCTTTACGATGTGCGCTCGTCCGACCTAAGTGGTTGAATTTCTTATTATGACGCATCGTAATTATTCTTTATCGAGTTTATACTTTGACGTGTCCATGCCGAACGACAGGTTCAGGTTCGCTAGCAGGTCGTCTAGCTCGTTGAGCGACTTCTTGCCGAAGTTGCGGAACTTGAGCAGGTCGTTCCTGTGGTAGGTGACCAGCTCGCCAAGCGTCTCGACCTCCGCCGCCTTGAGGCAGTTGAGGGCGCGGACGGAGAGGTCCATGTCGGCAAGACGGCTCTTAAGCAACTGCCTCATGCGCAAGACCTCCTCGTCGAACTCGTCGCCCCCCGTCTTCTCTCCCTCGTCGACAGTAATCTTGTCGTCGGAGAAGAGCATGAAGTGGTAGATGAGAATCTTGGCGGCCTCTTTGAGGGCGTCTTTTGGCGCAATGGAGCCGTCGGTGGTAATCTCCAGGACGAGCTTCTCGTAGTCGGTCTTCTGCTGGACGCGGAAGTTCTCAACGTCGTACTTGACGTTGACAATCGGCGTGAAGATGGAGTCTATCGCGATGGTAGCGACCTCCCTCTCCTTTTCGTCCTTGTCCTTTGCCTCACGGTCGGCCTTCGGCTCCTCCACCTCGTTCTCGTCGGCGCGGACATAGCCGCGTCCTTTGTTGATGGTGAAAGTGATGTCGAAGCGCGCGTCCTCGTTGAGGTTGCATATGACCAGCTCAGGGTTGAGAACCTCGAAGCCGGAAAGGACCTTGTCAAAGTCCCCGGCCTTGACCTGCGACTGCCCAGTCACCGAGAGCGTCGCCGTCTCTGTCTCCTCAGATATGCTGCGGAAACGGACTTGCTTGAGGTTGAGGATGATTTGCGTAACGTCGTCAATCACCCCCGGGATTGTAGCGAACTCGTGCAGAACACCGCCAATCTTTATTGACGTGATGGCGTACCCTTCAAGGGAGTTGATTAAAATTCTTCTTAAGGCATTTCCAATGGTAATGCCATAACCTGGTTCAAGAGGACGGAATTCGAAACGACCGAACTTCTCGTCGTTCTCGAGCATTATGACTTTTTCTGGTCTTTGGAAAGCTAAAATTGCCATAAGAATAATTTTACTTAGAGTACAAATCGACGATCAACTGCTCCTTGATGTTTTCTGGAATATCAGCCCTCTCCGGCACGTTGAGGAAAGTCCCCGCCATGCTGTTGTTGTCCCACTGAAGCCAAGAGTAGCGCGACGACCTGGAAGCCAAAGCGTTTGTTATGACCTCAAGCGACTTGCTCTTCTCGCGGACGCCGACCACCTGCCCCGGCTTGACGCGGAACGACGGGATGTTGACCACCTTGCCGTCGACGACAATGTGCTTGTGTCCGACGAGCTGGCGAGCCGCGGCACGCGTGGGCGCGATGCCGAGACGATAGACGACGTTGTCCAAACGCGTCTCGAGGATTTGGAGCAGCACCTCGCCCGTGACTCCCTTAGCCCGCTTAGCGTCGGCGTAGGCTATGCGGAACTGGCGCTCCAAAAGACCGTATGTGTACTTAGCTTTCTGCTTCTCCTTGAGCTGTACGCCATACTCGGAAATCTTGGCGCGACGGTCGCGGCCGTGCTGGCCGGGGGCGTAGTTGCGATGCTCGAAATACTTGTCTGGACCAAAGATTGCCTCCCCAAACTTGCGGGCAATTTTGGTTCTTGGGCCAATGTACCTTGCCATTACTTGTTGTTTTGACTTGTCAATTTTGATTTCAAATGATGAATATGGCAGCCGCTAGATTATCAGATGAGAATCATACCATTCACGATTCAAAATGCAAAATCAAAAACAGATTGATACTGAAAAAAAAGGACTAGACTTTGCGCCTCTTAGGCGGGCGGCAACCGTTGTGCGGCAGCGGAGTGACATCGACAATCTCTGTCACCTCGATGTTTGCCGCATGGATGGCCCTGATAGCCGCCTCGCGGCCGTTACCGGGACCCTTGACGTAGACCTTGACCTTGCGGAGACCGAGGTCGTAGGCAACCTTGGCACAGTCGGTGGCTGCTGTCTGTGCCGCATAGGGGGTGTTCTTCTTCGACCCCTTGAAGTTCATCTTGCCGGCGCTGGACCAGGATATGGTCTGCCCCTGGGTGTTGGTGAGAGTGATGATTATGTTGTTGAAAGAGGAGTGGATGTGAGCCTCGCCAAGAGCCTCAATCTTGACCACTTTCTTCTTGAGTGCAGCTGCTTTCTTAGCCATGGGTTCAATTATTTAGTAGCCTTCTTCTTGTTAGCGACGGTCTTCTTCTTGCCCTTGCGGGTGCGCGCGTTGTTCTTGGTCGACTGACCACGCACGGGGAGACCGAGGCGGTGGCGGATGCCGCGGTAGCAGCCAATGTCCATGAGCCTCTTGATGTTGAGCTGCACCTCAGAGCGGAGCTCACCCTCGACCTTATAGTTGGCACCAATAATTTCGCGAACGGCCTGGATCTGGGCGTCAGTCCAGTCGTTAACCTTTACACTACGATCGATCCCGGCCTTCTCTAGAATCTTAACTGCTGTGCTCCGGCCAATACCGTAAATGTAAGTCAATGCGACCTCACCAATCTTGTTAGATGGGACGTCGACTCCTGCGATTCTTGCCATAATAGATTATCCTTGACGTTGTTTAAGTTTGGGGTTCTTCTTGCAAATCACATACAAGCGCCCCTTGCGCCTGACAATCTTGCAGTCGGCGCTGCGTTTCTTGATAGATGCTCTAACTTTCATGTTGAGTTATTTGTAGCGATATGAGATACGACCCTTGGTGAGGTCGTATGGCGAAATCTCGACCTTGACCCTGTCTCCGGGCAATATTTTGATGTAGTTCATGCGCATCTTGCCCGAAATGTGGGCAGTTATGACATGACCATTCTCCAGCTCCACCCTAAACATCGCGTTAGAGAGAGCCTCCTTGATGACACCGTCTTGCTCTATGGAGGACTGTTTCGGCATACAACACTTTTAAATTCGGACGCAAATATAGCACAACAAGCTCTATCTGACAAATATAGAGTTTGTCAAAATGACTCCCCGCCACAACCGGAGGTCATGAGCGGGGAGCAATCTGAATGTCATCGCGCCGATGTCCCAAACGAGCGGCCCATGATCCGACCAGACTTCATCAGCCCGTCGTAGTGCCTCATGAGCAGGTGACTCTCAATTTGCTGGAGCGTGTCGAGAACGACACCGACAAGGATTAGGAGCGAAGTGCCGCCATAGAACTGCGCGAACGAGGCCTCAACACCGGCAATGGTTGCGAAAGCGGGGAGAATGGCGACGATGGCGAGCATGACCGACCCGGGGAGGGTGATGCGCGACATCACAGTGTCGATGAACTCCGCCGTCTTTTTGCCGGGCTTGACACCCGGGATGTAGCCGTTGTTCCGCTTCATATCCTCTGCCATCTGCTGCGGATTGATGATCAGCGCAGTGTAGAAGTATGTGAAGAGGACGATGAGGAGAGCGAACGTGAAGTTGTACCAGAAGCCAGTGAAGTCTGAGAACGTCGAGACAAACCCTTGCGAACCCTCCTGGTCGACAAAGCCGGCGAACGTGACCGGCAGGAACATGAGAGCCTGCGCAAAGATTATAGGCATGACATTCGCGGCGTTAATCTTCAGAGGGATGTACTGACGCACACCGCCATACTGCTTGTTGCCCTCAATCCTCTTAGCATACTGGACGGGAATCCGCCTCGTGGCTTGCACCAGGGCGATTGTCCCGACGAAGACAAAGAAGAGGACGACAAACTCGATGAGCAAAGCCACAAGGCCGCCATCCTGGTTGTTGACCGAGAGCTTGTTGGCGAACTCGGCAACAAGGGAATGAGGCAGACGCGCGATGATGCCCACCATGATTATGAGCGAAATGCCATTGCCTATGCCCCGGTCCGTAATCTTCTCGCCGAGCCACATGACGAACATCGTCCCGGCGGTGAGGATTATGGTGCTGGCAACGGTGAAGAAGGCCCTGTCCATGGAGAAAGCCTCGGCAGGGAGCTGATAGTAGAGATTGGCGATATAGGCGGGAGCCTGCAAGAGCAGAATCGCGACAGTAAGCAGACGAGTAATCTGGTTGATTTTGTTGCGTCCACTCTCACCATCTCTCTGAAGCCTCTGGAAATAGGGGATGACCATACCGAGGAGCTGGACCACAATCGACGCGGATATGTATGGCATGATTCCGAGACCCAGAATCGACGCGTTGGAGAATGCGCCGCCAGAGAACATATCGAGCAGACCCATGACACCCCCGCT
Organism: uncultured Marinilabiliaceae bacterium; assembly: GCA_964481855.1. Lineage (GTDB taxonomy): Bacteria > Bacteroidota > Bacteroidia > Bacteroidales > Marinilabiliaceae > W3P20-009. Next base: position 35,145 of record CAYZUH010000017.1, read on the forward strand.
AGTCTGACTTTGGAGGTTGGCGAGCGAGTTGGGGTTGACGCCAGGGAGAACGACGAAAGAGCCCAAACGATAAACCAACAGGAATCCTAACGTAGTTAGGATCCTGTTTTTCAGTTCATCGATTTTCCAGATGTTGCGAATGGTTTCGACCAGTTTCTTCATCTGTCACTAGTTTTCGGCCACCTCCGGCTTTCTCTTGCCTTTGCTTAGCACCTCTGTGGAGCCGCCGGCGGCGGCAATGGCCTCGGCGGCCTTCTTGGAGAAGGCGTGAGCCTTGACGACGAGCTTGGCCTTGAGCTCCCCATTGGCAAGAATCTTCACGAAGTCGTTCTTGGAGACCATGCCAAAATTGCGGAGAACCTCCGGACTAATCTCCTCAACGCCGCCCCTCTCTGCAATCTCCTGCAAAGTGGAGACGTTGATAGCCTTATACTCAATCCTGTTGGGACACTTGAAGCCGAACTTCGGCAGGCGACGCTGCAGTGGCATCTGCCCACCCTCGAAGCCGAACTTCCTCTTATATCCTGACCTGGACTTGGCGCCTTTGCTACCACGGGTAGACGTGCCTCCCCGACCAGAGCCCTCGCCACGTCCCAAACGCTTGTCGTGATGTGTGGAGCCGTAGGCAGGCTTCAAATTGCTTAAATCCATGATATGAACTAGGTCAATTAATTGTTTACAGATTCAACCTTGACAAGGTGGTGCACCTTGGCAATCATGCCGCGGATGGAGGGGTTGTCCTCCTTGACGACCGAGTGGTTGAGTTTACGTATGCCCAGTGCTACGAGGACTTTCCTCTGGCAAGCCGGCCTGTTGATGATGCTCCTGACTTGGGTAATCTTAATCTGTGCCATTGCCGAGAGAATTAGCCGTTAAACACTTTGTCCATCGAGATGCCCCGCTGCTGCGCTATGGTGTAGGCGTCACGAAGCTCGCACAGCCCCTTGATGGTGGCCTTGACGAGGTTGTGGGGGTTGGACGAGCCTCGCGACTTTGCGAGGATGTCGCGGACGCCCGCCGTCTCGAGGACGGCGCGCATGGCGCCGCCGCACGTCAGACCCGTACCCTTGGATGCAGGCCTCATGAAGACCTTGGACCCGCCGAAACGGTACTCTACCTCGTGAGGCAGCGTGCCGTTGACGATGGCCACTCGGACGAGGTTCTTCTTGGCAGCCTCGGTGGCTTTGGAGATGGCGGAAGTGACCTCGCCGGCCTTGCCCAGGCCCATCCCGATGACGCCCTTGCCGTCGCCAACGACCACGATGGCGGCAAAAGTGAAGGCACGACCACCCTTAGTAACCTTGGTGACGCGGTTGAGAGCCACCAGGCGGTCTTGCAACTCCAAATCGTTGAGATTTCTTACCCTGTTGATATTATCTGCCATCGGAACTAGAATTTAAGACCGGCCTCGCGAGCCGCGTCGGCCAAAGATTGTACACGTCCGTGATAGAGGTAGCCGTTGCGGTCGAAGACGACTTTGGTGATGCCGGCCTCGATTGCGGCTGCCCCGATGAGCTTGCCGACAGCCGCGGCCTGCTCGACCTTATTGCCGGAGAAGTCCGTGAGGTTCTTCGACGAGCGCGCCAAAAGCGTGCGCCCCGCCAGGTCGTCGACCAACTGGACGTAAATCTGCTTGTTGCTGCGGAAGACCGACATGCGCGGACGCTCGGCGGTGCCATTGACCTTGCCGCGGATGCGCCTCTTAATCTTTAAGCGCCTTGCTATTTTAGAAAAAGCCATTGTCAGAGAGTTTAAGAGTTAGCCTTGGCAGACTTACCAGCCTTGCGGCGAATCTGCTCGCCAACGAACTTGATGCCCTTACCCTTGTATGGCTCGGGCATACGGAACGAGCGAATCTTTGCGCACACCTGACCGAGGAGCTGCTTGTCGGCGGACTCCAGGGTGATGATCGGGTTGCTCTTGCGGTCCATGACAGCCTCGACCTTGACCTCCTTGGGGAGCTGGATGTACACGCCGTGGGAGAAGCCGAGGGCGAGCTCGAGGATGTTGTTCTGGGCCACGGCCCTGTAGCCGACACCGACAAGCTCCAGCTTCTTGGTGTAGCCGGTCGAGACACCCACAACCATGTTGTTGACCAACGCGCGGTAGAGACCGTGGAGCGAACGCTGCTCCTTCTCGTCGGACGAGCGGGTGAAGAGCAGCTTGCCGTCCTCCACCTTGACCCCGATGGAGGCGTCGACCTGCTGCGACAGCTCACCCTTGGGACCCTTGACAGTGACGAGGTTGTCCTTAATATCGACGCTGACACCGGCGGGGATCACCACCGGGAGTTTACCAATTCTTGACATTGCGTTTACCTCCTCACTTTAGTAGATGTAACACAGAACCTCGCCTCCGACCTTCTCGGCCCTTGCCTCCTTGTCTGTCAAGACGCCCTTTGACGTCGAGACAATTGCGATGCCGAGGCCGTTGATGACGCGGGGAATCTCGCGGTAGCCGACGTAGCTGCGCAGACCCGGCGTGGAGACGCGCTTGAGCATCTTGATGGCTGGCGCATTGCTCTTTGGGTCATATTTGAGAGCAATCTTGATGACACCTTGCTTGTTGTCATCGACGAACTTGTAGTTAAGAATATAACCCTTCTCGAAGAGAATCTTGGTCATATCTTTCTTCAAGTTTGAAGCCGGAATCTCGACGACCCTGTGCTTCGCAAGGATGGCATTCCTGATTCGCGTCAGGAAGTCCGCTATGGGATCTGATACCATATAAATAAAGAAAAGTTTAAATTAATCTTGGCACGCCAAGACAATATTTAACACTTAAAATAATTGACTACCAGCTAGCCTTCTTGACGCCCGGGATAAGCCCCTGCGACGCGAGGATGCGGAACTCGATACGCGAGATGCCGAACTGACGCATATAGCCTCTCGGACGCCCGGAAATCATGCACCTGTTGTGCAGACGCGTGGGGCAGGAGTTCTTCGGCAGGTCCTGCAAAGCCTCGTAGTTGCCCTCGGCCTTGAGTTGCTTGCGCTTCTCAGCGTACTTGGCCACCATCTTGGCCCTCTTGCGCTCGCGGGCTTTCATTGATTCTTTTGCCATACAGCTTCAGACTGATTAATTGTTTTTCTGCTTGAAGGGGATCCCGAAAGCCTTGAGGAGGGCGTAAGCCTCGGCGTCAGACCCGGCAGAAGTGACAAAGGTAATATTCATGCCTTGAATTTTGGCGACCGTGTCGAGATTAATTTCGGGGAAGATAATCTGCTCGGTGATGCCAAGGGTGTAGTTGCCGCGCCCGTCGAGCTTGCCCTCGACCCCCTTGAAGTCGCGGATTCGCGGCAGGGAGATGCGGATGAGCCTCTCTAGGAACTCGTACATCTTGTTCCTGCGGAGCGTCACCTTGACGCCGATTGGCGTGTTCTTGCGAAGCTTGAAGCCGGCAATGTCCTTGCGCGACTTGGTCTCGATGGGTTGCTGCCCGGAGATGAGCGCCATCTCCTTTTTCGCAATCTCAATAATCTTCTTGTCTTGCGTAGCCTCGCCCAAGCCCTGATTGAGAACAATCTTCTCAATCTTAGGGCACTGCATGACGGAGGAGTAGTTGAACTCCTTCATGAGCTGGGGGACGATTTGCTCCGTGTAGAACTTCCTGAGGGAAGGTTCGAGGGCGTTGTTAAGCTCAGCCATTATTTAATCTCCTCGCCTGATTTTTTAGAGTATCTAACAGATTTGCCTTCGTCGTTCTTGCGCCTCCCGATGCGGGTTGGCAGACCGGTCTTCGGGTCTTTGACGTTAAGGTTGGAGATGTGTATGGACGCCTCCTTCTTAACGATTCCGCCCTGGGGGTTGGCAGCAGAGGGCTTCGTAGCCTTGCTGACAATGTTGACCCCCTCGACGATGGCGCGTTGCTTCTTCGGGTCGACGGAGAGGACTTTCCCCTCCTTGCCCTTGTCGTCGCCACAGTTGACTATGACGACATCGCCTTTCTTGATATGCAGTTTAGCCATTGCCTTGCGTAGTGAATTAGATAACCTCCGGAGCCAACGAAACAATCTTCATGTAGCCGTCGCGGAGCTCACGCGCCACGGGGCCGAAGATACGCGTGCCCCTCAACTCTCCGGCGTTGTTGAGCAGGACGCAAGCGTTGTCGTCAAAGCGGATGTAGGAGCCGTCGGGCCGGCGGACCTCCTTTTTCGTCCGGACGATGACCGCCTTGCTGACCGTCCCCGCCTTGATGTCGCTAGAGGGGATGGCGTCCTTGACAGTGACGACAATCTTGTCGCCAATGGAGGCGTAGCGCCTGAAAGAGCCTCCCAGGACGTGGATGCAAAGGACTTCTTTCGCTCCGCTGTTGTCGGCAACAGCAAGCCTGGATTCTGTCTGTATCATTGTTTACTTAGCCTTTTCGACGATTCTAACCAGTCTCCACCTCTTTGTCTTGCTCAAAGGGCGAGTCTCCATGAGCTCGACGGAGTCGCCGATGTGCGCCTCCTCGTTCTCGTCATGCGCGTGCAGCTTCTTCGTCCTCTTGACGAACTTGCCGTAGAGGGGGTGCATCTTGCGCTCCTCGACAGCCACGACGATGGATTTCTGCATCTTGTCGCTCACGACAACCCCGATGCGCACTTTCCTGCGGTTCCTTTCTTCCATCTCCGGTCTTATTTAGCAGAGTTGTTCTTCTCGGTAAGGATAGTCATCATCCTTGCGATGTCCTTACGCATTTTCTTGATTTTCATGGGGTTCTCAAGCGGAGAAGTAGCGTTGTCGATTCTGAGCTTCTGGAGCTCGAGCCTCGACGCGGCAATTTTCTCCTCAATCTCTGAGACAGAGAGAGCCCTAATCTCCGATGCCTTCATACGTCACTAAGCGTTAGCAGATTCAACAAAGTCTCGGCGGACAATGAACTTGGTCTTGATTGGGAGCTTCTGCGCCGCGAGCCTCAGAGCCTCCTTGGCCACCTCCAGCGAGACGCCCTCGCACTCGAAAAGCACCATCCCGGGCTTGACGGGCGCGACGAACCCCGCGGGGTCGCCCTTACCCTTACCCATACGGACATCGGCGGGCTTGCGCGTTATGGGCTTGTCGGGGAAGATGCGGATCCAAATCTGTCCCTCGCGCTGCATGTAGCGCGTAACTGCTATACGCGCGGCCTCAATCTGGCGCGCCGTAATCCAGAGCGTGCCGAGGGCCTTGATGCCGAAAGAGCCGAAAGCGAGCTCGGTGCCGCGGTGGGCGATGCCGACGTTCTTGCGCCGGCCATCTTGCGGCCTTCTATATTTGACTCTCTTAGGTTGTAACATCTCGAAAAATCAATTAATGCTGCTGGTTGTTGTTCCTCCTTCTGCGCGGCCCGCGGTCCCCGCGGAAGCCGTTGTCGCGGTCGCCCGCCTGCTTCTGGGTCTTGTCGAGGATGGGAAGCGAGAGGTCGCGCTTGCCATAGACCTCTCCCTTGCATATCCAGACCTTGACCCCGATGACGCCCATCTTGGTGTGCGCCTCGGCGAGAGCGTAGTCGATGTCGGCGCGGAACGTGTGGAGCGGCGTGCGCCCCTCCTTGAACTTCTCGTGGCGCGTCATCTCTGCCCCGTTGAGGCGTCCGCAGACCTGAATCTTGATGCCCTCGGCCTGGTTGCGCATGGCGTTGGCCATAGCCATCTTGACTGCGCGGCGGTACGCGACTCGTCCCTCAATCTTGCGAGCGATGTCGTTGGCGACAATCGTGGCGTCGCAGTCGGGGCGCTTGACCTCGTAGATGTTGATTTGCACCTCCTTGCCGGTGATTTTGATCAACTCCTCCTTGAGCTTGTTGACGAGCTCTCCGCTCTTGCCGATGATGAGTCCCGGCTTAGCGGTGTAGACAGCCACGTTGACGAACTTGAGCGTCCGCTCGATTATGACGCGCGAGAGGCTGTTCTTGCTCAGACGCTCGTAGATGTAGTTGCGAATCTTCCGGTCCTCGACAAGCTTCTCACCGAAGTTCTTGCCGCCATACCAAAAGGAGTCCCAGCCACGGACGATGCCGAGCCTGTTGCTAATTGGATTGGTCTTCTGTCCCATGACTCTTATTTCTCCTTGTTATCGGTAGGTTTGCTGTCGACAAAAATGGTGACGTGGTTGGAGCGCTTGAGGATGCGGTGCGCGCGGCCTTGCGGCGCCGGGCGCAGACGCTTGAGCATCCTCGCCGAGTCGACGAAGATTGTCTTGACGTAGAGGTTGGCCTCCTCGACGTTCTTGCCCTCGTTCTTCTGCTTCCAGTTGTCGATGGCCGAGAGAAGGAGCTTCTCCAGTGGGCGCGAAGAGGCCTGCTTGGAGAATTTGAGGATGCCGAGCGCATAGTTGACCTCCTTGCCCCTGATGAGGTCGGCGAGGAGCCTCATCTTTCGCGGGGAGGTGGGGCAGTTGCGCAGGGAGGCGAAATATTGCGTCTTGCGAGCCTCCTTTATGGCATCCGCCATTATTCTTTTTCTTTTGCTCATTATTCTTTTGCTGAAAAGTGTTTCGACTAGCGACTACTACTTGCGGTTGCCGCTGTGACCACGGAACGTGCGAGTGAGCGCGAACTCACCGAGCTTGTGGCCGACCATGTTCTCCGTGATGTATACGGGGATGAACTTGTTGCCGTTGTGGACGGCGACGGTGTGGCCGACGAAATCTGGCGAAATCATGGAAGCCCTGGCCCAGGTCTTGATGACCGATTTCTTGCCGGACTCATTCATTGCCAAGATTTTCTTCTCGAGCTTGACGTTGATATATGGTCCTTTCTTTAAAGATCTGCTCATGATGGTTCTAGGTTAGGCGGTTACTTTTTACGTCTCTCAATGATGTACTTCGACGACGGCTTCTTAGGAGCACGCGTCTTGTATCCCTTGGCGAGCAGACCCTTGCGAGAGCGCGGATGACCGCCGGAGGCGCGTCCCTCACCACCACCCATCGGGTGGTCGACCGGGTTCATAGCCACACCACGGACACGCGGACGCCGACCGAGCCAACGGGAGCGTCCTGCCTTGCCAGACTTCTCGAGGGCGTGGTCGGAGTTTCCGACAGCGCCGACGGTGGCCTTGCAGGTGACGAGGATGAGGCGCGTCTCGCCAGACGGCATCTTGATGACCGCATAGTTGCCATCACGAGCAGAAAGCTGAGCGAAAGAGCCGGCACTACGGGCGATGATGCCCCCCTGGCCGGGCCGCATCTCGATGTTGTGGATTATAGTGCCGAGCGGAATGGCGGAGAGGGGGAGCGCGTTGCCGACCTCCGGGGCCACATCGGCACCCGAGCCGACGCTCTGGCCGACCTGGAGACCGTTGGGGGCAAGGATGTATCGCTTCTCGCCGTCCTCATAGACGAGCAGTGCGATCCTCGCGCTACGATTGGGGTCGTATTGGATGGAGTCGACGACTGCCGTTACACCGTCTTTATTTCTCTTGAAATCGATTACACGATATTTCCTCTTGTGACCACCGCCGATGTAGCGCGCGGTCATCTTACCGGAGTTGTTTCGACCGCCGGTCTTCTTGAGAGGACGCAGCAAAGACTTCTCTGGCTTGCTTGACGTAATCGTATCAAACGTGCCAATAATCTTATTTCTCTGCCCTGGTGTGACGGGCTTTAACTTCTTAACTGCCATTTGATGCTAGATGTTGCTGTAAAAGTCGATGGTGTTGCCCTCAGCCAAAGTGACGATTGCCTTCTTGAAAGAGGGGACGCTACCGGAGATTACCCCCGCCTTGGTGTAGCGGTTCCTTTTCTTGGCCGGCGAGATGAGGGTGTTGACCTTGACGACCTTGACATCGTAGAGCTGCTCGACGGCCCTCTTGATGAGGGGCTTGGTGGCGCTCCTCTTGACGACGAAGCCGTAACGGTTGATGGACTTGCCAGCCAACTTCTCTGAAATCTTGGTCATCTTCTCAGTGACCAGGGGCCGTATGATGACCTCGGTCGTGTCGGGCTGCGCGGAGCCCAGTCCGAGGTTCTTCTTGATGAATCTTCTTCCCATTTGTGCTAGAGATTATTCGTTGACGGGCTCGAACTGCTTGAGCGCGCTCTCGAAGATGACGAGCGTCTTGGCCTTGAGTACACCATAGGTGTTGATGTCGGCCGCCGAGACAAGCTCAGTGCGCTGGAGGTTGCGCGCGGCGAGGTAGAGGTTCTTGTCGACACCGGGGAGGACGAGCAGCGAGCGCATGCCCTCGGCGATGTTGAGGTTCTTCTTGAAAGCCACGTACTCCTTGGTCTTGGGGGTCTCGAGCGTGAAGTCCTCTACGACCAGGATGCTGTTCTCCTTAGCCTTGTAGGACAGCGCGGAGACTCGGGCGAGCTGGCGGAGCTTCTTGTTGAGCTTGAAAGAGTAGTTGCGGGGGCGGGGTCCGAAGACGCGTCCACCGCCGACGAAGACCGGCGAGCGCAATGCGCCGGCGCGCGCGCCGCCCGTGCCCTTCTGCTTCTTGATTTTGCGCGTCGAGCCCGCAACCTCAGAGCGCTCCTTGGCCTTATGGGTGCCCTGGCGCTGGTTGGCGAGGTAGAGCTTGACGTCGAGGTAGATGGCGTGGTCGTTAGGCTCGACACCAAAAATAGCCTCGGGGAGAGTGACAGTCCTGCCCGTCTCCTTACCTTCCTTGTTTAAAACCTTGAGTTCCATTTGTTCTACTGCTCAATGATTAAGTAAGACCCCTTGCACCCCGGAACGGAGCCCTTGACGACGAGCAGGTTGTTCTCCGGGATGACCTTGATGACCTTGAGGTTCTCAATCTTCACTCGGTCACAGCCCATGTGGCCGGCCATTCGCATACCCTTGAAGACACGCGAGGGGTAGGACGAAGCGCCGACGGAGCCAGGGGCGCGGAGGCGGTTGTGCTGACCGTGCGTGGACTGTCCGACGCCGCCGAAGCCATGACGCTTGACGACGCCCTGGAAGCCCTTGCCCTTGGAGGTGCCGACGATGTCGACAAAGGAGTCCTCCGCGAAGATGTCTACGGTGACGGCGTCGCCGAGGTTGAGCTCCTTGTCGAAACCGGAGAACTCAACGAGCTTGCGCGCCGGCGCGATACCCGCCTTCTTGAAGTGTCCGAGCATAGGAGCAGTGGTGTGCTTCTCCTTTTTCTCGTCATAGGCCAGCTGAACGGCCTCATAGCCATCGGTCTCGATGTTCTTGATCTGCGAGACGTAGCATGGGCCAGCTTCGATAACAGTGCATGGGATGCTCTTCCCCTCGGCACTGAAAACGGAAGTCATTCCGATTTTCTTTCCAATTAAACCTGGCATTGATAAAATAAACAGTTATAAAGAACAGATAGTAAAAATCGGGTGTAGTCACTACACCTTAATCTCAACCTCTACACCACTCGACAACTGGAGGTTCATGAGGGCATCGATAGTCTTCGACGTGGAGCTATAGATGTCTATGAGCCTCTTGTGCGAGGAGAGCTGGAACTGCTCTCGCGACTTCTTGTTGACGAAAGTGGACCGCAAGATAGTGAAAATTCTCTTATCGGTGGGCAGGGGTATGGGCCCGCTGACCACCGCGTCGGTAGCCTTGACAGTCTTGACAATCTTCTCGGCAGACTTGTCGACCAAATTGTGGTCGTAGGACTTGAGTTTGATTCTAATCTTCTGACTCATTGGAGAATAAAGTTATTGTTAGAGAAAGGGGGCGGGCTAAGAGTCATTCGCTAACCCGCCCCCAAGTTTTATGCTTATTTAAGCAGCTCGACGTGTCCCTTGACCTCCTTGAGGACCTCGGTGGCGATGGACTTGGCCACCTCGGCGTACTCCAGGAACTCCATGGACTGCGTGGCTCGGCCCGACGATATGGTGCGGAGGACGGTGACATATCCGAAGAGCTCGGCGAGAGGCACCTTGGCCTTGATGATACGCTGACCGTTCTTCTCTTCCATGCCCTCGACCTGGCCGCGTCGCTTGTTGAGGTCGCCGATGATGTCGCCCATGTACTCCTCCGGGGTGAGCACCTCGACTTTCATGATGGGCTCGAGCAGGACCGGGTTGGCCTTGGCGCAAGCCTCCTTGAAAGCCTGGCGAGCAGCGAGCTCGAAGGAGAGGGCGTCGGAGTCGACGGGGTGGAACGAGCCGTCGAGCAGGACGACCTTGAGGTTCTCGACGATGTAGCCCGCCAAGACACCATTGCGCATGGCGTCGGCAAAGCCTTTCTCGACGGCCGGGACGAACTCCTTGGGGACATTGCCGCCCTTGACCTCGTTGATGAACTGCAGGCCGTTCTTGTCCTCGTCGACGGGGCTGATGCGGACGATGATGTCGGCGAACTTGCCTCGACCACCGGTCTGCTTCTTGAAGACCTCGCGGTGCTCGACGGTGCCCTTGATGGCCTCGCGGTAGGAGACCTGCGGACGACCCTCGTTGCACTCGACCTTGAACTCGCGGCGGAGGCGGTCGATGATGATGTCGAGGTGGAGCTCGCCCATGCCCTCGATGACTGTCTGGCCAGTCTCCTCGTCGGTGTGGAATCGGAACGTCGGGTCTTCCTCGGCGAGCTTGAGCAGGGCATTGGTGAGCTTGTCCATGTCCTTGGTGCTCTTAGGCTCGACGGAGATGCCGATGACGGGCTCGGGGAAGTTCATGGACTCGAGGGCGATGGGCGCGGCCTCGTCGCAGAGGGAGTCTCCCGTCTTGATGTCCTTGAAGCCCACGGCTGCGCCGATGTCGCCCGCCCCGATGAAGTCCAGCGGAATCTGCTTGTTGGACTTCATCTGATAGAGGCGCGCGATGCGCTCCTTCTTGTCGGTGCGGGTGTTGAGGACATAGGAGCCAGCGTCAATCTTGCCCGAATAGACACGGATGTAGGCCAGGCGGCCGACAAAGGGGTCGGTGGCGATTTTGAACGCGAGCGTGGCCATATGCTCGTCCTCGGCGTGGCGGCGCGTCTCGGGCTCGCCCGTGTGGGGGTTCGTGCCCTCGACGGGGGGCAGGTCGAGCGGCGACGGCAGGAACGTCACCACACCGTCGAGGAGCCTCTGGACGCCCTTGTTGCGGAACGAGGAGCCGCAGAAGACGGGTGTGAGGGTCTGCTCGATGGTGGCCTTGCGGAGGCCCCGGAGCAAGTCCTCCTCGGTGACGGACTCGGGGTCGTCGAAGAACTTCTCCATGACGGCCTCGTCCTGCTCGGCGACGGCCTCAATCATCTTGGCGCGCCACTCCGCGGCCTCCTCTTTGAGGCTCTCGCGTATTGGGCGATGCTCGAACGTCGAGCCGAGCGCGGCATGGTCGGTCCAGACAATCTCGGTGTTGGTGATGAGGTCCACGACACCCTCGAACGACTCCTCGGAGCCGATGGGTATGACGACGGGGACGGGGTTCGCCTTGAGCACCTCGCGGATTTGGCGCACGACGTCGAAGAAGTTGGCACCCTGGCGGTCCATCTTGTTGACGAAAGCTATGCGCGGGACGTTGTATCGCGTGGCCTGGTGCCAGACGGTCTCCGACTGGGGCTGGACGCCGCCGACGGCGCAGAAGAGCGCCACGGCGCCGTCGAGGATTCGGAGCGAGCGCTCGACCTCTACGGTGAAGTCGACGTGGCCCGGAGTGTCGATGATGTTTATCTTGTACCCCTGGCCCTTGTAGTTCCAGGTCGTGGTGACGGCAGCCGAGGTTATGGTGATGCCTCGCTCCTGCTCCTGGACCATCCAGTCCATCGTCGCCGCGCCATCGTGGACCTCGCCCAGCTTGTGCGTAATCCCGGTGTAGAAGAGGATGCGCTCCGTGGTCGTGGTCTTGCCGGCATCGATGTGGGCCATGATGCCGATGTTGCGGGTAAATTTAAGGTCAGGCATGACTGAATATTAAAGGTAAAGGTTAGAAACGGAAATGTGCGAAGGCGCGGTTGGCGTCTGCCATCTTGTGCATATCCTCCTTGCGCTTGAAAGCGCCGCCCTCCTGGTTGTATGCAGCCGCAATCTCCGCGGCCAGCTTTTCGGCCATGGAGTGCCCGCTACGCTTGCGCGCGTAGAGAATCATGTTCTTGATGGAGAGCGTCACCTTGCGGTCGGGACGGATCTCGGTCGGCACTTGGAACGTGGCGCCGCCCACGCGGCGGCTCTTGACCTCGACCATGGGAGTGATGTTCTCCAGGGCCTTCTTGAAGAACTCGAGAGGCTGCTTGCCCTCTTTCTCCGCCTTGGGCGCGATGGCGTCCATGGCGTTGTAGAAAATCCCGAAAGCCTTGGACTTCTTGCCGTCATACATGAGGTTGTTGACGAACTGCGTCACGAGGACGTCGCCGAACTTGGGGTCTGGGAGGAGAACTCTCTTCTTAGGCTTAGACTTGCGCATTATCTTACAGTCTGTTTATCAGCTTCTTCATCAGCTGTCAATCAAAACGCTTCTTCAACCGCCGCATTCGGCGATTTACTCAACCGTGAGCAACAACCGACAAACAGAAGACTGGCTTGTTTTTTAAATCAAAATGGCTGTGGGAGCAAACGTGCTTTGGGCTGCGCCCCCACTTGCAACCCTCTATTTCTTCTTAGCCCCTGCGGCTCCTGCCTTCCCGGCCTTGGGGCGCTTGGTGCCATACTTGGAGCGGCACTTGTTGCGGCCGTCGACACCCGAAGCGTCGAGCGCGCCGCGGACGAGGTGGTAGCGCACGCCGGGGAGGTCCTTGACGCGCCCGCCGCGGACGAGGACGATGGAGTGCTCCTGGAGGTTGTGCCCCTCGCCGGGGATGTAGGCGTTGACCTCCTTGCCGTTGGTGAGGCGGACGCGCGCCACCTTTCGCATGGCGGAGTTAGGCTTCTTGGGGGTCGTGGTGTAGACGCGGACGCAGACGCCGCGCCTTTGGGGGCAAGAGTCGAGCGCCGGCGACTTGCTCGTCACCTCCATCGTTGCGCGGCCCTTGCGGACGAGCTGTTGAATTGTTGGCATTTCTGTTTTTAACCTTTAATGAATCAAGCAGTTACGCACGACGACCCTGCGACAGGGCACAGTCGGGCATAATTTTCGGTTGCGAAGTTACGACATTTGCGCCAAAAAGGCAAAAAGAATGCGCTGATAATCAATTGACAGTAGGCGACGACGCCCGGGGGCCGCCTTTGGCCCGGGGCGGCGAGGACCATGGGTCCGGGGCAGTTGGCAGCAGAAAAAAACTCCCCGGCGTCTTGGACGCCGGGGAGTCGTTATCGGGTCGCAGGACCGCCAAACTAGTTCTTCGCGATGACGCGCGCCATCTCGCAGCACTTGTTGGAGTAGCCCCACTCGTTGTCGTACCAAGAGAGGACCTTGACGAAGGTCGGGTCGAGCTGGATGCCGCCCTTGGCGTCGAAGATGGAGGTGTGGGGGTCGTTGCGGAAGTCTGTGGAGACGACAGCGTCCTCGGTGTAGCCCAGGACACCCTTGAGCTCGCCCTCGCTGGCCTCCTTCATGGCCTTGCAGATCTCCTCGTAGGTGGTCGGCTTCTCGAGCTCGACGGTGAGGTCGACGATGGAGACGTCGGAAGCGGGGATGCGCATCGACATGCCGGTCAGCTTGCCGTTGAGGACGGGGAGGACCTTGCCCACAGCCTTGGCGGCACCCGTGGAGGAGGGGATGATGTTCTCCAGGATGCCACGGCCGCCGCGCCAATCCTTCTTGGAGGGGCCGTCGACGGTCTTCTGAGTAGCCGTTGCGGCATGGACGGTGGTCATGAGGCCTCGCTTGATGCCGAACTTGTCATTGAGAACCTTGGAGATGGGCGCCAGGCAGTTGGTGGTGCAGCTGGCGTTGGAGATGATGGCCTGACCGGCGTAGGTCTTGTCGTTGACGCCATAGACGAACATCGGGGTGGCGTCCTTGGAGGGAGCCGACATGATGACCTTCTTGGCACCGGCCTTGATGTGGGCGCTGGCGAGCTCCTCGGTGAGGAAGAAGCCCGTGGACTCGACGACTACGTCAACGCCAAGGGCGCCCCAGGTGATGTTGGCGGGGTCCTTCTCGGCGAAGACCTGAATCTTCTTGCCGTCGACGATGAGGAGATTGCCCTCGACCTTGACCTCGTGGTTGAAGCGACCATGCACAGAGTCGTACTTCAGCATGTAGGCGAGGTAGTCAGGGTCGAGGAGGTCGTTGATGCCCACAACCTCGATGTCCTGAGCGAAGTTCTCGACAGCGGCACGGAAGACCATGCGGCCGATGCGGCCGAAGCCATTGATACCAAGTTTAATCATTTCAGTAACTTTGAATTATATGATTATGTCTTTAATACACAACGCATGAAAAGGGGGCATTGCGCACCCTCTCCAAGCCTCGCCTAGGCCACTCCCAAACCGGGGTTCTCCACTGCCAAGACTTGGCTGTAGGCGGGACACTCTTGCGAGCTGCCGCACGAGGTGAGGAGCAGCACCGCCGTGGCGAGCAAGGCTCCGAGCAACAATACCCTTTTCATATCAAAACTCAATTTTGGTGACGCTAAATTAGCTATTTGTTCCATACCGAGAAAGGCGGCGCGCCGTCGGAGGAGGTTAAAAAGTCTTTCGGCCGCCGTCGCATCCCCTTTTACGCCGCGACAACGCCCCGGGTTTCAACGCCTAGGGGCATATGCGCCGCGCATACCGCCAAGGCCCGGCACCCCCCGTAGCGCGGCTTCCTGCTCCCCCACCCCCTGCCGCCCGAGCAGGAGCAGGCCCCGGCAATCAACAGCGCCGCGACGGCAAGCAGGGCGAATCGTCTCTTTCTCATCTGAATATTTAGTTTTGGTTTGTCTCAGCCTTTGACCTCGCACTCCAGCGGGCGCCCCTGGGCGAATGCGCTGATGCTGTCGAGCGTCGTCTTGCCAATGTTGCGCAGGGCCTCGCGGGTGAAGAACGCCTGGTGGGACGTGACGATGACGTTCGGCATCATGAGCAGCAGGGCCAACTTGTCGTCGTCTATCATCTTGTCGGAGCGGTCTTCGTAGAAGTAGTTCTGCTCCTCCTCGTAGACGTCGAGCCCCGCCGAGCCGACCTTGTGCGAACGGAGGCCCGCGATGAGGTCCTCGGTGCGTATGAGCTTGCCCCTCCCGGTGTTGATAATCATGACCCCGTCTTTCATCTTTGCGATGGAGGCGCTGTTGACCATGAACTTGCTCTCGTCGGTCAGCGGGCAGTGGAGCGAGATGATGTCGCTCTGCGCATAGAGCTCGTCGAGCGTGACGAACTCCACCCCGTTGGCCCTGGCGAACTCCTCGTCGCGGTGGACGTCGAACGCCAAGACCCGCAGGCCCATGGCCCGCAGCGTGACCGCCAGCACCCTGGAGATTCGCCCCAGGCCGACAAGTCCGGCGGTCTTGCCGCACATGTCGAATCCCAGGAGCCCCCCCAGGCGGAAGTTGCCCTCCCTGGTGCGCGCCACCGAGCGGTATACCTTGCGGTTGAGCGTGAGCATGAGCGTCAGCGCATATTCGGCCACGGCGTGTGGCGAATAGGCCGGCACCCGCACCACCCGGACCCGCCCGGCGGCGGCCTTGAGGTCGACGTTGTTGAAGCCGGCGCACCGCAACGCTATCAGCCCCACGCCGCACTCCGCGAGCCGGTCAATCACCGCGGCGTCGCACTCGGCGTTGACGAAGATGCATACGGCATCCATGCCTCGGGCCAAGCCGACGGTGCGGATGGACAGGCGCTCCTTGAAGTAGTGGAGCTCGAACCCATAGTCTTTGTTGAGCGCGTCGAACGACTCGCGGTCGTAGCTCTTGGCGTCGAAGACCGCGACTTTCATTTTCTTACTTTTCATTGATGTGCATATGTGACTGGATGTGGCAAATGTAGGCAAAAAGCTGTTTCGCCGGCGGCCGAGACCGCCCATTTTTGCCCGTCGCTATTGTCCGGCCGCCACCTTTGCCACCCTCCCGTCGCACCAGACGAAGTAGAGCCCCCTCCGCGGCAGACGGGCCCTGCCCCCGCGGGTCTCGGCGAGCATGCGCCCCCCGGCGTCGAAGAGCCTCTTGACCTTTCCCTCGGCCCCGCTGAAGACGACCTCGCCGCCCACGACGGCGACACGCAATGGGGATGGCTTGACCGCCTCGACGCCCGTCGGGCCAAACTCCACCTCGATAGTCTTGCCACCGCGGTAGACGAACGTGGCGGACGAGTCGCCTATGGCGGCGACCGGCGTCCCGCCCATCAGGACCCTGGCGGGCTTGGAGAGGTAGCTAATCGTGATGCTGTCGCCCCCATTGGCAAACGCGGGATGCCGCAGAGTTGTGTCGGCGTTGCCGACTCCCCTCTTTATGGAGACCCGCACCCGGTAGAGAGCCGCCGTGGAGTCGGCCGCGGGGACCGGGACGCGCTCGCCCTGCGCCCAATAGGGACTGTAGGCCCCGCTGAAGCCCGCCCCCTGGTGGTTGAGCCAATTGGCCACGGTGCCGTCGGCAAACTGCTCGTCGGAGAAGAGGCACTCGCCCCGCGAATATTCGGCCGTGTCGCGGGGCGCGGCAGTGGCGACGGCACTGCCGCGGGCGGCGACCTTGGTATTGTCCCTCTTCTTGTTTCGCCCCGTGGCGAGGTTTTGCTTTATGGGAATCATCTTCTTGTTCTTGCCCGTCGTCAGGAGCGAATCGATATAAATGTAGCCCGAGAGCCTGTCGCCGGCATTCTCGCGGACGAGGGAAATGACCACGGTCGTGTCGCCAAGACTTTTCAAGTCCTGCTCGTCGACAATGACGTTGCCGAAGACCGCCACGTTGGTCATGGACCCGCTGTTGACCCCGGCCAGCAGATGCACATGGACGGTGTCGGCCGACCGGCGGAAGTGGCTGTCGGCAGGCGAGACGCAGAGCAGCGCATCGGTCAGCGCCAAGTTGTCCACGCGCCCGCCGACAGCCACAGTGTCGAAGAGGCCGGAAGTCCGCGCCGCCAGATTGCGCACCTCGGCCCCGTCGAAACTGCCTCGGAACGACGGGACGGCGGGGAGGCTGCCCAGCGCGGCGGCAATGTTGGCGCTCGTCAGAGTGTCGAAAATGAGACTCCCGGCGGCGTAGGCCAGGCTCTTCGGCACTGTCACCTTGGCCTCCCTGTAGAAATCCGTATTGGCGTCGGCCAACATGTTGAAGACGCCCCAGAGAGCCGACGTGTCGGCGACCGAGACCGAGACGCTCTTAGAGACCTCGTCGACGCTGACCGTCGCCTCATGGCCGCGCATTGTCGGCACGGGGTAGCGGCAGAAATCGTTGCTATACAGATTGGGGACGGGCCCGACATTGAAAGTCCACTTGGCAGGGTCCTTGAACTTGGAGAGGTTGTCGTCGGTGGCCCAGAGGGGCGGCAAGGCGTCGTCCTCGGCGAGCGAGAGGGGCGTCATGGACTTCCGGCTCTCCTCGTCCCACTTCTCGGCGAGGGAGTAGGAGTCGTTCCCATAGCAAAAGACGACATCGGCGCCCTGTTTCCACAACCCGTACCCTCCTGGGCCATAGGGGTCTTGCGCCCCGTCGCCGGTGGGAGAGTCCGCGGGAGGGGCCTCGGCGAGCATCTGCGGCGGGCAGAGGTTGACAGCGCCGTCCGCGTGCCTGCCCCCACGCCCAAGCCAAGAGACGGACAAATCGGGCGCCTTGGGACTGCCCCCCTCCCCCACGGCCGGGTCGAGACGGCCCAGGGTGGCCTGGGTTGGCTCGTAGACGATTCTCTTGTTGAGCACGAACAGGCTGTTGACCGGCTCGCCCTGAATGACGTTCCCGACGTAGCAATCGGAGATTGTCCCCTGCGAGTGGCCGGCCACAAGGCCCAAATGGAAAGACTTTATGAAGAGTGTAGATTGGATTCGGACCTCGG
This sequence comes from uncultured Marinilabiliaceae bacterium, assembly GCA_964481855.1. Classification (GTDB taxonomy): domain Bacteria; phylum Bacteroidota; class Bacteroidia; order Bacteroidales; family Marinilabiliaceae; genus W3P20-009. Next base: position 52,847 of record CAYZUH010000017.1, read on the forward strand.
ACATCTGCCGCCCGTCGCTCATTTGGGCCATTTGGGCCGCGTCTAGCTCCGAATACGTCTCCTGCACTCTCGCCGCCACGTGGCAGGACGAAATCGTGCCGAGGTTCTCGCCCACAAGTCCGCCAATCATGACCTTGCAATCCTGCTCCATGCTCTTCATCATAATCTCCTTGAGGTTGAGAGACAAGTCTACCGTTGCGAGGACGCCGTCGACGACGCCCTTGTTCACCCCGGCAAGGCCTCCGAACGTGGCAGAATGATCGACCTCCGCCACGATGCAGACAGACAAGTTTCGCACCGAGCCATTCTCGGTGATGGTGCCGATGAGTGGCTTATGCTCCGTATTGTTGTGGAAGACAATCCGATGCCCATTGCCGTCGAGCGGCACGGGCAGAGTTGCGATAGTCTTATGGAACACAGAGGGTGGGGGCTCCAACTCGGAGAGATTGACAAGGGGGCCCTCCCCGGGGATGCCGTCGGGCCCATCGCCGGAGCCCTGGAAGAAGACGACGTTGGTGGGAGGGTCGCTAAGGTCGAGGTCGGCAACAATCTCGATGCCGGCAATTTTGGTTGGACTATCTTGGAGGGCGTGGCAGGTATTGTCCCACTGCTCGGGCGTCGCCACAATCGATATACCGTCCACGATGTTCATATGCTCCTCGTAGTCTGGTGGGACAGAGCTACCTTGCGCCCTGGCGGACGCGGCGGCCGTCGCCAGCATGGCGACGGAAAGAAAAAGACGAAACGGACTCTTCATGGCAGTTAGTTGGATTTCGTATCGAAACGATGCAATTTGTAATATCGAGGGGCGATGCAAATATATGAAAACGAAGTGGCGATTTGCCCCTGCGAAAGAGACAAATCGCCACTAAACCAATGCGTTGGACTATATCGTCAATCCTTTTGCCGAATCTGCTCCCGCAATGTTTGCCGAATCTTCTTTTCCGTCCGCATCCTTATCGACATCAGCGCATAGGGGATGCCGGGCTCGTCGTCGAGCATCTGCAAAACGCCGCCGAGCTCACCGAGAAGCTCCGGCCAATGGCGGCACATGGCGAAAGCCAACTTGACGCACGCCGCCCTCACCGCCGGCTTCTCGGAGGTGGAGGAGATCTTGGCGAGGCAGAAGTCGAGGAATTCCGCATTGACACTGTCGCGCCCGAAAGGCTGGTCGACCAACAGGCCGAGCACCAGGCGGAGCCGCGACGAGTCCGCAGCCTCGATGGCCATGCGGACAAGGTGGTCGTGCTTGTCGAGCAACCACCCGCGCCCCGCCGGCCCCAGATGGCTCATGACCCACAGGGCGTTGAACGAGACGCGCCCCCCGCAGCGGACGGCTATGCCCCACAGCTCCTCCAGGGCCTCCGGCGAGTCGCACTCGGAGGCGATGCGGCGCACGTATTGCACGCCGTGCTCCGACATCTTGAGGCTCAACCTCGCCTCCAGACTCTCCACGACCACAGAGTATTATCTACCGGCGCGCAGCCTCGGTGAACGCCTCCATGATTTCCGTCGGGCGCCCGTCCTTGAAAGCTCCGAGCGGATACGCCCCCTCCAGCTCGGGCGCCCAATAGAAGACGCCGTGGCAATGCCCGCCAGTGTTGTCTCGCGAGGCCTTGATAATCTTGCGCATGAGCGCCTTGCCCTCCTTTGGCTTAGCCGCCAAGACCCCAGTCTCGACAACTATGGCGTCGGTGCCATACTTCTCGGCCATGCGGACGATGTTGGCGGTGAAGCGCTCTATGGTCTCGTCGTCGGTCCGGGTCAAGCCCGCCTCTTGGTCCCAGTAGGGGTAGACGCTGACTCCTATGACGTCCCACTTGGCCCCGTGGCTTCGCAGACCGTCGAAGATGAAATCGTAGCGTGCGGGGTCGCAGCCGCCGTCGAGGTGGACAACGACCTGCGCGTCGGGGTAGACACCCTTGACGGCCTCGTAGCCGGCCTGTGTGAGCCTGGCGTAGGCCTCCATGTCGTCCTCCGCCTTGGCCTTGGGCCATAGGAAGCCGTGCGTGGTCTCGTTGCCCACCTGGACCCATCGGACGTCGATGCCGGCGTCGCGGAGCAGTTGGAGCGTGTGGCGCGTATGGTTGGCGAGCGCCGTCTTTAGCTCGTCGACCGAATAGTACTGCCATGCCCCTGGCGTGGGCTGCTTGCCGGGGTCGGCCCACCAGTCGCTGTAGTGGAAGTCCACCATGACCGCCATGCCGTAGTACCTCGCCCTCTTTGCCATCTGGAGCACGTCGTCGGGACCGCAGAAGCCACCCTCGGGGTTGACCCAGACGCGGAGGCGGACGGCGTTGAGCCCAAGCTCGCTCATGAGGGCGGTATTCTCGCGAATCTCCCCCTTGGCGTTGTAGAGCTTTCCTCCCCTCGCCTCAATCTCGGATGTGCCGCTAATGTCGGCGCCGAGCCAAAATGCCTCTTGCGCCCGCACGGGGCCGCACACCGCCGCGGCGGCCACCAGAGCGGCCACGGCCGACATCACATGCGCTTTATGCATAGTAGTGTGTGTGTGTGTGTTTGACTTTCAGAACAGTATATCCCCCTCTCGTCCAGGAGGTCTATCCGGACAGAGCCCGACGCGTGGACAATCCTCCCCCCGCCCATGCAGATGCCGACGTGGCACACGGCGCCCGACGGCTTTTGGAAGAACGCCACGTCGCCCTCCGCGGCATCGGCCAACGAGACCTCGCGACCCTCCAAAACTTGCTCCGACGCGTCGCGGGGCAGAGGCCTGCCGCACATCTTGAACGCAATCTGCACAAGCCCGGAACAGTCGATGCCGAAGAAAGTCCGCCCGCCCCACAAGTAGGGCGTGCCGAGCATCGACACCGCGGCGCGGGCGGGGTTGCCCACCGACGGCGCGGAGCAGATGCCGCCCAGGTCATATCTCCGCCCGCACATGACAGCCGACCCGGCATCGTCGGCGACACCGAAAACCTCGGAGCCGGCGGAGAGCAACATGGGCACCGGCGAGCCGTCGGGCGCGACCAGCGCGAAACGCTCCGCGAGAGGGCGGCGGCCAGGGTCGCAGGCCCACGCCTCGACCACACCAGGCTCTTGCGGCTGGAGGAGCTTGGCGTCCACCCAGCCCACGTAGTTGTCGAACATCGTCAGGACGCGCGCCCATCGGTCCCGGACATCGAGAATGTGGTATCCCTCGCCAAAGAGAATCTGGCTGACCATCTCCGAGGCCTCCGATGGCTCGGCGCGCATTGGGACGAACCCGTATGTGCAAATTCCGTCCACGGTCAGCGAAGTCGTATGACGGAGCCGACGGCAGGGGCCTCGTCGGCACTCATGCCGTTTCGCCTCAGCAACTTGCGGAGCTTTATGCCGTAGGAGTGGGCTATGCCCCACATGGTGTCGCCCTCCTTGACGGTGCAGGTAGCGCAGTCGGGATGGGCGCGGTTCTTCTTGGGCCTCAGATAGACAAACTGCAGGTTGTCTATCTTGTCTCCCTGCTTGAGGTCGTTGTACTTGTAGACCTCCCACTCCATGAGGTGGAACTCCTCCGCAATGCCCGCAAACGTGTCGCCCGGCCCGACGTTGACGTAGCGCACGCCATTGTTGAAGAAGACCTCGTGGGCCGGCATGGGGTTAATCTCGAAGATAGCGTTGCCACGCACCCTGGGGCCGCGGCGCGGTTGGGGCCGGGCGTCGCTGCCTGTCTCTGAGCCGCCGTCGCGCCCGGCGTCGGCCACCGCCTGGCGTCGGTCGGCGGTGTCAAATTGGTGAAGCCCCTCCTCCTCAATTATCTTGATGAGGCGCTGCGCATAGGTGCGCTCGGTGGCGTATCCGCACTTCTTAAGCCCGTGGGCCCACGCCTCGTAGTCGGTGGGGCTCAGCTCGAAAAGCTCTGCATAGCGCGGCTTGGAGGTCAGGAAGTCGCTATGGTCGCGGAAACTCTCGGCGGCGCTGTCGTAGCTGCGGAAGCACTCGTCGCGCCTGTCGTCATCCTTGTGCATGGTCTTGCCAGTCCAATCGGAGTGGCACTTGATGCCAAAGTGGTTGTTTGCCAAGACGGCGAGGTCTGAGTTGCCGCAGTCGCTCTCCAGGATGCCCTGCGCGAGGGTTATGCTCGCCGGGATGCCCGTCCTGTTCATCTCGTCGACGGCCATTCCCTTGAACTTGGCGACATACTGGCTCCTGTCGAGGCGCTGCGCCGACGCCCGCGGCGACAGCATCAGTGCCGCCACGGCCATCATTGCCGAAAAACATCTATGCACTCTCATACGCTATGCATGTCAGAGGATAATGACGCGCGAGACAATCCGGCTCTCGGGCGTGGGCCCATAGCTCCTGCCGTCGCAAAGCAGGGTCCGATTGTCGGCCAACGTCATGTAGTAGTCGAGCTTGAAGACGTGGCGCCCCCCCCTCTCGGGGGCCAGCTCCTCGCCCTCGTAGAGGCGCACCAGTGGGCCGTAGAGCATGACGTTGGCGTAGGTCAGCTCGATGGCGTCGCCCCGGCGCGGCATCCGCATGGGCCCCCAGTGGTAGGCGTTCCAAAGGTACGCCACATTCCATGGGTAGCAGCGGCTGTCGGGCGCATTGCGGAAGACGGGCGCATAGGTGTAGTTGCGCCACAGGGCCTCGCGGAGCGCGACGGGGAGAGTCATGGCCTGGGCGGAATCCGCGCCCCCGGGCCCAAGCCCCGTCGCCGCCTCGCCCATTTGGCGGGCCGCCGAGTAGGGGACGCGGCCGCGCAGGAGATAGTCCGCCACGACCCTGCCATCTTTGTCGGCCAGCGCGCCATTGACGAACAGCGCGCCGCTCGCCACCCGGACAGTATCGCCGGGCCTAGCCACAACCCTCTGCACCATCTTGCCGTCGGGGGTCTCGACCAGTGCGCGGTCGCCGCGGCCTATGAAGCCGAGCTTGTGCGTGCGGTAGTACTCGTCGGGGCTGTCGGCCCGGCGCGCCACGCCATATTTCATCTTGTTGACAAGGCAGAGGCGCGGGCCGTCGCCCGGGACGGGATATCGCCCTAGCGACACCACAAAGTGCTGGAAGTAGAGGGCGACCAAGGCCGCGAACACGGCCGCCAGCCCCCACGACAGAAGCCCCCGGCGCAACGGCGAACGCCTCTCGACCCACGCGGCCAAGCGCGCAAAAGCGTTGGTGGAGACATAGAGCCACGCGGCGAAGACCAACGGCGCCAAAAGGGCGTAGGCCCGGACCCACACCACGGCGCCCCCCACAACCGCGGCGACCGCGCCCGCCTTGACGAACCGCCCAACGCCCAACGCCGCCATCAGCCCACTGCGCAGAAATGGACTACCGGCGGTCGAAGTCGGTCTTGAAGCAACGCTCCCACCGGATGTTGGCCGGGAAGCTCCTGTCGGGGTCGAGCGAGAGCCACACGAAGAGCGGCCGGCCAATGACGTGGTCCTCGGGGACGAAGCCCCAATAGCGCGAGTCGGCAGACTTGTGCCGGTTGTCGCCCATCATGAAGAAGTAGTCCATGGCGAACGTGTAGGTCTCGGCCTCCACGCCATCGACAAAGACCCTGCCGTCGGCGACATCGAGACTATGCCCCTCGTAGGCCGTTATGACCCTCTCGTAGAGCAGGGCGTTTTGCGGCGTGAGCCTCAGCCGCGCCCCCCTCCTAGGAATCCATAGGGGACCGAAGTTGTCGCGGCTCCACGGGTAGTCGGGGCTGTAGGGGAAGACGCTCAGCCCGAGCGAATCGGGGGCGTCCTCGTCTTGCACGATGCTCTTGACTGTCGGCATCTGGGCCACCGCCTCGGCTTTCTCCTTGGTCAGCGGAATCACATATGTGGGGCCGAGCCCTGCCGCCCGCCTGTCCTCGTCCGAGATGCCGAGGTTCTCGAAGAACCTCTCGTTGAGCATCTGGCCCTTTGTGGTGACGTAGTAGTTGTGCTGGACGTCGGGGTAGTCTTCTTCCAAGACGCCATTGATATATACGGCATTGTGGACTACGGAGAGAGTGTCGCCGGGCATCCCCACGCACCTCTTGACATAGCAGTCGCGCCTGTCGACAGGCCTGCTGACGACATGGCTGAGCGGCGACGACGGTTGGCGTATTGACGAGCGGCCGCGCTCCATGACGTAGTGGTTCCGCTCCCACGCCGTCGGCATTGCCCTCAGCTCCTCCTGCGCCTTGGCGTCTTGCGCCACGAGGTTGAAGCCCCGGATGAGGACAATGGAGTAGTAGTCGGGGTTTGTCATGTTGACGCACACGGTGTCGCCCGCCGGGAAGTTGAAGACCACGATGTCTCCCCGGCGCACGGAGTCCGTCCCGGCGAGGCGATGGTATTCCCACATGGGCCACTCCAGGTAGGAGGGCGTCGCCGTGGTGAACGGCAGAGTGTTCTGCACGAGCGGCAGTCCCAGTGGCGTGTTGGGCATCCGCGGGCCGTAGTTGTACTTGCTGACGCAAAGATGGTCGCCGACGAGCAGCGACTTCTCCAACGAGGAGGTCGGAATCTTATAGTTCTGGAAGAGGAAGATGTTGAGCAGGTAGACCGCCACGAGCGCGAAAATTATGGCGTCGAGCCACTCGACCACGGCCGACGGCTTGCGCCCGTCTTTCCTCTTCTTCCAAAAGCCCCAGGGGATGACCTGCGTGGAGTATACGTCGAAGACGACCGGCAGGAGCAGCAGAAGCCACGCGTTGGTGGTCCACAGCACGACGAGGAGGTAGGTCAGGACAAGGAGCGCGGTCTTGCCCCAGTCGATGGCGGGAACTCTCTTCAGGCTTCTCATCTCAGAATCCGAGCATGTCTTTCATAGTGAGGAACCCGCTCTTGCCCGCGGTGAACTCGGCGGCCAAGACGGCGCCGAGCGCGAGCCCCCGCCGGCTCTTGGCGCTGTGGCGAATCTCGACCAGGTCGTCGTCGCTCTCGTAGCGCACGGCGTGGACGCCCGGGACCTCGCCCTCGCGCACCGACGTTATCGGCATCCTCCCTGCCGGGATGGTGGCGTTGACCACCTCGTCGGGGCGGTCTCCGGCGGCGAATATCGTCTTGTCGGGCATCCACCCGTCGAGCCTGTCGATTGCCGCGACCACGTCCTCGGCCAGGCTTATGGCCGTCCCGCTCGGGGCGTCGAGCTTGTGGACGTGGTGCGTCTCGCTCATGGAGGGCGCATACGCGTCGAAGCGGTTCATGAGCCGCGCAAGCTGGCGGTTGAGCTCGAAGAAGATGTTGACGCCTAGGCTGTAGTTCGACGAGTAGAAGAGCGTCGCCCCGCCGGCGTCGCACAGGGCCCGGACCTCGCCCATCTTGTCGAGCCACCCCGTGGTCCCGCTGACGACGGCCTTTCCCCTCTCGAAGCACTTCTTGAAATTGTCGACAGCCGTCCGCGGCGTGGTGAACTCGATTGCCACGTCCGCCTGCCGGAACCCGTCGCTGTCGAACGAGCCGGGGAGCGCAATGTCTATAATCTCCGAAACCCGGTGGCCCCGGCTCTTGGCAATCTCCTCGATGGCCTTGCCCATCTTGCCGTAGCCTATGATAGCTATCTTCATCTTTGCTGTTACCTTATGGTCTGCGAATTTAAGAAAAAAAGGGGGGCGGGCAATCAGGCCGTGACCAAGTGGAACAGGTATCCCCCATAGGCGGCGGCCATGACGGCCCCCTCCCACCTGCTGACGGTGTGCTTGGTGTAGCAGAACATCCAGAGCAGGAATCCCGACAGGACCAGCACTCCCATGTCGACGGCCGTCACCCCGCCGATGCGCATGGGCGAGACCACGCCCGTGACCCCGAGAATCATGAGGATGTTGAAGACATTGCTCCCGATGACATTGCCTATTGCGATGTCGCTGTTGCCCTTGCGCGCCGCCACGATGCTTGTGGCGAGTTCGGGGAGCGAGGTGCCGCCCGCCACGATGGTGAGCCCTATCAGCGCGTCGGAGACACCCAGCGAGCGCGCCACACCCGACGCCCCGTCGACGAAGATGTCGCCCCCGAAGATGAGCGCGGCGAGCCCCACGACGATGAACAGCGCCGACTTCCACAGCGGGGCCGGCGGCGACGCCGCCCCACCCGCCTCGTCCGCCCCGCGCTTGCCGGCGCGGACGGTGTAGACCATGTAGGCGACGAAGCCCGCCATGAGCGCCGCGGCGTCGAGACGCCCAATCTCGCCGTCGATGCACAGGGCGACAAAGACGAGCGACGCCACGATGGAGACCGGCAAGTCGCGCCTCACGGTGTCGCGGCCGATGGATATGGGGCAGACCACGGCCGAGACCCCCGCGATGACCAGGACGTTGAAGATGTTGCTCCCGACGATGTTGCCCACCGCCATGTCTGGGGTGTCGTTGAGGGCGGACATGAGGCTGACGAAGAGCTCGGGGGCCGAGGTGCCGATGGAGACGATGGTGAGGCCGATGACTATTTGCGGCACGCGCAGTCTCTCGGCGACCCCCACGGCCCCGCCCGTGAGCTTCGACGCGCCCCAGATGACGAGCACGACGCCCGCCACGACGAGAAGGATGTCAATCACTGTTCAAAACGGGTTTGAAGAACGCTTGAAAGGTCTTGCAAAGTAAGAGAAGAGGGGAAGAGGTGACGACCCTGCGGCGTGCCACCCCCGCACTACCGCCGGCATCGCCCCGCCCCCCGTAATGGCTCCAGGCGTCCGCCAGGCTAATCGAGCAGCTCGCCAATCTTGTCGACAAGCTCCTGCCCCCTGAGGTTCTTGGCCACAATGACGCCTTGCCTGTCGATGAGGAAACAGCTGGGGATGGCCTCGACGGAGTAGCTCTGCGAGGCCTCGTTCTGCCAGCCCCTCAGGTCGGAGACCTGCGGCCACGTCATGCCCATCTTCTCGACGGCCGCGAGCCACGGCTCCCGGCTGTCGTCTAGCGATACGCCGAGAATCTCCAGCCCCTTGGCCCTATACTGCTCGTAGGCCCTGACGAGCGTCGGCATCTCCGCCCGGCACGGGCCGCACCACGACGCCCAGAAGTCCACCAGCGTCAGCTTGTTGGCCCCGACGATGTCCGCCAGGCGGACGGAGTTGCCGTCTTTGTCGTCTTGCGTGAAGTCGGCGAACTTGCTGCCCGGGTTGGTCTTGGCCTCGCGCGCCGCCTTGTCCTTGACCCTGACGTAATTCGGCATGGGGTGCGCATAGGGCGCGTGCTTGTCCATGCGCGCGATGATGTCGGCCCGGACGGAGTCCTCGAGCGCCGCGTCGACATATCCGAGCATGATGTCGCTGAAGACCGACGGGATGTTGTCCGTTATGTATGCCACGTATGTCGCCACGAGCTCGTTGTAGAGCCTGTCGGCCTTTCTGTTGGCCTCGGCCATGGCTTCGGGCGACGCGGCGGAGTCGCTGAGCGTGGCGAAGCTCTCCTGCATATCGGCCTGGAAGGCGTTGACCTTGACCACGAGCTCCGACCACAGCTCGTTGGCCCTGCTGCCCGAGAAGAGGGGCCTGCCCTCCGGGCTGTTTGGCAGCTCGACATCCACCGCCCCCCCCGGCTCGACAAGCACCTCGAAGGCCGCCGCCGGGGCGCCGTCGCGAATAGGCACGATGTGGGCCAGGAATCCCCCCTCCTTGGCGTCGGCGCGCAACGTGAACGTCTCGCCGCCGCCAAGGACCGCGGTGTCGATGCCGTTGACGCCGAAACGGTTGGTCAGCGTCCCGAGCACGATGGTGTCGACACCCTCCCACCCCACGGCCTTTCCGTTGATGGTGAACCCCGCGGGGCTTCCGCCCGGCCCGGCGCAAGCCGTCAGCGCCGCCGCCCCCAGAGCCAGAATTAAACTCTTCTTCATAATATGTATGTTTGAAAAAGTAAGCTAGCGAGAAGAATGAAAATCGCCCGCCTCGGACACAAAGACCCGGGGGGCGACGTTGTTGTTTTTCGTTTCGAGCAGAGCTCAGCGGGCCTACAGGCTGTCCTCAAGCTCGCTGCCGGCCTTGAACTTGACAACCCTCTTGGCCGGGATGGTGATCTCCTCCTTGGTGCGCGGGTTGCGCCCCTTGCGCTCTCCTCTCTCGGAGACGCTGAAAGTGCCGAAGCCGACGAGGGCGAGCTTGCCGTCGTTCTTGTCTTTGAGGACTTCTGCCGTGGCCTCGATGATGGCGTCGAGGGCTTTCTTGGAGTCTGCCTTGGTCAGACCGGACTTTTCTGCAATCTTGTCGATTAGCTGTGTCTTGTTCATTTCGATAAGTTTAGTACGTTTTGCTAGAGGGTCTTGTGCATGCACCGCATTCCACGGCGCAAATATAAGTCTTTAAAACAACTACGCAACATTGTCATGCGGATATAATCTAGAGATTGCCGCGATTCGCAGTCCGCAATGGGCCGGCGGCAAAAGGCCATGGCCCCCCGGCCGCCAACCGCGCGGGGCAATGATAACGCGGCCCGGGGTTCGCAACACGCAATTATTGAGTATTTTTGCGCCGCCCTTGATTTTGGGGAATAACATAAAACACGATAGCAGAAAGATGCCAAAGGAACTGACTCCACGGGCCGAGAACTACTCGCAGTGGTACAACGATTTGGTCGTCAAAGCCGACCTTGCCGAGAACTCTGCCGTGCGCGGCTGCATGGTGATAAAGCCCTACGGCTACGCCATATGGGAGAAGATGCAGCGCGCCCTGGACGACATGTTCAAGGCCACTGGCCACCAGAACGCCTATTTCCCCATCTTCATCCCGAAGTCTTTCTTCAGCCGCGAGGCGGACCACGTCAAGGGCTTCGCCAAGGAGTGCGCCGTCGTGACTCACTACCGCCTGCGCTCGACGGAAGACGGCTCGGCCGTGGAGGTGGACCCCTCGGCCAAGCTGGAGGAGGAGCTGATTGTCCGCCCGACGTCGGAGACAATCATATGGAACACCTACAAGAACTGGATTCAGAGCTACCGCGACCTGCCCATCCTCTGCAACCAGTGGGCCAACGTCGTGCGGTGGGAGATGCGCACGCGCCTGTTCCTGCGCACCGCCGAGTTCCTGTGGCAGGAGGGGCACACGGCCCACGAGACCCGCGAGGAGGCCGAGGCCGAGGCCCGTCGGATGCTCGACGTCTACGCCGACTTCGCCGAGAACCACATGGCCGTCCCCGTCGTGCGCGGCGTCAAGACCGCCAACGAGCGATTCGCCGGGGCCCTGGACACCTACACCATCGAGGCCCTCATGCAAGACGGCAAGGCCCTGCAGAGCGGGACTTCGCACTTCCTGGGGCAGAACTTCGCCAAGGCTTTCGACGTGACGTTCATGAGCCGCGAGGGCAAGAGCGACTACGTCTGGGCCACGTCGTGGGGCGTCTCGACGCGCCTGATGGGCGCCCTCATCATGGCCCACTCCGACGACAACGGCCTCGTCCTGCCTCCGCGGCTGGCGCCGACGCAGGTCGTAATCGTCCCCGTATATAAGAAAGAGGAGGAGCGCGCCGCCATAGCCGCCAAGGCCGACGAGATTGTGGCCCGCCTGCGCGCCAAGGGCATAAGCGTGCTCTTCGACAACAACGACAAGAAGAAGCCCGGGTGGAAGTTCGCCGAGTATGAGCTCAAGGGCTTCCCCATCCGCATAGCCCTGGGTCCGCGCGACCTGGCCAAGAACGAGGGCGAGGTGCACCGCCGCGACACCATGGAGAAGATGCAGATGAGCCTCGACGGCATCGAGGAGCGGCTGGCGGCCCTGCTCGACGAGATGCAGGCCAACATCTTCGCCAAGGCCAAGGCCTACCGCGACTCCCACATAACGCGCGTCGAGACCTACGACGAGTTCAAGGATGTTCTCCAGAACAAGGGCGGCTTCGTCTCGGCCCACTGGGACGGGACGACCGAGACCGAGGTGCGGATTAAGGAGGAGACCAAGGCCACAATCCGCTGCCTCCCGCTGGACGGCGAGCCGGAGGAGGGCCGGTGCATCTTGACTGGCAAGCCGTCGCACAGGCGCGTCCTCTTCGCGGTGTCCTACTGACGCGCGTCCGCACGAACAAGGAACAGCCGGGCGGGCATCCCAGGACGTTGGGATGCCCGCCGGGCTTTGACCACACAGAAAAAGCATCCGCATGAAAGCTCTTTGGACAATCTTGCTCCTCATAGTCTCGAACAGTTTCATGACCATGGCGTGGTACGGGCACCTGCGCCTGAGCCAGACGAAGTGGGGCAACGGCCTCCCCCTTGTCGGCGTAATCCTCATCAGCTGGGGCATAGCCCTCTTTGAATATTGCTGCCAGGTGCCGGCCAACCGCATGGGCTACGCGGGCAACGACGGCCCGTTCTCCCTGGTCGAGCTCAAGGTCATCCAGGAGGTGGTCTCGCTCTCGGTCTTCACGGTCTTCACCCTCGTCTTCTTCCGCGGCGAGACGTTCCGCCTCAACCACCTGATAGCGTTCGTGTTCCTCGTCCTGGCCGTATACTTCATGTTCAAGAAATGAGAAATCCCCCCTGGGGCAGGACGCTCCGGGGGGGACAATCGTTCTCAGGAGATGTGTCTGAAGTGATGCAGCGCGGCCCGCGTCATTCCGTTGCCAGGAGGCCTCGCACCCTGTCGTCGAAAGCCGCGAGCGCGGCCTTGGCCCCCTCTCCCATGGCAATCATGATCTGCTTGTAGGGCACCGTCGAGACGTCTCCGGCGGCATATACTCCGGGAATGGCCGTGCGGCAATGGTCGTCGATGACGATCTCGCCACAACCGTTGACCTCCAGCTCGGCGTGGAAAGGCTTGCTGTTGGCCATCAGCCCCCTCTTGACGAAGACGCCGTCCACCGCCAGCCGGGAGTCCTCGCCCGTCGCCCTGTTGCGGACGTTGAGAGCCGTGACGCCCTTTCCGTCGCCCTCGACGCTGAGCGTCTGGCGCGACGTGAGGACCTCGACGTTGGGGAGGCTGCGGACCATGTCTTGCAGGACCTGGTCGGCCTTGAGCCGGTCCATGAACTCCAGGACCGTGACCTTTCGGCAGACCCCGGCAAGGTCTATGGCGGCCTCGATCCCGCTGTTGCCGCCCCCGACCACCGCCACGTCGCGCCCGGCATAGAACGGGCCGTCGCAGTGGGGGCAGAAAGCCACGCCCCTGCCGATGTAGTCGGCCTCCCCCTCGACGCGGAGCCGGCGCCAGCCGGCACCCGTGGCAATGATGACGGCCGGGGCTGTGAACGTCTCGCCGCCCTTGACGCCAATCCTCTTGACGCCCTCTTTGAGGCTCACGGGCCCGATTGTCCTATTCTCATAGACTTCGATGGGGTAGCGCCCCAGGTGCTTGCGCAAGTCGTCCGCCAGCCGCGCTCCCGTCGTCTCGGGGACCGAGATGAGATTCTCGATGCCCACCGTCTCGCGCACCTGCCCGCCAATCCTCTCGGCCACAAGAGCCACCTTGAGCCCCTTGCGCGCCGAGTAGATCGCGGCGGCGGCGCCCGCCGGCCCGCCTCCCAAGACAAGCACGTCGGCGGCGTGCACCTCGTTGCTCACCACGGCCTCGCCGGCCTCGGCGGGATAGCGCTCCTCGAGCTTGGCGAGCAGCTCGCCAAGCGAGCCCCGCCCGACGTGGAGCAGCTCGCCGTCGGCGTAGACAGCGGGGACGGCCTGAATCGCCAGGGCCCCGACCTCGTGCTGGAAGAGGGCCCCGTCGACCATCTCGTGGCTCACGCCCGGATTGAAGAGCGCCACGACGTTGAGCGCCTGGACGACATCGGGGCAGTTGGTGCAGGTGAGCGACACGTAGGTGCGCAGGCTCACGCCACTGCGCAGGGAGCGGATGCGCCGGACAATGCCGTCATCCGGCAGGTTCTTCCCCTTGCCGTCGGCGTTGAGGACGGCGAGGATGAGCGACGAGAACTCGTGGCCGTTGGGGATGCCCCGGAACACGACGCCCGTCGGCTCCCCGCCCCTGACGAGCGCGAACTCCAGCTTGTCGGCCTCGGCCTCGACCCTCTCGACGGCGAGATGGCCCGACGTCGATGCGAAGTCGGCAAGGAACTCCAAGAGCGCGTCGCCGTCCTTAGTGCCCGGCGTTGCCGAGACCTTGAACACGAAAGAGGCCTCCAGCTGCCGGAAGATTTCGCGTACCTGCCGGATGATGGCGTTGTCTAACATAATCGGATTGTTTTTAGTCTTTTCAGTCGTGGAAAGTGACTCTCTCAAATCTTGCCTACCAGGTCGATGCTGGGCTTGAGCGTGTCGTCGCCCTCGTGCCACTTGGCGGGGCACACCTCGCCGGGATGGTTGGCCACGAAAAGGGCGGCCTGCACCTTGCGGACCAGCTCCTCGGCGTTGCGGCCGATGCTGTTGTCGTGAATCTCGGCCACCTTGACCTTCCCCTCGGGGTTGACCAGGAAAGTGCCGCGGTAGGCCGCGCCGCTCTCCTCGTCGAGAACCCCGAAGCCGCGGGAGATCACGCCCGTGGGGTCGGCCAGCATTGGGTAGCCAATCTTGCGGATTGTCTCCGAAGCGTCGTGCCACGCCTTGTGGACAAAGTGCGAGTCGGTGCTGACGGAGTAGACCTCGACCCCAAGGGCCTTGAGCTGGCCGTAGAAGCCCGCCAGGTCCACAAGCTCCGTGGGGCACACGAAGGTGAAGTCGGCCGGGTAGAAGAAGAAGATGGCCCACTTGCCCCAGACGTCGTCGCTGGCGACGTCGACGAAGCCTCCATTGTGGAATCCCTTGACCTTGAACTCCGGGAGTGGCGCATTGATGATAGGTGTCATAAAAGTCTTTTTTGTTTTTTGTTCAACCTCTCTCTTGCTTTCGCAATGCGAATATAGCCGCGCCGACGCCGCCCAGCCAAAGATTTCCAATTGAAAGACCTTATGGGCATATAGACAAAACCTATCAGACCAGGGCCTGCGCCGCGTCGAGGTGGAGCATGTGCGCCGGCACCGACGCCCTGACGCTCCCGACGAGCGCCCCGAGGAGAGACTGCCGGACAAAATGGCGCGTGGTGAGCAAGACGACCCTGCGCGTCGGGACGGGAATGGCGAACGGGCGTACAAGCTCCCTCTGCGCCCCGCCGAGCTGCTCGGCCGCGAGAGCCGGGATGAACGTCACCCCAATCCCGCTCTCGACCATTCGCATAAAGGTCTCCATGCTGCCGAGGTTGTAGGCCAGTTGGCTCGTGCGCGCCGACGTCATGTGGCAGAAGCGCACCATCTGGTCGCGGAAGCAGTGCCCCTCGCCCAGGAGCCACAGGTCATTGCTCTCGGCGAGGTCGGCCGTGCGTATCCTCTCGCCCCCGAAGAGCGGGCTGGAACGCGAGACGTAGCCGAGATAGGCCTCGTAGAAGAGGTGCGTCTGCTCAAACTCGTCCAGCCCGTCGACCGACGCTATGATCGCGGCGTCGATGTCGCCCGCCGCCAGCGCCGCCAGGACCTCAGACGTCTTCATCTCGCGGGCGCGGATGTCCATCTCGGGGTGGTCGCGCCTGAGCTGCGGGAAGAAGCGCGGGAGGAGGTAGGGCGCAATGGTCGGCAAGATGCCGAGGCGGAACGTGCCGGCCAGCGAGCGCCGGCTCTCCACGACGACCTCGCGGACCGCGCCGACCTGCGCCATGACCTCGCGCAACTGGCGGATGACGAGATCGCCGAGCGGAGTGGGCCTCACCGGCGAACGGGCGCGGTCGAAGAGCTTGGCGTCGAGTTCCTCCTCCAGTTTCTGAATCATGGAGCTGAGGGTGGGTTGCGTCACGTGGCACGCCTCGGCGGCCTTGCCGAAATGTCGGTGGCGGTCGACGGCCAAAACATATTCCATTTGCTGTAGCGTCATGGCATGAAAGTTTTTTTTCTTGGATAAGACGGCGCGCAAGATAGGAAATAAGGACGAACGAAAGTGGCACCCGCGTGGAGCGAGACGCTGAGACCCGAGCGGCCCTGGGTGAAGACATCTCCGACGGCGTGGGCGCGGCTGTCGCGGTGCTTGTCATAGCGCACCCCCTGTCCGCCACGCCACTCAAAGCCCCAAAGGGGCGATATAGGTCAGCCTAGGGCGTGAGTCCTAGGACTAGGGTGGGGACTGAGACTGGAATGTGGACTTAGACTGAGGCGGGGGCTAAGATGGGGGGGGGCGGGGATGCGATACGGACATCGCCCCCGCCCCGAAGCACACTAGCGCGGGCGGACGGCGCGGACGGAGAGGCCGAAGCGGAAGTCGCCGACGTCGGGCCGGCGGCCGTCGAAATCGAAGTGGAGGATGCAGGCGTTGTGGAGCGAGTCGGGGACAAGCTCAGACGACCAGTAGTAGCCGCCGTAGCCGGAATAGAACGTCCCGCCCCTGTTCCTGCGCCCGGCGGCGGGCAGGAAGATGCTCTTGCTCTTGTCGCCCCTTTTGGAGACGAGCCATCCGGCAAGCCGATTGCCCTGCCAATTGTCTTTGGCTTTCCACTCCCAGTCGCACTTCTCGAGCAGCTCGGATATCTCGGCGCATGTTGGGCATCTCCATCCTCCGCCCCAACCGGCCGCGGCGGGGTCGTCGGCGGGGTCGAGCTTGGTCTTGCGCCGCCCTCCGCCGCCAGGGGCGTACTTGTCGAGCGCGGGCGCCGCGGCCTTGCCAGGGTTCCACTTGTAGGTCTCCCAACTGTAGTCGGCCTTGGTGTCCGCCTCGCCCCAGGCGAAGTATGCCCCGGCGCCGTCGGCAGACTTCGCCCCGACGTTCCATGAGGCCCAAAGGACCGAGACGCCCAAGTCCACCGCCTGCTCGGCAGAGGCTACGGTGCCGCCCCAGGGGTCCCCATTGTCGGTGGCGGCTTTTGGGGAACACGACAGCGCAAGAGCTGCCATAGAAGCGACAGCGCACAGCCGCACACTGCCGAGAAAAATGTTCGTTTTCATCTCTTTAGTTGATAAAGGTTAGTGATTGGACGCATCGCCCTTGCGCAGACCACACGACGACCCTCCCCTGTCGCGGCGAGCGGACAGAGGACACACGCCCCACACTCAAAGAAAAAGCGGGGCGTATATAGCTGTATAACAAT
>CAYZUH010000018.1:0-64153 GCA_964481855.1 uncultured Marinilabiliaceae bacterium
CCACTTGCTCCCAGTCATCTTTGCCGACTATGCCGCGGGCGATTATCTCCTCGCGCGATATGTTTTGGTCGTGACCCTCGTCGGCTTTCGTGGTGGGGGTTATGATAGGTTCGGGGAAACGCTCGTTCTCCCTCATGCCGTCGGGCAGGCGGACGCCGCATATCTCGCGGGCGCCGGCCTTGTAGTCGCGCCATGCCGAGCCGGTCAGGTAGCCGCGCACTATGACCTCCACTTTCAGCGGCTCGCATCGTTTGCCAATTGTCACCATGGGGTCGGGAGTGGCGACTTTCCAGTTGGGGACGATGTCGCGCGTGGCATCGAGGAATTTTGCCGCAATCTGGTTCAGCACCTGCCCCTTGAACGGGATGCCCTTGGGCAAGATGACGTCGAACGCCGAGATGCGGTCGGTCACGACCATCGCCAGGAGCTTGTCGCCAATGTTGTATACGTCGCGAACCTTGCCGTGGTAGACGCTCCTCTGCCCGGGGAGGTGGAAGTCCGTAGTTGTTACTGCTTTGCTCATTTTTGGTGGTTATTGTTTTTGTGTTGTTCCGTGTCTTGCGCCCGCTCAAAGGCTTTGACGATGCGTTGAACCAGTTTGTGGCGGACGATGTCCTCTTGCCCGAAGCGTATCACGCTCAGCCCGTCTATGCCCTCCAGGATTTCGCACGTGCGCTGCAGTCCGCGTCCCGAAGCCTCCGGGATGTCTGTTTGCGAGGGGTCGCCGGTGACGATGAATTTTGAGTTGACGCCCATCCGGGTCAGGAACATCTTCAGCTGCTGGGGGGTGGCGTTCTGAGCCTCGTCCAATATGGCGAAAGCGTTCGACAGGGTGCGGCCGCGCATGAACGCCAGGGGGGCAATCTCTATTGTCCCGTCGGTCATCATCTCTTTGAGCTTCGACTGGGGAATCATGTCGCCAAGGGCGTCGTAGAGCGGTTGCAGGTAGGGGTCTATCTTGTCTTTCATGTCGCCGGGCAGGAAGCCCAGCTTCTCGCCGGCCTCGACCGCCGGGCGGCTCAATATGATTCTTTTCACCTGCCGGGACTTCAGCGCCTTGACGGCCAATGCTATGGCCACATATGTCTTTCCCGAGCCGGCAGGGCCGACGGCAAATATCAGGTCGTTGCCGTCGGCGGCTTCGACCATCTTCTGTTGGTTCAGCCCGCGGGCGCGGATGGGCTTGCCATCCGTGGTGTAGGTCACAGTGGTGGCGTCGGCGGGGGGCACCGCGACGCGCGTCCCCGCGGCCACCGCCTCGACAACGCCCTGCGGCAGGGTGTTGTGTTCCGAGTAGAAGTGCAGCAGTTCGCCCAACTTCTTGTCGAAGTCGTCAACGGCGGCGGGGGCACCCGATATTTTGACCCATCCGCCGCGGGCCGTGACGTTCACTTGCGGGCACCGTTGCCGCAACGTGTCGAGCTTGGCGTTGTTCACGCCGCAAAACTCGACCAGGTCCACTCCATCGAGCGGGACTAGCTTCTCTGTCTGTTTGTCGCTCAAATTACCACTACGCGCTTTTGATGTCTGCAAAGGTACAACTTAATCGGGCGTGCGGCGCGGGGCTACGCGTCTTAACTTTCAGTCCCGTTTCTGAATATTCGCCTAAAGCCGGGGGATGTCCCCAATATGCCCGTCGCCAACTCAAAAACTCGCCGCAAAATGGCTAATTTTGCGAGGCCACGGCAAAAAGAGTGGCACACTAAGACCATGCGCACGGCAGACAACCCAAACAAAAAATACGCTGATACAACAGACGGAGCAAGCCCATTGCGCGTCCTTTCGCTTTTCTCGGGCTGCGGGGGCATGGATTTGGGCTTCGAGGGGGCTTTCGTGGCCAACAGAAAGTCTTTTGCCGACGACGACCCGCGGGTGGAACGTGAGGTGGGAGGCGGATGGGTGCGAGTGCGAAAGACGCGTTTCGAGACCGTCTTCGCCAACGACATCTTGCCAGAGGCTCGCAAGGGGTGGACTCGCTATATGAGCCGCTTCGGGCTTTCGGCCGACCTGTTCCACACTCAGAGCGTGGTGGAGTTGGTCAAGAGGCACAAGAGCGGCGAGCGGGTCTTCCCTGCCGATGTCGATGTCGTGACCGGCGGGTTCCCCTGTCAGGATTTCAGCCTTGCGGGGAGGCGGCGGGGCTTCGAGTCGATGAAAGACGACATGGGGCGCCTGAGGGAAGACGACCGCCCCACCGAGGAGAACCGCGGGAAGCTCTACTTCTGGATGAAGCAGGTGATAGACATCGTGCGGCCCAAGGTCTTCGTGGCGGAGAACGTGAAAGGCCTGGTGAGCCTGGGCGACGTCAAGGACATAATACAGAGCGACTTCGCCAGTGCGGGCGAGGCCGGATATGTCGTGTTGCGCCCGCGCGTCTTGCATGCCGGCGACTATGGGGTGCCGGAGTCGCGCGAGAGGGTCATCTTCATCGGGGTTCGTCGCGACGCCTTGCGCCCGGAGGCGTTGGAGGCGTTGGAGGCTGAGGCTGTCGCCCCCGACTTCGACCCGTACCCGCTCCCCACCCACGCTTGCACGGCCGAGGGCGACGGCCTCTTGCCGCCCGTCACGACATACGACGTGCTGAGGGACTTGCCCGAACCCGAGGACGCGGTGGACGACGCTTCGCAAGCCGTGTTCTCCAAGGCTAGGTATATCGGCCCGGGGTCGCAGGGGCAGACGGAAATCAAATTGTCTGGCCTGGGACCCACAATCCGCTCCGAGCACCATGGCAACATCGAGTTCCGGCGTCTCTCGGCCGAGCATGGGGGCAAACACGTCGAGGAGCTTGAAGCGGGCTTGCGTGAGCGGCGGCTGACGCCACGCGAGTGCGCCCTCATACAGACGTTCCCGCCCGACTATCAGTTCGTCATCCCCGGCGAGGGACGAAGAGGCTTCAAGCTCAGTGTTTCGGGGGCGTACAAGATTATCGGCAACGCCGTGCCGCCCGTGCTGGCTTTCAACATCGCCACCAGGCTGGAGGAGCTGTGGGATAGGTTGTTCAGATAGGCATTTCAATGGCGGAGTGGCAGGAGTGGCACTCCGCAGACTTGTCCCGCCCGCTCGCCCCCGGCAAGCGGGCGGCGTCATGTGATAATGGCGGTTATTTTTGTAACTTAGTTCTGTGCGCCGCTTTCAGACGGCCTGTAAATCATAATAGAAACGATGGACGATACGAGTCTTGGAGAGAAAGAGGGGAAGTCGCTTGGGCGTTTCTTCTCCATACTGCACCGTTTGCGCAAGGAGTGCCCTTGGGACAAGAAGCAGACCTGGCAGACGTTGCGGACGCTGACAATAGAGGAGGTGTATGAGTTGGCGCAAGCCCTGGAGGAGGAGGACGCAGACAATGTGCGCAAGGAGTTGGGCGACGTCTTTCTCCACGTGGCGTTCTACGCCCTTATCGCCCAAGAGCGGGGGCTTTTCGACTTCGCCGATGTCGTCGACTCGCTCTCCGAGAAGCTCCGTTTTCGCCATCCGCACATCTTTGGCGACGCCGACGCGCGTTCCGCCGAGGAGGTCTTGGCCAATTGGGAGAGGCTCAAACTAAGGGAGAAGGACGGCAACAAGTCGGTCCTGGGCGGCGTCCCGCAAGCCTTGCCGGCTCTCATCAAGGCCTATCGCGTCCAGGGCAAAGCGCGCGGCGTGGGCTTCGACTGGCAGGAGCCGGCCGACGCATGGCAGAAAGTGAGGGAGGAGGCCGGCGAGTTCCGCGCCGAGGTGGAGCGGGGCGACGCCGACAAGATGGAGGCCGAGATGGGAGACCTGCTCTTCTCGGTTGTCAACATTGCGCGTCTCTACGGCATAAACCCGGAGAACGCCCTGGAGCGGACAAACCGAAAGTTCATCGGGCGATTCAGCCACATCGAGCAAGGGGCGCGCAAGATGGGCCGCAACGTCGGCGACTTGTCGCTCGACGAGATGGAGGCCCTTTGGCAAGAGGCTAAACAATTGACAATTAATAATTGACAATTGACAATTTCCGGGGGGCGACATCCCCTGGGGGGGGGGAACTCCTAGCCCCAACGGCTACGAAGTGTGCGAAGCTGCGACATAAGACAGCCTAGGGCGAAACCCTAGGACAATTGCGGAACTAGCGACAACAGCCGGCAATAAAGACAACCCAAACTACTTGACAAAAATGCCCAACTTCCAACCCCTCCTCCAGCGCCTCCGCGCCTTGGCGTCTAGCGAGCGGCAGAAAGGGGCTCTCTTCGAGAAGCTCATTGCCCGGTGGCTCACGGCCGACCCCCTCTATGCCGCGCAGTTCGAGCGCGTCGAGATGTGGGCCGACTTCGCCGCGCGCAACGGGTTGTCGGCCCGCGACACCGGCATCGACCTCGTTGCCACGCGCCGTGCGGCACTGGGTGGCGGCAGTGTGGCGGTACAGTGCAAGTTCTACGACCCCGCCACGACAGTCTCCAAGCCCGATGTCGACTCGTTCCTGGCCACGAGCGCCGGCCTCTTGGCCGCCGACGGGAGGCGCGTCACGTTCGACGGTTGCCTGTGGGTGGCCACCACCGAGCGCTATGGGCCCAACGCCCGCGAGACGTTGGAGGGGCACCTGCCGCAAGTGGCCGTGGTCGGCCCCGGGCAGATGGAGCAAAGTCCCGTCGACTGGGAGACTCTGGCCGAGGGGCAAGAGGCGGCGGGCCGTCAGCCAGCCAGTCCGCGCGACTATCAGAGCGAGATCGTGGCGGCCGCCGAGCGCAACTACAGCGTCGCCGACCGCGGCACGCTCGTCATGGCCTGTGGCACGGGCAAGACGCTGACGGCGCTTTTCATTGCGCAGAGGCTCCTTGGCGATGGGGGGATGGTGCTCTTCCTGACGCCCAGCATAGCCCTTGTCGGGCAGAGCCTGCGCAGTTGGACCAACGCCGCAGAGAGGCCGTTGGCGGCTCTCTGCGTATGCTCCGACGCACACGCCGGCACCCTGCGCTTCGACGACTCGGCAGACACCGCCGCCGAGAGCCTGCTCGACCTGCCAATCCCCTCCGTAACCAACGCCGAACGGGTGGCGCAGGCCATGATGGCGGCCAGGGGGAGCGGGGGCGGGCTGATGGTGGTCTTCTCCACCTATCAGAGCATCGACGTCGTCCACAGGGCGCAGCAGATTTGCCGCGAGGCGGGCGGCGACGATCAGGCTGGGGCGTTCGACCTCATAGTGTGCGACGAGGCGCACCGCACGAGTTCCGCTATCCTGGGGCAGGACGCACGCAAGGGGCATGCCGCGTCGCCTTTCGCGCTCGTCCACGACGCCGACTACATCCGCGGGCGGAGGAGGCTCTACATGACGGCCACGCCAAAGATTTTCAAGGAGAACGAGAAGAGGAACGCCGCCGAGGCCGAGGACACTCTCTTCTCCATGGACGACGAGCGGACCTACGGCCCACACTTCCACACTCTCTCGTTCGGCACGGCCGTGAGCCGGGGGCTGCTGACGGACTACAAGGTGCTTGTCCTCACCGTCGACCCCGCCGTGGCCTCGGCCGAGTTGCTGGGCAAGATAAAGGAGGCGGGCGGCAGTGCTTTAGACCACGTCACGCCCGACATGACGGCCACGCTCCTCGGCACCGTGGCGGCGCTGAGCAAGCGGACGGTGGACGGGCAGGACGACTCCGCCTCGCCTTTTGCCGACGACGCCGACCCCGCCGAGCCGCTCCACACCGCCATAGCCTTTTGCGACCGCGTGGAGCGCACGGCGCGCACCAAGGCAGGCACCTACGTGGCGGGCGAGGTGGCGGACGCCCTGGAGACCATCGCCGACGAGTATCGCGCCGACGTTGGGCGCGGGGGCCAGGCCTATGTCGAGTCGCTCGCCACGGTTCGGGCCGCGCACGTCACCGGGGCCATGTCTACGGCCGAGCGCGAGGCGGCACTAGCCATTTTGCGGAGTCCGGCCCCGGGGGAGAGCCACGTGGTGTGCAACGTCGGGTGCCTGGCCGAGGGGGTGGACATCCCGGCGCTCGACGCCGTTGTCTTCCTCGCGCCGCGCTCGTCGCCCATAACCCTTGTGCAGTCCGTCGGGCGCGTCATGCGGCGCTTCGAGGGCAAGGCCTACGGCTACGTCGTGGTTCCCATTGTCGTCCCCATGGGCGGCGCCGACCCTGCGGCCATGCTCGCCGGGGGCGACTTCAAGCCCGTTTGGGACATCCTTTGCGCCCTGCGCAGTCACGACGAGAGGCTCGCCGCCGAGCTCTCCAACCACACTTACCGCCACGTGCGCGTTGTCCGCGCCCCGCTGAGCGGCGAGTGGCCCGGCGGCCGGGGGCGGGGCGGCGAGGCGTCGCAGCCCGTGTTGCCGCTCGTCTTCAGCGCCTTTGCCGACCGCCTCTATGCGCGGATGGTCGAACGCGTGGGAGACCGCCTCTATTGGCCCAAGTGGAGCCGGAGGGTGGGTCGGGTGTGCCACAACTTCATGGCGCGCATCGGCGAGCTGCTTGACGCCGGACGCTATGCCGACGAGATGGACAGCTTCGTGGCGCAACTGCGCGACAGCCTGGGCCCCGGCGTAGGACGGGAGCAGGCCGTGGAGTTCCTGGCGCAGCACCTAGCGGCGAGGCCCGTCTTCGACGCTCTCTTCCCTCGCTACGCCATCGAGGCCAACAATCCCGTCTCGAGGGCCATGGAGACGATGGTGGACACCCTCTCGGCGGAGGCCTTTGCAGACGACGCCCTGGTTCTCCGCGACTTCGAGGACGACGTGCGCCAGGCTTGCGGCAGTCTGGACACGCCGGCAAAGAAACAGGAGATGGTGCGCGTGCTCTACGAGCAGTTCTTCCGCGGCGCGTTCCCGCGCCTCGCCGAGCAGCTCGGCATCGTCTTCACCCCCGTGGAGTGTGTCGATTTCATTGTCCGA
This sequence comes from uncultured Marinilabiliaceae bacterium, assembly GCA_964481855.1. Lineage (GTDB taxonomy): Bacteria > Bacteroidota > Bacteroidia > Bacteroidales > Marinilabiliaceae > W3P20-009. The sequence goes on from CAYZUH010000018.1 coordinate 6,854, forward strand.
AGTGCCGATTGGCTCCTGCGGCGGCACCTTGGGCGGAGCCTCTCCGACCCGGGACTCCACGCCCTCGACCCCTTTGCCGGCACCGGCACTTTCACCGCCCGCGCCCTCCAGCTCCTGGCCGACGGGCTGCCGGGGGGCGGCTCCGACGTGGCGCGGCGCAAGGTGCTGACCCCGGAGCTGCACCAGAACGAGATTGTGCTGCTCTCCTACTACGTCGCCGACGTCAACACCGAGGCGGCCCTCAACGCCCTGCCCGCCGCCGGGCCGGGTGGCGGCTACGAACGCTATAACGGCATCTGCCTGGCCGACACCTTTGAGCTTGGCGAGCGGCCGGAGGGGGCGTTGCCTTTCGAGGGCCTCCTGGGGCGCAATGGGCGCCAGGCCGAGAGTCTGCTCCACACGCCGCTCTCCGTCGTCTGGGGCAACCCGCCCTACAGCGTCGGCCAGCGGAGCGCCAACGACAATGCGCAAAACCGCAGCTACCCGGCCCTGGAGAGGAGGATTGCGGAGACGTACGCGGCAGGGGCCGAGGCCGCCAACAAGAAGTCGCTCTACGACACCTACATCAAGGCCATCCGCTGGGCCTCCGACAGGCTCGACGCCGAGGGGGGCGGCGTCGTGGCCTTCATCAGCAATGGGGCGTGGATCGACGGGCAGAGCCAGGCGGGACTACGGCAGTGCCTGCTCCGGGAGTTCGATTTCGTCTACGTCCTCAACCTGAGGGGGAACGCCCGCACTAGTGGCGAGGCGCGTCGGCGCGAGGGTGATAACGTCTTCGACCAGGGCAGCCGCGCCCCCATTGCCATAGAGTTCTTCGTGCGCCTGTCGCGGTCGTCGCGCGAGGCGCGTGGCGAGGCTCCGGCCGAGATTCTCTACCACGATATTGGCGACTACCTCTCCCGCGCCGAGAAGTTGCGGCGCCTCGTCGAGTTCGGCAGTGCCGGGGGGGTGCCCTGGCGGGGCATCGTCCCCAACGTCAAGGGCGACTGGATCAACCAACGCAACGGGGCGTTCGACCTCCTCACGCCGTTAGCGCCGGAGAGGAAACTCGACGATCAGGCGCGGAGCGTCTTCACAATATGCTCTTATGGGCTGACAACGAATCGCGACACGTTCGTTTATAATTATTCTCGTGGTGTTGTGGCGCAGACCGTAGAGGCTATGGCGGACTTCTTCAACGCGCAGTCAGACAGGGAGAACCCGCGGTCCGACGACACAAAAATTGTTTGGACGCGCGGCTTGCGCAAGATTCTCGCTAGGGGCGAGATGTTGCAGTTCTCTCAAAACAGTCTGCGGACTGCGCTCTACAGGCCATACTGCCCGCAGGTGGCGTATTTCAGCCGCGACTTCAACGAGTACGTATATTCCATACCCTCCCTTTTCCCCACTCCCGCTCATCGCAATGTCGTGATATGCTGGAGTGCGAGCAAGAGCCCGACGGTGCTCATCTCCGACATCATCCCCGACCTGCACCTTGCGGGCGACACCCAGTGCTTCCCGTTGTGGCACTACGTCCGCCGCGACGCCGCGTCGGGCAGTCTTTTCGCCGCGTCGGGCGCCGTGGCGTGGGAGCGGCGGAGTGCCGTCAGCCCGTGGGTTGTCGGGCAGATTGGCGGGGCCTGCGGCGAGGCTGTGACGCCGGAGGAGGTCTTCCTGTGGGTCTATGCCGCTCTCCACGACGCCGCGTGGCGTGCCCGCCATGCCGACGACCTCCGCAAGGGGTTGCCGCGGTTGGCGTTGCCCGCCTCGGCCGACGAGTTCCGCAAGGGGGTTGAGCGGGGGAGGCGCCTGGCGGGGCTGCACCTTTTCGCAATTGGCAATCGTGAATCAATGATTGATAATTGCGCAGATGCCAAGGAGTTGGAAGGGCCGTCTGTTGGCCACGAGGCGAATTCTGGTGGCTATGGTGCGGGCGACGATGTCCGCTCGTGCCTCGGTCTTGCCGGGCCGGCGGCCTTGGAGGCCGAGGTGGCCGAGGCCTTGCGGGGGGCGGGGGTGCGCGTCGAGACGCTCGGAGTCGTCCCCGCCCAGGGCGACACTTCGCCCGCCGCCTACGAATATTGGCGCGTGGAGAAGATGCGCCACCCCGCCAAGGGCAGGCTCGACACCATTGTCGTCAACCCCCGCGTCAGTGCCGTGGGGATACCGCCAAGCGCCTACCAATATGTGGTCTGCGGCAAGGCCGCTGTGGAGTGGGTCGTAGAGCGCATAGGCGTCTCACAAGACAAGAGGAGCGGAATCGTCAACGACGCCAACGAGTGGGCGCGCCAACTGGGGCAACCCGACTGGCCACTGCGCCACCTGCTGAGGGTCATAGGCATAAGTCTCCTGACAATTGACAATTGACAACCGACCGTGTGTGCCTGGGGGGAGGCTGTGGGTACGCACGCCTCGTGCTTCCGCCTCGTCCCCCTGATTCCTCAATGCCCCAAAGGGGCGACATAGGTCAGCCTAGGGCGTGAGCCCTAGGACGGATGGGGCGGGGGACTTTCGTGATTCTCTGAGGCAAGCCGGGACTCAGCCCCTCCAATTAAACGCATTAATCAAAAAAAATCGACCCCACCATGAAGCTACTCCACACCAGCGACTGGCATCTGGGACAGACATTTTTCAACTACGACCGTCTCGACGAGCATCGGCACTTTTTCCGCCAATTGGCCGACATCGTGGCGCGGGAGAAGCCCGACGTCATGGTTGTCTCGGGCGACGTCTTCCACGTCGTCATGCCCTCGTCGCCCTCGCTTCGGCTCTTCACCGACGGCTTGTTGAGCGTCTGCGCCGCCGCGCCGGCAATGGACGTCTTCGTCACGGCGGGCAACCACGACAGCGCCATGCGTCTGGAGGCCGACAGCGCCCTGTGGCGGCATCACCGCGTGCGCGTCGTGGGCGGAATAGGCGCCGACGCCGCCCACATGGTCTTCCGGGTCGATGGCAAGGCCATTGTCGCCGCGGTGCCCTATTTCAGCCCCCGCTTTGCCGACCCCGGGGTGCTGTTCGGGAGCGTCGGCGAGGAGGTGCGGCGTCTCGACGACGGGCGTCTCCCCATTGTCTATATGGCTCATGCCGCCGTGGCCGGTGCCGACGTCAGCGGGCACGACGACGGTGTCGGGGGGATGGACTTCATCCCTCTCGCCGCCCTGGGCGGGCCGTTCGACTATTTGGCCCTCGGCCACATCCACTGCCCGCAGGAGCTTCGGGGGAGCCAGGGCAGGGCGCGCTACTGCGGCACCCCCGTGGCAACATCTTTTGACGAGGCCTATCCGCACGGCGTGGACATCGTCGAGGTGCGCAGGGGCGAGCCCCCCCTGGTGCGCACCTTCAATATTGAGCCACTGCGCCCCATGCGGACCCTGCCTAAGGAACCCGCGCCTTTCGACCAGGCCGCGGAAGCCTTGGCCGCCCTCCCCGACGATGCCGACTGCTACGTCCGCCTCAACGTCTTGGTGGACGATTTCCTGCCCTCCGACGCCATGCGGCGTGCGTCCGACGTCGCGAAAGGCAAGAAGTGCCGTCTGTGCCAAATTCGCCCCACGAGACCGGGGATGGACAGGTTCGAGGCCATATGCGAGGGGCGTTTGCAGATGAGCGAGTTCCGTGCCCTGGACCCCATCGAAGTCGCCAAGATGGCATACGAGGCCAAATTCGGCATGGCCATGGACGACCCCATGGTCAACCTGCTCAAAGAGGTTGTGGACGGCATTCGCCAAAAAGAGAGCTAGAAGAAAATGAGACTGTTGCGACTTTCCATAAGGAACCTGGCGTCCATTGCCGACGCCGACATAGACTTCACCCAGGGGCCATTGGCCACGAGGCCCCTATTCCTCATCTGCGGCCCGACCGGTTCGGGCAAGACGACGCTTCTCGACGCCATAACCCTGGCACTCTACAAGACCACGCCGCGCTTCAAGGCGGCGGCGAGAGGGGAGGTCTGCGAGCCGAACGGCGACTTTCCGGAGAAGACAAGGGGCAACGACGCGTTGCGCATCGTCCGCCGGGGGGCGGACAGCGCCATGTCGGAGCTTGTCTTCGAGGGGGGAGACGGACTTGTCTATACCGCCCGGTGGGAGGCCAGGCGCAAGCCGAGGGCGAAGACTTTTGCCGACCCCGTGTGGACTCTGACTTTCGACAAAGATGGGGTCCGGCAGACGGTGGACAAGGTGAAGCTCGTCGAGGAGGAGATTTTGAGGGCGGCGGGACTCGACTTCCAGCAGTTCTGCCGCACAACCATGCTCGCCCAGGGTGACTTCACGGCTTTCCTCAAGAGCACCGAAGACGAGAAGTCCCTCATCCTGGAGAAGATTTTGGGCTCCGACATCTACTCCAAGATTGGCAGCGAGGTCCAGGGACGCAAGGCCGATCAGGAGAGGCTTGTCGCCGACTTGAAGAGGCAGGCGGACGAGACCCCGTTGGCCACGCAGGAGCAACTCGACGAGTGGCGCTCTTTCGTTGTCAAGGCCAAAGAAGAGATTGGGAAAATTGACCGCCAATGCGCAGAGTGCAAAGGGCGGCAGGCGTGGCTTCAAAAAAAGTCTGACGCTCAGAAGAAAATCGACGAGGCGCAACGCAAGGCCGACGAGGCGCGGGAGGCACTCGAAAGCCAGGAGGTTAAGGACGGGAGGGCCGACGTCGCGCTTTGGGACGCTTCGGGAGAGAGCCGCAAACTGCTGACGCACCTGGACAAGATTGGAAATGACCTGAGAGACGAGAAAGGCAAGAGAAAGGATTTTGAGAGGGAATATCTCAAGGCCGACGCCGCTTTGGCTTTCTGCGCCAAACTGTTGGAGCAGAAAAAGGGGGAGCGGGCCGTCCACATCTCGACAATAGGGCGGCTGAAACACCACGAGCCGATGTTAGCCAAGAGCCACGACATCTTGACTACCATAAGTCTCATTGCGGAAAACGATAGCGCCATTGCCAATTGCGACAAACGAATCAAGACAATGCGCAACGAGGCCAAGGTTGCGCAAGACGAGAAAAACGATTTGGCTAAGCCTCTGAGCGTGGCTAAAGCAAATTATGAGGCGGCGCAAAAGGAGGTCCAGAGGCTGACAAAGGAGGTCGGGGAGCTCGAAAAGCTGAATCTGTCGTCGCAACTCGACAAGTTGCGCAACACCATAGACGCCTTGAGGCTATTCCGTGAGAAAAAGGGCGTGGCGGACGGCAAAAAGAAGGAACATGACGATGCCGTCAAGGGCGTCGGGGCGACGGCGGAAGCTTTGGCCGCGGCAGTGAAAAAAGACGCCGACGAGCAAAAGGCACTACGCGAAGCCCGGGAGGCGCGCGACACCATGTCGAGGAAGTGCGACATTGCGGGCGAGCTCATCAGAAAATTGAGGGTGGGAGACCGTTGCCCCGTGTGCGGCGGCACATTCACGAGGGTCGACGCCCACGACGACTTCGAGCCTATCATGAGACCGCTCGAAGACGCCCTCGCGGCGGCGCAGGAGGCCGCGACAAAGGCCAACCAAGAGAATGTGGCGGCGCAGACTGCCAACGTGTTGGCAATAAGCAACGAGAAGAAGTTGGCGAAAGAGCTGACCGAGGCGGAGAATGGGCGAGACGAGCAAAGAGACGTGTTGAAAGAAGCTTTGGCTTCGTGCGAGGTCGAAATGCCAGCCAACATCGACGACGAGTGGATGGTCTCGACGGGCAAGGCGCTTAACGACAAGAAAGGCGAACTGTCCCGGAAGAACAAGGAGTTGGGAGACTTGCGCCTGTCGCTCAACGACGCGACAATAAATCGAGATAATACCCTGCGGGTCGCCAACGAGAAGAGCGGCCGCGACGCAAAACTGAACGAGACGTTGGCGGCAAAAAATGCGGCAATAGCCGAGGCCGAAAGCCAACGGAAAGGCTTGGTCGAGGCCAACAACAGCAGTTGGGGGGCGATATTGGATAGCGTCTCCTATCCCGACAGGCCGCAACGCGACGACTTGAACTCTTTGGCCGCCAAGCTGAAAGCCGATGCCGACAGTTTCAAGGCGGCCACGGAGGGCAAGGCAAGTCTCGACAGCGCCATAGCGCAGGCCGAGGCCAGCATGGCCGTGGCCGATTCTGCCAAGAGAGAGATTCTGAGCCACGCAAAAAAGTGGGCAGACCTGGTGGCGGCGAACCCGGTGGAGGGGGAACAGAGCCTGGTGGAGATGTGGTTGCCTTTGAAGACGAGCGTCGCGGAGTGGCACGAAAGGATTATTGCCTTGACGAACGAGGAGAAAAAGGCTCTCGAAGAATACGAGGCTTTGGCGCAAGACGGGACGCCCGACCAGGAGACCGTGCGGAATCTGATGGGCCGCCACTCCGACGAGACCATTCGGGACACTCGAAAAAAAGTCTCCGATGCCGAGACGGCGGAGCGTTTGGCCTCGCAGCGGCTAAGGGATGCCCAAAGCGAAAGCGTCGCACTAGACAAGGAGAAGCCACAGATGGACGGCACGGAGACCGTCGCCAGCCTAGAGGCTACGATTCGCGACTTGCAAGGGCAACAAAGTCAGACAAACCAGCGGCTCGGGGAAACAAACGAGAGGCTGAGGCAAGACGGCGAAGCGCGCAAGTTGTTGGCTAAGAAGGAGGAGGAGCTTCGGAAAGCCGACGAGGCCCTGACGTTGTGGACGCGTCTCTACGATTTCCTTGGAGACAAGGAGGGAAAGAAGTTCCGCAAGATGGCCCTGCGCCTTGTCTTGCATGAGCTTCTGCACCACGCCAACAGCCACTTGCGCCGGCTGACGGGTAGCCGCTTCTCGCTGGAGGGCGCCGAGGCGGGGTTCGACGTGCTTATCCGCGACGCCTTCCACTGCGGCGCATTGCAGACACCGGCCAATCTCTCCGGCGGCGAGAGCTTCGTCGTGTCGCTCTCGTTGGCGTTGGGCCTGTCGTCAATGACGGGCGCCGGAGGGGTGGCTCCCGACATTCTTTTCATCGACGAGGGTTTCGGCACTCTAGACGCCGACTATCTCGACAAGGTGATGCAGATGTTGGAGCGGCTCCAGGAGCATGGGGGCAAGAGGGTCGGAATCATAAGCCACGTCGAGGAGCTTCGCGACAGGATTCCCACGCAGATTGTCGTCGAGAGGGCCGACATGTCCACTAGCCGCGTGACTGTCGTGGGCTAGGGGGCTAGAGCCCCCGCGACTTCTTTATCTGCTCGTAGGCGGCTTGCACCTCCTTGAATTTTTGCTCGGCTTGCGCCTGCTCCTCCGTGCTTTTGGTGGCGTAGCGGTCGGGGTGATATTTTTTCACCAGTGTGCGGTAGGCGTCCTTCACCTCCGAGTTCGTGGCGTCGGGCTTCACGCCAAGCGCGGCATAGGCGTTTGTGGCCGAGCTTGCGCGCCCGCCGCCCTGGCTGTAGCCGCCGTTGGCGTTCCCGCTCCACCCGCGCTCGTTGCCGTTGACGCGCAGACGCGAGGCTATGCGTTGGGTGTCGGCGGCCGAGAGGCCCATGTAGTATGACAGGTTGACAACCGTCTGCACCTCCGTCTCGGTAATTATGCCGTCGGCCTCGGCAATTTGGCACAAGACGTCGGCAATGCGCAGCCGGTCGGCATAGGAGAGCATGGCTCCGATGTTCATGGCCGCCGTCCGCGCGTCGAAGTTTGTCTGCAGCAGCTCGCGCAGGCGCAGGAGGGCGCTCTTGGCGCCCTCCTCGCCAAACTGCCGGACAAGGACGGTCTTCACCACGTCCAGCTCGGAGCGGACAACGCGTCCGTCGGCCTTCATGGCCGTGGCCATGACTTTCAGCAGTGCGTCGCGGTAGAAGTACTCGGTGCTGTCGGAGCCGCGTCCCGCCTCGCCACCGCCGCCGTTGAACAGCGTCGAGACGATGCGGAACAAGACGAATAGCAGTATTATGTATAAAAGGGACATTGTTCTTTGAGTTGTTTGTCAATCTCAATAATCTGTAGCAAGACGGAGTGACGGTCGTCGGGGACGATGACGTAGTCCGCGCGCCCCTCCATTGCGTTGCTTCTCTTTTGGTTCTCCATTCTCGCCTCAATTTGGGCCCGTGTGGCGCCGTCGCGCGCCATGGCGCGCTCAACCTGCGTCTCGACGGGCAGACGGGCGACGATTATGCGGTCCATCATCTTGTCCATGCCGCTCTCGCGGAGGATGGCCGTCTCGCATATGCACCACGCCGCGCCGCTGTCGCGCATGCGCTCGCACCATTGCAGGAAGTCGTCGGCCACGCGCGGGTGTATCAGCGCGTTCACTTTCGCCAGGGCCTCTTTGTCGGCAAAGATTCTGTTTGCCAAGACGTCGCGGCGCAACTCGCCGCCGGCATAAATATCGGGGCCGAACATCTTGCGCAGGCCGTTGGCAATCGCCTCGTCGGTGTTGGTCAGGCGACGCGCCTCCTTGTCGCAATTGTAGACGGCGACACCCAGGGCGCCAAAGGCGCGGGCTATCGTCGTCTTGCCGGAGCCGATGCCGCCTGTCAATCCTACTTTCAGCATTACGATGGGTTAGTTCTTCTCTAAGATAAACTCCGCAAACGACGGCGAGAACGACACGTTGTGCGCAAAGTCGGGGGCTTGGGTGAGGCTCACCCTGACGCGAGACGCTTTTGTGCCGGGGCGTATGGCGTCGAAATCCGCCTCGACGCCGAACGCTTTGGCGTCCGCCTCGGCAAAGCGGCTCAGCCCAACCGAGAATGTCACTTTGGCCGACGGGGGGAAGAGCCGGCACGAATATCCGCGGGGCAGGTTCACGCCCCGGATGGGGACGGAGAGCTTCTTCTCCGTAAATGGCTCGACGTCATACTCCACTGTCGCGCTCGCGGCGTCGGCCGTGGCGGTGGGTGGGATTTGCAATGCGAGGGTGCTCACAGTGGTGTCTGCAATCGTCATCGGGGCCTGGCGCACGGTGTAGACCGCCGTCATGGTGTCGAGAATGTCGCTGGTGGCGGTCACCGTCACGCTGTCGGGCCGAACGAGGCGTGGGGCGGACAGCGTGCGTTGGGGCGACAGGGCCACGTCGTCGCACACCCGCACCGGGAGCCGCCTCTGATGCACAGTCAGGAGGGGTATCATCACGGTGTCTGTCAAGATGTCCACGATTCTCACAGACTCGGGCAGGTCGGTCACGCTGCGGGCAAGACGCCTGGGGGCGTAGACGGCCCACTGCCCCTCGCCGTCGGCCGCACGACGGAGCGAGGCCACCGAGACGTGGATGTTGCGGCTGTCCATCATGAACATCTTCAACAGGCTGAAGCCGTTGCCCTCCAACGTCGCCGCCACCGACCGGCTCATGCGGCGATGGGTTGTGTAGCCTTGCGGGATGTCTTCGCACTCAATGTTCAGACGCGTCGTTATCGTATATGTCTGGCGGAGCCGCTCGATGTGCCACACCAGGAACGACAGGAGCAAGAACAGCAGGAATGTGCGAAACTCCTTGTGCTTGACGCCTCGCGCCATCCGCCGAACAATACTACCCATACCTCCTACGTGCATCGCTCCACCGGCAAAGTTAGGCAATATTTTGCTCCGTCACAGTAGTTGCATGGCTATGGCGGCGCAGGCCTCGGCGTCGGCTATGGCGTTGTGGTGGTTCTGGAGGTTGAAGCCGCAATATGCCGCCACGGTGTCGAGTCTGTGATTCGGAACCGCGGCGCCAAGGAGCTTGCGGGCGGCGCGGCACGTGCAGTGGAACTTGTAGCCCGGATATTGCATGCCGTAGGCGGCGAATGCGGCTTTGAGGCATCCCTCGTCGAACTGGCTGAAGTGGGCCACGAGAGGCAAGTTGCCAATAAGGGGGGCGAGGCGTTGCCACACGTCGGGGAACTTGTCGCTCGCCGCCACGTCGGCCTCTGTCAGCCCATGAATTTCGGTGTTTCTCCAAAAGAATTGTAGAGGCTCAGGGCGAATCAGTTCATACCGTTTGTCTACAATCTTACCATCGCGGACCACGACGATGCCGACACTGCACACGCTGGATGGGTTGTGGTTCGCCGTCTCGAAATCTATAGCTACGAAATCTTTCATCTGCTTGGATTTTTTTTGAGTAAAAAGCACGCCCAAACATCCTCTGGGGTGTCCGGGCGTGCCTCAGTTGTGGTTGTGTCTCTGCGACCCTACTTCTGCTCCAGTTGGAGCGTCTTGCTGGGTTGGTCGCACACGGCCGACGGGCCGAAGTATTGAATCGGGCCCGGATAGACGTAGTCCGTCTCGATGGCCCACTTGTCGCGGTTGGCGGCAAAGAACTTGAACGGGCCTCCGTCGAGCTTGACGAGAGCCTTCTGGATGACGGGCTTCATCTTGCCGCTGCGCTTCTCCATGTTCATCATGGCGGTGATGGGGATTCCGCCGGCAAGCCACTCGGCGGCGGGCTTCGTCGTGTTGCGGACCGAGCTCATGTAGCCGGTCTTGCCGCTTGCGATGAGCAGGGCCGCCACTCGGCCGAGCGAGTAGCAGTAGTCGGCGTCGAAGTTCGACGGGGCGGCGCAACGGCCCTCGTAGCCGAAGAAGTGGTGCTGAGTGGCGAACTTCCCGACATATTTGCCCTCTTTCTTCCAGTCGGCGAGCTTCTTGGCCACCATGTCGGCCAGGAGCTGCTCCGTCTCGATGAGCGACACCTGCACGTTGCCGTGCGGGTCGCGCTCCAAGGCAAGCTGACGCGACACGCCGGCCGGCAGGCTCCCAAAGATGGCGGCGTTGGCGGGGCTGAGATGCGCTACGACGTAGGCTATCTTCTGGTCGTCGGCCACCTTGTCGAACTCGGCCTGGTTGGCGGCGAGCATATCGTTCAGTTCGGTGATGAGCTTCTTGATGGCGGGGATGAACTCGATGAGGCCCTCCGGGACGAGCACCGTGCCGAAGTTGAGACCCTTGGCGGCGCGGGCGGCCACGGCCTCGGCGATGTAGGTCACGATGTCGTCGAGAGTCTGCTGCTTGGCCTCGACCTCCTCGCCGACTATGGTGATGTTGGGCTGCGTCTGGAGCGCGCACTCCAGGGTGACATGGCTGGCCGAGCGGCCCATGAGCTTGATGAAGTGCCAATACTTCTTGGCGGAGTTGGCGTCGCGCTCGATGTTGCCGATGACCTCGGAGTAGACCTTGGTGGCGGTGTCGAAGCCGAACGACGTCTCAATCATCTCGTTCTTGAGGTCGCCGTCGATGGTCTTGGGGCAGCCTATCACCTGGATGCCGGTCTTCTTGGCCAGGTAGTACTCGGCCAGGACGCAGGCGTTGGTGTTCGAGTCGTCGCCACCAATGATGATGATGGCCTTGATGCCTAGCTCCTTGCAAATCTCCAGGCCCCTGTCGAACTGCTCAGTCTCCTCGAGCTTGGTGCGGCCCGAGCCGATGATGTCAAAGCCGCCCGTGTTGCGGTACTCGTCGATGATGTCGGCCGTCAGCTCAATGTACTTGTGGTCCACCAGGCCCGACGGGCCGCCCAGGAAGCCGTACAGCTTGCTCTCGCCGTTCAGAGCCTTGATGCCGTCGAAGATGCCCGATATGACGTTGTGGCCGCCGGGGGCCTGGCCGCCAGACAGGATCACGCCGACGTTGAAAGGCTCGCTTGCGGTCGCCTTGCCGGCGGCCTCGAATGTGACGATGGGCATCCCGTAGGTGTTGGGGAAGAGTTTCTTGATGTCCTCCTGGTCTGCCACCGATGTTGTGGCCTTGCCCTCGACAAGGCGTGCGCCGCCGACAATCGACGACGGCATCTTGGGAGCATATTTGCTACGCTCAATCTGAAGTGCGCTCTTGCTCATTTATAGAATATTTGACTTTTGTACTTGCTTTAGGCAAAGGTAGCAACCTTTGCCCAAACATTTCTACAAATCTGCGTAAATTGCGCCCGCAAACATCAGGCGTTCCCGGGCTGCGCCCAGCTCGTCCGCCGTTCTCTGCGAGACGGTGGGCGAGCTTGTTGCGTTGCGCCCCGACGCTAGTGGGCCCACTGCGGGCGCGGCGTCTCCACGTGCCATCCGCCAAAGTTTTTTATTAACTTCGCATTTTTAAGGTAGAAGCTATACAAGACAGTGAAATTTGCAACTCTCTTCGCCTCGTTGGCGCTAGCGCCTCTCGCAGAGGCGGTCTCGGCGCAAGGCGTCGTCGTTTTGGCGGACACAATCAACGCCGGGGAGGTCGTAGACACTCTCGACACCGACGACAGGTATACGAAACTGGTTCTCTATGCGGACCGCACGTGGGCGTTTGTCGACTTGGGGCACCCGAAGTTCGATGACGAAGATTTTGAGCAGTATTGGGATAACGACGAAATCCATTCATACAAGGGCATAAGCATGGACGAGGTGCCCGACGAGATTCTCCTGACCCTTGTCGACTCGGCTAGCACCTTTGTCCCGCCCGTTGTGGGGGGCGTGCGTTCCCGCTACGCATTCCGCCGCCGTCGCCCGCACCGCGGGACGGACATCCCGTTGCGTGTCGGCGACCCGGTCCGCGCGGCGTTCGACGGCAAAGTGCGCGTGGTCAAGAAGACGCGGCAGTCGGGGGGCTATGGCAATCTTGTCGTCATCCGCCATGCCAATGGGTTGGAGACCTACTACGGTCACCTCAGCCGGCACTCCGTGGCCGAGAACGACCTCGTAAAGGCAGGCGACGTCATAGGCTACGGTGGCAGCACCGGGCGCAGCACCGGCCCGCACCTGCACTTCGAGACGCGTTTCATGGGGCAGGCTTTCGACCCCGAGCGCCTCATCGACTTCGAGTGGGGGGCGTTGCGCGAGGAGCAGTTCATGGTCAAGAAGCACTACTTCAGCATCTATTCGCACTATGGGCAGACCGACGACGAGAGCGTGGAGGCGTCGAAAAGGAAGATTCACACCATCCGCGGCGGTGACACTCTTGGCGGCCTGGCGGCAAGGTATGGCACGACGGTCTCCGCCATCTGCAAGCTGAACGGATTCCGCCAAAGCAAATTGCTGAGAATCGGCGAGCGCATAATCGTGCGTTAAACACCTTTCTGAGGGCCTTTCAAAGACCGTTCGATCCGATGCCGGGCGCTAGTGAGGTCGTCGTGGCCGTTGTGCGTCACAGGGTGTTGGGCCATGTCTTGACGGCATATTTGGCGCGCCGCGTCTCCGATGCCGTGTGGGAGCTGGACGGTCGTGCCACGCCAATAACGGTTGGTGATGCGCCGCCCGCCGTCGTGGAGCTTGTCGAGCTTGTCGACGCCATGTCTGAGCAACGTCTGGCCAAGAGCTTTTCGAGGGGCAAGACGCCAAAAGCCTTTTTAGACACTTTGGCCGACAATGTGCTGAAAGAGCAGGTGCGCCCTTTTTTAGACAAGAGGATTTGCGCGGCCCTGCCTCTTATCGCCCGTTCGGGAGTCAAGGTCTTCAAAAGAGAGGGGCAATATCCCACCCTCAACATACACGACAGCCTGGAGGTCGCCCCGCCGTTCAAGTCGCGTCCCAAGTTTTTTTTCACCCTGACCGAGACGGGGGACTTGCTCTACACGCTCAAGGTCTCCGACTGTGGGAGCGACGTATCGCTCTTCGGCAGGGAGATGGCGGAGCTGTCCTCTTCGCCGGCGGTTTTCGTGTCGGGGAGGGCGCTCTACTCTTTTGCCGACGTCCCATTTGCCAAGTTCCGCCCTTTCGCCTCCAACCAGCGCATCCGGGTCGACCGGAAGATTGTGGACAACTACATGAGCCGGTTCGTTCTGGGGTGTGTCAGGTCCTATTGGGTCGCGGCCTACGGTTTCACGGTCAACAGGCGGCAGGAGAGGCTTCGCAAGGAACTCCGGGCCAGGCAGACCATCTACGGGTGGACTTTCGAGCTGGTCTTTGACTACGCCGGCTCGGAGTGTGCCCCCTCCTCGCCCGAATGCCCTACGACCATGGCGCGCGACGCCAATGGGGGCTATGTCTTCGATGTCGTGAGGAGGAATTTCGAGGAGGAGAGGAGGGTGCGCGACTTTTTGGTCTCCGACTTGGGCTTGTCTCCCCTTGGCGAGGTCTTCAAGGTCGATGAGGGCAAGGCCACGTTGGCCGACCTAGCGAATTGGGCCAATGCTCAGCGCGACATTCTCATGGAGCGTGACATCCGCGTAGTCATGGTCGACGGCGACACGCGTCTCTATTTTGGCAATTGGGGGGTGCGGTCCGACGTTGGCGATGGCATCGACTGGTTCGATATGCGTATTGTCGTGGAGATTGGCGAGTTCAGCATCACATTCCCTAAGTTTTTCCGCAATATAGCCGCAGGCGACAACCGTTTCCTGCTTCCCAATGGCGAGGTCTTCATAATCCCCGACGAGTGGTTCGAGCAGTGGAGTGGCGCCATTCCGTTCTTGTCTGTCGCCGACGATGGGCGCATGCGGGTCGAGAAGCGCTATTCGTCGTTTCTGCCGGGCTACGTGTTGCCTAGCCATCAGCAGGGGTGCGAAGAGCTGCCCGAAGCCAGGGGGGGGGACTTTCAAGTCCGAGGCCTTGCCAATGTGGAGTTCCGCCCCTACCAGGAGGTAGGCGTGCGGTGGCTGGTGGCGTTGGCACGGCATGGGCGCGGAGGCATTTTGGCCGACGACATGGGGCTTGGCAAGACCCTCCAGGCTGTGGCTCTGCTCGCCGCGATATACGATGCCGAGGTGGCGCCGGGCGGGACTCTGTTTCGGCGCAACGACACGGGCAGGGCGCCGTCGCTTGTGGTCGTGCCGGTCTCGCTCGTCTCCAATTGGAGGCGAGAGGTGATGCGTTTCGCTCCGGCTCTCTCCGTCTACGAGTATGTGGGGCGGCAGGCGGTCACCGGCGCGACATTGCCGTCCATCCTCGGCCAATACCATGTCGTGATTACCTCCTATGGGTACGCCAGGCTGTGTTCCGAGGCTTTGGCGAGGGTCTGCTTCGAGTGCGTCATCCTCGATGAGAGCCACGTGGTCAAGAACCCCGCGTCGAAGACCTATAGGGCCGTGGCGTCGCTCAGGGCGGCAGTGAGGTTCAATTTGAGTGGTACGCCTGTCGAGAACAGCTTGACGGACTTGTGGGCGCAGATGAACATTGTCAACCCTGGCCTGTTGGGCGCGCGCGACTTTTTCGACCAATATTACCGCCGGCCCATCGAGGGCCAGGCCGACGAACGCCGGCTTAAGTTGCTCAGAGCCGCCACGAAGCCATACATTCTCCGGAGGACTAAAGAGCAAGTCCTGCGCGATTTGCCGCCAATCTCCATTCAGACAATCGAGTGCCACATGACCGAGGAGCAGCAGGAGGTCTACGAGAGGGAGAAGTCCGCCTGCCGCAATTTGCTGCTCGACCCCGCGGCAGGGGTCGCGAACAAGAGGTTCCTCGTCTTGCAGTCGCTCACGCGTCTCCGCCTGTTGGCCAACCACCCGGCAATGAGTGTCGACGGCTATGCCGGGGGGTCCGGCAAGGCCGATGTGGTCATGGAATATGTCCGCTCCATTGCGAAGTCGGGCCACAAGTTGCTGATTTTCTCGTCGTTCGTGCGCGACATGGAGCTGCTTGCCCAACGTCTCGACGACGACGGGGTCGGCTACGCCATGCTCACCGGCAAGACCCGCGACCGCGACGCCCTTGTCAGGTCTTTCGAGGCTTCGGACGAGGTTCGGGTCATGCTCATATCGCTCAAGGCTGGCGGGGTGGGGCTGAACATCGTCTCGGCGGACTACGTTCTGATTCTCAACCCGTGGTGGAATCCGGCGGCCGAGCAGCAGGCCTATGGGCGGGCGCACCGCATTGGGCAGACGCGGAGCGTCACCGTCTACAGGTTCATCTCGTCCGGGACGATAGAGGAGAAGATTGACAGAATGCAGTCGCGCAAGCTCAAGCTGGCGCAAGACGCGGTCGGGGCTTTGGAGCCGAGCGCCGAGGGGGGCGCGCTCACTGAGCGCGAACTCGAGGAGCTTCTGCTGGAGTCGTAAATAAAACGTGCAAAATGCCCCTCCGCTATTGCGAGAATCAAAAATGGTAGTAACTTTGCACTCGCAATCGGGAAGCCGGTCGGCGGGTCAAATGCGGAAATAGCTCAGTTGGTAGAGCACAACCTTGCCAAGGTTGGGGTCGCGAGTTCGAGTCTCGTTTTCCGCTCACTTTGTTTCTTGAAGTCAACCTTGTCTACGGAGTTGGGTCTTTAGGCTGGGGTCTCTGCGCAGGTGGTGAAATTGGTATACACGCTACTTTGAGGGGGTAGTGGCCGAAAGGTCGTGTGAGTTCGAGTCTCATCCTGCGCACCAATGCGGAAATAGCTCAGTTGGTAGAGCACAACCTTGCCAAGGTTGGGGTCGCGAGTTCGAGTCTCGTTTTCCGCTCACTTTGTTTCTTGAAGTCAACCTTGTCTACGGAGTTGGGTCTTTAGGCTGGGGTCTCTGCGCAGGTGGTGAAATTGGTATACACGCTACTTTGAGGGGGTAGTGGCCGAAAGGTCGTGTGAGTTCGAGTCTCATCCTGCGCACGTGCAAGCCCGCTTCTGCCGGGCTTTTTTTTTGCCCAGTCCTTTCATTCCACAAATGTCACTTCGGAGCATGACTACCCCGCACATTGGAGACAAAGGGAAGACAAGGCGCTGCGTCGATGCCGCGCGGGAGCGCAAAGACGTGAGCCTGTGGCTGCCGACGAGCGTCAAGGAGGCGGAGGCTCGGGGGTGGGACAGCCTCGACGTGGTTCTTTTCAGCGGCGACGCCTATGTCGACCACCCCTCTTTTGGGGCCGCGGTGGTAGGCAGGGTCTTGGAGGCCCAAGGGTTGCGCGTGGCAATCGTTCCGCAGCCCAATTGGCGCGACGACCTGCGCGACTTCAAGAAGTTCGGCGCGCCGCGCCTCTTTTTCGGCGTCTCTCCCGGGGCCATGGACTCCATGGTCAACCACTATACCGCCGGGCGTCGCCTCCGCCACGACGACGCTTTCACGCCGGGAGGCGCGGCGGGGCGTCGCCCCGATATGCCGTCCGTCGTCTATACGCAGATTCTCAAAAAGCTGTTCCCCGATGTGCCGGTTGTTCTGGGCGGGATTGAGGCAAGCCTGCGGCGTCTCACGCACTACGACTATTGGCAGGACCGGTTGCGCCCCGGAATCCTTGTCGAGAGCGGCGCCGACCTGCTTGTCTATGGCATGGGCGAGAACCCGCTCACGGAGATTGCCTCGCTCTTGCGCCGCGGCGTGCCGTTCTCTTCACTGCGGGCCGTGCCGCAAGTGGCGTTTATGCAAGATGCCGGTTCGCCACTGCCCAAGAACAAGAATTGGCAAACCCTGGAGCTGAACAGCCACGAAGACTGCCTCCGCGACGAGAGGCTCTATGCCGCCAATTTCCGACATATCGAGGAGGAGAGCAACAAGTGGTACGCCAAGAGGCTGACGCAGAGGGTGGGCGAAAAGCTCATCGTCGTCAACCCTCAATATGGGCCAATGACGCAGGAGCAGGTAGACCACTCTTTCGACCTGCCCTACACTCACCTGCCGCACCCGCGCTACGACGGCAAAGGCGACATCCCGGCCTACGAGATGATTAAAAACTCCATATGCCTACACCGCGGATGCTTCGGAGGGTGCAGCTTCTGCACCATATCGGCCCATCAGGGCAAGTTCATCGCCTCGCGCTCCGAGGCGTCCATCCTGCGCGAGGTCGAGCTGGTATCCAAGTTGCCGGGCTTCAAGGGCTACTTGTCCGACCTTGGCGGGCCGTCGGCCAATATGTACGGCATGAGGGGGCGTGACGAGGAGCTGTGCAAGAGGTGCGCGCGGCCGTCGTGCATCCATCCGAACATATGCAGGAATCTCAATACCGACCACTCGAGGCTGGTCAGTCTCTACAGGAAGGTCGACGCGGTGCCGGGAGTCAAGAAGTCGTTCATTGGCAGCGGCGTGCGCTACGACATGTTGCTCAACGACAACGCCTCGGAAGAGGAAAAAAAGAGCCATGCGGCGTATATGGAGGAGCTTATTGCCCGCCACGTCTCCGGGCGGCTCAAGGTGGCGCCCGAACACACGTCCGACGCCGTGCTCAACATCATGCGCAAGCCGTCGTTCGCGCTTTTCCACAGGTTCAAGAGGCGTTTCGACGAGATTAACAGGAAGCATGGCTTGCGGCAGCAGCTCATACCCTATTTCATTTCCAGCCACCCCGGGTGCCGAGCCGAAGACATGGCCCAACTAGCCGTCGAGACGCACGACATGGACTTCAAGTTGGAGCAGGTGCAGGACTTCACGCCGACGCCCATGACGGTCTCGACAGTCATATACCGTTCGGGCGTCCACCCATACACGCTCAAGCCCGTCTTCACGGCCACGTCGCCCGAGGAGAAAAGCAAGCAGCGGATGTTCTTCTTCTGGTATAAGCCCGAAGAGAGGAGGGCCATAATGGGCGAGTTGCGAAAGATGCGCCGCAACGACCTGGCGGATCGCCTCTTCGCCCCGGCAGGAAAGCAGTGGGGCAAGGTGGCGCGGAGAAAGGGCGGTGGCAATTAGGGCAGGACGAGTATCAGGCATCCCCAAAAAATCCTTAAAGTGGGTGGGATGAGCGAAATTGTTTGCTCGCACCTATTGCCATTCAAGCACTTTTTCTTAATTTCGCAGTCGATTTGAGAGCCGTGTCGCAAGCCCAAGTGGCGGAATTGGTAGACGCGCTAGTTTCAGGGACTAGTGGTAGCAATATCGTGCAGGTTCGAGTCCTGTCTTGGGCACTGGCTTAAAAACAGAAATGGGGTCGCCTCGTCGCAGGTCGGCCCCCATTTTTTTCCCTCATACCCGTCATTCCCAATGTTAGACAGCAAATACGAGATTCATTTTGCGCCCTTGCGGGGGCTTACCGACACAGTGTTCAGAAAGTTGCACGCCAGCCTGTTCGGCGGGGTCGACTTCTACTATTCGCCCTATTTGCGCATGGACCGAGGTCTTTTGCGCAAGAAGGATATGCGGGAGCTTGCGGAGGACAAGTTGCCAAACCTGGTGTCTCAGATTCTTCCTGGGACGGCGGACGAGGTTGAGAAGCTGTGCGAGCCCATCGTGGCGCATGGCGGGAGGCGCGTGGATGTCTACATCGGGTGTCCGTTCCCCCCCGTGGTGGCTCACGGCAGGGGCGCCGCGCTACTGAACAATCCGGACAAGCTGGAGGACGTCCTGCAAGGGGTGAGGAAGTTGCAAGGGGAGTTGGATTTCAGCCTCAAGATGAGGCTGGGATACTCCGACCCCCACCAGTGGGAGGACGTGATGGACAGCGTCAATGCCACGAGTTTCAAGCACGTCACCCTGCACTCCCGATTCGCCAAGCAGCAGTATCGTGGCGAGTGCGACCGCGACGAGTTCGACAAGTTCATGGCGAAGTGCGCGCATCCTGTCGTCTACAACGGAGATTTGCGCACGGTGGAGGACGTCGAGGAGGTCGTCGGGCGATGGCCGGCGCTCCGTGGCGTCATGATTGGCAGGGGGCTGCTGGCCGACTTGGCCTTTGCGAGGAGACTGCGCGGCGAGGGTGTCGCAAACTACGCCCAGGCTTTCAAGGCCCTGCATGACGGGATGCTGTCCGAGGCGAAAGCGCGCATGACAGACGGGTGGCAGGTGGCGGAGCACATGAAGCCATATTGGGAGTATTTCTGCAAGGACGAGGATTTCCACCGTGAACTCAAGGCCATACGGAAATCAACGACAACGGACAAATATGAGGCCGCCGCGGCAGCCATCGTCGGGCGCGTCGGAGGCTGAGGTTGGCGGCCACATGGAGTGCCGACCGGGATGCGGCGCCTGTTGCGTCGCCATCTCCATAAGCTCGCCACTGCCGGGCATGCCGGAGGGGAAGCCCGCCGGGGTGCGTTGCGTGAACCTCACGGACGACAACCGTTGCGCCATCTTCGGAACGCCCGAAAGGCCGCCGGTGTGTCGAGGCTATCAGGCAGAGCCGTCTTTCTGTGGGGCGACACGCGAGGAGGCTATGGAGATTTTGTCGGAATTGGAGAAAAGCTGCGTCGCGCCCATTTCGGACGCTCGCGATGTCCTGCCGACTGACCCTTTGGGGCGCACGCCGAAGCCCCAAGACAGCCTCGTAAATCGCAAATTGCCGAAAAAGTTGTAACTTAGTAGGCAGAAAGACAATTCGCTTACGCTTTGCCGCGGTCAGCCGCTTCGGCTGACTTCGGGCGGTGGCGGCTTGCGGACATCAACATAACACAATGGCAGAAGGAGAGCAGATTATCCCCGTCAAGATAGAGGAGCAGATGAAGCAGGCCTACATCGACTATTCGATGTCGGTCATTGTGGCTCGCGCCCTGCCCGACGTGCGCGATGGCTTTAAACCCGTCCATCGGCGCATCCTGTTCGGGATGAGCGAGTTGGGGCTTACTTCAGACAAGGCTCACAAGAAGTCGGCGAGAATCGTCGGCGACGTTTTAGGTAAGTTCCACCCCCACGGTGACTCCTCGGTCTACGACGCCATGGTCCACATGGCCCAGGAGTGGGCGTTGCGCTATCCGCTTGTAGACGGCCACGGCAATTTTGGCTCCATCGACGGAGACAGCGCCGCCGCCATGCGATACACCGAGGCCAAGATGCAGAAAATCGCGGAGGACATCCTTGTCGATATCGACAAGGACACCGTCGATATGCAGAAGAACTTCGACGAGTCGCTCGACGAGCCGACGGTCCTGCCGACGAGAGTCCCGAGCTTGCTGATCAATGGCTCGTCGGGTATCGCGGTGGGCATGGCGACACTCATGGCCCCGCACAACATCAAGGACGCCATAGACGCGTGCGTGGCATATGTCGAGAACAAGGACATCGAGATTGAGGAGCTGATTAAGGTAATCAAGGCCCCCGATTTCCCCACAGGCGCCACTATCGTGGGCTATACCGGCGTGCGCGACGCATACACCACGGGCAAGGGGAGGATTGTAATCCGCTCCAAGTATGACATTGAGACAATCGACGGCCACGAGTGCATCGTCGTCAAGGAGATTCCATACATGGTTGTCAAGGCCGATCTCGTCACCAAAATTGCCGAGATGGCCACCACCAAGAAAGTGGACGGAATCATGGACGTGCGCGACGAGTCGAGCCTTTCAAACGGCATCAGAATCGTCATCGAAGTCCGCAAGGATAGCATTCCGAATGTCGTCCTCAACCACCTCTTCAAGAACACGCCGCTCCAGTCGAGCTTCTGCGTGAACAACATCGCCATTGTCGACGGCCACCCGCGTCTGCTCAACCTAAAGGACATCATCCGCTGTTTCGTAGACCACCGCCACAACGTCATCATACGGCGCTCGCTCTACGAGAAGAAGAAGGCGGAGGACAGGGCCCACATCCTGGAGGGGCTGATCATAGCCAGCGACAACATTGACGAGGTGGTGAGGATTATCAGGGCCGCAAGTAGCCGAGACGAGGCGCGGGGCAACCTCATTGCCCGTTTCGACCTCTCGGAGATTCAGGCCAGGGCCATTGTGGAGATGCGCCTGGGGCAGCTCACGGGATTGGAGCAAGACAAGCTGCGCGACGAGTTCAAGAAAGTGACCGACTATATCGACTACCTCACCCGTCTCCTAGCCGACGAGGCCATGCAGATGGACGTCATCAAGACGGAGCTGCTCGAGGTGCGCGACAAGTATGGCGACGAGAGGCGGACAGACATAGAATATTCCGAGGGCGAGTTCAACCCGGAGGATTTCTATGCGGACGAGGACGTTGTCGTGACGGTCTCTCACATGGGCTACATCAAGCGTACGTTGCTCAGCGAGTTTAAGGCGCAGAATCGTGGCGGCGTGGGGGCGCGCGGGTCCAGCACCCGCGACCAGGACTTCATCGAGCATATGTATTACGCCCGGATGCACGACACCATGATGTTCTTCACTTCCAAGGGGCGTTGCTTCTGGCTCAAGGTCTACGAGATTCCAGAGGGGAACCGTACGAACAAGGGCAGGGCGATACAGAACCTGCTCAACATAGAGAGTGACGACAAGGTGCGTGCGTTCATCAATGTCCGCGGGTTGGACAACGGCGAGTTCACCGCGTCGCACTACATCATCATGGCGACCCGCAACGGAATTGTCAAGCGGACTAAGCTGGAGGAGTACTCCAGGCCCAGGGCGAGTGGCGTCATCGCCATCACCATTCGTGAAGACGACGAGTTGCTCAAGGCCGTCTTGACCGACGGAAGCCAGCACCTGGTCCTTGCCACGTCCGACGGGCGCGCGTCCCGCTTCCCGGAGGAGCTTGTACGTTGCGTGGGGCGTTCGGGCATGGGCGTCAAGGGCATCAACGTCGGCGAGGGCAACGTGACGGTAGGTTTCGTAGCCGTGGCCCCCGACGATTCGGCGGACATTTTCGCGCTCTCCGAGAGAGGCTTCGGCAAGCGCTCGTTGCTGAGCGAATACAGCGTGCAGAGCAGAGGGTGCAAGGGTGTGCGGACAATCAAGATAACGGATAAGACCGGGGTGCTCGTGGCCATCGACACCATGACCGACAACGACGACCTGATGATTATCAACCGGAGCGGCATAACAATCAGGCTCCGCGCCACCGACATCAAAGTCACGGGGCGCGCCACGCAGGGGCTGTGCCTAATCAACCTCAGCAAGAAAGGGGATCAGATCGCGTCGGGCGCCGTGGTGCCGCATTTTGAGGATGAGGAGGCGGAGGTCGGCGAAATTCAGGAACCAAACAACAATGATAGCGGGCAAGACGAGGGAGACCAGGCAAAAGAGGATTGACTTCGGCGAGTCCACAGAACAATGAACAGAAGTAAAAACAACGCAAAATGAAGAAAGTACTCTTTCTCGCCTGTGCGGCGGCAGTCGCCGCATCGGCTTCCGCGCAAAAGGCGAACGTCAATGCGGCGGAGAATGCGGTCATTCTGCAGCAGTATGATAATGCCAAGGAGAGCATCGACAAGGCATTGGAGAACGAGAAGACCAAGGATTTCGCAAAGGCCTACATCGTGGCCTCTAAGGTCTATCTGCACCTGGCCAACAAAGACGCGTCGGCTATCGACAAGTCCAAGCAGTTCATTGCCAAAGCCGTAGAGCTCAACGAGAAAGGCAATGCCAAAGGAAAGGCCATAGGCAAGTTCACCAAGGACATCAGCAAGGCCTATGGCGAGCTGGCGTCGATTGCCGAGAACGTGGCTGGCGTAGCCTACAATGACAAGGACTACAACACCAGCAAGGAGGCGTTCATATATAGCCTGTGGGCACGTTCGCAGGCCCCCGACTACAATGAGATTGCCGACTCTTCACTCATCGTCAATGTCGGCATCGCCAGCATGCAGGCCGAAGATTGGAAGACAGGCGCTGAATATTTCCTCAAGGCCGGGCGCATGAGGGTCGGAGAGGCAATGTCGTTCTTCCGCGCAAAATATTGCTTTGAGCAGCTTAAGGACTCCGCCAGCATCGAGAGCACCCTTAAGGAGGGCTTCGAGGCATACCCGCAGGTGACGGACATGATCAACACCCTCATCAACTACTACATCTCGGCGCAGAAGAACGACGAGGCCCTGGTCTACCTCAATAGCGCCATCGACAAGGACCCCGGCAACGCCCAGTATTTCTTCGCCCGCGGGTGCCTAAAGGAGAAGACCAGCGTCGACGAGGCCATGAAAGACTACGAGACGGCTCTCAAGCTCGACCCCAAGTCGTTCGGTGCCTCATACAACATGGGTATCCTCTTCTACAATCAGGCCCTGGTGAAGAAGCAGGAGGCGAGCGGCGAGCGCGACAACGCCAAGTACAATGCCATGATTCAGGCCTCCAACGACCTTTTCGGCAAGGCTGTGCCTTTCTTCGAGATGGCGGCGAGCAACGCCCCCGACAACATAAACAAGCGCGAGGTGCTGGAGAATCTGCGCCGCACGTACTACACCCTGGCTAACTACGACAAGAGCAAGGAGGTCAAAGACCAAATTGACGCCATCGACGCCGGGCAGTAGTCCCCTTTAGAATAGCGGCGGCCGGGAGCATTGCTTCCGGCCGCTTTCTTTTTGAGTGTGACGTCGAGCTTTTCAATGTCGCCTCTCTGAAAGGACACTCTTCCCGCCCGACGCGGCATTTTCGCCCTTGACTGCCACGGCATATCCCATGTCCCTCAGCGGAGCTGCTATGATTTCCAGGCTCTCTGTTGCCCTGGCGTTTGCGGCTGTGAGCAGGCCGTTCGAGACCGCCCGCGCCTCCATGCTGTCTTTGTGGGCGGCGCAAAAACGCGTGAAATCCTCAATGCGTATGGAGGAGAACAGCCCATTGTCAAGATTCAGAATCTTGATGCTCGACGGGTCGACGCTGTGCGACAGGACTTCGGAGGGGGGCAGGAATATCGTTATTGTCGTGTCTTCCACCGTCACCCTTGCCCGCCTCATGTCAACTCCGGCTTTAATCTCCCCATTGTATCTCAGCAGAATCCTGCTTGTGGAGAATGGCACCCTCATGCCCCACAGTTTCTCGCTCTTCTCATGACTGGCCAAGTCGGTGTAGCTGTAGCTCACAGTGGCGAGTTCGCTTATCGAGGCGACGCGCTGCTCCACAATCGTCACGTCGATGGGGCGCGGGGAGGCCCTTTCCGCCTCTCTTTCACGTCGCCCGGCGTGATAGGCAAAGTATGCCGCGGCGGCGATGCATACAGCCGTGGCGGTTGCGCTCCACAGTGCTGGCGACTGCCGTTTTGATCCCATAGGTATAACTGTTTGGCCGATTTCCGCAAGTGCGGCAAATATAGCAATTTTACTATATTTGCCTCTGCATGAAACCTAACGACGAGCTTAAGTCTGGCCACGTCCTGCTCATACATGTCATCGTGTGGGCGCTGCTTTTCGGTCTGCCCATAATCTATGGCATCGAGAATGAGGGGGCTTTCCGATTTGCCCGGCGCAACTGTGTCATGCTTGTCGGGCTGCTTGTCACGTTCTACGCTAACTTCCTGTGGGGCAACGGCAAGCTCCTGTTCCGGGGGCGCTACGTGCGGTTCATCTTGTTCAATGTCCTGCTTTTCGTCGTCGTCTCGGCAATAAGGGGGGGCATAGACAGCATCATAGACGACATAGAGAGCATGCCGCGCCGCGGTCATGGCAAGGCGAGCGACATTCGCCCATTGTTTGTCTTCAACGACATCATATTCTCGCTTTTGGCCATATGCGCGTCGATTGGCGTCAACCTGCTGGTCAACATGAACCGGTTGGAGATTGAGCGCAAACGCATCGAGAGCGAGACGCTTAAGTCTGAATTGGAGCTCCTGAGGTATCAGATTCGTCCGCATTTCTTTTTCAACTGCCTCAACAACATCTATTCGCTCATAGACATTTCGCCGCAGGCGGCGCAAAAGGCGGTGCACAGCTTGAGCCGCATGATGCGCTTCATCCTCTACGATGCCAGCAAGCAGCTTGTCCCCCTGGCGCAAGAAGCGGACTTTTTGAGCAACTATATTTCGCTCATGAAGCTGAAGCTCAGGCCCGAGGCTAGCGTCAGGGTGGTGTTCCCTAGTCACGTTGACGGCGTTGAGATTCCGTCGCTGCTCTTCATCCCGCTTGTCGAGAACGCCTTTAAGCATGGGGTTGGGGGGCATGGAGAGGCCGACATAGAGTGCGAAATGCGCATTGAGCATGGGCGAGAACTGTCTTTTCGTGTGGTCAACAAGGTCTTCGAGGCCAATGCGGAGAAAGACGCCGCCCACTCCGGCATTGGGCTTGTCAACCTGCGGAAGCGGCTGGACATCATCTACGGCGACGCCCACTCTTTCACGTCGCGGTTCGTCGGCGGGGGAGGGACGTTCGAGGCTTGTGTGAGGATTCCAATTTCAGACTAAGACATGACTCAACAACTGCAGACCCTTGTCGTGGACGACGAGCCCCTGGCGCAAGACCTTGTGGCGGGATATGTCCGCAGGGTGCCGTTCCTCGCACTTGCGGGGTGTTGCTCCACGGCCGCGGAGGCCTTGGACATCGTGCGGAATGTGGACATCGACGTGGTATTTCTCGACATCCAGATGCCGGGGCTGTCTGGCTTGTCTTTCGCCGAGGCTCTAGACGCCGACAAGAAGCCGAAACTGGTTTTCACCACCGCCTACAGCGAATACGCCATCGACGGCTTCCGCCTGGAGGCTGTGGACTATCTCTTGAAGCCGTTCGATTTTGAGGAGTTCCTCCGCGCGGCGCATAAGGTGAGGAGCCAAATAGAGCAGGGGAGGGCGGCGTCGGCGGCCGAGAGGGATACGTTCTTCTTCGTCAGGTCCGACTACAAGCTTGTCAAGGTGGAATACGAACATTTGTCGTATGTCGAGGGGCTTAAGGACTATGTCAAGATGTACATGGACGACAGGGCGAAGCCCATATTGACCCTGTCGACAATGAAGCAGATGGAGGCGCGCCTGGAGGGGTTCTCGTTCGTGAGGGTGCACCGTTCCTACATTGTGAACATCAAGAAAATCACGGGCGCAGAGCGGGGCGGGGTCTTCGTCGGAGGGGTGCGAATCCCGTTGGGCGACGGATATAAGGCCAAAGTGCAGACCATCTTGGAACGGCTGACGCTATGACGGAGGCTTTCCTGCAATACGTGTGGGGGCAGAGGCTATACCTCTCGGCGGCGCAGACGACAGTCACGGGTGAGGAGGTGGAAGTCCTCAACCCTGGCAGGCTGAACACCGACGCCGGACCCGATTTCTTCAATGCTCAGGTGAGGGTCGGGACGACCACGTGGGCGGGCAACGTCGAGGTGCATCAGACCACCGACGACTGGTATCGGCATGGTCATGACTCCGACCCAGCGTATGACAATGTGATTCTCCACGTCGTGGGGCGATCGACGCGCTGCGGCGTCATGACGAGTGGCGGTGTCGAAATACCCGAAGTCGAGCTTCGGTATGACAGTCGGTTGGCGGAGCAATATGACGCATTGGTAGGCACCGTTGCCGGTGTCCCCATACGTTGCGCAAAGGTCATACCGGAGATTCCGGCTGTTGTCCGCACGGCATGGATGGACGCGCTGCTTGTGGAGAGGATGCGCGTCAAGTGCGACCGCGCCTTGGGCTACGTAGACGAGTTCCGCGGCGACCTCGACCAGGCCTTTTTCTGCCTCTTGTCGCGCTCGTTGGGAGCAAAAGTCAATGCCGAGCCCATGGAGATGCTGGCGCGCTCCACTCCGTTGCGCATATTGCTGAAACACAACGGCACGTTGCAGACCGAGGCGGTTCTGCTTGGGCAGTCTGGGCTGCTTGGCGCGGCTCCGTCCGACGAGTATGTCATGTTGCTTCGGCGAGAATATGAGTTTTTGCGGGCCAAGTTTGCCATGGAGCCGCTCAACGCGTCAGTATGGAAGTATGCCAGGCTGAGACCGCAAAATTTTCCCGACATACGCATTGCGCAACTTGCGGCAGCCGTGCGCTCCATGCCTGGCAACTTTCAGGGCTCCGTGTCGGTGACGTGGGATGGCGTCATGACCCAGTCGCCTTCAGACTATTGGGACACCCACTTCCGTCTCGGCGTGCCGAGCAGGGGGGGCAAGAGGGGCAAGGGCCTGGGGCCGACGGCGCGGCGGCAAGTCATGGTCAACGCTGTTGCGCCGTTCGCTTTGGCCGAGGCGGAGCGCTACGACGACGAGGCGCGACGCCTCGCGGCGGTCGAGATGCTGAGGGGGATGCCAACCGAGCGCAACTCAATCCTCGACGCCTGGACTGCGGCGGGGCTTAGGGTCGGAAACGAGGCCGACGCGCAGGCTCTTTTGCACTTGTGGTCGGAGTTTTGCGAGAGGGGCGAGTGCCTCCGGTGCCGTTTTGGCCACTACGCCATAAGCCGAGGGGTCTCGCCAGTGCCGTATGTTGTGCGGGGATGAGGCCGAGCGCATGTTTTATGTGTGCCATTAGCGTCTTTTTCTTTAAATTCGCATCTCGATGGATAGAGTCTACGCGCGGTTGCTAACCATGTCGATTCTGCTCTCGCTTTGTGGGGCGGGGTTTGCCGTGCCGGGTGGTAAGCCGGTTGCGGGGGTTCGCGACGTCATGTTGGCGGTCGAGGCCAATGGCGCGGAGGGGCTTGCGGTTCGCGACGTCAGGCGCGCCGCCACTGCGGAGGCCGCCGTGAGATGCGGTGGGTTTCGGCGGCAACTTGGCATGGCGAGGTTGCGTATGGCCCTTTCGGGCTTCTCCGTGCGGTTTGCGTCGTGGTGCAAGCGGAGTTTAGGGGCTTCCGACACAGCGGGTGGCGAGGCTTCGGGGTTCCACGTGCTTGAAGTCTCTCTGAGTTTGTGCGGGGGGGCGTCGGCAGGCGGCGCAGTGCGGCATGGAGTCCCGTTCATTTTCCCCTCGTATAGGGCGGCCATGCCGCGCCAGCCGCTGGTCGTTGCGTCCCCCTGTCGGGCCGGGCCGATTTGTGCCTAGCTCGCGTTTCCTTTTCTTTTCATTCCCCCCACATTTTTTAGTCGGTTGCCGTCTGCCGCGACGCGGGTTGCGGTGGGGTGGCGGCCATAGTTGAAATTTCAAGAAGCAGATGTCCATATTGAACTCGCTCCTGACGATGCTGTTCGGGAGCAAATCGGAAAAAGATATGAAGGAGATTGCCCCTATCATATCGCAAATCAAAGAGATATACCCCACGCTTGAGGCTCTCAGCCACGACGAGTTGCGCCAAAGGTCGCAAGCATTGAGAGAGAGAATCCGCGCCGCCATAAAGGCCGACCTTGACCAAATTGCGGCACTGAAAGCCGAAGCGGAGAAGCCGGAGTGCTCCATAGAGACAAAGGAGGCCAACTACAAGCGGGTCGACGAGCTTGAAAAGGAGGTCGATGCGACTGTCGAAAAGCAGCTGAGCGAGGTCTTGCCAGAGGCGTTCGCAATCATGAAGGACACGGCGCGCCGTTTCGCGTCGAACGAGACAATCGAGGTCACGGCGACTGAGCTCGACCGCGAATTGGCCACCCACGCCGACTTTGTGTCGATTAGCGGCGACAAGGCCACGTACAAGAACACATGGATTGCGGGTGGCTCGCCAATCAAGTGGGAGATGGTGCACTACGATGTGCAGCTCATTGGCGGCGTCGTCCTCCATCAGGGCAAGATTGCCGAGATGGCCACGGGTGAGGGCAAGACGCTCGTAGCCACCCTGCCAGTGTTCCTCAACGCCCTGTCGGGTAGGGGGGTGCACGTGGTCACGGTCAACGACTACCTTGCCCGCCGCGACTCCGAGTGGATGGGCCCGCTCTACGAGTTCCATGGTCTGCGCGTCGACTGCATCGACAAGCACAGGCCAAACTCTCCCGAACGCCGCAGAGCCTACGCCGCGGACATCACGTTTGGCACCAACAACGAGTTCGGCTTCGACTACTTGCGAGACAACGGGGCGACACAGCCCGAGGAGCTGGTGCAGCGCAAGCACAACTATGCCATTGTCGACGAGGTCGACTCCGTCCTCATTGACGACGCGCGCACGCCGCTCATAATCTCTGGGCCGGTCAAGAAGAACCAGGACCAGCAGTTCGAGGCCTTGCGCCCCAGGGTGGAGAAACTTGTCGAGACGCAACGGGCATACGTCACGAAGCTCCTTGCCGAAGCCAAGACGAAGATGAAGAGTGACGACCCAAAGGTCAAGGAGGAGGGAACGTTGTCGCTGTTCCGCGCATATAAGGGCCTGCCGAAAAACAGGCCACTAATCAAGTTCCTCAGCGAGCCGGGGGTCAAGGCGCAGATGCTCAAGACTGAGAACTTCTATATGCAGGAGAACAACAAGAACATGCCCATCGCCACCGACCCGCTCTATTTCGTGATTGACGAGAAGAACAACACGATAGAGCTCACCGACAAGGGCATAGACGTCTTGACTTCTGCCTCCGACGACCCGCAGTTCTTCGTCCTCCCCGACGTGGGTTCGGAGATGGCCGCAATCGAGAAGTCGCAGATGACCGACGACGAGAAGATTGCAAAGAAGAACGAGCTCATGCAGAGCTTCGCCGTCAAGAGCGAGCGAGTGCATACAATCACGCAGCTCCTCAAGGCATACACTCTCTTCGAGAAAGACAAGGAGTATGTCGTAATAGACAATAAGGTTCTCATCGTCGACGAGCAGACGGGGCGAATCATGGATGGGCGCCGATATTCCGACGGCCTGCATCAGGCCTTGGAGGCCAAAGAGAACGTCAAGATCGAGGACCCGACGCAGACCTACGCCACGATTACGCTCCAAAACTATTTCCGCATGTACCACAAGCTTGCGGGAATGACCGGCACGGCTGAGACCGAGGCGGGCGAGTTTTGGAACATATACAAGCTGGATGTCGTCGTAATCCCGACAAACAGGCCCATTGCGCGCAAGGACAACGACGACATCATATATAAGACCACGAAGGAGAAATATGCCGCTGTAATCGACGAGATTGTAGACCTTACGGAAAAGGGGCGCCCGGTCCTGGTCGGCACCACGTCTGTGGACATCTCCGAGCTCCTCAGCCGTATGCTCAAGCTGCGCGGCATCAAGCACAATGTCCTTAACGCCAAGTTGCACCAAAAGGAGGCCGAGATTGTGGCATTGGCAGGGCAGAAAGGCGCCGTCACGATTGCCACCAACATGGCAGGCCGCGGAACGGACATCAAGCTCACCGACGAGGTCCGCGCCGCCGGGGGCCTTGCCATCATTGGCACCGAGAGGCACGAGAGCCGGCGCGTGGACCGCCAGTTGCGCGGTCGTGCGGGACGTCAGGGCGATCCGGGTTCATCGCAGTTCTTCGTATCGTTGGAGGACAATCTGATGAGGCTCTTCGGCAGCGAACGGATGATTAAGATTGTTGACCGCGCCGGGATTCAGGAGAACGAGCCCATCCAGCACCCCTGGATGACGAAAGCAATCGAGAGGGCGCAGCGCAAGGTCGAGGAGAACAACTTCGGAATCCGCAAGAGGCTCCTGGAGTACGACGACGTGATGAACTCCCAACGCGAGGTCATCTACACCAAGAGGCGTCACGCCCTCTTTGGAGAGCGCATGGACATCGAGATTGTCAACATGATGCAAGATGCCGCCTATGCGCTCATCGCCGACGCCAAGCAGACGCCAGAGGCCGATTTTGAGGCCTTGCGCCTGGACATTCTGAAGAACTTCGCCATCGCCGCGCCGTTCACCGCCGAGGACCTTGAGAAAGAGAAGACCGAGACTTTGGCGGACAAGCTCTACAAGGCGGCGTTCGAGGCATTCAATGGGCGTTGCGCCGCCATAATTGCGCAGGCCATGCCGGTCATCAAGAATGTCTTCGAGAACAATGGGGAAAAATATAAGAACATCGTAATCCCCATCACCGACGGCCAGCGCGTCTTCCAAATCCCGACGAACTTGAAAGACGCGTATGACACGCAAGGGCAGGACCTCATCAAATCTTTCGAGAAGGTCATCATGCTGATAACAATCGACGACGCGTGGCGTGAGCATCTGAGGCAGATTGACGAGTTGCGCAAGTCGGTGCAGAACGCCTCCTACGAGCAGAAAGACCCACTGCTCATCTACAAGTTCGAGTCGTTCAACCTCTTCAAGGGCATGATTGAGACCATCAACGCGTCTATTGTCCGCGCCCTGTCGCGCCTCTCTATTCCCATCCAGCAGCGGACGCCCGAAGAGGAGGCTGAACTGCAAGCGAGGAGGCAACGGGAGTTGCAGGCGCTCGAGGCCAAGCGGCGGCTTGAGATGGAGCGTCTGCGCATCCAGCACTCGGCAGACGAACCAATCGCAGGGCCGACGCGTATGCCCGACGCTCCGCAAAGGCAGCAACGGACGCAACCCGTCGTGGCGGAGAAGAAAGTGGGGCGCAACGACCCTTGTCCCTGCGGTAGCGGCAAGAAATATAAGAACTGCCACGGCAGGGGCCTGACGGAGTAACATTGGTGGATTATGCTGACCACTCTGTGCTTCGTCGATTGGAATGTAGACCCGGTGATGTTCCACATCGGGGAGCTTTCCATCCGCTACTACAGCTTGTGCTTCGCCATCGCCTTTTGGTTCGGGTTTGTCATAACCGAAAGGATGTTCAAAGACCAGAAGCTCCCCGAGACGTTGGTCGACAAGGTGTTCATATACATCGTCGTGGCGACAATCGTGGGGGCGCGGCTGGGGCATTGCCTGTTTTATGCGTGGGACTATTATTCGCAGAACCCGCTCGAAATTTTGCAGGTGTGGAAAGGTGGGTTGGCTAGCCACGGCGGGACGTTGGGGATAATTATCGCATTGCTCCTGTTCTGTTGGCGAAACAATCGCAACTTCCTGTGGCTTGTCGATTGCGTGTGCGTACCGATAGCCCTGGCCGCCTTTTTCATCAGGATTGGCAACCTGATGAACTCGGAGATTGTGGGCTTGCCAGCCGATGTCCCCTGGGCTTTCCGTTTCTTGCGGTTGCATCCAGACGACGCGCTAATCCCGCGCCATCCGGCGCAGCTCTACGAGGCTTTGTTCTATTTGGCGGTGTTCGGCCTGCTGTCTTTCCTCTATTGGAAGAAGAGGCTTATCGTCCGCCACGGCGCGCTCTTCGGAATCTTTATGGTTTGCGTCTTTGGTTTCCGAATCTTGATTGAGAGGATTAAGGAGAATCAGGAGGCCTTTGAGGACTCCATGGTTCTCAACATGGGGCAGCTTCTGAGCATACCGTTTGTCATTTTGGGCATCTGTTGTCTGGTCTACGCTTTCATATCGAAGCCAGACACTGCCATGTTTGAACCGACAAAAGAGAAAAGTAAGTGACAGATTTTTGCGCCGTCGAGGTGACGACAACCCCGACGGCGCAAAATCTCTTTTGCTGTTCAGACATGGCGGAGCACAACGAGCTCGGACGAATTGGGGAAGACCTCGCCGCCGAATATTTGGAGGCCAAGGGGTTTAGGATCTTGTGCCGCAATTGGAGGTTTCGGCACAAAGAGATTGACATAGTCGCGATGGACGGCCCGGTGTTGGTCTTCGTCGAGGTCAAGACGCGCTCAACTTTCATGTCCCCAAACGACCTCATCTCGTTCAGCAAGGTGCGCTATTTGGAGACCGCCGCCGAAGGCTACATCCGCCGAAACCATTTCACGGGCGACGCGAGGTTCGACATCGTGATGCTGACGCGCAAGGGGCGTGAGTTTGGCATCGAGCATATTCCGGCCGCCTTTAGGTGAGCATAGTGGCGTGGCGTCCGCAAGTCCGCCACCTCCCCCCCAAAAAAGACGAAAGGTACGGGAAGCGCGGACGGAACGTGAGGTTTGGCTGAGGGCTAAACTAGGGTAGTTGCGATGTTCGCGGCACAGCCTTTTTCATAATCTTCACTCCCACTAGTGCAAAAAAAACACTACATTTACCCCATCAAACATTCTCGATATGAACAAGACCCCTATAGCAGACTCCGAACTCATCATCAATGCCGATGGGTCGGTCTTCCATCTCCACATAAAGCCTGGGCAACTGGCGAGCAAGGTCGTCCTTGTCGGCGACCCTGGGCGTGTCGCTGTTGTCAAGGGTTTCTTTGATGCCGTCGAGTGTGAAAACGCGAACAGGGAGTTTGTCAGCGCGACCGGGACATACAAGGGCAAGCGCATGACGGTACTCTCCACCGGCATCGGCACGGACAACATAGACATTGTCATGACCGAGCTCGACGCACTTGTCAACGTCGATTTCGCCACGCGGACTCCAAGAGAGGAGCATACAACCTTGGAGATTGTCCGCATCGGGACCTCGGGTTCGTTGCAGGCCGACCTGCCCGTCGACTCGTGGCTGTTGTCCGAGGCGGCCATCGGCTTCGATGGCGTGCTCAACTACTACGCCGGTCGCAACGACGTGGCAGACATCGATTTTGAGCGGGCTTTCGAGGCGCACACCAATTGGAATCCTCTCCTGCCGAAGCCTTATGTCGTCAATGCGTCGTCGGAGATGCTAGATAGGCTCAAGGGCGACGAGCATGTGCATATCGGGACTACCATCTCGGCCTCCGGCTTCTACGGCCCGCAGGGCAGGGTGGTGCGATTGCCGCTTGCCGTGCCCGACATCAACGAGAGAATCAACACTTTCCGATATGGCGACCGCCGTGTGACCAACTACGAGATGGAGTGTTCGTGCATATACGGCCTCTCGCTGCTCCTCGGCCACAAGGCGGCCACGATGTGCGCAATCATTGCCAACCGGTTGGCTGGGCAATACTCAAAGGACTATAAGCCCGTGGTCAAGTCGCTCGTCGGCCATGTCTTAGAAAACATTTAGCCTCCAACAACGATGATAGACAGCAAGCAGGCTCTCATTGAGAGCAGCCCCGTTTGGGCTTTCTTCGACGAGATTACGAGAATCCCGCGCCCGTCCAAGCACGAGGAGCGGATTGTTGCCTACCTCATGGATTTTGCTGCTCGACGGAAGCTCGAGGCAAAACAGGACAAGAGCGGCAATGTCTTGATTTTTGCGCCCGCCACAAAGGGTCTTGAGAACCGCGAGCCGGTGATTCTGCAGGCGCACGTCGACATGGTGTGCGAGAAGAACGCCGACAGCAATGTCAATTTCCATACCGACCCCATCGAGTATTATGTCGAAGACGGTTGGGTCCGGGCCCGGGGCACGACCTTGGGTGCTGATGACGGCATTGGCGTGGCTCTTGGGCTTGCCGTTGTCGACGGCGGCTTGCGGGAGACGATTGAGCATGGCCCCCTCTTTTGTCTCTTCACCGTCGACGAGGAGACGGGTCTCACGGGCGCCTATGGCATCGAGGAGGAGTTCCTCCCGGCGGGTCGGCTCATTAATCTCGACTCTGAGGACGAGGGGCAAATCTTCATCGGTTGCGCCGGCGGTTGCACCACGCGTGCCTCGTTCCCTATTGAGACCGAGGCAACACCGGCGGGGATGCTTGGTGTCACAATCTCCGTGGGCGGGCTTCTTGGCGGTCATTCGGGGGGCGACATCCATTTGGGTCGAGCCAATGCCAACAAGCTCTTGGCCAGGTTTGTACGTTTAGCGCAAGAGAAATGCGGTCTCCGATTGGCCAATTTCAACGGCGGAAACCTGCACAACGCCATTGCGCGAGAGGCCTGCGTGACCGGGGCGGTCCCCATGGCGCATAAGGAGGAGCTGCGGGTCGAGCTCAACTGCTATGCCGCCGATGTCGAGGAGGAGTTCCGGGGCGTCGAGGCGGCCATAGCGTTCTCTTTGGAGACGACGGAAACCCCGAAGCTCCTGCTGTCCGAACGTCTGCAAGGCCGACTAGTTGATGCTCTCGTCGGGTGCCCGCATGGCGTGT
Organism: uncultured Marinilabiliaceae bacterium; assembly: GCA_964481855.1. Taxonomy (GTDB): domain Bacteria; phylum Bacteroidota; class Bacteroidia; order Bacteroidales; family Marinilabiliaceae; genus W3P20-009. The sequence continues at coordinate 41,944 of CAYZUH010000018.1, forward strand.
TGGCAATGTCGCACGTCATCGACAACCTTGTCCAGACTTCGACCAACCTGGCGGCGGTGAAGACGACCGATGCCGCCATCGAGGTGCTGACGTCGCAACGCAGCTCCGTGGGCAGTGGCAAGGTCGAGGCGCAGGCAATGGTGGCATCGGTCCTGGGACTAGCTGGCGCCGAGGTCTGCGAGACCGAGGGATACCCCAGTTGGACGCCCGACACGAACTCCCCGATGTTGCAGATTGCGTGCCAGTCATACCGCGAGCTCTTCAACGCAGAGGCGCAGGTGCTGGCAATTCATGCCGGATTGGAGTGCGGCCTCTTTCTCGATAAGAAGAAGACGCTAGACATGATTTCCATCGGCCCCACTCTGCGGGCTGTCCACTCTCCCGACGAGGCCGTGGACATCGCCAGCGTCGAGAAGTTCTGGGTCTTTATGCTCGACCTCCTAAAGAGACTGTAGATGAAGAAATTTATCTTCCTGCCGCCGCTCGCCGCCGTCTTCCTGATGACGGCGGCGTGCGGCGGCGACGTGAACCGTGGTTCCGCGCCCGCCGCCCCCATGGTCTCTGAGGCCGACTCCGCCAACGGCGTGGCTCTGCTCCAGGATGTTGGAGGCACGATGGACAGCCTTTTTCGGGCCAAGGGCTATGTTTGGGGCGACGATATTGTGCTCGCCGCAAAAGATGGGAGCACGGACGCCCAATACCTGTTGGCGCAGATGTACGCCTACGGCATAGCCGGAGCCAAGCCCAATCGGCGGGAAGCCTTTAGGCTCTATATCTCATTGGCGGACAATGGCGTGGCCGAGGCGCAGACCATGGCGGGCTATATGCTTCTCTACGGCTACGGTGTCGAGGCCGACGAGGCGCGTGGCCTAGAGATGATTGCCGACGCGGCAAACGCCGGCTCCGGCTTGGCATATCTGCTCATGGGCAATTTCTATTCGCAAGTAGGCAATCCGGCTCAAAACATGCGGCTTGCCAAGGCGTGCTACGTCGAGGCAAAGGCTCTTGGCGTGGCAGAGGCCGAGGAGGTGCTAAAAAGAGTCAGATGACGAAGACCATGCATAAGCCGGCCAGGCTGCCCGCCGAGTGGGAGGCGCACTCCTTTACGCAACTGACGTGGCCGGGAGAGGAGTCCGACTGGGCGTATATGATTGACGAGGTCGAGGAGTGCTATGTGCGCTTGGCCGAGGCGATTGCGCAACGTGAGCCTTTGCTCATCGTGGCGGATGACGCCGGGCGCGTGCGTAAGAAAATGGGGGTGGCCTTGGCCGCCAAGGTGCGTCTCTTCGAGTGCCCCACTAACGACACATGGGCGCGCGACCATGGGGCGATAACCACGCTCGACGGCGACGGGAGTCCCATTGTCAACGATTTCCAGTTCAACGGATGGGGCTTGAAGTTCGCCGCCAATAAGGACAATCTCATAACCAGGCGTCTCGTCCGCAGTGTCCTTGGCGGCCTACGCTACCAAGACGCGTCGGGCGTGGTCTTGGAGGGCGGGAGCATTGAGAGCGATGGGCGGGGGACAATATTGACAACCTCTTGCTGCCTCCTGTCCGACAACAGGAATGGGTTCGCCACGAAGCATGAGGCTGAGGAAATGTTGCGGAGTCATTTTGCCTGCAACCGGGTTTTGTGGTTGGACTATGGGGAGTTGATTGGCGACGATACCGACGGGCATGTCGATACGCTCGCCCGTTTCGCCCCTTGCGACACCATAGTTTACGTCGGGACGCCGAAAGACGCGTCCGATGCGCAGTCTGTGCCTCTCGCAAGAATGGAGGAGCAGATTTTGCAGTTCACGACAAGTTGCGGACAACCATATCGCACCGTGTCCCTGCCATGTCCGCCACCAATTTTCGACAAGGACGACGGAACGCGCCTCCCCGCCACATACGCAAACTTCTATTTTGTCAGCGGGGCGATCCTCATGCCGACCTATGACGTCGAGACCGATGCGGAGGCGGTCGGCAAAATGTCGGAGGCTTTCCCGGCCTTTGAGGTCGTGCCGGTCGATTGCCGTGCGCTCATAAGGCAACACGGCTCGCTCCATTGCTCCACTATGCAATATCCACAAGGTGTGAAACTATGACAAGAAAAATCAAGGTTGGGCTCGTGCAGCAGTCTGCCGCTCAGAGCGTCGAGCAGAATGTCGAGAAGTTGGTGTCCAACATCGGAGCTTTGGCGAGAAATGGGGCGCGCCTCGTCGTCTTGCAAGAACTTCACAATACCCCATATTTTTGCCAGGCTGAGGACGTGCGGATGTTCAATTTAGCGGAGACAATCCCCGGCCCGTCTACGCAGGTCTTCTCGTCGGTGGCGGCGGAATATGGGGTCGTTGTCGTCGCTTCGCTCTTCGAGAGGCGGGCGGCGGGGCTGTATCACAACACGGCGGTGGTCTTCGACTCCGACGGGTCACTGGCGGGAAAGTATCGAAAAATGCACATTCCCGACGACCCTGGCTATTACGAGAAGTTCTATTTCACGCCGGGCGACATTGGCTTCACGCCAATCGACACCTCGGTTGGGCGGCTTGGAGTCATGGTCTGTTGGGACCAGTGGTATCCAGAGGCGGCGCGGCTCATGGCTCTTGCCGGGGCGGAGATGCTCATCTATCCCACGGCCATAGGTTGGGACTCTGCGGACAGCAGCGAGGAGCGGCAACGGCAGCTTGTGGCGTGGCAGACCGTCCAGCGTGGTCACGCCGTGGCAAATGGAATCCCGGTGCTGACTGTCAACAGGGTGGGGCATGAACTCGACCCGTCAGGGGCTTCCGATGGGATATATTTTTGGGGCAACAGCTTTGTCGCCGGGCCGCAGGGGGAGCTGTTATACCACGCTCCGGCCTCGGAAGAGGTGAACGCTGTAGTCGATGTGGACCTGGGGCGCTCGGAGGATGTCCGACGCATATGGCCTTTCTTGCGCGACAGGCGAATTGAGTGCTACTCCGACATAACTAAACGATTCAGGTTGTGATGAAAAGCAAACTTATGGCAATCTTGGGTGCGACTGCCGTCCTTTCGGGCTGTTCCGGAGGAGGCAACCCTCTCTTGGTGAAGGAGTTTAATACGCCTTTCAACTTGCCGCCGTTCGGGTCTATCGAGAATCGGCACTATGTCCCGGCTTTCGAGGATGCAATTAGGGAGCGCGAGAACGCCATTTCGCTCATAACTCAAAACAGGGCTGAGGCCACGTTCGACAACACTGTCGTGCCGCTGGACAGGAGCGGTTTGCGCCTGTCGCGCCTCTCGTCCATATTCTTCAACCTGATGGCGACCGACGTGACGGACACAATGAATGTCATGGCCGAGACCATCTTGCCGATGTTGTCCGCCCACAGTGACGACATAATGCTCAACGATGCGCTCTTTGAGCGCATAGAGCATGTCTACAAGAATCGGGCCGGCGCGGGTCTCGACAGCGTCCAACAGCGGGTCCTGGCCCTATACTATCGCGACTTTGTGCGAAACGGCGCCAAGCTGGGGGCTGAGGCCAAGGCGAGGCTTCGTGAGATAAACGAGAAGCTTGCGCTCTTGTCGCACACATTCGGCAACAACCTGTTGGCCGAGACAAACGACAGCTATCGGCTCGTTATCGATACTGTGGCCGACCTCGAGGGGCTTCCCGACAACCTTGTCTCCGCGGCGGCGGACAAGGCAAAGGAATTAGGGATGAACGGGAAGTGGGTCTTCACGCTCCACAAGGCCTCCATCATGCCATTCTTGCAGAACTCCAAGCGCCACGACTTGCGCAAGTCCATTTTCGACGCCTACTGCCGGCGCGGGCGGAATGGCGGCGCACACGACAACAGGGATGTTGTGAGGCAGATTGTCGCATTGCGGACTGAAAAGGCGCAATTGCTTGGATACAAGACATATGCCCACTACGCCATCGAGGTCAATATGGCGCAGACGCCGGAGGCCGTGGACTCTCTGCTAGGTCTTTTATGGAAACCGGCATTGCAAAAGGCGAAGGACGACATGGCGGAGATGCGCAGATTGGCGTATAGGCAAGAGAAAGTCGCCTCTATAGAGGCCTGCGATTGGTGGTATTGGGCAGAAAAGTTGCGCAAGGCCAACTACGATGTCGACGAGGCGGAGATTTCGCAATATTTTGAGCTCAACAGTGCCAGAGATGGGATGTTCGCAACGGTTTCAAAGCTCTATGGCGTGATTTTTAAGCAGTTGCACGATGTGCCTCTCTATAACGATGAGAACAATGAGGTTTGGCAGGTGCTAGACGCCGACGGCAAGAGTCTTGGGGTGGTCTATTTCGATTGGCATCCTCGGGCCACAAAGCGAGGCGGGGCGTGGTGCACAAGGTTTCGCAGTCCGCTCGACAATTTCGATGGGTCGCACACCGAGGGGCAAATATCAATTGTCTGCAATTTCACCAAGGGTGCGGAGGGCGAGCCCGACTTGCTGACGTTCGACGAGTATCAGACCATGTTTCACGAGTTCGGACATGCAATCCAGGCTCTGTTCACTAGGGGGTGCTATGTCCGCACTGCCGGTCGAGTTCCAGGCGATTATGTCGAGATGCCGTCGCAAATCAATGAGTTGTGGGCCGCAGACGCCGGCGTGATGAAGTCGTTTGCTCGCCACTATGCAACCGGGGAGGTCATCCCCGACGCCTTGATTGAGAAAATCAAACGCGCATCGAATGCCAATCAGGGCTTCGTCTCGACCGAACTTATAGCCGCGGCACTGCTCGACATGAGGTGGCATTTCCTCACCGACGCAGGAGATGTGCCGAGTGTTGACGAGTTCGAGAAAAAGGTCTTCGAAGAGATTGGATTGATTGGCGAGATTGAGCCGCGCTACCACTCCACCTACTTCTCCCACATCTTCGACGGGGGATACGCTGCCGGATACTATGACTACGAATGGGCGGATATGCTTGTGTGTGACGCTTTTGCGGCTTTCGTGGAGAGTGGCGACATCTTCGACAGGCATACTGCCGATAGGTTCAGGAAATATTGCCTGAGCGAGGTGGGAGACGGCGACTTGCGGGAGCAGTATTCCCGTTTCCGTGGCGCGCAGCCCAACATTGAGCACCTGCTTAAGCACAGAGGCTTCGCCGACAGCAAGCAGAAGAAGAGTCGGCCGCATGTCCCGGCCGCAACGAAGCCGACAACAGAGGACGGAATTTAAATTGATTATTCCGAACCGGAGGCTTTGCTGTTACTGCGCAGTTTGTTATATTTGCAATCGTTGTTGGTGCTTCTTTCGCCTGGCGGCCTTCAGGAGCGGAGCTACGGTTGGGGTGGCATCACGGTTTAACATCAAATCGAATACATTATGAAAACATTGGATTTCACAGGGCTGGACGAGAAGAAGGTTCAGCCCGTCGTGAGTGGCCTCAGCACGCTGTTGGCCGACCTGCAGGTCTTCTACACAAACCTGCGTGCGTTTCATTGGAACGTCAAAGGTCATGCGTTTTTCACCTTGCACGCCAAGTTTGAGGAGATTTATGATGATGTCGCGGAGAAGGTTGACGAGGTCGCAGAGCGCATCCTTCAGCTCGGCTCCGTCCCCGAAAGCCGCTATAGCGTCTACTTGACGGCATCTGAGGTCAAAGAGGCCTCTTATGTGGAGTGCGGCAAGGAGATTGTCGCCGCCATCCGCGAGACGCTCAAAGTCCTCATCGCCCGCGAGCGTCAGATTGCGGCCGACGCCTCAGAGGCAGGAGACGAGGTTACCGTGGCCTTGATGGACGACTATCTGAAAGGGCAAGAAAAGCTCGTTTGGATGTTGGTCGCAGTGGGCGAGTAGGACGCTTGAACCGATAGCCTATGGCGCGCAAAGCACCCCTTTGCGCGCCTTTTTGGTATTTTGGGGCGGTTTCGCGCCCGAAACAATTGAGTGCCCAAGGACGTAGAACGCCCAAATGCGCTCTTCAAACTACAATTATCTCTAGAGAGGATGTCTAAGACCATCATATATCAGCTGCTCCCGCGGTTCTACACGAACACTTGCGAAGCGAACAAGAAAGGCGGGACTTTGGCGGAGAACGGATGCGGCAAGATGAACGAGATTAACGACGAGGCGCTCAGCCACATTGCCTCTTTGGGGGTCTCGCACGTGTGGTATACGGGCATCGTACGCCACGCCTCGACAACGAACTATCCGTTCATGTCCCACCCGTCCAACAACAATGTGGTCAAGGGAAAGGCCGGGAGTCCCTATGCCATATGCGACTACTACGATGTTGACCCTGACCTGGCGCAAGACGTGGACAAGCGCATGGACGAGTGGAAGGAGCTTGTCGAGCGTACGCACCGTCACGGCATGAAGGTGCTCGTAGACTTCATACCCAATCATGTGGCGCGCGGCTACTATTCCGACGCCAAGCCCGACACTCAACTTGGCGCCGCCGACGACACGACCAAGGCGTTCTCGCCGGGCAACAACTTCTACTATTTGCCGGGACACGATTTCGTGTCGCCAGTCGCGAATCTCGACGAGCCATATGTGGAGCGGCCGGCAAAGGCTTCGGGCAATGATGCCTTCTCGCCCTGCCCGTCGGTATTCGATTGGTACGAGACGGTCAAACTCAACTATGGGCGCGACTACGCCACGGGCGGTGGAGACTGTTTCTCACCGCGTCCCGACACGTGGCACAAGATGCGCGACATCATGCTCTTTTGGGTGCAGACGGGCATCGACGGGTTCCGTGTCGACATGGCGCACATGGTGCCTGTTGAATTCTGGAAGTGGGTCATAGCGCAGATTGTCAACCGGCATCCGCATATAATCTTTGTCGGGGAGATATACGAGACGGAGAAGTATGCGAAGTTTATCGACGCCGGCTTCAATATCCTCTACGACAAAGTGAACTTCTATGACATAGTTAGGGACGTGACGACGGGGCGCGCACCCGCCAGTTCCATCACCGAGATTTGGCGTCGGACGGGTACGGTCTTGCCCCATATGCTGTACTTCCTGGAGAATCATGACGAGCAGCGCATCGCGTCGGACTTCTTCTTGTCCAACCCGCTTCTCGCCAGGCCCGCCTACCTGCTGGCTCTCACCATGGGCCGCGGGGCGACGATGATGTACGCCGGGCAGGAGTTCGGTGAACGAGGCATGGACGACGAGGGGTATAGCGACAGGAACGGCCGTACTTCCATTTTCGACTATTGGTCTGTACCCTCCCTGCGCCGCAACGCGATGGGGGGGACGTTCGACGGCTCGGCCCTGGAGCCTCTTGAGAGGCAGGTGCGCGATTGGTATGTCAAGGCCAATGCCGCGGCGCAGCGTTACGAGGCTCTCGCTCTTGGCGACTTCTACGACCTCATGTGGATAAACCAGCACATATGGGTCGACGCCGCCAATGTCTATGCGTTCTTGCGCTACCTGCCGGGGCAGAGGTTCCTGGTCGTCCTCAACTTTGCAGCCACGCCGAGGCGTCAAAACCTTATGATTCCCGACGACGCATGGAGGCTCATGGGGAGTACGTGGAACGAGTGCATTACGGCCTACGACGTGCTCGGCAACTCCATCGGAGTGTGCCGCGACTCCATCAACAACATCAAGGAGCGAGGGCTAGAGGTTGAAGTCCCCGCTAATGATGGGCTGATTCTGCGCATTTAGTTTCCGTTTTAGTCATATCATGAAGATGAAGAATGGGGTGGCTGCGGATACCTCACAGGTTGAGGTCTGTGGCTACCCGGCTTTCTATGAGCAGTTGGTGTCGCTTCTTGGCGACGTGTCGCACCATTGCCTGGCATATTTTGCCAAGCCCCGCGGCAACCGCCTGTTGCTCTACGCCTTTGTGGCGCTCGACGAGAGGGGCGCTATTGAGGCCTTGGCCTGTGAGGTTGACAGCGACGAGGCGCTGCCCTCCATGACCGCCGAGAGGGCGGAGCTCCATGTGTTCGAGCGTGACATCCACGAGGCGTATGGGGTCAATTTTGTCGGGCATCCGTGGCTGAAGCCGCTCAGGTTTCCTGCCGACCGCAAGGCGGGGGGCGGGATATACGACTATCCGTTTTTCGACATCGAGAGCGAGGAGTTTCACAGGGTGGGGGTCGGCCCCATTCACGCCGGTATCATTGAGCCCGGCCATTTCCGTTTCATTTGCGAGGGCGAGAACATACACCATCTGGAGATTCAGCTCGGTTGGCAGCACCGTGGCGTGGAGAGCCTCATGCTTCAGAGGCGCAAACTGCTCCAGAGAGCCACTCTTGCCGAGAATATAGCTGGAGACTCCGTCGTGGCGCACTCGTGCGCTTTCGCTCAGGCGTGGGAGGCGTTGGCGGGGGGCGGCGTGCCGGGGGCTCTCGTGCTGGACCGCACCATAGCCCTGGAGCAAGAGCGCATTGCTGTCCATACGGGCGACTTGAGCGCCATCTGCACGGACATCGCCTACCAACTCGGCAGTGCGGTCTTTGGCCGCCTGCGCACGCCAATGATAAATTTCTTCCAAAAGTGGTGCGGAAACCGTTTCGCCAAGAGCCTCGTACGCCCCGGTTATTCCAACTTCCCACTCACCGACAAGTTGGCCGACGAGTGGCGTGAGGCCATAGAGGCCTTTCTCCCGCACTTCCGCGAGATGGCGGACAAGATGTTCGACCTACCGTCCGTCCTCTCGCGCTTGGAGCGCACGGGTGTGGTCTCAGCCGAGACGGCTGTGCGCCTGGGGCTTGTCGGGATGCCGGCCAAGGCGTCGGGGGTGCCCCGCGACGTGAGAAACTCGCACCCGACTTTGGCGTACCCCCTCCTCGAGGTTGAGCCAATTGTGAAGCAGAGCGGCGATGTCTACGCCCGGGCGCGTGTGCGCTACGAGGAGGTTCTCCAGTCGGTCGACAATATCAAGACCCTGCTGAGAAACAGGAGCGACGAGAGCCGCGGGGGGAGGGACGACGCCGGTCTGCCACAGGGAGGGAAGACCGTGGTCTCGCTTGTCGAGGGGTGGCGCGGAGTTGTATGCCATGTCGTCCAGACCGACGAGGCGGGCGACTTCGACGCATATAAGATAGTCGACCCCTCAGTGCACAATTGGATGGGGCTTGCCATGGCTGTGCGAAACAACGGCATCTCCGACTTCCCGATATGCAACAAGAGTTTCGATTTGAGCTATTGCGGTCACGACCTGTAGCCACCAAAAAATCATCCTATTTCCACTCCGTGCTTAAAACCCTAAAGATTCTCATGCATCAGGGGCGTCAATACATCCCCGATGTCACAACGGCCGAAGTCCCCGGCGTCTTCCGCGGGCGGCCGGTCATTTCCGATGCCGATGCCGATGCCGACGAGGAGGCTCTTGCGGGCTTGTGCCCCACGCGGGCAATTGCCACAAATCCGTTGAGCATAGACCTCGGCAGGTGTACGTTTTGCGGCGAATGCATGTTCGCCTGTCCCACTAAGATTCATTTCACAAAAGACTATCATCTTTCTGTCAACGACCGCGACGCCCTCATTGTCCGCGAGGGGCAGGATGCGCCGCTGACCGTCAGCCCCGAAAAGGTTCGGAGCGAGATCCGCCGCCTTTTGGGCAGGTCGCTGAAACTTCGGGAGGTCTCGGCGGGCGGCGACGGCAGTTGCGAGATGGAGCTTAATGCCACGGGCAATGTAAATTTCGACATGGGGCGTTTCGGCATCGACTTTGTGGCCTCGCCGCGCCATGCCGACGGCATTGTGCTGACGGGCCCCATATCTGAGAACATGGCAGACCCCTTTCTGGAGGCCTACGACGCCGTGCCCGACCCCAAAATCTTGATTTTGGCCGGAGTGGACGCCATCAGCGGGGGCGTTTTTGACGGAAGTCCGGCTCTGCGCCGAAGTGTGCTGGACGGCTTGCACGTCGACCTCTATGTGCCGGGCAACCCCGTCCACCCACTGACGTTCATCAATGGCGTCTTGGATATGTTGGGAAGAAAAAACAGGTGACATGGGCAGTTTTTGGGTCGCGGCACTTGACTAAGTGGGAAAAATGTGCTTAATTTGCGCCGTGTTTTGAAAATGTATCTCACAGAATCGATTTAGCAATGTCTAGAGTTTGTCAGATAACGGGTATCCACTATCAGAATGGGAACAATGTCTCCCACTCGAAGCGGAGAACCAAGCGCCGCTTCCTGCCGAACGTCGCTAAGAAGAAGTTCTATCTAGCCGAGGAGGACCGGTGGGTCACCGTCAAGGTCGCCAGTGCCGGTCTGCGCCTCATCGACAAGATTGGTTTGGCCGCGGCTCTCCGTCGCGCCGAGAAGAAGGGTTTCTTGAAGAAGTAATATAGAGGGGCAATGGCAAAGAAAGCAAAGGGTAACCGCGTGCAAGTCATTTTGGAGTGCACCGAGCAAAAGGCTAGCGGGGTTCCGGGTATGTCTCGCTACATCACCACCAAGAACCGCAAGAACACTCCCGACCGTTTGGAAAGGATGAAGTATAACCCCTATCTCCACAAGAGGACTCTCCATCGCGAGATTAAATAATTAACCAAACTATGGCAAAGAAAGCTGTCGCAAACCTTCAGAAAGGCGAAGGCAAGGGCTTCGCTAAGGTCATCAAGATGGTCAAGTCGCCAAAGACGGGGGCATATGTCTTCTCCGAGTCGATGGTGGCCAACGAGAGCGTGAAGGATTTCTTCGCTAAGAAGTAGTCTGTCGCCTCGCAAACAGTCATAGCCGCCCCGCACGAGTCGTGTAGGGCGGCTTTTGCGTCTTGTTTCTAAGTTCCTTTTGCGTCATTGCCGCGGAAGACCAAATCTTCATCATTTCCCAATGACAAGTCATGCACTCTCCACGTCCGGTGCCGCCCCGATAAAGACGTCTGAGCGTTTCGCCGTTTTGGACATCCTACGCGGCTTTGCACTTTTGGGTATCGCGATTGCCAATTTTTCGGAGTTCTCGCTCTACTCTTTCCTTGACGGTGGCGCAAGGGAGTCCATGTCTACAGCTGCTGCCGACACAGCAGTCTATTACCTTGAGTATATTTTTGTCGATGGAAAGTTCTACACGCTCTTTTCCTTGCTCTTCGGCGTCGGTTTCTCCATAATTCTGCGCAATGCCGACCGGCGCGGTGTCAGTGGGATGCGCGTTTTCTATCGGCGGATGGCGGCATTGCTCCTGTTTGGACTCTTACATTTGCTGTTCCTTTGGAGTGGCGACATCCTTATGCTCTATGCTGCCGTGGGGATGCTCTTGCCTCTGTTGCGCAATTTGTGCGACAGGGCGTTGGTAGCTGTTGCCGCTCTTCTGCTTGTGCTGCCGGTCGGCATAGACTTCTTGCGAGGGCTACTTGGCTACGACCCCGCGGCTCCTTTCGTGCGACTTCAGTGGCACTATTGTGCCGCCTGTGGCATTACCGAGGAGAACTTTGCCTTTTGGCTGCGCGACGCCAAGAGCTACGGGGAGATGCTACAGTTCCTTGCGCAAGGCGCATTTGAGCGTATGCAGGAGTTCATTGTCGGAAACCGGTACTTCAAAGTACTTGGGCTGTTCATCTTCGGCTATGTAGTGGGGCGGAGCAGGCTCTACGCCAGGCTTGGCGAGTGCGTCGAGTGGCTGGGGCGCATAGCCGTGGGCGGGTTGGCAGTCGGTTTGCCTGTCGCGGTTGCCTATGCCTATAGCTCCATGAACGGCAAACCATGGGGCGGCGGTGTCCACGCGCTCCTCTATCTCTTCAACGTCTATCCAATGGGCTTTGCCTATTTGGCTCTGTTGTGCCTCGTTTTTTTTCGGCATCCGCAATGCCGCCCCTTGAATTGGTTGGCCGCGGCAGGGCGAATGGCGCTTAGCAACTACATCGGGCAGTCTATCCTTGGCGTTCTCATTTTCTATGGTGTCGGTCTAGGCCTTGGCGCGTCGTTGGGACTTGTCTGTGTTGTCCCGATCGCCGTTGCCGTTTTTGTCTTCGAGGTGCTTTTTAGCCGTTGGTGGCTTTCCCATTTCCAGTTTGGCCTCCTGGAGTGGACATGGAGGCTTCTCACCTACGGAAAGGTGTTCAAACTCTCTTTGGACGCCAAATGAACACCGTTCAAACGCCGTTTGAGGCAAATGGAATCGGCTCTTGGCGAATCTCCGAGGCCGAGGCCGCGCTCGTACGCAAATTCAGCGGGCAAGACCCGCGCAGTGTGGCACTGAGGCTGAAAAGGACTGACGATGTGCGCCCCAATGTCGTGGCGGAGCAGATAGACGGGGAGAACAGGCTCAGAACCAAGGTCCCCTCATGGCATTCGGTCAAGGGGCTTCTGTTCCCTTTCCCTGTGGCAATTCAGCAGTGTTCGTCGGAGGAGGTCGCTCGTTGGCGCTCCTCCTTGGTTGTTGGCGATAGCCTTGTGGACCTCACCGGCGGCTTGGGCGTGGATTGCTATTTCATGGGGCAGTGCGTGGCAAGTATCACTTATGTCGATGCCGACTTGCGGGCCGTCGAGGCGGCTAGGCATAATTTTGCCTTGCTCGGCAAGACGGGTGTCGATTTTGTATGCTCCACGGCCGAAGACTATGTCGAGACACTAGCGGCGTCGGGGCGAAAGGTCGGGACGCTGTTTGTCGACCCGTCGCGGCGCACATTGTCGGGCGGACGCCTCTTTCGGGTGGCAGACTGTTCGCCCGACGTGTCGCTACTGGCAGACAAGATGCTGGCTGTTGCCGATGTCGTCCTGGTCAAATTGTCGCCGCTTCTCGACGTGTCGTCGTTGCTCGCCCAGTTGCCGTGCGTCTCCGATGTCTATGCCGTAGGTTGTGCTGGAGAGTGCAAGGATTTGGTTGTCCGAATGTCTTGTCAAAAGACCGTTTCGCAACCGACAATGCGCGCCGTGTGTGTTGGCAGCGGGACTAACGAGTTTTCTTTTGCGCAAGACGACGAGAGGGCCGCGACGGCGTGTTTCGCCACTCCACAGCCCGGTTGGCATCTCTTCGAACCCAATCCCGCATTGATGAAGATGGGGCCGTTCAAGCTAATTGGCGAGCGGTTCGGCGCATGCGCCGTCTCCGCCTCCTCGCACCTCTATGTGGCGGAAGCCGACATCCTTTCTTTCCCCGGCCGCCGTTTCTGCGTCGATGCCGTGTATGATGGCGGGCGCAGGGGGCGCAAGGAGTTGCGGAGCGACATTTCGCGTGCGTCTGTGGCCGTGCGAGGTTTCCCGATGTCGGCAGAAGCCTTGAGAAGCCAGTTGCAGCTCAAAGATGGAGGCGACGCGTATGTTTTTGGCGTGACGACAGTCGACGGCGCCCTGCGGCTCGCGCTATGCCACAGGGTGGGCTAGGGCGGCCCACCCGCAGGCTCCAAAGCGTTTGTCCCGGCCGAGGCTCGTCAGGCGGAAGAAGCCGTCGGCAATATGCCCCGACGCGTCGCGCTTCGCGGGGTGTTTTGCCGCCTCGGTGGCGCAAAATTCGTCCCACTCACCGTCGTGCGTGAAGTTCATCACGCCCCACCGTGCGACCACGCCTTGGGCGAAATGCCGACCGACGCTTCTCGCCACGTGACCCATGCAATGGCGGAGGTTGACCTCCATGCAACAGCGGAGTCGCGGCAATCCACCATCGTCACGATACACCATCGCGTCGACGCCAATCGGCCCATTGTAGCCGCCTCCGTTCAGCTCCTCCTCCAACGCCATCGTCAAGGCGGTTGCGCTTTCTTGCTCCCAATTGGGGCGGGTCTCGTCCAGAATATTGAATGCCCCAGAATCTATCACCTCGTGGCCAAAAGCTCCGCTCGCCGCACTACGATAGGGGTTTACGCCATGGAATATGGCTTTGCCACCGCAGAAAGTGAACATGAACGAGAACTCCATTATCTTGTCGAGGCGGAATTCCTCCACGACGGCCCCGTCGGCGGCGATGCAGTTCCGCCCGAACACCGTTGCGGCGGCGAGGTCGCTTGCGCCGCTGTAGATTCTGACGCCTCGCCCCGACGCGCTCCACAAGCTCTTCAGCACTGCGCCGCCGCAGGTCAGGTGGGTTCGCAATGCGGCCTCCAACTCCTCCTCGGTTGTAAGCAGGGTGGAGAATGTGGTCTCCCCCGACATGTCCGCCAACCTTTGCTCCACGGCCACGGAAGTCTTGCGCGATAGCGTCTCCCGCAACGACCAACGCCTAGCCGTGTCCGTCAATCCAAATTTAGTCAAGACTGAGCGGCACTGCCCCCACGGCGTCAGCTGTTCGCCGTTTGCTATGCGTCGCCTCGCCTCGTCGACCGAGATGAAGTCGCCTTGCGTCAGTGGCGACGCCCAAAAGTCGAGCAACCCCGGGTCGGGCGAGTTTGCCACAATTTTGTCGCCATCGTCAGCCAGGAACATCATCATGGTCGCCAAGTCGGCCTCCATTCGCGCCACGTGGTGCGGTGGCGTGTAGTTCATTCCGTCGTGGCGGACGGACATCTCGCACGTCGGGTTGAAGTAGAAGATCATGGCGCGAAGGTAGTCACGGTTTTGAGCAAGAGGGTAATTGTTATGGCAAATAAGCCGGAGATATAACTATCCGTGTCGCTGTGCTCAGCCACAAGTGCCAGAGAGAGAGACGCGACTCCCCTGCATATCCAAGGTAAGTATATCAAGAATGGCGACATGGACAATGAGAAACAGGTCTTGGGCGATGCACGAGGGCAATATCCCTCAGACCATATGATTGTTCAATATGCAGAGATGTTCAAATGCATATAGGACTCTCTCAGCGTGATGTCCGTGTTCCTGTCGCTTTGCGCAGGTCTAGTGTGCAAGACGACGATTGTCGTTGCGCTTCAGAATGTTCCCCCGCATATGTCGGGCCGGCATGTTGCGCACATAGAGCATCGGTTAAGTGGCGCACATGGTAGTTGAGCGAGCGTTTCGTCCACTCGCGCATTTTTTACTACCTTTACCCCCGACTTATACATGAAATCAGTTCGATGAGACGCAACATATGGATTTGGGCATCGTTGGCGTGCCTATCCTTGCCCGCAATGGCGCAAAGCACAGCGATTCTTACGACTCCCGAAGCCCAGTTCGAACACGCCTTGTCGCTATACGACGCCGCAATGTACGGGGCGGCGCGGACGGAGTTCGCAAAGTTTCAAGAACTCTGCGCCAACAGCGCCAGCGGCGCAATGCTGGAGGATGCCAGGTTCTTCGAGGCCATGTCCTCCAAGATGTCTGGCAACCCCGACGCCGTGCGGTTGCTCGGCGACTTCCGCCACTTCGACCCGCACAACCGGTATCGGAGCGATGCTGAGTATCATGTGGGCGACTACCTCCTCTCCCGCGGCAACGAGCGCAAGGCTTTGGAATGGTTTGAGAAAGCCGACGAGCGGAATGTAAACCCGAAGGACAGGGTTCCTCTTATCTTCAAGCGCGGATATTGCTATTTCGTCCAGGGTAGACACAGCTTGGCGATTGCGCAGTTTGACAAGATTAGAGGCGAGGAGGGCGAGTTCCTCAACTCCGTCAACTACTACCGCGCGCACGTCCTCTACGAGAACGGAAGTCTTGACGCGGCGCTGAAGCTATTCCTTGCCTTGGAGAAAAACGACGGGTTCAAGGTGGCCGCCACCTACTACATCGCCGACATCATGTACCTCCAGGGGCACTACACCGAGGCCTTGAGATATGCGTCGCCGTTGGCTGAACAGAACAACGCCAAAGCGCCGGAGATGATGCGGATTGTGGCAGACAGCCACTTCATGATGGGGGAGGACGCGAAGGCCATTGCGGCATACGGCAAGCTGTCGTCGATGCTCAAAGGCAAGTTGCTCCGCGCCGACTACTACCATTTGGGCCTGGCGAACCTGCGCATGGAGGCCTATGACAAGGCGGCGGTGAACCTCTCCAAGGTGACGTCGGACGACGATGCCATGGCGCAAAACGCATACTACAACTTGGCGACGTGCTACATCCGCCTTGGCGACAAGAAGCGCGCCCGAACGGCTTTCGATGCCGCATCGCGCTACGGCTTCGACACCGCCATTACGGAAGACGCCCACTTCAACAAGCTCAAGTTGGCCTACGAGCTAAACTTTGCGCCTTTCGACGATCTGATTTCCTCTTTCGTGGAGTTCCTAGACCTCTATCCGGGTTCGTTGCACCGCGATGAGACATATTCTCTCATCGGCAAAGCGCTCATCTCCACCAAGAACTATAAGCAGGCCCTGGCGACGCTGGAGAAGATTAAGCACAAGGACTTGGCTCTCTACAAGTCGATGCAGAGGATTGCTTTCTACCATGCGTTGGAACTATACAGCAACCTGGACATCGATGGCGCCATGGACTTCTTGGACTATTCGCTCAAATATGGCGACTATGATGCCCACCTCAAGGCAAGGGCCCTGTTTTGGCAGGGGGAGTGCCTCTACTTCAAAGACCAGGTGGAGCAGGCGCGCGAGAAGTTCCTCATGTTCATCAACTCCTACCAGGCGACGGAGGTCGGCGAGTTCGCCACGGCGCACTACGACGTGGCATATACATATTACAACCTGCGGGACTACGCCAATGCGCGCCGTTGGTTCATGCGCTACACGTCGCTTGCCGGAAAAAAGCAGGACTACCTGTTGGCCGACGCATACAATCGGATTGGCGATTGTATGTACGTAAACAGGGATTTCGGCGGGGCAATCGAGTTCTACGACCTGGCCAGTGGCACGTCTAAGGCGCAGGGTGACTATTCGTTGCTCCAAAAGGGCGTCTGCCTTGGGTTGTTGGGCAACTATGGGGGCAAGATTGAGAACCTCGACAACCTCATTGCCCAATACCCGAAGTCAGTCTATGTCGACAACGCCTATTTTGAGAAGGCCAAGGCCAACGTGGCGCTAGGGCAGATTAAGGAGGCCATATACAACTATAAGGTTGTCAAGGAGAAATATCCCAAAGGTAGCCTGGCCTCGCAAGCCATGCTCCAACTCGGCTTGCTCTACTACAACAACAACGAGTTCGACAACTCTATGGCGTTCTACAAGCGTGTCGTCAACGAATACCCGTCGACACCCGAGGCCGCCGACGCCCTGTCCGGGTTGAGAAATGTGTATATGGAGCAGGGAGACTACGACGGCTACATTGCCTACACGTCCACCCTTGGGGCGTTTGCCCACGTGGGGGAGGGCGAAAGGGACTCGTTGCTCTATGTCAGCGCGTCGAACCTATATCTGAAAGGGGCTTTCGCCGAGGCCAAGGGGGCTTTCGAGCGCTATCTGGACACCTTCCCCAGCGGGCGGTATGTCACCCCGGCAAACTACTATTTAGCCGATTGCCTCTACAGCGAGGGCGAGTACTCCGCCGCTCTGGGTCTCTATGCCGCCGTGGCGAAGCAACCGCGGAGCCTGTTCACCGAGGAGGCACTCTTGAGGAGTGGTGAGTTGCAGTATAAGTCGGGCGACTACAAGCAGGCCCTGGCCTCTTTCATGAACTTGGAGGAGGAGGCTGAGGTCGAGGCTAACCGCATTGAGGCCATAATCGGGCAGATGAGGTGCATGAGCAAGATGGGCGACATGGAGCAGTGCGTCGTCGGTGCCGACAAAGTTATTGCGATGCCTCAGGCGTCGCCCGCCATATTGCGCGAGGCGCAATATCTGAAAGCCAAATCGCTCATCGCCATGGGGCAGGAAGACGGCGCCATGCCAACGCTTCGGATGTTGGCGGAGAGCACTAAGACGGCTGAGGGCGCCGAGGCCAAATACCTCATTGCGCAACGCCTCTTCGACACCGCCGATGTCGAGGCGGCGGAGAATGAGGTCTTCGACTATGTCGAGAAAGGCACGCCACACCAGTATTGGTTGGCCAGGAGCTTCGTCTTGCTTGCTGACATATATCACGCCAAGGGAGACGATTTCCAGGCCGTGCAATATCTACAGACGCTCAAGGACAGCTATGCCGCAGACGACGACATCGCCTCACTCATCGGGCAACGTCTTGGCGCATGGAGCGTCGCATCAACGGAAAAATCTGAATAACAGACAAAACAACAAGAGGATGAACCATAAGCCTCATGGCTACATATATGCGGCGGGCGTCGTGGTCGCCGCGCTTGGCGTGACCACGACGGTTTGCGCACAGAGCGATACGACAAGCACGATTGACCGCTCGGTGGATGTCGTAAACGCCTACCAGCCACACTTGCGAAAGGCTCGGAAGATATATACCGACCCGGTTATCGACGATACGGCAAAGTTGTCAAACAACTTCGACTACCAATTGCTCCACAGGGTTGCCGTTGTCACTACAAAGCCCGACAGCCTTACGGCTGCCGAGATGGATTTCCCGGCATTCAGTAGCCCCTACAGGGCCAGTGTCGAGGGGGGTGTCGGCTCTTTGCCGGCGTTCTATGGGCGCGTGACATACAACATGGGCCTCTCGAAGATGCACCATATGTCGGTTCAAGCCAGCCACCTCTCGCAGTTGGGGCAGGTGAAGCTCGACGACGGCTCAAAAAACGACGCCCACCAGCACGACTCAAAGTTCAACTTCAACTATGGCCATTTTGGGAAGAACCTTAGGTTCGGCATCGATCTGGGCTTTGCCAATCAGGCCTATAGCTACTACGGACTGAACACTCTGGTCGATACAGCCGTCTATGTCTCAGACGACGGCCTAGAACTCGCAGGGGCGGCTTTGGCTGGCGGCACGAAGCAGCGCAACAGCGCTTTCGACCTCGACATCACATTTGCCAACTCTCTTGTAGACCCGCTGAGCAAGTTTACTTTCAGGGCGGGAGCCGGTTTTGGTGTCTTCGGCAACAAGAATGGCGTGAGGCAGACGGACATACGCTTCGGCGGCAACCTCCGTTTCCCTTTCAGGGAGATGGCCAGCATCGATGCTGACATCGACGTGAACATATATAAAGTCGGCAAGGGTGACAATGCCGACCAATATAGGTTTGTCGAGTATAGCGGCAGGGACATTCGTCTCGTGCCGCATTTTAGGCTCGACAATGACTATATGAGCTTGAAGCTTGGGCTGAGAGTCATAAGCGTCATTGGAGACGACAATGTCGACAAAGATGACTTCATTGTCCAACCGGACTTGCGCGGAGACTTCTTCATCGGAGACGGTTCGGTGGGCGCCTATGTGGGACTCACGGGCGACTACGCCGCAAACAGCTACCGTAGGCTTGTGCAAATGAACAGGTTCTTGTCGCCCGACACTCGTAAATATGAGCGAAGCCCCGTCGGTGGCAAATATCTGTCGCGCCATGACATCCGGCACTCGCAAGCCCCAATAGTTTTCAACATCGGCATCAAAGCATCGTTCTCCAAGATGGTCCAAGCGACGGTCGGCATGACATATAAGTCCTTAGGCGACGAGGTCTTCTTCATCAACCGGCATTTTGCCTCGGCGGCCGACACGACACAGATTGCGTATAGTTCGCAATTTGCCGTTGTGCAAGACGACGGCAAGCTGTTCCGCTTGCACGGTGAGGTTTCCGTGGCGCCCACCGCCAATGGGCGGATCTTGTTGGAGGCGACATACGACAAGTATAGCATGAACGTGCTCGACGAGGCGTGGAACAAGCCCATATGCGCCATCGCCCTGTCGGGCAGGTGCAAGCCCATGGAGAGACTTCTTTTGCACGCCAAGGCCGCATACGAGGGGCGGCGTAAGGCTTTCGACCCGACGTCTGCCACGGCAAAGAGCCTGGATGGCTTTCTCGACTTGAATGTTGGCGGGAGCTACTATATCTCAAACCGTTGGACAGCTTTCGTCGATTTCAGCAATATCGCAGCCGCTGACCAACAGCGTTGGCTGGGATACTCGTCGTACAGGTTCAACGCCATGGCCGGTGTTACATACAAGTTTTAGAAACTGGTGCGCGTATGCTGACGCTGACGCTGATGCGCCATGGTGAGGCTTCTCTGGACGCCGAGAGTGATTTTGCCCGGCCGCTGACCGACTTTGGCTGTCTTCAGGCAGAGGCCGCCGTCAAGGAGCTGAAAGGGTGGGGCGTGTGGCCCGGGTTGATTGTCTCGTCTAGCGCAAAACGGGCGAGACAGACGGCGAATGTCGTGGCGGTTGGCATTGGGGGAGACGTTCCTGTTGTGTGCGAACCGTTCCTCTATGAGAGTTACACCACTCAGCAACTGATAGATGGCATGGCCCACCACGCCACAGCGCATGGGGTGGACAGCGTTCTGATTGTCGGCCACAACCCCGACATCACTCACAAGGCTTCAAACTTGTGCCGCCACGCCTTGGGAGCGGCGTTCCCCCCGGGCGGATGCCTTGCCCTCCTGTTCGACTGCGACGCATGGACTGACGTCGAGGCACGTTCAGCCAGTGTTCTCCGCTCAACGTTTGGCTGATATGTTAAAATCGTTTTGTAAGTCGTTCCCTCTCCTCCTCTGCTGCCTCGCCGCCCTCACGACGAGATGCGCTGTCGATGAGCCGGAACCGCCTCGGCAAGTTGACGACGACACCATGAGGCTCGTCAGCGTTGCCGACGTGACACCATACAGTGCCGTGATTAGCGGAGTTTTTGGCGAGAACGTTGACAGCGCGACCGTTACGGGCGTCCGCTTTTCGCTCCAGAACACAAAGTTCATCTCGACAACGGGGCAAGTCGCCATGGCCGACTATGCAGGTGGTGGCAAGAGCCGCCTCGTGCTAGACGGCCTCTATGCCGACACGAGCTATTATTTCTGCACATTTGTCGAGCGGGGTGGAGAGCGCAGAAACTCCGATGTGTATACATTCCGTACGCATCGGCTCACGGCAACGACCGACTCCGCTACCGACATCCATGCCTTTGGCGCACAATTGGGTCTGACGCTCAGCGAGAATGTTGAGCCGAATAAATTTCGTGGGACGTTTGGGATATATTATTCACAACGACAAAATGTGCCAAGGGAGCAGTCCGCACTTTGCGACACATCCTATCGAGTTAGTGGCTTGCGGCCAGGGCAGACATATTTCTACCGGGCCTTTGTCATGATGAAGACGGAGAATCTGCGCGAGGTGTATCTGTGGGGCGCGACGCGTTCTTTCCAGACACCGGAGATTGGAGTGGCGACCGACAGTGTGGCGGATGTCACAACGTTCTCTGCCACGCTTGCCGGCTCCGCCAATGTCATGTTTGCAGACATGGAAGATTGCGGGATTCTCTTGTTTGAGCGTAACCGTGATGTCACGCTCGACAGCCTTGGGCGCCCCTCAGACCAAAGCATCGTCAGACTGTCGCCGTTGTTTTACGACAGCAAAGGCTTTGGCAGGTTCGGCGTGAAGACAAAATCGTTGAAGGCGAACAAGCGCTACTACTACAGAGCTTTTTCGACGATAAGGCGGCGTGAGGGGGTGCAAACCGTGAGCAGGACATACTACGGAGACGTCGTTGAGTTCCAGACACTCCCAATATCGCTGACCGATGTTGAGGCGGCCGACCTTGGCTTGTCGGTCTTGTGGGCCTCCCGAAACTATGGGGCGCAGTCGGCCGTCGAGGTTGGGACGCAACTGTCGGCGGCCGAGGCGGCAGCCTCTCAGTTTGCGGATGGCTGGAGGTTGCCGACGGCCGCGGAGGCGCAGGAGCTTATCGACAGTTGCAATTGGAGTTGGGGGGCAGTGAGGCGTGTGGATGGCGTCTCGGTTGTCAGCGAGGGCGGGGCGGCCATCTTTCTGCCTGCAAATATGTCCATTGGCAAAGACCCGACCTATGGGGTCTATCTAGTTGCTCCGTCGTCCGCTGGTGGTGACCATACGGCGTCACTGAGGTTTGTCATGGACGCGTATAATTCTCAGCAGTGTGGCAAGACGCTCGACAACGAGATTAGAGCCGACGCCAGGGTGGGCGTGCGGCTTGTCCGGGAACGTCCGTAGAATGGGTGATGCCGGGGCGGACGCAATTAATTATTTGCGATGGCTTGCATTGTCCGCAAAAAGCTATAACTTTGCAGTCGCAACGGTGGGGTAGTTCAGTTGGTTAGAATACATGCCTGTCACGCATGGGGTCGCGAGTTCGAGCCTCGTCCTCACCGCCAGCAGGTGCGATTTTGCTTAGTGGCAAAGTCGCACCTTTTCTTTTATTTATGCGTAATGTGGGCTATGGGTATGCGGCGTGCGCGCTTTTCTTCGCATCTGTCCGACACCATCATTTTGGTGGCACACGAGAAGAGGTTGCCCCCCCAAAAAAAAAGTGTCCAGCCTATTGCTAAGTATAGAAAAAGCTGTAAATTTGCACTCGCAATCGGGACGGAGGCACGACCTCCGGCGGTTGCGGAAAGTTCTTTAGAGTTTGGCTTGCCTAAGAGTGGCAAATGAATCACGGTGGGGTAGTTCAGTTGGTTAGAATACATGCCTGTCACGCATGGGGTCGCGA
>CAYZUH010000019.1:0-62588 GCA_964481855.1 uncultured Marinilabiliaceae bacterium
CTCTCTAGATTGAGGGGGGGGGGGGGGGGGGGTAAATTCCTGTGTGGAATATCCAATGAACGAGAAGACCAGCGTCTGACCAGGGCCGGTCAGCACAATGGAGAAGCCGCCGTCGGCATCGGTCGTGGTGCCGACCTGCGTCCCCTTGACCAGGACTGAGACCCCGGGAAGCGGCGACCCGTCTGCGGCGTCGAAGACCCTGCCAGCCAGGACTTGCGCCCAAGAGGCGAACGACAATAGCGTCGCGGCAAAGAGCAAGAGAATACGTTTCATGTCGCATTTATTAAAACATGCGCCAAATATAACAAAATCACATCCATCACAAACCTCCGAGACAAATTTACATCCACACAACACAGCACCGCAAAACATCCCCAAACAATTCCCACATTGGACTATTCGCCCTTTTGCCTACCTTTGGCAAACCATGAACAAGAGGAGCGTAAGAAACCGACGCAACCGCCGAGGGGGCCCGCGGCGGCGCATGGCGTGGGCCCTGCCCGCCGCGGCCGCGACCACAGCCCTGCTGGCCCTGGCGCTGCTCTTCTCGTCGCCGGGACGAGTCCTCCTCGGCCACCTGCCGCTCTACGACCGCATCCAGCGCCTCGTCTTCGGCGGCCCCCGGGTGCCGCGCTCCGCCACCTACGGGATAGACGTCTCGCGCTATCAAGGGAAAATCCGCTGGGACGAAGTCCGCCACATCTGCTTCAACCCACTCACGCGCCGCCAAAGCCTCGACAGCCCCAACACCCGCGTCGGCATAGGGTTCGTCTTCGCCAAGGCCACGGAGGGCCTCGACTTCGCCGACCCCAACATATCCGCCAACCGCCTCGGCATCCGCTCCGCGGGGATACCCTATGGGGCATACCACGTCATGACCCTGGCGAACGCCGACTCGCAGGTCGTGAACTTTGTCCGCACCGCGCTCTTGCGGCGCGGCGACCTGCGCCCCGCCGTCGACATCGAAGACGGCATCCTGGGCGCGGCGCGACTGTCGGCCGTGCGCGACACCCTGCGGCGGGTGCTCCAGGGGCTGGACAGCGCATATGGGGCGCGCGCCATCGTCTACAGCTCCCTGCGCTTCATGGAGCGCCTCTCGGAGGACGGCGGCCTGACGGGGCGACCGCTGTGGATTGCCCGCTACCTCTCGGACGCCCACCCGCCTGGGGCCGACATATGGCAGTTTGCGGAGAACGGCCAAATTGCGGGCATCGACGAGCCTGTGGACCTCGACGCTCTGTGCTCCGACCGGCTGAGCCTCGAAGACTTGATCCTCGACTGAGACGCACTAAAAACTATGCAGACATCCATTTTTTATAATATTAATTTTTCATAACTTAGCACCAAAATGCCGTTCGGGGGCCGAGCAAGGCAAAGCCCACCGCGGCACTCCCAGTTCAAACAACAATCAAAAGGCATTCGATAATGGAAAGAAAGAAAGTCGCTTACATTCTTCTGGCCGACGGATTCGAGGAGGTGGAGGCACTAGCCCCCTACGACATCTTGCACCGCGGCGGTGTCGACGTCTCGCTCGTATCGGCCACCGCCGCTCTGAGCGTCCGCAGCTCTCACGGCGTCGAAATTGTGGCCCGGCGCGCCCTGCCCGAAGGCCTCGGCGACTACGACCTGCTCATGCTCCCCGGGGGGATGCCCGGCATGACGAACCTGCGCGACAACCGTCTCGTCGCCGACGAGGTGAGGCGCGCCTCGTCGGGCGGCAGGCTCATCGGCGCCATCTGCGCCTCGCCGTCGGTCTTGGGCGGTCTGGGCCTGCTGGAGGGCCGGCGCGCCACCTGCTACCCCGGCTTCGAGCGGAACCTCCTTGGCGCCACGGCGACCGGCGAGAGCGTCGTCGAAGATGGCAACATCGTGACCGGCATAGGGGCCGGAGCAAGCCTGGAGTTCGGGCTTAAACTCCTGGAGCTTCTGACCGGCAAGGCCACAGCGGACAGTGTGAGAGAACAAATGATCCTCCGCTGATGCTCGCAAGACGACACTGGGGAGTGGCGGCATCACTCTCCGCGGCACTGTGCCTGGCCGCCCTCGCCGCCTCGTGCCACACGGGCGCGGACAAGGAGCACTCGGACATTGCCGGCATCGTCCCGCAAGCCGACGACGGCACGGCGACACCCACCGCCGAGGCCCGCTACACCAAGTGGCCCGACCCCGACACGCTGCTGATATACATCGACGGCTCGCGCTACAAGGTGTCGGCGGACGGCAACGTGTTCTCTCCAGGGGGGGCGCCTTGCTTCGACATCTGCAATGAGGGCCGCCTGGAGAGGCTTTATTTCGCGCAAAAGGGCAGCAGCCTGTTCCTCTTCTACACCGACGCCACAGCCGACGGCACGGCGAGCTTCGCCAGGCGGATTGACATCGACAGCGGCAAGACGCTGTGGTCCAGCGACGTGACGGGTGTGGCCATGTGCCGCCCGGTGATAAGGGGTCAGTTCGCCTACATAGGCTCATTCGGCTTCGTGGGCAAGATGAAGCTTAAGAGCGGGCAATATGACTGGAAATATTCCAACCTCAACCGCGACGGGCGCTTCGAGCAGTTTAGGGATATAAGGTTCCCGAACTCGCACGAGGTGCAGTTCGTCTCGCACCACCCCCTGGCACTCGGTAGCGACACCGTTGTCGTCAACGACATATCGGGCGAGATTGTGAAGATGAAATGACATGCGCCCCGCCATTGCCCACAATCGCAAAAAGAGGAAACCCAACTAAAAAAACTGATAAATGAAGTCTTTCAAATCCCTCATCGCCGCCGCCCTGTGCGCCATGTCGCTGTCGAGCTGCGGCTACAACGACATGGTCGCAAAGCAGGAGAGCGTCGAGGCCCAATGGGCCCAGGTGGAGAACGTCTACCAGCGCCGCATGGACCTGATACCCAACCTTGTAGCCACCGTCAAGGGCTACGCCTCGCACGAGAGCGGCACCCTGACGGCCGTGACCGAGGCGCGGAGCAAGGCCACGAGCATCACCATAGACCCCACCAACCTGACCGAGGAGAGCCTAACAAAATTCCAACAGGCGCAGGACGAGCTGAGCGGGGTACTGAGCCGCCTCATGGCAGTTAGGGAAGCCTACCCGGACCTCAAGGCCAACCAGAACTTCCTCGACCTGCAAAGCCAACTGGAGGGGACGGAGAACCGCATAGCCACCGAGCGCAAGAAGTTCAACGACACGGCGCGCGACTACAACACGTTCATCCGCAGTTTCCCCAACAACATAATCTCGTCGATATTCGGCTTCGAGGCCAAACCCTACTTCAAGGCCGACGAGGCCAGCGCCACCCCGCCTAAAGTGGAGTTCTGACGGGCGAAACGACACGAAAATGCCGAAGAAGATATTCGACAAGGCGGCCTGCGCCCAGATTGAGCGAGCCATAGCCGAGGCCGAGCTCCACACGAGCGGCGAGATCCACGTCCACGTGGCCCGCCACAGCAAGCAAGACGTCGTGGAGACGGCCGTGGAGACGTTCAACACCCTGGGAATGCAGAAGACCAAGCTCCGCAACGGCGTACTCTTCTTCTTCGCCACGGAAGACCGTCGCTTCGCCGTCGTGGGCGACAAGGGAATCAACGACATCGTCGGGCAGGGCTTTTGGGACGACATCGTGGAGACCATAAGTGGCGCATTCGCCGCCGACGCCCCCATCGACGGGATATGCAAGTCGATATTGTTGTGCGGGCAGAAGCTCAAAGAGCATTTCCCGCACGAGAAAAACGACGAGAACGAACTCCCCGACGAGGTCTCTTTCTCCAACAAATAGGCTCAGCCTCCCCACACAAGAGGAATGTACAAAACCAGACACTGCCGCGCGGCGACGCGCGATGCGCGGCGGACCCTCCTGACCCTGTTCGCGCTGTTGGCGTGGGGCATGGCGTCTTGGGGCCAAATTCCCGACGCCCCGACGCCCCCTCGGCTCGTCAACGACCTGGCCGGCGTCTTGAGCGGCGACGAACGCGCCGCCCTGGAGCGCCGCCTCGTGAAGATGGACGACAGCACCTCGACGCAGATAACGGTGGTCACCGTGGCGGACCTGGGCGGCTACGACATGGCCCAATTCTCCCAAGAGCTGGGCGAGAAGTGGGGCGTGGGGCGCAAGGGGCGCGACAACGGCGTGATAATCGTCGTCAAGCCCAAAGGCCCCGACGGCAATGGCCGCGCGTTCATAGCCACGGGCTACGGGCTGGAGGGCGCGCTTCCCGACGTCCTGTGCTCGCGCATTGTCCGCGAGGTCATGATTCCCCACTTCCAACGCAATGACTACGGAGGCGGCATCTCTGCCGGCGTCGACGCGGTGATTAGCGCCACCCGGGGAGAGTTTGAGGCCGACGGCGGAGAGGGACGGCCCGAAGAGACCATAATAGCCGTGGCGGCCCTTGGTGGCCTACTCGCCCTGCTGCTCTACGTCGCAGGCAAGGCGTACATCTCCCACTACAACAGAGCCAAAAGCCGCCGCGAGCGCATAACGACGACCATGACGTTCGTCTTCGTCGTCGCCACAATATACACCGTAATCCTCAACCTCGTGTTGCAAATAGCCTCTGCCCTGGGCCGCAGCAGCTCGCGCGGCGGCTCTCATTCGGGCGGTAGCGGCGGCTCGTTCGGAGGCTTTGGCGGCGGCTCGTTTGGCGGCGGCGGCGGCGGCGGAAGCTGGTAGATAATTGTATAGCTTCGTAAAGAGAGTTTTGCTTAACATAGTTCCTAGTATTAACCCGCCGCGTCCGAAACTTGTCACCTCGGCCTCGGCAACAGCAAAATGTTTGTAGAATGACAACTGCGATAATCACAGTGTTCGTCATCGGCTACCTCTTCATAGCGTTGGAGAGCCTGACGAAAGTGAACAAGGCCGGCGTGGCCCTGCTGATGGGCATAGCCTGCTGGGTTCTGCTTCTCATGGGGGCCACGGAATACGGGCCATCCATAATAGACAAGATGGTCAAGGCCGGGGCCCTCTCCGCCGAGGGCGCCGCCGCCGCCATGAGCGACCTGCCGGGCTACATGAGCTCGAACCTCTTCCTGCACTACCTGGCCGAGGTGTGCCAAACCATCCTGTTCCTCATGGGCGCCATGACCGTCGTGGAGACCGTGGACAGCCACGGCGGCTTCCGCTTCGTCAAGAACGCCCTCTACACGCCGAACCCCAAGGCCCTGCTTTGGAAGGTGTGCGTCATGACGTTTTTCCTCTCGGCGGTCTTGGACAACATGACGACCGCCATCGTCATGGTCATGGTCTTGAAGAACCTCATAGCGGACAAGGGCATGCGCATGAAGTTCGCCGGGATGGTCATCATAGCCGCTAACGCCGGCGGCGCGTTCTCGCCCATAGGCGACGTGACGACAATCATGCTGTGGATTAAGGGCTGCGTCTCGACGGTCGGCATCATAACCGGAATCTTCCTGCCATCCCTGGTGTGCATGGTTATCCCCGCCCTCATCATATCGTTCACGCTGAAAGGCACTGTCTCCGCCCCGTCGGAAGACGGCTCGGCCGACGACAAGGAGAAGCCCCTGTTCCGCCGCGGGATGCGCAACGTAATCTTCGTGCTTGGCGTCGGTGGCCTCATCTCAGTCCCATTCTTCCACAGCATCACGGGTCTGCCGCCATTCATGGGCATCCTGCTCGTCCTCTCGACCCTGTGGATTGCCACCGAGCTGATTATCGGCACTCACCACAAAGACCAGGAGGAGTATGAGAAGGCGCGCATCTCGCACATCATCTCGCGCATCGACATGTCGACCATCCTGTTCTTCCTCGGCATCCTCGTGGCCGTCAACGCCGTCGCCGCCACAGGCACGCTAGAGTACCTAGGCCATTGGCTCAACGACAACGTCGGGAACATCTACGCCATCGACTCGGTGATAGGCGTCTTCTCGTCGATTGTGGACAATGTGCCGCTCGTGGCCTCGGCCATGGGGATGTATCCGATAGCCGACGCCGCCACCGTGGCCGCCGACCCCATCATGGCGAACTACGTGCAGGACGGCCTGTTCTGGGAACTCCTGGCGTTCTGCGCCGGCACGGGCGGCAGCATCCTCATCATCGGCTCCGCCGCCGGCGTGGTCGTAATGGCCCTGGAGAAAATAAGCTTCATCTGGTATCTGAAGCGATTCTCGCTCCTGGCCCTCTCTGGCTACTTAGCGGGCATCGCATGGTATTGGTTCGAGAAGACAATACTGCTGGGCTTCTTCGCCTAAGCGCGTCCACATAAAAAGCAAAAGGTCGCATCGGCAACGGTGCGGCCTTTGCCGTATTTGCTATCTTTGCGCAAGAAAAAGCTATAAACCATGTTGAAATTCCTGACAATTGCGGCACTGTCCGTCGCATCGTGGAGCACGGCGGCCTTCGCCCAAACATCCGAGACGGCAATCGGCAACCCGGCCACCCCGGCGGTCGAAACGGCGGGCAGGGAGCTGTATGGCGTCGGCGACGTCCCCAACGTGAGACTTGCCGACAAGCGGCGCCACGTCTCGGACCCAAACGGACTGCTAGGCGTCTCCGCGCGCGACACGATAGATTCGCTCCTTGCGACCCTGGAGGACTCGACTGGCCACCAGGTGGCGGTGGTCATGCTGCCCTCCATCGGCGACGCCAACCCGTTCGACTTCTCGCAAGCGCTGGCAGAGGCGTGGGGCGTGGGGCGCAAGGACGCGGACGACGGCCTACTCATTGTCTACGTTGCCGACCAACGGACAATCCGTTTCCACACGGGCTACGGACTGGAGGGCGTCATGCCCGACGCCCGCTCTAAGCGGATTCAGACGACCGAGATGGTCCCACACTTCAAAGAGGGCGACACAGACGGCGGCATGGTGGCAGGCGTCCGCGCCGTGTGCAAGACCCTGGGCCCGAACATGGAGAAGCCTGCCAAGACGAGCTATTCAGACGATTCGGGAAGTTCAAATGAAACGGAGTCTCCCCACTCGCCATGGTTGCTGCTGCTGCTAGTCCCCTTTGCAGGATGCATATGGCTCGCCAATTGGATAGCCAATAAGTGCAGGCGTTGCCCACATTGCGGGAAGCGCGGGCATGTGCGCCAAAAAAGCTCTGACACGTTCGAGGAAGACGAGAAAAAGTATTGGAGGGAGACGTATGCGTGCGCACTTTGCGGACATGAGTACGTCAAGACCGGCATAATATCGCACGACAACACAGACACACAGGACGACACTGACAACATCGATAAAAAGCCCCAAAGCGGCATCCCCAACGGCAACCAAAGCATCGGCGGCTCGTGGGGCGGCGGACGGTTTGGCGGCGGCGGGGCGCAGACGAAATGGTAGCCTATTTTTCGCCTACGAGAAATTATAGCCTTGCCGTCGGGCATCACCGCCCTACTCGCCGCGGGAGGGCGCGCCGCACGGCAGCCCTAGAACTCCGTACAAGGCTGTCTAAAGACGCAACCTCGCACACTTCATAGCCTTAAATGGCTTTATCGGGGTTCACCAGACACAAAACCAACCGCCGCCGGAAAGGAACGTTCCGACGGCGGTATGTTTTTAGGTCGCCCGCCCAAGATGGGGCGCGACCCTAGGCCTCGTGGATGGCCTCGACGGGGCAGGCACTAGCGCAAGTGCCACACGAAGTGCACTTTGCGGGGTCAATCTCGTAGTGGCTCTCCCCCTCGGAAATAGCCTCGACCGGACACTCGCCAGCGCAGGTGCCGCACGAGATGCAGTCGTCGTTAATCTTGTATGCCATAATATCTGTCGTTATTGATGGGCCATGGGCGGGTTCTAAGTCGCCCGACGACCCTCTTCGGTTTTTTGTTATGGCAAAGATACCTCGTTTTTGCATTCTCGGCACGCCAGTCGCCGCATTGCTAACAATTTGAATTGCTTCTTATTCCACCTTGCCCAAGGTGACAGACAGACCGAAGTTGAGTCCCAACATACCGTCACGGTCGGCAATGTAGATTTGATACTCACCCCCATAAGCATAGGAGAGGTTCAAAAAGAGAGCGTACCTGACGCCAATGGCTTTGCGCG
This sequence comes from uncultured Marinilabiliaceae bacterium, assembly GCA_964481855.1. Classification (GTDB taxonomy): domain Bacteria; phylum Bacteroidota; class Bacteroidia; order Bacteroidales; family Marinilabiliaceae; genus W3P20-009. The sequence goes on from CAYZUH010000019.1 coordinate 7,999, forward strand.
CCGACGCGGCAAGACGCACCCTCTGGAGGAACTCTGCAAGGGTCGTCTCGCTTCGCATATTGACCACGGCGCGGCACGAGAAGTCGGCCGAAACTCCCGCGCGTGGCCACGAACGGGCATAACCGGCGGCGGCACTGAAGACCGATGTGTTGAACGAATATTTGGCCGGGCTAAAACGCAGGCGGCGTTGCTCGAAAGTGAAGCCAAAGAAGAACCCCGACGCCCTTGTCCACTCGATTGTCTCGACAAGCCTCAGCATGACGTCGGCGTTCTCCAAATTGACATATTCGGCCTTTGCCGCCACAGCCTCGACCGAGACCGCGGCGTCCTGACTCATGCGGTATCCGCAGCCCACGCCCCCAATTAGCGCATGATATGGCTCGTCCGTCCTGCCGTAGCCATATTGGAACGAGGCTCTCGGCATCCACCTATTGTTAACGCCAATCGTTGCGCCAGCCTCGACCCGCGGCGAAATGAAAACCGACTGCGCACATATGCGCACCGCCCCCCCCACCCAAAGGCAGAGGGCCATCAGAGGCCACAACCAAGAGCCTGGGCGGAAGAGCGTGAGCACGACGCATCAGATAAGGGCCTCAATCTCGCTCCTTATGCCCCGCGCCAACTTGTCGGCCTCGGCCTCGGAGTGCGCCTCGGCGTAAATCCTGATGATGGGCTCGGTATTGGACTTTCGCAGGTGCACCCAGCTCTCGGCAAAGTCTATTTTGACCCCATCGCGCGTGTCGACCTTGTCCGCCTGATGCGCCATGCGGACTTTCTCCAAGATGGCATCGACGTCGACATCAGGGCGCAGGTCGATTCGGTTTTTGGATATGACATATTGGGGATATGACGCCCGGAGCTGCGTAAGGGTCTTGCCGCTCTTTGCCATCTGAGTGAGCATAAGCGCCACGCCAACAAGCGCGTCGCGCCCATAGTGGCACTCGGGGTATATGACCCCCCCGTTGCCCTCGCCCCCGATGACGGCCCCGGTCTCGCGCATCTTTGCAACAACGTTTACCTCGCCCACCGGGGCCGCCTCATACGCCCCCCCATGCCGCTCGGTCACGTCTCGCAAGGCCCTCGACGACGACAAGTTGCTCACCGTCGCCCCTGGCGTATGGCTGAGGACATAGTCCGCCACGCTGACGATGGTGTACTCCTCGCCAAACATGGAGCCGTCTTCGCAAACAAAGGCCAACCTGTCGACATCGGGATCCACGACGACTCCCATGTCGGCGCCCTTTTCTTTGACCATGGCGGCGATGTCGCCAAGATTCTGCGGGAGCGGCTCCGGGTTGTGCGCAAAACGTCCCGTGGCGTCTGTGTTAAGCCCGTAGACTTCGGCGACACCCAACCTCTCCAGAAGACGCGGCATGACGATTCCACCCACGGAGTTTATGGCGTCCACAGCCACCTTGAAACCTGCCTTGCGCACGGCTTCGGCGTCGACAAGCGGGAGAGCCAGGACACGGTCGATATGGTAATCGGCATAGTCCTTGTGCTCCACGCACCCCAAATCGCCCACCCCCGCGGCATCATAGTCCGCCGCATCGGCAATAGCCAAGACCTCAGCCCCCTGCTCGGCCGAGAGGAACTCGCCCTTGTCGTCGAGCAGCTTCAAGGCGTTCCACTGCATCGGGTTGTGGCTGGCCGTTATGATAATCCCGCCATGCGCCCCCTCGGCCGTCACGGCAAGCTCGGTGGTCGGCGTCGTAGCCAAACCCAGATCGACGACATCTGCCCCCATGCCGACAAGGACGCCGACAACGATGTCCCGCACCATGCCGCCCGACACTCGGGCGTCGCGCCCCACCACGACCTTGACACGCCCACCGGCGTGCGACGACTTGACCCACGAAGCGTAGGCCGACACGAAGCGGACCAGATCGGTTGGCGTGAGGCTGTCGCCCGGGCGTCCCCCGATTGTGCCGCGGATGCCAGAGATAGATTTAATCAGTGCCATTGAAACTCAAAATTTAAAGTTACTAAAAACGCAAAGAGTTGCGCCGGCACAAGACCGACGCAACCGATGCTGCCACCCGACGACGAAAAGACCGCCATCTTAAGGCCACTACTTCATCTCCTGTCCGGGAGGGACAATATTGCTTTGGATTCGGAGCAGGACGTTGGACTGCTTCGGGTCGTTTGTGATGACGGTTATCGTCTTGCTCTGCCGCCCCGATTTGCCGCGCGGGTCGAACGCGACGTGAATGTTCGTCGACTCGCCTTTCGCCAAGACAGTCTTCTGTGGCGTCGCCGCCGTGCAGCCACACGACGCCTTGACCTTGCGGATTATCAGGTTGGCGTTGCCCTCGTTGGTGATGATGAAGTCGCACTCTGCCTTTGCCGTCTGCTGGATGTCGCCGAAGTCGTGCGTCTTCTCGCTGACCACCATGACGGGCGCATTCTTGTCGTCAACCTTGGAGAAATCCTCCTCGATACTCGCGCTGAGCGTTATCTGATTGCGATATTGGCGCTGCCCATCGAACGTGACATACACACGGTCGGAGACGTAGCCCCAATCGTTCTTCTTCGCCGCGTCGTAGCGGGCCACGAAGACCCCTTTCTGCCCCGGGGCTATCGTGGCGGGCTGCGACTCTATGGTCACGTGCGCCGGGATGTTGATGAACGTTGGCGTTACGCTCGCTGACGAGGTGTTGACGACCTTGAGCTCGCCCGTCTTGACCTCGGTGGGCAGAATCTTAGTGAAGGGGATGTGGTTGTTCTCCAGGCGGAGGCTGTCCATGACCACCGGGTAGTCGTCCTCGATGGTCTTGGGCCGCTGAAGAACCCTGCCGGAGATTCGCAAGATGGTTGTCGGCTTCTCGGCGTTGCTCGTCACGGTGACCGTCTTGTTGAAAGTGCCGGGGCGGTTGGCGGGGTTGAACGAGACCTTAATCTCGCCCGTCTCACCCTTTCGGAGCGGCTTGCGGGTCCATTCGGGCGTAGTGCATCCGCACGAACCCTGCACCTGCGTGAGTATGAGCGGGTTCTCGCCCATGTTTGTATACTTGAAGACGCACGAGACTGAACCGTCTTTCTCCTGGATGTCGCCAAAATCGTGCGCCTCGGCGTCGAACTTAATGGAGGGCTTCTGCGCCAACACGGCGACGCTCGCCAAGGCGAGCACCGCAAACGCTAATATCTTCTTCATCTCAAAAACAACCATTATGACAGCCCAAAGTTAGGAACTTTGGGCGATTGTTGTCACCGCAATTCAACCAAAGCACCCCGCACGACAACGAAGCCCCGCAAAAAGGGGCCGTCGGTCAACACAGAAGACGGTCAAGATACTTCCACGTCGCGTCGGGGCAAATCTTCCGCAACTGGCGCTCAACCATGGCGCGGCTCCACTCCGGCGTCTCGTCGGGCATCTCGAACCAGTCGGCGTAGAGAATCTCGGGTGTGGAGTAGCGCGCCACGCCCCACCCATAGGAGCGTCCGCGCCTGTCCACACTATACTCGAAATTGGAGACCACTATGCGCCCGCCCATCTGCAGCTTGGTCAACACGGCGTCCAACGACGACGCCGGCCCCATGCCGCCCTCGACACGCGCGAGCATCCTCCTCTCGGCGGCAGTCTGCCCATGGGCGCCGAAGCCGCACTCCTCGCGAATCTCCCTGGACAGCATGCTCTCGTTGGCCGTTATGGCCGTTAGGACGCGCTGCTCGTCATAGGACATGAGCCGCGTCGCCCTGCGGAAGTTGACCAGGCGCGGCAGCCACTCGCGGGAGACAAAGACCGCCTTGCCACGGAAATATTTGGCGTAGGCCACGACACCGCCGCGGACTATGGGGCCCTTCCACTCCCAGGGGCCGTCGACGTCTTTGACGAACCACATCTCATGGGGCGTGTGCTCCTCGACGGAGAAGCCCGGCAAAGAGCCGGAGAAGAGAGGCAGGAAGCCGACCCTCCCGACCGCCTCCACGACATCCTCCGCCGAACGGAAGACAACGCCGTCCAACGCGTTCATAGCGGCAGCTCTTCCTCCGGCTCGGTCTCCAACGCACGTCGGAAAAAGGCGTTGAGGGGCTGACCTAGAGCGACGTCCTCACGAAGCCGTGCGCCGAAACCTGGCGAAAGCAGCTCGCTGTCGGAGTAGCGGACGATGGCGTTGAGGCTCTTGTACTTTAGATAGTCGGCATAGCGCCCGTCGCACGAGTACCCGCGCGGGAGGACTTTCATCTTCTCGTCGTCGGCCAGCCTCATCCTGGCACGAAACGCCGGGGCGTTGACGATGGCGTCGAGTTCCTCGGGGAAATTGGAGACCTCCGTCCGCAGACGTCGCAGAAGCTCGGCGCTGAGGCCATAGTTGCCGGTGCAGAAGAAGCTCTCGTCGCCGGGCTGGATGTGGAGGTAGTAGCCCGGAAGCACGCTCTTGCGCCCCCCGGGGGCCACGAAAGCCCCGAAGTGCCTCTTATAGGGACTTTTGTCGGGCGAGAAGCGGACGTCGCGGTTAATCCGGTATATGCATTTGGCGGCTTCTTGCTCCTCGATGCCGCTATCGACAGAGCGCACGGCGTCGATGAAGAACTCCGTGAAGCCCAGGAACTCAGCCTTGGCGGCCTCGTAGGCCGACCTGTTGGCGTCGAACCACGGCTTGTTGTTGTTATCCTTGACGTCGGAGAGGAACGTGAGGATGAGGGGGGATATGGAGGCGATCATTTTGTTGACCTGGGTTTATGCACAATCCGCATACTTAGTTATGTCCATCTGCTTGAGCAGCGCAATCAGCACATCTACGACTATGCTGTTCCCCGCCTGCTGATACATGGCGGTGTCGGAAACGACGTTCTTGAACGAGTCGGCGAAGCCCATCAGGCGCAGGCACTCGCGCGGCGTCAGCTTGCGGATACGCCCGCTATGGGTCACATAGTTGTCCACGCCGGCACGATGCATCTTGTGCATGGACTGCAACAACGGCCGGGCTATGGGCAAGTCGGTATCGGTCGACGTCTTGAAGTTCTTCGTCCCGCTCGACAGCACATAACGCTTCAACTTGTCTGAGAGATAATATTTCTCCTCGACGCTATTGACGTCGAAGATGAACTCATCGAAAGCAGGGTTGGGTATCTCGTCCGCCGCCACAGGATGGTAAACGAAATCGCCATGCCAATTGAACTCCTGGTTCCTTTTCTGACACAACGCGACGTCGCCGTTTATCTGCGTGTAACACTTCACCCGGTTTTTATGGCTCGTGACGAACTTGATGCCCTTCTCCGGCAGAAAATATTTGGAGCTTATGAAATCTTCCAAGAAGTCGTACATTCGGTATTCCAACGGCCTGGGAGCCGGGAACTTGAAATCCGTAGGCTCGCGGAAGCCGATGCAAAAGACCCTCTCGCGGTGTTGCGGAATGCCATAATCCTTGCTGTTGAGGACCTGAAAGTAGACTTGATAGCCGCAATAGTCCTCGAACGTGCTTTTAATGACGTTCCATGTCGCCCCCTTGTCGTGACTGAGCAGCCCCTTGACGTTCTCGAAGATGAAGACCTTGGGCTCGCACTCTTTCACCACGCGGGCGAACTCGCGGAACAAAGTCCCCCGAGTGTCGTCGAAGCCCCGCCTCTTGCCGACCATGGAGAACGCCTGGCATGGGGCTCCGCCCACAAAGAGATCCACCATGCCTCGATATGGCGTGGCGTCGAAATTGCGGATGTCCTCATGCCAACGCCCCTCGTCGATGGCGTAGTTGGCAAAATATGACCGCTTGCACTTGGGCTCGATGTCGCCAGCAAAGACAATCTCGTGGCAGACCCCCAGCCGGTCGAAAGCATGCTCAACGGCACCGATGCCGCTGAACGCCGTGGCGAGCTTCACGCTCCGCCCCGGATGTGAGAACTCCCTGCCCTCCCATGGCTCGGAATCGACGTTGGCCGGCGTGTTCTGCACGCTCTCGCGCGCCGCCTCTTTTAGCGAAAGCGAGATGCTCATTGCGCCAGGGTGCCTCCCGTGCGGTTGAAGTCCACCTTGGCGAGGTAGAGCTGATATTCGGCTTCGACTTTCGTCGCCATTGCCTTTTGCCACAAGACCTGGCTCTCCATGTAGTCGGTCAGTGTCTCATACCCATTGTCGTAGAGGCTCTTGGAGGAGCGCATATTCTCGGCGGCCTGCTCCAGCGACATGTCTGCCACTTCAAGCTCCTTGGCGGCCTCGTCGAGAATGTTGACGGCCCGTTGGTGTTCGAGCTCCATCTGCTCCGTGGCGTTCTGCTGCTCGATTCGGGTCTGCTCCAGTGAACTCTTGGCGGCCCTCACTTTGTTGGTATTCTTGCCGAAATTGAAGATTGGCACCTTGACCCTTACGAGCGCCGTGAGGTTGCCATTGTCGAAGAGCGTCTCGTCGTTGAGCTTCAGCCCATGGAAGTAGCTCCCGGCCACCATGGCGCCCACCTCCGGCAAGACACCGGCCCGTTCCACTTTCACTTTGGCCTCGGCAATCTCGACCTTTTTGGAGAGGATGAACGCCTCCGGCCGCGCCCCGACACTGCCCTCGCGCTCCTCCATCGTCGGATAGCCCTCCGCCACGTCTATGTCGGCCGCAAGCTCCATCCCCGTGACGTGGCACAGGTTCATCTTTGCGAGAACCACGGCGTTCGACGCCTTGCGCAAGTTGAGCTCGCTCTCGTTGAGCTTGACCTGCACCTTCAAGACGTCGTTGCCCGTCCCCATGCCCCTCTCCTTGGCCTTTGTGACGTTGCGCATCAGCTCGCGGAGCACGCCGTTGTATTGCACGGCGACTTTCTGCATCTCCTTGGCCTTGACGACAAGCGCATAGGCCTCGTCGGTGGCCTTGATGACGTTCACGCGCGTCAGCGTCTCGTTCATCTGCGCCATCTCGACCGCCTTAGACGCGATTTTTGTGGCGTTGGCTATCTTCCCGCCCATGTATATGGGTTGCTCCACCAGCAACCCGGCGAAGAGGATTGGGCCCACCTCGTAGTCTATGGACATCGACAGGCCGGGGAAGTAGGCATAGCCCGTGAGGTTCTGCGCCAGCCAAGCCTGATTGGAGAGCTGCGGCGCCTGCGGCTGGAACTGCTGATTGGGGCGGAAGACGGGCAGGTTCTGCTCGCCAATGCCAAGCGTCTTGCCGCCTTCGATTGTGCTGTAGGCCCCAATGGCGTTGAGCGATATTGTGGGGAAATAGTTGGCGCGGTAGCTCTTGCGCATGTGGGTGGCGCTCTCGGCCTGGCTCTGCGCCGCCTTTATCTCGTGATTGTTCTGCAACGCCATCTCGTGGCACTCCTCAATGGTCACCACCCTTTGCGCATCGACCGCCAGGGCGCACAGAAAGAGCGCGGAGAACATCAATTGGGACTTCATCGATAGATATGTTTCGTTCTAAAAATGTGTCAGTCGGCCGTATGGCGACGAAGCCGCGCACGGAGGGCGACGGAACGCCAAACGCCGACGCAAATGTAACATTTTTATCTTTTGAATCTTAGCGTCCCGAAGGACACAACATGTGACATATGCGCACAGGCGGGCAGGAAAGCACCGACGCACGCCCAGTGCAAACAATTCGGACTAAAAAGGGCAGCAGCTCGTAGCCGTATTAATTATATCAGTACACTTGCGGAACAATTCAAGCATCAACGCACAATAATAAGGAGCTACACCTTTGACAGCAAGTGAAGTCCTCCTGGTTGAGGCCCCGCGCTGACGACTTCCGTGAGGTGGCGCGGCAGGCGGGGCAAGAAATCGGGGCCACGCCCCTCACACCCCCCCTCGAAGACGACATCGACACCCGCTGAGGCGAAACACACTTAAGGAAAGCACATCGCCCACTAGAACAGCGTATCCAAAAAATCATGCGCAAAATATTGCAATATGACTCACAATTGCTAGATTAGCGGGTAATGAAGACAGACACGGAACGCAAACGCAAGTACATAAACCCTCTGACCGATTTTGGGTTCAAGAGGGTGTTCGGCGATGAGGAGGTTCTGACGGCCTTCCTCAATGACCTCATCGAGCCTCGTTCGCCAATTAAGTCCGTGTCGCTCCTCAACAACGATGTCCCTCCCGAAGTGGAGCACATGCGCGGCGTAGTCTATGACATCCGGTGCAAAACCAACGACGGCGAAGAGTTCATCGTCGAGATGCAAAACAGACCCCAGACCCACATTGCCGACCGCGTAGTGTACTACCTGGCCCGCGCATTCTCGTCGCAACGCGCCAAGGGGCGCGACCTCAGGCATTTTGGAGAAGAAGAGTTCTGGGCGGATTGGGACTATGGACTCAGGCCTGTCTATTGCGTGTTCTTCCTGAACTTCCACGCCGCAAACCTCAAGCCCGCCCCAAAACGGACAGTGACATTCAAGGTGGAGGAGACGGGCGAGACTTTTTTTGACAAGATGCACGCCTATTTGTTGGAGTTGCCAGACTACAGAAAGAAACAGGAGGCTGAGTGCGAACGCCCAATCGACCAATGGCTCTACAACATAGCAAACCTCAGCAACATGGAGACACAAAAAGTGCCGTTCAGCGACCGCCAACCGGCTTTCAAAAAAATGTTCAGCATAGCTGAAGTAGCCAAAATGTCGCCCGAAGAGGCAGAACGCTATAACATCAGCCTCGACGCCTGGCGTGTCAGCTACGACGTCTACCATACGGCCATCTCCGACGGCCTAAAAGCCGGAATGGAGAGAGGGATGGCAAAAGGGATGGCAAAAGGGATTGCGGAAGGGATGGCAAAAGGGATGGCAAAAGGAAGAGCCGAGGGGCTGGAAATAGGAGAACGCAAAGGCGAACAAAAAGCAAAAGTCGAGATTGCCCAGTCCTTACTCCTCTCCGGGATGCCCCTAGAGCAGGTGCAGAAAATCACAGGCCTGTCCGTGGAAGAACTGATGAGGCTTGGCGGACTCGACAAATAGCGCACAAGCTGTACACGCCGCAGGGCGCGCACACCCTGCCAAACAAAAAGAATCGCCCCCGCAAACACAGTCGTCGGGGGCGATTCCTATTGTGCCGCTCCTCTATCGGCGCCTCTTCTTGGCGTGGGAGAAGACCGATGCGTCAATGGCCTTGTTGAGAGTCTTGTCCTTGAGTTCGTAGAGGGTATAACTGCCATCCGCCTCGGAGAGCCGCAGGCTGACGAGCGTGAGGCTGACCTTGTCGTAGGCAAGCTCAACGGAATTCACAGTGTTCCGTCCCACCCTCAGGTCTGTGTCAATCTTGAAGACCATGTTCTTGCCCACAGTCTTGGCTGATGCCAACTTTCCATCGATTGCCGAAACCTGCCCCTTGATGCAGGACAGCAGCGTGGCCGACAAATCCTCAACATTGCGGTTCGACGAACGTAGCGTGCGCGCGCGGCCGCCAACCGACATCGAGACATTATCTTCCGTTACGACGAACGCCTCGCCGTCGGAATATTTCATGCTCAAGCTGTTCGGGGCTTGAAAGAAGAAATCCCCGTCAACCTTTGCGGCATCTTTGAGAGCCGCCACTTTCGTGGTTCGCGAGAACTTACACTGGATTGACGCAACCTCCTTGTTCGCCTGCTCAACCTTTGCCACGTTGGCGTTGCCGCCCGCATTCCTCAACTGCGCCACGGCGGCATTGCCCGCTACGAAAGCCAGCCCCACGGCAAGGAGCGATACACTAAATTTCATTGTCGATAGTTTTCAATTGTTGTATTTCTTCAGCTATATGGACAACTCCGAAACCACCTTGTCCATGCCAATCAACTCGGCGCAGGTGAACATGGCAGTCATCGACGTGCCGAGCACCCCATGCAGATTGAGGTTCTGCCCCGTAAGGTAGACATTCGACACGGGCGTCTTGGGCGTCAGGACCGTGAACATCGTGGCATTATAGTCTTTCCTTATGCCATAGGCCGAGCCATGTTCGGTGGCCGTGTAGTCCGCGTAGGTAAGCGGCGTGCTCACCCAATAGGAATCGACAGCGCCTGCCAGTCCGTCTACGTGGGGTGCAGCCATCTCTATGCACCGGCGCGCCCACTCGTCTTTGAGCCGTATGTAGTCATCTCCCCTGCTTCCAATTTTCGTGCCAAACCACTGTTTCACATCGTCCCACCGCATAGGCGCAAGGATGTCCAATCCCGAAGCGAAGCCCGAACCGTCTATCGGTGGCATGAAGCTCACCATGATAGCCTGCGGGGGGAAAGACGCGGCGGAATGCAGCTTCCACACGTCGGCGGAAGAATAGACATATTTATTGCGGTTTTCGTAGCGCACAACTCCGGGCTTGAGGGACACGTTGACTGTCAGCATTCCGAAAGTGTTCTCGAGGGCCTCAATCCGCCGTTGGTAGACCTTTCTGACAAGCCCGCCAGCCTGAAGGAGGCGCACCGTGGCGGCAGGGTGCGCGTTCGAGATGAAAGCGTCGGCCTCATGCCGCTCGCCGTCTGTCCCGACAATCACAGCCTCGGCCTTGCCGTCGCGCCCCTCAAAAGCCGTCACCCGTTTGCCGCGCAAGACTTTGCCCCCCATGCGCTCGATGCCAGCGCGCAAGGCCTCGGCAATCTGCATCCCCCCACCGGCAATGCGGTAGGCGCTCTGAACAAAAGAGCTGTTGATTTGCGCAAAGACGTAGAGGGGCAGCTTCTCGGCGCAAAGCTCCATCTTGAGCGAAGTGCCGGAGAGGACATCTCTCAAAGCGGGGTCGGAAATCGTCGAGGAGAGGAACTCATGAGCCGACCTGACGAAAAGCGAGCCACCGTAGACATCGCCGGCAGAACGAGGGTCGAAGCTATGCACTATGCCGTCGCCGACGCGCCTCAGCAAGTCCACATAGGCACGAAGCCCCCCCGCCTCGTGCGGAAACAGCTCCGTGAGCCTCTCCCGGAAACGGTCGTAGCCCTGAGCAAAAGGGAAAGAGCCGCACGGCAAGATGACCTCGTCGAAACACTCGGGGTCCATCTTGCGCCAAGGAAGCGACGTCAGACCCATGTAGTTGAAGATCCGCCACAGCATCTGCCCCTCGTCAAGCCCCCCGACATAATGGAAACCCGTATCGAAAAGACGCCCCGCCCTGCGGAAAGATTGCAGGCAGCCGCCCAAGAGAGCCCCGGCCTCCAAGACGAGGACGCTCTTGCCGACTTTCTGAAGCATATAGGCGCACTCGAGCCCTCCGAGACCCGCGCCGACAACTATGACGTCATACTTGCTCATCGCGTCCTCTTCTCCTCAAGCCACTTCATCTTCCATCCCATCTTGAGAATGAAACGCACCAAGGCGTGATAGAGGAACGGTTGCAACGAGTATGCCAAGACGACAGCCGACGACATCCCGATTATCGTCGCCACCCCTATCGACGCCAATGCCGGGTGCGATGCCAAAAGAAGCGAGCCGGTGCTGACGATAAGCGTCACGGCAGAGAAGAAAATGGCGGTCTTGTGGTAGACGAGAAGCTGCGGCTCCGTGGTCGATTTTGCCTTGGAGAGCAAACCGTCCATGACGAAGATGCTGTAGTCCACGCCTATGCCGAAGATGAACGTCGAGATGACGATGTTGATCAGGTTGAACTGCAACCCGAAAATCCCCATCACGCCAAGGACTATGTACCAGCTCAACGTCATCGGGATGAACGCCACGATGGACAGGACCAGATTTCGGTAGGAGAGGAGCAAGATGATGAAGACGAAGGCCATCGATATGTTGAGCGCCGTGTTGAAGTCGTCGTTGATTGCCTTGACCATCTCCTCGGTGTAGAACATGGGGTCCACGACGGTGCACTGCGCGGCGTCGACAAGGGCCCTGCCGATGCACTTCTTGTCGTCGGGCCTCATCTGCGCGGCCGTGAAGACCATGTAGACACTGTCGGTGTACTCAATTATGTTCGACATCAGCCCCTGAGGGAGAATCTCGTCGGCATAGGGGTCGACAAAATCATACTGCCGCGTGATGGCCTGCTCGAATGGCGCGAAGAACGACGGCAGCATCCTGTTCCTGACGCACGCGCGACGCACTGTCTCCATGGTAGCCGCCACCCTGTCGGGACTCCAAAAGTCCGTCCAAGCCTCCAGGCGAGCCTCCTGCTCCTCCATGGTCGGGAAGAGCGACGCCGCCTTGGAGAATCCGCGCACCTTTCCGCGGTCTCGCAGGGAGTCGAGGACCTCATACATATGGCGGCTCTTGACGAGCGCCCCGTCGAGCGTGGAGTCTGACACTGCGTAATATGTCGTGACGAGCCCGGGCTGCGTCTTGGCCTGCAAGAGCGCCTGGCTCCGCTTGACTTCGTCGGATGTATAGTTGATGTGCGTCAAGTCCGCATCGAACGTGACCCACCGCTGCGTGTAGAAGCAGACAAACGAGACGATTACGATTGCGGCAATGAGCCAGGTGTGCTTCTCGAACCTATGCGAATTGAACCTCTCCAGAGCCCTGAAAGCCTTCTTGGAGCGCCTGTTGCGCTGCGGGTTGAAAAAGTGCGGGAGGTACACGAGGCTGAAAAAAGTGGTCCCGGCAAGCCCGAAAGAGGCGAAAAGGCCGAAGTCGCTCAACAGCGCAGAGCTGGTGAACATGAGGCCGAGGAAAGAGCCTATAGTGGTGAGGCAGCCTAGGAAGACGGGCGTGGCCTGGTCACGCAAAACCCTCTCCGGGGTGCTGACATACTTGTAGTGGGTTATGACGTGGAGGCAGTAGCTCAACGCCACGCCAAGCACAATGGCCCCGATGCCCAAGGCCATGAGCGACATCGAGCCGCGGACAAGGTACATCATGGCCAACGCGAAGACCGCCCCGTAGACGACGGGGAGAATGAGCATCGGTATGGTGGACTTATTCTTGAAGCATATCCCGATTCCGACGCAGACAAGGAGCAGCGAAATGACCAGCGTGAGGCTCAAGTCTTTCTTAATCTGCCGACTGTTGTTGACGCTCTGCACCGGAGCCCCATGGAAGAGGATGTCCACGCCTGGGTGCTCGCCCTCAACTCTCTCAATCTGCCGCTCTATGAGCTCAATGAGCCTGCGGCCGCTCATGGAGTCGTAGGACTTGAAATTGGGCGAGAGGTATGCCAGTGCTACGGTGGTGTCGGGCGTGAACAGATGGTTCTCGTAGACAATCTGCGAGTTGCCTAGCCCCTCGCGGATGTCATTAACCCTCTCGAGGGCAACATATCGCATCCCGACGGGGTCTGCCGCGAGCATATCCTTGAGCGCGATGCCCGCCTGGGTCGTCAGCACACGCCTCGTCTGCTCGACGTTTGCCTCCACTGCGGAGTCAGTCAAAAGCGCCGCCATGTCGGCATAGGCGGACGTGTCGACAAAGAGCGGGAAGTTGTCGGCGAGGTAGGCCACGACATCGACGAGCATATCCTCCTCCACCACAGAGAGGATGTCCGCCACGTAGACGCCATTGCTGTCCGCATCGAATATTCCCTCGGTCAGGTCGTCGGCAATCTCGGCCAGCTCCTCGGGCTGCAGCGGCGCAGCCCCGTCGGCCGACGTCACTTGCAGGAAAATCTTGTCCTTTACGGCGAGCTGTGAGAATGCCAACCCCTCCTGCGAGTCTCCCGTGGAGGGCAGGAGCTTCGTGATGTCCTCCTCGAAACGCAACTGCAGAGCCAAGACTGCAAACAGGAGCGTGCTGACAACGAGCGACAGCCAACGAATCACCTTGTGGCTTGCCAAGAAATGGTATATGGCAAGAGTTATCCTTGTCATGAACAACGATTGAAAAAGAAAAAAACTCACGAGAGCCGGCTCATCCCGAAGCTCCCCTCACCGAGGAGCGAACGAGAGAAGCCGGCCTCGTGAGCCTAAACTCCCTGCGGGCGGCGCTTGCGGCAAAAGCCCATGCCGAAAGCAGCCAGACCCCTTACAGTCTCACTGCGACCCACGCAGGACGCAGCGTCACATTGCAGAAAAATATAAAAAACCTGGGCTCGCCGACAAACCGACAGACGATTCATCAGAGCAGACTAAGCGCGCGTGGCGATATAGTCATAGAGGTCGGCGAAAGTCTTGATTGTCCCGACCTCGTTGCCTTGAATCTTGACACCAAAATTGCTCTCAATCAAGGCAATCATGTCGACGATGCTCAGGCTGTCGAGCTGGAGGGTGTCCTTGATGCCCGCCTCGGGGGCGATGTCGGCGACCTCGACCTCAAACTCGTCTGCCAAAACAGCGTTGACCTTGCTTATCAATTCGTTCTTATCCATGCTATGTATACTGATGACTTGTTTTCCGCCGCAAAGTTAGCACTAACCAATGAAAAACGAAACCCTAAATGTTCCTCACGACCAGTGTGGAGTTCGTGCCGCCGAAACCGAACGAGTTCGACAAGAAAGTGTCGAAATGGAACGCCACCCTCTCACCCGGAATGTTCAGCTTGGCCGAATCCTCGTCGGGATTCTCAAAATTGAGGTTGGCGGCAATGAAGTCGTTCTTCATCATGAGCAACGTGTAGACAATCTCGCTGGCGCCCGCCATCCACATCTCGTGGCCCGTCTGCCCCTTTGTGGATGTGATGTACGGCTTGTAGTCGCCGAGGACGCGGTCAATCGCCTTAGCCTCGTTTTGGTCGCCGACGTGCGTCGACGTGGCATGCGCGTTTATATACCCTATCTCGCGCAGGTCTATGCCCGCCTGCTCAATGGACATCCTCAGCGAGCGCGCCGGGCCGTCGACGTTTGGCGTCGAGATGTGGTCGCCATTGGAGGAGAACCCGTAGCCCAGGACTTCGGCAAGGATTGGCGCCCCGCGCTTGACGGCGCTCTCGTAGCTCTCGATGATGACTGTGGCCGCTCCGCCACCCGGCACCAGACCGTCGCGGTCGCGGTCGAACGGACGCGATGCCTTGGTCGGCTCCGCCTCACGGGCAGAGAAAGCCGAGATGCCGTCGAAACTGCCGATGGAGAAAGGGTTGACCTCTTGCGCGCCGCCACAGACGATGCACTCCTGCAGACCCTCGCGGATGAGGAGGGTGCCGAGCCCTATGGCGTGCGACCCCGAAGCGCAGGCCCCGGAGACCGTGAGGTTCATGCCCTTGAGCTTGAACAGGCAGGAGAGATTCATGGTGACGGTGGAGTTCATGGACTGGAAGATGGCCCCCGAGCCGACAAGCGTCGTGTCCTTCTTCTCCCTCATTATGTCCACACTCTTGACCACAGCGTCCGCGCTGCTGTCATTGCCATAGAGAATCCCGACGTTGTGCGCCTCGATGTAGTCCTGGTCGAGCTTCGCATTGGCGAGGGCGTCGCGCGTGGCCAAGTACGCGTACTTGACCTCGTCGGCCATATACACGCGTTGGCTGCGGCTGAGAATCCCCTTGAGGTCGGGGACATCGACCTTGGCCGTGAGCGCGGAGCGGAAGCCCATCTCCTTGCGCACAGGGTCGAAAACTATGCCCGACTTTCCGTTGTAGAGCGAATCGCGAACCTCGTCAAGCGTCTTACCCAGGCAGGAGTATATCCCCAGGCCTGTGATAACAACTCTCCTTTTCATATATCTATTGCTATGTCTTGAAATTTCGGCTTATGCGGCGCAATTTCGGAAATATACCCGCAATGGTCGCCCTGTTTCGCCTTTTTTAAGTTCGGCCACGGTCACCAGGGCCGCCCGAATCACAGGCAATGGGCAATTATCCGACTGACAAGCACAGAGATATGCCGAAGCGGCACATCTCGCTCCGCGCCCATCAAAGGCAAGGCCGCGGCCATCGCTACGCCGCTTTTGCAAAGCCCCCGATACGTTAAAATACGTAGTGCTCGGCACAGTAGAACACCCTAGTCCAATGCAGTCTGAAAAAGCGACTCGTCGACTATGGGCAGCGACAAGACCAGTTGCGCACCACGGGTGTAGGATGTGTCTACCCAAATCCTCCCCCCCAGCCTCTCTACAACCATGCGGCAGAGCGAAAGCCCAAGCCCCGTGCCGCTGGAGTATTCGTCGAGCTTGACAAAGCGCGCGAAGACCCTCTCGGCCTTGTCTGGCGGGATTCCGCGCCCCGTGTCGGACACCCAGACCATGGCCCCCCCGTCGGCAAGCCGGCGCAAAGTCACCACGACGCTCCCCTCCTTTGTGAACTTCACGGCATTGGAGAGCAGGTGGACGACAACCTGCTCCAGGCGCTTGCGGTCTGTGCGGAATGGGAACGCGCCGAGGTCTGTCTCAATCCGGAAAGCCAACGCGCAGTCCGGATTGCCGGCCTTGACCTGGGCCACGGCATCGCGACACAGGACGACCAGGTCAACATCCTCGATGTCGAACCTCGCCCTGCCAGACTCAATCCTCGAAATGTCGAGAATGTCGTTGAGCAAATCCAACAGCACGGCGCTGTTCTTGTTGATGATGTCCACGACCCTCTCCCTCTCCGCGGCGTCGAGCGTGTCGCCCTGCGTCGCCACCACTTGCGAGAATCCCAAGACGGCATTGAGTGGCGTCCGAATCTCGTGCGCCATGTCGGCAAGGAACGAAGTCTTGAGCAGACTGTTGGCCTCGGCCCTCTCCTTGGCCCGGACAAGGTCGCGCTGATTCTGCTCCAACGACATCTGAAGCCTCCGGATTCGCCTCGTCCGCCGGACAGAGTAGACGAGAGCTGCGGCCAGGGCGGCAAAGACCAAGATTACTGCCACGACCTGCCCCAAATAGCGCATGAGGAAGCCGGTCGGCTCGTTGACAATCTCGCTCCCCTCGGGAAGCTCCTCGTCGGTTACGCCGAACGAGGTCATCGCCTCGTAGTTGAAGACGTAGTGCGAGGGGATGAAGACGTAGTTGGCCTTGCCCGTGGCGAGAAAGTCTATGAACGAGCTGGCAAGAAGCCTGCCGACATTGCCGTATTGCGGGATGTAGCCGCCAATGGCCCAATCTTTAAGCCCCGCGGACGAGAGGGTGAAGACCGGCAGCGTCTCCTTGTTTTGCTTGAGCAGCGATATTGACGAGCTGACGTAGAAGCGGTTGTCACGGTCATATCGCCAGGTGCCTATCAGCAATGCGGCAGTGTCGGGCATGGCCGCCACGACGTCGGCCGCGGACAATATCGTCAGCCCCCGCCCGTCGAGCCAGTCGAAACGGTAGCCGCCGAAATGCCCCTCGACGCTCCTGACGAGCGCGCGCATATTGACCCCCCCATAACTGTTGTCGGAGAGAAAGACGATGTTGCGCAAGCGCGGGAAGATGTTTCCGATGAGCCGCACGTTGGCGGCCACGTCGTATTCGTAAAAATGCCCCCCGACAATGTTGTAGAGCGAGCTGGCGTCGACAACGTCGAGACTCTCGGGTTCCCATTGGCCTACGTCGCCAAGCTTGGCGGGAATCTCGACATAGTTGCGGCTGCAGCCGCCACACAAGACCGGCACGTCGGGGATGTCGGACACGTCGAGGCTCAAGTATGTGGCCAGGGCCTCCTGCCCGAGCAGCACAATGTAGTCGGGCTTGACGTCGTGCGACTTATACT
This sequence comes from uncultured Marinilabiliaceae bacterium, assembly GCA_964481855.1. Lineage (GTDB taxonomy): Bacteria > Bacteroidota > Bacteroidia > Bacteroidales > Marinilabiliaceae > W3P20-009. Next base: position 25,368 of record CAYZUH010000019.1, read on the forward strand.
TGGACAGGATGTCCATCATCCGCAAACGCCACGAGCCCGCCTCGGAGAAGCCCTCAATAGACATCGACTCGACCGACAGACTCACCTCGACACCCCTGTCCCTGAGCTCGCTCTCGAAATTGTTGATTGCCACAGCCTGGCTGTTAGCGCCGGGATTGTAGGAGCAGAGGACCAAGACGCTGTAGCCCCCCGCCCGGGCGGACGCCGGCACCGCGACCAAGAGCAGCAGCGCCAAGGCTCGGAAGAGGGTTCGGACAGACATCGGCGAAGCTTATTCGGTTGAAAACAGGGAGCAAAGAACCAGGCCCAATGCACCCCCGCCAAGCGTGAGCGTCATGGCCCCAAACCGCCGCGTGAGGATGAGCGCGAAAACGACAACGAAAATGGCAACGGCCACCCAATCGACACCCGCGACATTGACAGCAAGCGGCAACGCCTTGTCGTAGCCCGGCAAGACAGCCGTCTGCGCCATGAAGAGGAACGCCCCGGCCATGAGGCCCACCGTGGCGGGACGAATGCCGGCCAAGACCGACGCCACGACGGCGTTGGTCTTGAAATGCTCGATGAACATCAGCACGGCGAGGCAGAGCAAGAACGACGGCAACGACACCGCCACCGTCGCCAAGACGGCCCCCGGAAGCCCCGCCACATTGAAGCCCACGTAGGTGGCGGCGTTGATGGCTATGGGCCCGGGCGTGACCTGCGATAGCGCCACAAGATTGGCGAACTCGCCCGCAGACATCATTCCAAACGCCTGCACGTCTTGAAAAATCAGCGTCAGGATGGCGTAGCCGCCGCCAAAGCCGAGAATCCCGACCTTGAAGAATATGGCAAAGAGCTGAAGGTAAACCATCGGCTACTGCTATTTGGGGATGCGACTGCGAAACAAGACGACACCCAGCAACGCGCCGAGAACCACCGACCACGCCGCCGAGAACCCCACGATGATGACAACGAGCCCCAGCGCAGCCACCCCCCAACACAAGGCGTCCGCCCCCAACGTCTTGCGGCTCATCCGTACCACAGTGTCGAGAATCAGCGCCGCCGACGCCGCCTTGATGCCCACGAAGACCATCTTGACATACCGGTTCTCCTCGAAGCCACGCAAGAGCATCAAGATGAGGACAATGGACAGGAGAGCCGGCAGGACGGTGCCGACAACGGCCGCGACGGCCCCCATGAAGCCCGCCCTCTGCCTGCCGACAAAGATGCTGACGTTGACTGCCACGACTCCTGGCAGGGTCTGCGAGAGAATCACCATCTCGCGCATCTCGTCGGGCGCGACCCATCGCTTTTTGGCCACGAACTCGTCCTCGATGAAAGGGATCATGGCCAGCCCCCCGCCAAAGGTGAAGAAGCCAATCTTGAAAAATGCCCAAAAGAGCTTGAAAAAATCTGCCACCATGCTCAGTCTTGCAACCTAAGATTGTCGATGCAGAAAAGCGCCGGGAAGCCTGTAGACGTCTCGACGGAGAAGAGCAACCCGCGCACGGTCCCCACCCCCCTGAGGTCGAGGCTCGTCCACGCCGCCATGCGGACATACTTGGCCGGGTTGTCGAAGTCGCAATCAATCAGGCTCGACGACACCGCCGCCCCATTGGGCATCCCGTCGGCGCCAATCCCCTCGACGACCACCCGGAAGTAGTCGCCCCTGGCCGCCGGACTGACCGCGACGGCATCGGACGCGGTGTAGCCGAACTTGCTGGCGAGATAGACAAAGTTGTCGTTGGCGATGTCGACGGACATGGGGGCGTAGTCTCGCGGGAAGAGCACCCGCGCCCCGCCCCCTGAAGCATGGACCGCCAGGTAGGCATTGGACGATGTCGACGAGCCGGTGACATAGGCCGTGCCGACGACCGCCGAGCTAGTGGTGCTTGTGGTTGCCGCACGGTTGGAGAAAGCGAAGCCGTACCACATCGACGTGTCGGCATTCGTGGCGTTGGCGAACGCCGCGCCCCTCCACCTGAAAGCCCCGGGAAGGGTGTCGGGGTGCAGGGCCAGCACCGACGATCGCCTTGTCGAGAAGTTGTCCATCTCGTCGAACGAGGCCCGAAGCTGGACGGAGACGCTTATGCCGAAAGTGTCCGCCCCCACACCATTGCCCGCAGTGAAAGTCAGCGAGTAGTTGCGCATGACGTCGGAAGTGAAAACCAAATCCCTCTCGGCGGAGAGGAGGTTGCCCTCGGCGTCCGTCCACGCGTAGGCGCACCCATTGTCGTAGACAATCCGCGGCTGCAGGGTCAAGGTGTCGCCGGGCGCAATCTCAAAAGAGCCGCCGGAGGCAAAGTATATCTTTGGCGGCCGATTTGAGAAATCGTCCTCTCGGCACGACGGCGCGCCGGCGGCGACAGCGACCGCAAAAACGGCCGCAACGCCCCCCCGCGCCAACGCGCGGGGGAGGGCCTTGCCCGGTGTCCGTCTTTCCTTACGAGCCTCCATCCGTCCTACTTGTCCAATCCGAACTCGTGAGCCAGGAACCCGTCGATTTGGTCAACGCCCAACTTCTTTGCCACGATGGTCTTGTCCTTGTCGAGGACAAAAATTGTCGGCGTACTCTTTATGTTGTAGAAACGCCGGAATCCGGAACGCCCATAGGGGTCGTATACGTTGATGAACTCCTCCAGCTGGTGTTCCTCGATAAACTCTTTCCACGGCTTCTCGTCGACCTGGCAGTAGACTGCGAAGACCTTGAGGCCGCGGTCGGCGTACTTGTCGAGAAGAGCCGTCTTGATGTGCGGCACCTCTTTCTTGCAATGCCCGCAACTAGGCTCCCAAAAGACGAGGATGGTGTAGGGCGCGCGGACCTCGCTGAGCCTGTACCACTCGCCGGAGACCGACGGCATCCTCATGTCGGGCGCCTTGAGGCCTATGAGGGTGTGGCGGATGCCGTCGATGTTCTCGCGCAGCTCGTCGATGAACTTCTTGTCGGCCCACGCCGCCTCTCCCGACAGGTAGTAGCGGTCGGCAATCTTGACAAGGGCGGCGTCCATCCCCATGATGTTGCTCTGGTTGTACTTGTTGTACATCGTCGAGACGAAGTAGCGGAACATCTCCTCGTCGGGGCGGCACATCTCAACGAGCCGGAAGACCTCCGCCGCCACGGTGTCGGGAATCTGCGGGACGGACTCGTCGAAATATTTGTCAATCTTCTGAGTGAAGAACGGGGTGCGGAGCAGCCGGCTGTCCGTCATGTCGAAATTGTCGTAGAAGTGCGCCCGATAGTAGTAGTAGCCCCTCACCTGCCTTACGGAATCCCGCTCGGCCTCGGAGAGTCCCGCCGGCGGCTCGAATGCCGGCACCTTCACCTCTTTGAGCGCGCGGAGGAAGTTGGCCAGGAAGTTGTCTTTGTTCGCCTCGATGACCTCGTCGTTGTGCCGCGCGACCAAGGAGTCCATCTCCAGGAAGCGCTTGCGGATTGCGGCCTGCCGGCCTGCGTCGCCCTGCGCGTCGCGGAACTGCTCGCTGAGCAGGCGGTAGTCCTTTTGGCGCGCCATGATGTATTTTTGGTAGGTCAGGAAATTTGCCAACGGCCGGCTGCCGCTCACAGTGGCCCTCTCGGCCTGGCCCGGCATGGTGTCGCACTCTATCCGGAACTTCTGCTCATGTGGCATGAGGATGTCGAAGACCTGCCCGTTCTCCGGGAAATGGAGCAGGTAGAGCCCCTCGGCAAGCAGCGTGTCGCGGACAAAACGCGCCTCGCCGGCGGCGTCGGTCACGACCGTGTCTTTGACGAGCATCTTGTTGTTGAAGTAGTAGCCCAAGACCACGGGCTTGCCGGCATAGTTCCTGACCTTGACGCTAAAGTCCACTATGCCCCTCCCCGCCTCCTGCCCTTTGCCGAAAGGCTTTGTCGACTGCGAGGCGCAGTCGGCGACCGCGGCAAGGGCGAGCGCCGCGGTCAAGGCCATTGTTCTCAATATCATCCTAAGACGCTTGTAATTGACGGCAAATATAGCGCGACGGCGCAAAAGGGCAAGCGGCGGCTTTTGCCAATGTCGTGGAATATGGCTAGTTTTATGTGGGCAAAAAACAAAGAACCACAACCACAGGATGGACTTCCTCAAATCTGTCGCCAAGCACTACGTCCGCCGCCTGCCGCAAGGCGAGTGGGCCAAGACCGTCTTCGTCTTCCCCAACCACCGCTCCGGGGTCTTCTTCTCCGACGCCGTGAGCGGCCAGATGGCCGTCTTGCGCCGCGCCGGCAGACCCCACGTCGTTTTCGGCCTCAACGTGACGACGCTCGGCGACCTGGTGGCGAAAGGCAGCGGCCTGCGGATTGCCGACCAGGTGACGCTCCGATGCGAACTCTACGACGCCTATCGGCAGATTGCCCCCCCGGAGGACGCCATGCGGTTCGAGACGTTCTACTCGTGGGCCGGCACAATCGTGAAAGACTTCGACGACATAGACAAGAGCCTGGCCAGCCCCATGAACGTGTACCGCAACGTGAGGGAGTGGCAGGAGCTGTCGGACGACCTCGGCCACCTCTCAGACAACCAGCGCGAAGCCATAGAGAGATATTGGAAAATAGTCTTCACCGAAGAGGAGACCGCGTTTGGCGAGAAACGCATGGTCCACAAGCGTTTTGTCGACACCTATGGACGAATGGAGGCTCTCTACGCCGCCTTTCGCGAGCATCTTGAGGCGAAACGGCTGGCATATCCGGGAATGCTCTACCGCAAGGCCGCCGAGGGCGACACCCGATGGGACGACGACGGATGCCGCTACGCGTTCATAGGCTTCTGCCTACCGACCAACGCCGAGCAGGCCATCATGCGGCGTCTGCAGAAAGCCGGGCGCGCCGAGTTCTTTTGGGACTACGAACCATGGATGCTGGAGCCGTCGGTGGCCAAGGACGTCCACAGCGCCGGGTTCGCCGTGGCGCAATGGGTCGAAAAGTTCCCCGCCCCCAACGGCTACGCCCCCCCCCGCGCCACACCGCGCGACGCGCAAGAGGTGCGACTGCTGAAGACCGCCTACTCGCAGAGCCAGGCGTCGGTTGTCGCCGCCACGGTCCTGCAAAGCTTCACCGACAAAGGCGCGACGACAACGGAGCGGCGCGCAAGAGCCGCCGAGGAACACAAGCGCAGCGTGATAGTCATAACCGACGAGCAGATGCTCCTGCCCGTCTTGAGCGTAATCCCCAGCGACGTGGTGCGCAACCTCAACGTCACAATGGGCTACAGCCTGCGCTACTCCAATGTCTCTGGACTCGTCCACCTCATGGCCGACCTGCAGAGCGGCATGAACCACCGCAAGAGGCGAACCGGCGAACCGGCCTTCAACTCGCAGGTTGTGCTTTCGGTGCTCCGCCACCCCTACGTCTCCGCCGCCGACGGACTGGAACCGACGCGCGCCGCCGCCCGGCGCCTGATAGACAACAACGTGAGCTTCGTGACGCCGGCGGAACTTGGCGACCTTGCGCTGACCCGGCGAATCTTGCGCCACGTGAAGCCCTCCGAGGTGGCAGACTACGCCACAGACGTCCTCGAAGCCATCTTGAGCCACTTCGCGCGCGAGCAGGGGGCCGTCATGGACCGCGAGACGATATGGGAGGCGCTGAAAGTGGCGCGCCGCATGCCCTCCGTTGTCGGCATCGTGATGGACGACATCTCGAACCCGCGGCTCCTGATGCACATCCTCTGCTCTATGATAGACCAGCAGAAAGTGGACTTCCAAGGCATGCCCCTCGGCGGACTGCAGCTCATGGGAATCTTGGAGACGCGCGCCGTGGACTTCGACAACGTCATCATACTCGACATGGTGGACGGCAATTGGCCTCGCACAACGACCGGCACGGAGACAATGATCCCGATGACCATCAGGCGCAACAACGGGATGCTGACCACCGAGGAGGTGGACTCGACATACAACTACTACTTCTACCGCCTAAAGAGCCGCACCAAGAGGCTGACCATCCTCCAGCCCACAGAAGGCCCGCAATCGCGCCCCACCGAGCAGAGCCGCTACGTCATGCAGATGCGGATGCTGGACAGGCAGGAGATTGAGGAGATCTCGACCCAGCGCAACATCCGGCTTCGGCAACCGGAGACCATAGCCGTGGACAAAAGCACGGTGAGGGACATGATGCAAAACTGCACAAAGATTTCGCCCACAAGCCTCTCTAACTACATAGGGTGCGGACTGAAATTCTTCTTCTCGGACGTTGCGCACATAGACGTTGACGAAGAGATTACGGACGAGGCAGACAACAGGCAGTTGGGCATAATCTACCACCACGTCATGGAGCGCCTCTACTCGGCGGCGGGACCGACAAAGACGGGCAAACTCTTGAGCGAAGAGTTCCTGCGCAGAGCGGCGGCCGACAAGAAGGGGCTCTCAAGTCTCATCATGGAGGGATTCCGGCTGGCTATGCACAACGACCAGCTCAAGACGGAAGACGACCTCAATGGGCGCAACATCATCACCTTTAGCGTCATCTTGCGCCTAGTGACCAAGACGCTCGAGAGCGAGAAGCCGGACACACTAGTAGAGGCGACCGAAGAGGAGATCCAGATGCCGTTCCGCCTGGACAACGGCAGGGAGATTACGCTTAAGGGCGTCGTGGACCGCCAGCACCTGGAGCCCGACGGCGAGGGCCGCCTCTTCGTGGCCGACTACAAGACCGGCTTCGTTGGCGACGACAAGGGCAAGCTGAGCATCGACAGCCTGGAAGAGCTCTTCGCCCCCAACAAGCACAAGAAAGTCAAGGCGGCGACGCAAGTCATGGCATACTGCCACATCTTGCGCCACGGAGGCCGCCCCAATGGCAGAAAAGAGGAGAGGGAGATGGTGCCGTATGTCTTGAGCGTCACAAAATTGCACGAGAAAGACTACGGAATGAGTAGCCGCACTGTGACGATTGGGGGAAAGAAAAGCCGCCTTGTCTATTCCGGCGAGACCGCCGACGAGTTCGGCAGACTCCTGTCGGCCACCATAAACGAGATTTTCGACGAGAGCGTGCCTTTTCAGCAAACAGAGGACTGCGACTCGTGCAAAAATTGCGACTACCGGCACATCTGCAAGCGATGAAAGAAAAGCGCGCGAAGACTTGCTCCGCACGCTTTTCATTTACCGGGATGGCTTTCTACAGATGTAGAAGACGTAGCCGTAGTAATCTGCGAACCTCTCATACATCTGCGCCTCGCGCCGTTGGTTCTCTACGAGCATCTTGGCCGTAGGGTTCCCATTGCGGCGCAAAAGGAATTCGGACTGCGCCTTGCGCTGCGGGGCGTAGTAGTTTTCCGTCCAGCACTCTCCGCCCAACACGAAAAGCCCCTCAACGCCGTAGCCCGCCTTGCAGATTCTGTCCACCTTGCGCGGGAGGGTGTCTATCTCGGGATAGGCGTCAGCCCAAAAGGCCTCAATCTCCGCGGGCCTCTCGTTGGTCAACCACGTGGCCTCCGTCATGGCCACATAGCCGCCAGGCCGAAGAAAAGACCACCAGTAGTCTAGCGCGCGGGCAAAACCAATGTTGTATACCGCCCCCTCGCACCATATGGCATCAAGGCTCCCAGCCTCGAACGGCAACGCGTCCATCGAGCCGACAATTCCCTCCACGACATCGCCAAGTCCCTCCCTGCCGACCCTGTCGTCCAAAAGGTCAATGAACCTTGGGAACAAGTCGACCGCCTTGATTTTTGCTTGCGGGAGGCACCGGGCAAGAGTGACTGTCTGACCGCCTGTGCCGCAACCCAGGTCGGCAATGATGGGCGCTGTCGGCAACTGACGCAAAAAGCCAACAGCCAGACGGGTTGCCTCAACACTGCCAGGGCCCTGCCTGTCGAGGGTGGAGAAATAATCGCAAATGACATCAACATCGAAATCGTGGATTGAGCTGTCAGTACTCATCAAAATCCTATTTAAAATTTAACAAACATCCCCTGTTCCCGGCAGGGTCGCCGTGGAACCTGCGCACAGGCTCGCTTCATTGTCGCAGCGAAATTAGGAGTTACCTGGCGCGATGTCTTTAACCTGAGGGAACAAATCAATGCAGAAAGCCCGCCCGACAAGTCGGACGGGCTTTTCGCATGGCGCGGGCGTGAGGATGGCTGCCTACTCCTCGGGCTTAAGGAAGTCGTCGAAGTAGCGCTTGACAGTCCCCATGAGGTGGATGCGGTCGTGGCCGCTGACGTTATGGGGGTGGTTGGGGTAGACAGAATAGTCGACAAAGACCCCGGCCTCAATCGCGCTGTTGAGCAACGCCTGGCTGTTCTGCCACACGACAGTGCTGTCCATGGCCCCATGGACGACAAGGAGGCGCGCGCGGAGGTCCTTAATCTTGCCCAGGAGGCTCGTCGAGGCATACCCGTCGGGGTTCTGCTCCGGTGTGTCCATATACCGCTCGCCGTACATGACCTCGTAATATTTCCAGTCGCACACGGGTCCGCCCGCCACACCGGCCCGGAAAACGTCGGGGTGCGTGGTCAGAAGGCTTATTGTCATGAAGCCGCCAAAGCTCCATCCGTGCACACCTATGCGGGCACTGTCGACATAGGGGAGCGAGCGCAGATATTCGACGCCGACCATTTGGTCCTCCATCTCGCACACCCCGAGCCGCCGGTGCACGCTCTGCTCAAACTCGGAGCCGCGCATCTCCGTGCCGCGGTTGTCCATGGTGAAGACAATGTAGCCCTCCTGGGCGAAATAGAGCATCCACGGCGAGGCCCCATTGAGCCAACTGGCGTCGACAAGCTGAGAGTGCGGTCCCCCGTAGACGTAGACCACGACGGGATATTTCTCCGCGGGGTCGAACCCCGTCGGCAATATCATCCGGCCCGTCAGCGGGTGCCGGCCGTCGGCGCTCTTGAGGTCCACGAGCCTTATCTCCGGCTTTGCGAACCCGTCGTACGGGTCGGCGCATGAGTTCACGACGGCAGAACGCCCGTCGGTATGGCAAAGTCGCGACTCTTTTGCCATCGCTGGGCTACTGCTGTTGACAACGAGACGCGGCTTCCCGCCAAGGTAGTCGGCCGAGCAATGGGACCCGGCGGGCCCAAGCCGCACAATGGAGCCGTCCAGGCCAATGGCGCACACATCGCGGAAAAGGTAGCCCTCGCGGTTGGTCTGAGCCACAATCTTTTGGGCGGAGGGGTCGAAACCGTACAGCGCCGTCACGCACCACTCCCCATTGGTGAGTTGGCGCGCGGAGCCGCCGCGCACGTCATAGAGGTAGAGATGCCTGAAACCATCGCGGTAGCTGGCCCATACGAAATGGCCGCTGTCCGTCCACAGGGCCGGCTCGCACGGCTCCACCCAATGCTCGTCGGCCTCCTCAAAGAGGGTCTTGACAAGCTCCCCCGTCCTGGCGTCGTATATGTTGTACCACATATGGTCCTGACCGCGGTTCACCTCGGCCAACCCAAGCCAGCCCCCGTCGGGGCTCCAGCTGACATTTGTGAAGTACCGGTCGACGGGCGAAGCCGTCTTCAGATAGACGGTCTTCCGCGTCCTGGTGTCGTATATGCCCACCTGCACCTCCTCCGACTGCTCTCCCGCCATGGGGTAGCGGGTGTTGACGACCTTGCCCTCGCGCGCCTGGACGTCGACAAGCGGATAGTTGGCGACAAGCCTCTCGTCTTTGCGATAGAAGCAGAGCCTCTGCCCGTCGGGGCTCCAGAACATCCCGCCGCTGATTCCAAACTCGGACCTGTGGACAGTGGAGCCGTAGCGGACTCCCTGCACGGACTCTTTGTTGACCCTCTCGCGCCTCTCGCCGTTGGCCACGTAGAGGTCTTCGCCGTCGGTGAAAGAGACCCAGCCGGACTGCGGGGCCACGACAAGGTCGTCGTAGGGGCCCGGGATGCTCTTGACCACTCCGCCCTCCTTGACATCGGCCAAGAGGATGTCGCCTCCATTGGTCAGCCACAGCAGGCCGGGAGTCTCGGCGGCAAGAATCCGGACATAGTCGCCCCCGGCGACGCTGCGCAAGTCGGCATAGGAGGACACGACCTCCTCCGAGCCGTCGGGACGGCTCGCGACCAGCGAGCGGTCTGGCTTGTAGTAGACGATGTCGCCGGTCTGCCGACAAGCCCAGGAGCTGAGGCTGTACGGATATATTTTCCCGAACTCCTTGCCGCCTCCGACGCTGTTCTCCAAGTCGAAACGCTTCAGGCTCTGTCCCGCCGCGCCCACAGCCGCGGCCATGATGGCTACCATTGCGAAAAAAGCATATCTGATCATTACGGGTCTACTTACGCCACAAAAATACGAGAAAAGCGTATTCCGATAAAAATTCCGCGCCGACACTTTGCCGATGGCGTCTGTTTTTATATTTTTAAGACACGGAACGGGTCGGAGGCCGTAGCCCCCGCCCGCGAAACGGAGACACATTCAGAGAATACCATGAAAATAAAGACCATTGCCGCCATTGCCGCGGCTCTGACCCTGCCCCTCACCCCCGCCGGCAGCCAAGCCGAAGCCATTGAGAACTCGTGCGCGGCCTGCTTCGAGGCCCCCTACATAATCACGGGGCGGCCGTTCAAGAGCCTCCTGACGGGCGACGAGGCGGCCGAGTTCCGCGCCACACTCTTCTCGGGGACGACCTACCGAATAGCCGTGGGCAACGGCGAGCACAGTAACATCGTCTTCAGCCTCTACGACACCGACCACAACCTGCTCTTCACGAGCAAGGACCACGGCAACGCCCCCTATTGGGACTTCTCGGTCGACGGCTACATGGACTGCATTGTCGAGGCGCGCCTCGACGCCACAAAAGCCGCGTCGGGCATAGCCATAGTCATGACGGGTTTCAAACTCAACGAGGACGCGGAATGAGCCGCGTCGCCGCTCCACAATCTCGCTTTAGGAGGGAACCGGCATGAGCGACAGCATTCTAGAGGCCCTCGTCCAGCTCTTCGCCGTCGTGGCGTCGGTCCGCGGCACGAAAGACATGGGCGAGCGGCGCAGCGTGGTGTATAATTTCCTTGTCTCGCAACTCAACAAGGAACTCGCGGGTCAATACATAGGAAAATTCGACAAGTACTACCGCGACAACATGACGCTGAGCTTGCGCAGCGAGAACCAATACAAGGTCATCTCGCGCGCAGCGTCGAGAGTCATGCGCATCACGCACGAGATGAACAAGGGCTTGTCTCTGTTCCAGAAATACGTCGTGCTCGTCCAACTGTATGAATACCTCAACACGGGGCAGGTCTCATACATGGAACAAGGCCTTGTGAACGACGTCGTTGTAGACAAGTTCAACATCAACCGCGAGGAGTGCGAGCTGGTTCGCAACTTCATCCTCGACACACAGCGCGTCGGCGAGCGCGTCGTCTTCTCCGGCAAAGGCAACTGCGAGGAGATACTGGAGCCTAAGCACGTCTTTTGGGAAGATTTGGAGGGCGAGATAGACTTCGTTTACCTGCCGTTGGTCAACACGTTCTTGTTCAAGAGCTTCGGCGAGCAGCACCTCAACATGAACGGCTCGCTCCTCACGCCCGGCCGCACCTACTTCATGCGCGCCGGGAGCTCGATCCGCAATGGCGTCAGCTCGCCCATATTCTTCTACGACATGATGCGGCAGGTGGTCACGAACGCCGCCGCCGTCCCCCTGACATTCGAGGCCCGCAACGTCGTATACAAGTTCAACAAGAAGACTGTGGGTCTCCACGAGCTCTCGTTCGAGTCGCACTCCGGCCAGCTTGTCGGGATTATGGGCATCTCGGGATCGGGGAAAAGCACCCTGGCCAACGTCATGTCTGGCATGACGCCGCCCGCGTCGGGCAACGTCTATGTGAACAACATCGACATCTATGAAAACCCCGAGACCATCAAGGGCCTCATAGGCTTCGTCTCGCAAGACGACATCTTGATGGAAGACCTGTCGGTCTACGACAACCTCTACTATAGCGCCCGGCTTAGCTTCGACAACCTGCCCTCCGCCCTGGTGCAAGACAAGATAGACAAGCTGTTGCGCCTGCTGGGCCTGTTCGACATCAAAGACATCAAGGTAGGCAACCCTCTCAACAAGAAGATAAGCGGCGGGCAGCGCAAGAGGCTCAACATAGCCCTGGAGCTTATCCGCGAGCCCGCCATCCTGATTTTGGACGAGCCGACCTCGGGCCTGTCGTCGCACGACTCGGAGAACATCCTGGAGCTTCTTAAAGACTTGTCCATCAACGGCAAGCTCATCTTCGTCGTCATCCACCAGCCCTCGTCGGACATCTTCAAGATGTTCGACCAACTGCTGATTCTCGACACCGGCGGCTACCTCATCTACGACGGCGACCCGACCGAGAGCCTGAGCTACTTCCGCCTCAACCTGCACATGGTGGCGTCGCGCGAGGTGGAGTGCCCCCGGTGCGGCAACATCAACGTAGAGCAGATTCTCGACATCATAAGCCAGCCCATCGTTGACGAGTTCGGCAACAACACCCAGAGCCGCAAGGTGCAGCCCAAGGAGTGGTACGAAATGTTCCGCTGGGGCGCAATAGACACGAGCTACGTCGGCGAGCCCGAGCCCCTGCCGCCCATACAGTTCAAGACACCGGGACGCGTCAAGCAGTGGATGATATTCCTGGCGCGCGACATCAAGTCGAAATTGGCCAACGCCCAATACCTGCTGCTGAACCTGCTGGAGGTCCCGACCATGGCGGTGTGCGTCGCCGCGCTGCTCCGATACTACGACGTCCGCCAAGGGGACTACACCTTTGCGGACAACGTCAATATGCCCGTCTTCATCATTGTCTCGGTCATAATAGCGTTCTTCGTGGGTCTGACGGTGAGCGCCGAAGAGATTATCCAGGACCGCCAAATCCTGAAACGCGAGACGTTCCTGAACCTGAACCGCAGGAGCTACATAATGTCGAAATGCGCACAGACAATGCTCATGTCGGCATTGCAGATGCTCCTCTACGTCGGCATCTGCAACTCCGTCTTGTCCATCCGGGGGATGTTCTGGGAGTATTGGCTTGTCTTGTTCACCACGGCGGTGACGGCCAACTTGATAGGTCTGAACCTCTCTGACATGATGAAGAAGACCATCAATATCTACATAACGATACCGTTCATGGTCATCCCCCAGCTCATCTTGAGCGGCGTCTTCGTCCGCTTCGACCAGATGAACCCCGACGCCAGCTCCGCCACGGGCGTCCCCCCCTACGGCAACGTCATCACGGCCCGATGGGCCTTTGAGGCTTTGGCGGTCAACCAGTTCTGCTACAACGGCTACGAGACCCTCTTCTACAAATATGACAAAGCGAAGAGCCAAAGCTCCTACTACAAGGACTTCTGGGTCCCGGCGATGAAGACCTACGCCGACCGCGTGAGCATCAACTCCGCCAAAGTCGAGAGCGACCCGGAGGAGATAGACAGGCTCCTGCGCATCATGTCGGGCGAGACGGAGCAGTGCGCCAGGTTGTTCCCGCAAATAGCCCCGCCGCGTCCCGAAATATTCAAGAAAGGGCTGTTTGGCGCCGCCGCCTACAACACCATCAACCAATATTTGGAGAAAGTCCGCCTCCACAACGTCTCGCGCTACAACAAGGCCGACATGGCCCTCGACCGCCACCGCCGGCAGTTCAGCCCCGAAGTGGTGGACAGCCTGCGGCGGAACTGCCACAACTCCAGCCTGGCGGACCTGGTGACGAACCCCTCAGGGATGCTGACCGAGGTCGTGATGGAGCACGACGGACGGCTGTGGCAGAAGAACGACTTCGTCTTCCAAGACACGGACAAAGCGTTCGGCGCCCCCCTCTACTCGCCCTACAAGGTGGTGTTGGGCATGAAAATTGACACCTACGTGTTCTGCCTTATAATCATGTGGGTCATCAATCTCGCGTTCCTAGCCCTGCTGATGGACGGCAGACTGGCCCAATGGATGCGGAAATAGGCGCAGTGGGATGAAACTGACCACACCCGTAGATGTAGGCACGAGCCGCATGGGCATCTCGTTCGACAAGCCCGCGGTGGTCGTAGGCAGCTGCTTTGCCGAAAACATCGGCGGACGCATGGAGGCCTGCGGCTTCCCCGTGGTGGTGAACCCGCTAGGGGCGGCCTACAACCCGCTCTCGGTGCTCAACGGGCTGCGCCGCATATCTACAGGCCGGGAGTTTGGGGCGGAGGAGTGCGTGGAGATTGGCGCCGGCGACGGCCGCATTTGCTCTTTCGGCCACCACACGCGCCACGCCCGCCAATCGGCAGATGAGTTTCTCGCCCACGCCAACGCCGAACTGCGCCGCGCCCACGATTTTTGGAGGACGGCGGAGATGCTTATCGTAACGCTCGGCACGGCATGGTGCTTCCGCCACAATGCGACCGGACGCGTCGTGGCGAACTGCCTAAAGCGCCCGGCGGCGGAGTTCACCCGCTTCAAGATTTCGGCCGACGAATGCGCCGCGGCCCTGGGGGAGATTGACGCAGTGGCGGACGGGAGACAAATAATCCTCACCGTCAGCCCCATCCGCCATTTGGCAGACGGGGCGCACGGCAACTCCCTCAGCAAAGCGACGCTCCTGCTTGGCGTGGACAACGCGGTCGGCCGCCACAACTCCACGATGGAGTATTTCCCGTCATATGAGATTGTGATGGACGAGCTGCGCGACTACCGCTTCTACGCCGACGACATGACCCACCCGTCTCAAATGGCGGAGCGCTACGTCTTCGACCGTTTCATGGACTTCGCCCTGCCCGACGGGGAGCGGCCTCGCTTGGCCGAGGCCGCCCGCCAAGCCCAACGCTCCGCCCACCGCCCGATGCGCCCCCCTACCGGGTGAGCTCCTCAAGCTCCGTCTGCAAGTCGCTCCACTGCGCCATGAGGCTCTCCAGCCTCCCGCTGGCCTTGGTGTGCCTCTCCGCGAGGCTTGTGGCCTGCTCGTTGCCCAACGACGACGCGAGGAGCTTCTCGATGTCCGCAATCTCCGCCTCTGTCTTGGCAATCTCCTCCTCGGCCGCCTTGACGCCCTTTGACAACTTGCTCACCTTGCGGTCGAACTCCTTTTTCTGCTCGTATGTCATTTGCGGCTTCTGCGCCTCCTTGGGCTTAGGCACGCCATTTTTCGTCTTGGGTGTCGCGGCCGCGGGCGCACCAGCCGAGCGCTCGGCCTCCAACTCGCGGAGCGACTCGAGCTTGCGGTCGCGCAGGAAGTCATATATGCCGCCAAGGTGGAGCTTCATCTTGCCGCCACGGAACTCGTAGGTCTTTGAGACCAGGCCGTCGAGGAACTCCCGGTCGTGCGAGACAATTATGGCAGTCCCCCCGAAGTCGCTAATAGCCTTTTTGAGAATCTCCTTGGAGCGTATGTCGAGATGGTTCGTAGGCTCGTCGAGAATAAGGAGGTTGACGGGTTCAAGCAGGAGCCGAATCATGGCCAGGCGCGTCCTCTCGCCGCCCGACAAGACCCCGACTTTCTTGTCTATGTCCTCCCCGCCGAACATGAAAGCACCGAGCAGGTCGCGGATTTTGAGACGTATGTCGCCCACAGCCACGCGGTCCACGGTGTCGAAGACAGTATCTTCGGGATTGAGCATATCGGCCTGGTTCTGCGCAAAATAGCCGACCCTGACCCCATGCCCCAGGACAATCTCCCCCTTATGCTCGAGCTCGCGTACAATCATGCGCGCCATGGTTGTCTTCCCCTCGCCGTTCCTGCCGACGAAAGCCACTTTCTCGCCCCTCTCAATCTCGAAGTCCACATCGTCCAACACCACGTGAGAGCCGAAAGCCTTTGAGACGTGCTTGCCGCGCACTGAGATGACCCCCGAATGCGGCGCCGGCGGGAACTTGATGTTGAGCGCGCTCTTGTCGAAGTCGTCCACCTGGATTCTCTCAATCTTCTCCAACTGCTTGATGCGGCTCTGCACCTGAACCGACTTTGTGGCCTTGTAGCGGAAACGCTCGATGAACTTCTCGGTGTCCTCAATCATCTTCTGCTGATTGCGGTAGGCGTTCATCTGCTGCTCGAAACGCTCCTGCCGCAAGATGAGGTACTTGGAGTAGTTTGCCTTGTAGTCGTATATCTTCCCCAGGACTATTTCGACCGTGCGGTTCGTCACGTTGTCGAGAAACGCCCTGTCGTGGGAAATGACGACAACAGCGCCGGAGTAGTCTTTGAGAAAGTCCTCCAGCCACTGGATGGACTCTATGTCGAGGTGGTTCGTAGGCTCGTCGAGCAGGATTACGTCGGGGTGCGAGAGCAGAATCTTGGCGAGCTCAATCCTCATTCTCCACCCGCCAGAGAACTCTTTTGTGGGACGCTCGAAGTCGGCGCGCTCGAAGCCCAGTCCTTTGAGCGTGGTCTCTATCTCCGCCTTGTAGTTGTCGCCGCCCATCATGGTCAGCCTCTCTGTCTTTTCCGACAGCTCGTTGAGGAAGTCCATGTAGGCGTCGGTCTCGTAGTCGGTGCGGACGGCCAGCTCCAGGTTCATCTGCTCCACCCTCTCCTGCAGGGCCTTAAGCTCTTTGAGGGCGCTCTCGGCCTCGGCGAACACCGTCTTGTCGTCGCCATAGGTCATGTGTTGCGGCAGATAGCCGATGGAGCACTCCTTGGGAATGGACACGGTGCCCTCCGTCGGGGGCTGTATGCCGCATATGACTTTGAGCATCGTGGACTTGCCAGCCCCGTTCTTCCCTGCCAAGCCGATCCGGTCCTTGTCCCCGACATTGAAAGTAATCCCGTCGAAAAGCCGGAAGCCCCCAAAGGCGACCGACAGGTTGTTTATTGCGATCACGTTGTTGAAATTAATCTAGTCTACGTTCTCCACCACTATGTCACCTCCGGGACGGAAGGAGACTGTCTTGAGGCCCACATTGACCGCGCCGCCCCAGTTGGTCAGGCTCTGAAACCTGAAGTTTGACTGCAGCAGGCGCGGCCTGTAGGCGTCGACATTGCGCACGAACCCCGGGCCCAGACTGACCCTTGCGCCAACAAACTTCATTGCCACGTCATATCCCCACAAGCCATACTCCGAGAAGCCCGACATGGGCCTGAGGCGCTGGAAATAGGGCGTAAAGGCCAAAGGCTCGGTGAAATATCGTTTCCGGTATTCGTTGATGGCGTATGCCGTCCGGGGGTCTGTCTCGTCGACAGCGTAGGTGGTGAAAATCTTGGTGTTGAGCTTGTGGAACACGTCAATCTCTATGGTCTGGAAGACGAGCCACTCGCTGAAGCCCCACAGCTCGACCGGCGCCGTCGGCTTCTGCTCCACCACTCCCGCCAACGACGTTATGACGCTGTTGACCACCGCCTCGCTGTTGGTTGGCAGCACGACAACGTTGGCCGTGTCCTCTTTCAGCGATGGCAGAATCTTGGTGGGCGCGGAAGTGTCGTAGCTATGCAGCGTGACGGGCACGCCGGCCCTCTCGCACATCTGCCGGAACGCCCTGTGGCGCTCCCTGTCGGCCGGCGTCCACACGCTGGGGGCCAGGACCACCACATTGCGCCCGCCCAGGCGCCGCACCATCTGCGCCATGACCTCCTTTCCCGTTATGGAGTCGATGACGCTGGCCTGGAACACGTAGGGGTTGTCGAGTATGGAGCTGTCGCACTGCGCAAATGGCAGGACGACGGGGACCTTGTTGGCGCGGGCGTAGCTCATGGCGTCGGCCATCTCCCCGCGGTGCGCCGGGCCGATGATGATGTCGGGTCTGACGCTAGCGGTGTTGAGCTGGTTGATGGCGCTCAGCCGGCTGTTTGTGTCGAAGACCCTGAGACTGACGTTGGCCCCGGCCCGGCAGAGGCTGTCGAGCGCCATCCGCACGCCCTCGTAGAACTCGACGTAGCGACGGCTCTTGAATGGGTAGCTCTGCTCGTTGGTGTTGACGCCGCTCTCCCTCAGCCCCTTCATCTCGGCATAGGCGTTGAACGGCAACATCAGGAAGACGTTTATCGCCGGACGCCCGGCCTTGTCGTAGCTGTAGTCTTGCCCCCATTGCGCCTCGGCCCCGGCTTCGCCGACGTAGGAGGCGTCGAGCGTGGCCGGAGTGGCGTCGGCGGCCTCCTCGATGTGCGGAATCCTGATGGTCATGCCCCGCTTCAAATTGTCGGCCGTGAGACCCTCGTTGGCGGCGAGGATGTCGTCGATGCCGACCCCCTCATCCCTCGCAATGGAATAGAGCGTCTCCCGTCTTCCGACGCGGTAGTCCGAATATGCCACCGTCCGCTGCTTGACCTTGGGGATGGCCACGATCTGCCCAATCTGCAAAGCAGACCAGTCCACCCCCTTGTTGACCTCCTGGACTCTCTCTTGCAGGATGTCATATTTCACGCACAGCGAATAGAGCGTCTCGCCCGCCGCCACGCGGTGGTAGAAGAAAGCGTCGTCCTCTTGCGGGATGCTCGACCGCGGAATCCTAATGGCCGTCCCGACGGGCAAGGCGGCAGGGTTGAGCGACGCGTTGGCGTCGACAATCTGCTGCGTCTTGACCCCATAGCGGACGCCAATGGAATAGAGCGTCTCGCCCGCGGCTATGACGTGCGTGGCGAACTCCGTCGGCAAGCGGTCCAGCTTGACGACCTGCCCCTCCCTCACACCCGACATGGCGTCGGGGTTCAGCTCCAGGAACTTGGCGAGCTGCATGCCGTGCTCCCTGGCAATGCTGTAGGCGGTGTCTCCCTTGCGGACCACGTAGGTCGCGACGGCGGGGGTCTCGGCGCCACTGACGGGGATCCGGATTACGACGCCCTCCACAAGCCCCGTCTTGCTGAGCTCGGGGTTGGCAGATATGACATCCTCTTGCGTCACACCGTTGTCTTTGCAGAGCCGGTAGAGGCCTTCGCCCTTTGCCACCGTGTGGAGGCGGAACGTCCGCCCTCCCTCCGTCACCAATTGCTGCGCCAAACCTACCGACGACAGCGCGGCCACCGCCACCGCCGCCAGGAGCTTCCTGCCCGTCTGGGGGAAAATATTCATTTGTCTGCCAAAAGTTTATCTACAGCCCACAAGATTCCGTCGTCGTCCACGGCCGGGCACACCAAGTCGGCGTGCGCCTTGACGGCGTCTGACGCATTGCCCATAGCCACCCCGACCCCCGCGAAACGCAACATCGCCACGTCGTTGCCTCCGTCGCCAAAAGCCAGCACCTCCTCCGGCGACGCCCCGACCTCCTCGCACACCCGCCTGATGCCGCGCACCTTGTCCTGCCCCATGGGCACGATGTCTGTAAAGGCGGGACTCCAACGCTCGGAGCCGCAATGGCGGAGGACGGACATGACGCGCGGCTCGTCGTCCTCGCCGAAGAACGAAATCATTTGGAACACGTCGGCGTCGGCGAACTGCCGCAAGTCCGCCACCTGCGGCCTGTTGACAAAGTTCAGCTGCCGGTAGGTCTCCTCGACAACGTCGTCGGCGTAGTTCATGACGAGCCTGTCGCGCAAGACGAAGTTTATGGGGAACGGGCGGAAAGCGACTTCGACCCCTGGAGCCGGATAGAGGATGCCGAGAATGGCGCGCACGTCGGCCCGGTCGATGGGGTTTGCGTCGATGAGACGGCCCTCGTAGTAGGTCATGCCGCCATTCACTGTGACGTAGCCGTCGAACTTCAGTGAACCCAAATTGTCGATATTGGCGGTGTGCCGCCCCGACGAGACGAAGCACTTGACCCCCGCGGCTCTCAGTTTGTCGATGGCCCGGCGGGTACTCTCCGGCACCTCGTGCGTCTTGAAGCTGACGAGCGTCCCGTCAATATCGAAGAATGCAGCCTTAAACATCTGTGTTGGAATATAAAGCGTTAAAGTTACAACGAAAAAGTGAAACACGGAAGAACGCGGCGAAGACCACAAGGACGGACAAACGAGAGGGGGGCGGACGAACAATCGCCTACGCCCCCCATTGGAAAAGAATTATGCGCTATCGGCAAAAAGCTCAGCGCGTCAGCTCGTCGGTGTCCATGGCAATCATGAGCTCCTCGTCGGTCGGGACGACACACACCGTCACCTTGCTGGAGGGCTTGGAGATGACGGCCTCAGTCCCAAAGACCTCCTTGTTCTTCTCGTAGTCTAGCTCGACCCCCATGAACTCCAGGCCCTTGCATGCGGCCTCGCGGCAGTTCCACTTGTTCTCGCCCACTCCGCCCGTGAAGAGGATGACGTCCACCCCGCCCATGGCGGCGGCATAGGAACCGATATATTTGCGGACGCGGTAGTAGTACATGTCTTGAGCCAGAGCGGCGCGCTCGTCGCCGCTGTCCCTCGCCGCCTGAATCTCGCGCATGTCGGAAGTTGTCCCGGAGATGCCGAGCAGCCCCGACTTCTTGTTCATCAAGACGTCCACCTCGTCGGCGGAGAGGCCGGCATGATGCATGAGGAACGGGACGATTGCGGGGTCGATGTCCCCGCAGCGCGTCCCCATCATCAGCCCCTCAAGCGGGGTGAGGCCCATGCTGGTGTCCATGCACTTGCCGTCGACCACGGCGGATATGGAGCCGCCATTGCCGATGTGGCAGGTGATAATCTTCTTGCCCACCGGGCTTATCCCCAAGAACTCGCACACGCGCTTCGAGACATACTTGTGGCTCGTGCCGTGGAAGCCGTAGCGGCGGATTCCGTACTTCTCGTAGTACTCGTATGGCAGGGCGTACATATAGGCATATGGGGGCATGGTCTGATGGAAAGCCGTGTCGAAGACACCCACCTGCGGGATGTTTGGCAACAAGGCACCCACGGCGTGTATCCCCTTGAGGTTCGCCGGGTTGTGGAGCGGCCCCATGTCGGCGCACTCCTCGATTACATCAAGGACGTCCGGCGTCAGCAGGGTGCTCTTGGTTATCTTGCTTCCGCCGTGGAGAATCCGGTGGCCCACAGCGTCAAGCTCGGTGAGGCTTTTCAGCACGCCGACCTCCGGGTCTGTCAGCTTGCCGAGGATGACCTCCACGCCCCGCGTATGCTCGGGGATTGGCATCTGCTCAATCTTCTTCTCGCCGTCGGGCAGGGAGAACTTGATGAAAGCCCCCGGCATTCCAATCTTCTCGATGCCGCCATTGGCCACGACTTTCTTCGACGACATCTCGAAGAGCTTATATTTGATTGACGAGCTTCCGCAGTTGAGGACCAGTATGTTCTTCATTTTTCTTGGTTTTTCTTGATACAAAAGGTTCTAATGCGGAAGCCGCCGCGCCACTCCCATTGCGGCAACGGCGGCCTCCGTGGTTGGCGTCCTCCGCCCTCTTAGTCTCCTTGCGCCTGGTTGGCTGTTATGGCAATCATCTTGACAATGTCGTCGACGGAGCATCCGCGCGACAAGTCGTTGACAGGCTTTGCAATGCCCTGCAGGACGGGCCCGATGGCCTCTGCGCCTCCAAGCCTTTGGACGAGCTTGTAGGCGATATTGCCGACCTCCAGCGAAGGGAAAATCAACACGTTGGCGCGCCCCGCGATGGGACTGCCGGGAGCCTTCTTGGCCGCCACGACCTCTACGAGCGCGGCGTCGGCCTGCAGTTCTCCGTCAATCTGCATGTCGGGCGCCATCTGCCGCGCCAGCTCCGCGGCCTCGACAACCCTGTCGACAACCTCGTGCTTCGCGCTGCCCTTCGTGGAGAAGCTCAGCATGGCGACGCGCGGCTCGAAGCCGCCCAAGACCCTGGCAGTCTTGCCGGTGGCGACGGCAATCTCGGCGAGCTGCTGGGTGCTGACAACGGGGTTTACGGCACAGTCGGCAAAAATCATCAGACCGTCCTCGCCGTAGCTCTTGTCTTGCAAGAACATCAGAAAGGCGCCGCTGACGACACTGATTCCCGGCTTCGTCTTGATGATCTGGAACGCCGGGCGCAGCACGTCGCCCGTGGGGCTGTCCGCCCCACTGACTTCGCCATCGGCGTCGCCCGCCTTAATCATGAGGCATCCGAGGTAGAGATTCTGCCGGGCCAGCTGCTCCGCCTTTTCGGGCGTCATCCCCTTGTTCTTCCTCAGTTCGTAGAGGAGGTTGGCGTAGTCCGCGACCTTGGGGTCGGACTGCGGGTCCACAATCCTGGCCTTGCCGATGTTCTTCAAGCCCATCTTCTCGGCATTGGCCCTCACGTTCTCCTCGCTGTCAATGAGTATGATGTCGGCAAAGCCCTCCTCCAGCACCTTGTCGGCGGCCCTGAGCGTCCGCTCCTCGTAGCCCTCGGGCAGGACGATGCGCTTCTTGCTCCTCGCCGCCTTCTCTTTCAGATTCTCAACGAAACCCATGTTATTAGTGTAATGTTTTTATGACTGTCTTTCACATGGCACGCCGCCACCCCTCGCTCCCGGAAAGGCCGAAGAGGGCGTAAGCCGACTGCGGGCAAAGTTATACATTAGCAACCACAAAGCAAATTTTGGAAAAGAAAATGCAAACTGTAGATAGCAAAAGAGTAACTTCGCCGCGATATGACGAAGAGAGAGAAGACACCGGGTCCCGACATGGGGCAGATACCGTCGCCGTGCTACGTATTGGAGGCCGACAAACTGCGGGCCAACCTGCGTAAGATTCGCCACGTCGAGGAGCGTAGCGGCGCAAAGATAATATTGGCGTTCAAGGCTTTCGCGCTGTGGGACGCGTTCCCCATCGTCCGCGAGGCTTTCGACAGCGCCACGGCCAGCTCCCTGTGCGAGGCGCGTTTGGCAACCGAGGAGCTTGGAAGTCCCGCCTACACCTACGCCCCCGTGTACTCGCCCGGCGAAATCGACGAGATTCTGTCGCACAGCCGCCACATAACGTTCAACTCGCTCTCGCAACTAGAACGGTACACGCCGAACTTGGAGCGATGCTCGCGCCGCGTGAGCGCCGGGCTGCGCGTCAACCCGGAGCTGACTCAAGTTGAGACCGAACTGTACAACCCGTGCGCACCCGGTTCGAGGCTCGGCGTGGTGGCCGACGCCTTGCCCGAAACCCTGCCAGGCATTGTCGAGGGGCTCCACTGCCACGCCCTCTGCGAGAGCAGCGCGGAGCAGACGGCCAACCTCGTCGCCACGTTCGAGAGCCGATTCGGGAAATGGCTCGACAAAATCAAGTGGGTCAACTTCGGCGGCGGCCACCTGATGACCCGCCAAGGCTACGACACGGAACTGCTCGTCGAGACCATAAGGGGCTTCCGCTCTCGCCACCCGCACCTGCAAGTGATATTGGAGCCCGGTTCGGCCTTTGCGTGGCAGACGGGATTCCTGCTCTCGACGGTCGAGGACATCGTGGAGAACTCCGGCGTCCGCACGGCCATGCTCAACGTCTCTTTCGCGTGCCACATGCCGGACTGCCTGGAGATGCCCTATAAGCCCGTCGTCCGCGGCGCCCACTACGACCCCGTGGAGGGCCTGCCGACCTACCGCATGGGCGGCAACTCGTGCCTGTCGGGCGACTACGCCGGCTCATGGTCGTTCGACAAGCCCCTGAGCGTTGGCGACAACATCATCTTCGAGGACATGGCGCACTACACCACGGTTAAGACCACTATGTTCAACGGCGTGAGCCACCCCTCGATAGCCATATGGGACCCATCGAGAGGCGGCCTCAGCGTTGTCCGTCGCTACACCTACGAGGACTATAAAAGCAGGATGGGCTAGACGCCTAGTTCTTGGCTATCTTCTTCAAGTCCTTCTCCAGTAGGCAGTCGGGCGTGCGGGGAGAGATGGTGTGGTAGTCAAAGTAGTAGACCTGCGCGTCGTCCGCCCCCATGAGCATCTTGAAGCACCGCGTCTTGCGGTTCTTCTCCGGCCCGACCTTGTGGAGGATTACCACGTCTTTCCGCTTCTCCTCCAACGCCTCGCGGACCTCGCTCTCGTTGACGAGACGGAAATCATAGGGGTAGACTTTGCGGATGGCGCCCTCGGTCTGGATGGTCTTCTCCAGGTCTGACTTGACGAGGTAGAGCGTCTTGCCGGCAAGGGACTGGCTGTTCTTGTTGTACATCAGCAACGGCGTGTCGCTGATGAGCGACGGATTGGCCTTCATCGTCTCGACGTGCCTCAGAATGAACCGGATGAAGGCGGGCAATTTGTAGACCCACGCCTGGTCGGTTGCCGACAAGTAGGCCAACGGGATGGAAATCAAGTCCGGCATATCTTTCAGCTTGACCTTAGGCTTGCCCATCAGCAGGCTGAGGTAGACGTACTTGTCCTTGATTTTGTCTTCGGGATATGTCACGATCGTGGTGAGCAGGAACGAATAGTTGGGGTCGCTCCTCCTCTTCTCAAAGTCGGAGCGGGAGATGTAGCCCACCTCGGTCGGCGTCCAATTGCCTTTCATGTCGTCCTTGATGGCCATGTTGAAGTCGCTGAACATATTGTCGTCGAGGACGACGAGCGTCTTGGTCTTGGCGAACCTCTCGTAGTCGGCGGGCGTGGGTGTGCATTGCTGCGCCCGTGCAGCCAAGGCGCAAAGCGCCGCCGCCGCTATGGTCAAGAGCAATTTTCTCATTTTTTTGCCTGTTTGCGTTAAACTTTCGTCTTGTACGCAACGCCGCCGCCAAAAGTTCCTCGCGCTAATTGGCGGCAGCCCCGTCGGCGTACGCCTCTCCCTTTTTGCGCCGATGTAAGATTTTGTCCCAATATTTCCGGAAGAGCTGGCGAAACGAGTCGAAGTCCTCCTGGAACGAGATTCCGACCCCCTGCGTTGTAGGCGAAGTCTCGTAGAGCACGTCGTTGTTGGAGTGCGTGTAGGCCTTCGCCCTTATACTGCCCTGCCTGTTGAGTTTCACCTCGATGTCGAAATCGCCGATGAGCGACCCCTCGTCGGCCGAGGCCGCCCCCGACGCGTCGCGCCCATACCCGATATTGCCGCTCAGGAGAATCTTGTTGTCGAGCACCTGCGTCGACAGCGAGACCTCATACTCCTCGTTTGTCACCTCGTCGCCCGGCCTGTAGTTGACCCCGACGCCAATGTTGCGGTCGTTTTGGCTGAACAGGCTGCTGAGCTGGTTGCTGAGAAGCTCCGACGCCGTCGTGCCGAGATAGCTGGACCCCTGACTCGCCCGGCCGTCGGCCTCTTGCGCCGAGTAGAACCTGTTCGCCATGAGGAGCGAGAAGACCTGCCTGTTCATCTCCTCCGGGGTACTGACATACTGGTCGAAAGCGTATTGGCTGAAATTCTGCGACGATGGTATCTCGATGTCGAAGCGGATGTCGGGGTTGGTGAGCTTGTTTGACAGAATCACGTTGCAGTTGACCGGGACCCTCCTTTTAAGCTCCGAGCTTGCGTTGTCCCCGCCAGACTGCACGAGGTCGTAGAGCGAGGCCTTGACCTTGTACGTGGCCGTGATGTCCACCAAGGCGTCGTATGGCCCCCCGTCCCACACGATTCTCCCTCCCCTGTTGATTGCGAACTGCTTGTTGATGACGTTCTCGAACGAGAAGTTGTACATCCCGCTCTCAATCTCGTAGTCACCAAACATGGTCAGCTCGCCCTGCCTGTCTATGTTGACCTGCACAAGCCCCTTCCCCCGGCCCGCCAGCCTGTTGCCCGTCTGCGGGTTGACAACGACAGCCAACTCGGCATCGGGCGTTATGTCGAGATTGAGCGTCGCCGCCACCCCCTCGCCAATCTTGTCCGTCCGGCTCACGACAACCTTGCCAGGGTCCTTGAAGAGGATGTAGTCTTGCATCCCGACGTCGGAACCCGCATTGGGCGCCACGAGGAAGCGCGAGTCCCGGTCGGTGCGCGCGTCAATCACGATGTCGATGGCGCTAGTGACACCTGTTATGCTCATCTTCCCCGTGCCGTAGACAGTCCCATAATAGGATGGCGACTCCCTGGCCGTAGTCTTCAGCAACAGGGCGCGGTCTACGTCGAAGACGAGGTTATAGCGCAAGTTGGAGAACATCTCGTGGGCTATGCCGCCGCCAAAGACAGCCCTCCCGCCGAGGTCGTCGCCGAAGCGGATGTTCAAGAAGTCTAGCCCCGTGGGGGAGATGACGAGCGAGTCGTTCTTGTCTATGTGGTACGTGACATTGGTCTGAATCACTCGGAAATAGTTGTCGTCGTTCATTCTCAGCCTTGAGTCGAGCGCCAAATCGTCCAATGGACCGTGAAGCCTGAGCTTCCCGCTCGTCGTCCCTCGCCACGAGTCGATGCAGTTGTCGAGATAGAAGTTGAGGAAGCCCGTCGAGAGGCTGTCGATGTCGAAATGCAGATCCATGCGCGACTGCGCCATGTCGAGATAGCCCGTCGCCACGGCGCGCGCATAGCCTCCCGTCACGATGTCCAGGCCCAATGCCAACTTGTTCGTCTCCGGGGTCCAGATGGTGGTGAAGTCCATGCGGCCCAGGCTGTCCCCATTGACTTTCAGCCTCTCGATGCGCGCCGACGAACTCATGTGGAGGTCTCCGAGGACGGCGCCAATATCCGCATTGGCGTAGAGGTCGCCCTCGAGGCTGTACTTGGACTGCTCGTCGGTCTTGAGAATATCCTCCAGCACAATTTTGCTCAGCGAGACGCGGAGCGTGTCTTCCGCCCTGGCGGACGCCACCCCCACGGCCCTCACGACATGGTCTCCATTGGCGACGTGGAAGTTGCTCACGCCGAGCCGCCCCGGACGCACGTCGAAGCGGCAGGAGTCCATGTCCCAAACGTCGCCCCCAATGGCCAGGCGCGAGCGGTCTATCCCGATGGTGGCCGCAATGGCGCCGTCGGCACCGCGCCCGAGAGTGGCCTCGGCGTTGAGGGCGCCCCCCTCCGACATTCCGTCGCCCGCCGTCCACCCGGCGTCGGCGACAACCTCGTCGCTCCCGGCCTCGGCAAAGAGCTTGAAGTTGGCCACATCGCCAACCATCGGCAAGGTCAGCCCCCCCGCCCTCACGCCGACTCCCAAGCCGCCGTTGTTGCTTGCCACCGCCGCCTCAAGCGCCACGGCATCGACCGACGCGGCACTCAGGGTGTCGACACGGAGATTGACCCAAGCCGTGTGCGTCCGCGAGTCGACGCTTCCGCGCACCCTCAGGCTGTCCGCCAAGGCCACAGAGGGCACAAACATGGCCGCAAGAGTGTTCGACCGCCAGAGCGAGAAGTCGAACTCAGCCACCTGCTCGCAGACCACCGGCCTGCCGGCCTGCCCCAAACTTGGCATGGCAGTAAGTATCTGCCACTTAATCTCGTCGGCAAGCCCCGCAAAGTCGAAGCTCCCCAAAGCCGTCCCGCTGGCGATGTCGGACGTGAGCCGGAAAGTGCGCCTGGCGAGCGAATCGAGTCCCAACGAGGCCTGCAGGGTGCCGGTGGTGAGATGCCGCCCCCCGCAAGCAAGAGTGAAATCGGCCATGCGCAGGTCGGCCGTCGCGCTGGCCGCGTCGCGCCCCGTGGCCTCAGCCCTCAGCCGGAAAGCAGTCCACGCGTCGGGCGAAAAGACGTCGGGCAAAAAGCGCCCTAGGCGCACGCTGTCTGCCTTCACCGCCACAGAGGCGTAGGGCGACACACCGCCCGGATCGACCTCCACCACCATCAACAGGGAGCCGACCTCGTCGTCGACGACGGTCAGCATTCCACCGACGCGGCCTGGCCCCGACGCCGCATTGAACGAAACTTTCGACAGCGGCACACCCGCCACCTCGGCGCGGCTGAGCACGCCGCTGAGCATGGCGGATTTCACATCGCCCCCCTCGGCGTTGCCATGCGCGGCCATCCCTCCGGCGAGATGCCCAAGCGTCCCGCCCGTCAGACCATCCAGCATGGCGTCGAACTGCAGCCGGGCGTCGAACAACAGTGTCCGCCACCCGTCGGTGGAGCGGGCGGAGGCGGCGACGCTCCCCGACGCAAAAGCAGACCGCAACGAGACATTTGCTGAAGCCTCGCCGATGCCGTTGTCGAGAAGGACTGTGCCATCGACGGACAGCGGCCAGTCGCCCCCAACCGTCCCATTGGCCACGGCGCATCCCGACAAGGCCCTCAGGTCGGAAATGGAAGTCCGCCCCCTGACGGCAAAACGCCCCCACGAAACCTCCAACCCCGCATTGCCGGGGCGGGCAAGGTGGGCTATGCCGTCGAACGTGACCGACGAGGCCCCGGCCGCGGTGAGCCGCAGACGCCGCACGTCGGCAATGCCGTCGTCCATCCTCAGCGACAAGTCCACGTTCACGCTCGGCAAGCTCCGCCCCGCCAATACAGTTGCCGTAGCCCCCGCCACCCACAAAGTGGGAATCTCTACGGCGGCATGACGCACCCCGAGGCTGTCGCACACAAGCACCAACGAGTCCACCTTTGCGAAACTGGCACCAAGCGACAGCCTCATGTCGCGCGCCTCCAGAGTATCGCCCCTCAAGGCCATACTTCCGCCCAAAGCCGCGCGCGCGTCGAGCCCCTCCACGTCGAAAGAGACGTCGGACACGGTAAGCCCCCCGCGCCGCCCGTCGAAAGAGACATCGTCGAGGGCTATGGCAAGGTTGCGAAACCGCCGCGGCGCAGAGCCGTAGGGTTCGTAGGAGACACTGCAATCGGCGGCGCGGATGACCCCGACCGAGAACGCCGGAGCAGAAAATGGAGAGACATCGGAGCTGTCGGATGCGAAAAGGGCGGAAAGATTGAGCCTCCCGTCGGCATTGCCGCGGACCGCCACATCGAGGCTATCGACTCTCACAAGGCTCAGCCGAAACCGCGAGGCAAAGAGCTCAGACGGCGACACGTCGAACACGACGCGCCTCAACGAGACCATAGGCAGGGAGTCTGCGTCGGAAATGAGGACTGACGCCACCTCTACGGAGGAGAGGGGGAAATAGCGAATCGCCCCGACCGAGACCGGAACCCCCCAAGCCTCCGACAGAACCTCCGCCACCTTTAGCCCCGCCCACCGCCTCACGGGCCGCAACTGAGCCACAGCCATGGCAAGCGACACGACGAACAAGGCCGCGAGCAGTGACACCCACGACGCGGTAACAATCTTTTTGCTATATTTGTTCATCAGTAGGGCATACGAGGCGGACAAAAATAGGCAAAAAGGCCGTAAGCGGGCATTCTCGCATGGCGAAAAGGCCCGGGCGCGCCTAGCCCTTTTGCTATCGAACAGAAACTAAATGTCAACTCTCATATTGGGCATCGAGTCGTCGTGCGACGACACGTCGGCCGCCGTGATGCGCGACGGAGCGGTGCTGTCGAACGTCACCGCCAGTCAGGCAGTCCACCTGCGCTACGGCGGCGTGGTTCCCGAATTGGCGTCGAGGGCGCACGAGCAAAACATCATCCCCGTGGTGGACAAAGCCTTGTCGGACGCCGGCGTCCGCGGCGACGAACTAGACGCCGTGGCTTTCACGCGCGGCCCGGGGCTGATGGGCTCCCTGCTTGTCGGCGTGTCGTTCGCCAAGGGGTTCGCCATGGCTCTCGGCAAGCCCGTCATCGAGGTCAACCATCTTCAAGCCCACGTCTCCGCCCACTTCATCGAGGAGGAGGGCAAGAGTCTGCCGAGATTCCCATTCCTGTGCCTATTGGTCTCGGGCGGGAACAGCCAGATTCTGCTCGTCCGCGACTATATGGACATGGAGATTGTCGGCCAGACCATAGACGACGCGGCCGGCGAGGCGTTCGACAAGTGCGCCAAGGTCATGGGCCTGGGCTACCCCGGCGGCCCCGTCATCGACAAGCTCGCCAATCAGGGCGACCCGAAGGCGTTCAGCTTCGCGCGGCCACGCGTGGGGGGGTACGACTACAGCTTCAGCGGCCTCAAGACGTCGTTCCTCTACACACTGCGCGACGAACTGAAAAACGATGCCGGCTTCGTGGAGAAGCGCAAGGCCGACCTTTGCGCCTCCCTCCAGTCCACCGTGGTGGACATCCTGATGAAGAACCTTGTCCGCGCCGCCAAAGACCTGGGCGTGACGAGCGTGGCCGTGGCCGGCGGCGTGTCGGCAAACAGCGGCCTGCGCAGGGCCTTTGAGCAACTGCACACGAGCCGCGGGTGGGACGTCTTCATCCCCCGATTCGCCTACACGACCGACAATGCCGCCATGGTGGCCTCGGCGGGCTACAGAAAGTTCCAACGCGGGATGTTCGCCGCGATGGACGCCGCCCCCTATTCCCGCACCACGATATAGCGTCAGCACCGACAAATATGCCAGGCAGAGGACAAGCGCAACAACATTATCGGCTCAGAGCCAAATTCGTCATGACGCGCATCGGCGGCGAGGCCGTTGTCGCGCCGATATGCGACTCGACAGCCGACATGGGCAAGCTGAAAGCCCTGAACTCGACGGGCGCCGACATCCTGGAGTGCGTGCAGAGGGGGCTGACCATGAGGCAGATTGTGGACCGCCTCATGACCGACTACGGTGCAGACGACCGCGGCCAGGTGGAGAGAGACGTGGCGGAGTTCATCGGTCAGATGGTCGATGCCGGATATGTCGAAAACGCATAGCCCCAAGAGATGCAACGAGACGCCTCCGTCTGTGTCTGCGTGGCAGACATACTGATTGAGTTCCAGGCCGTAGGGTGCGAATTCTCAGATACCGACTTTCAAGGCTTCGGGATGTCCGCCATCACCCCCTCGCAAAGACTCGCCCGCGAGGAGACCGTCACGGTCGCCGTACGGCCCGGCAGGGGCATCGCCCCGGCCGCGGACGAAGTGGCGCACTTCCTGTCGCCCGACGGCGGACATCGCTGGCTACTTCAGCACTTGCGCGACGGCACGGAGGTCGTGACGGCATGGTTCGACAGTGGCGACACCGTCGCCGCCCAAATCCGCTTCAGCGGCTCGCAAGGCGAATTGGCCGTGGAGCAAAGGGCGCTCTCGGAGACGCCACAGGTAGACCCGTTCGTCTTCCCCCTGTTCAACATCTTCCTGTCGCGCATCCTGTTGGGACGCGGCGGCTTTCTCATCCACTCCTCGGTCGTCTGCACTGGAGTCCGGAAGGGACTGCTCTTCACCGCCCCGTCGGGGACGGGGAAAAGCACCATTGCGCGCCTGTTCGGCGAGCGGTGCCGGTCTATCGTCATAAACGACGACATGGTGGCCGTCCGCCCGCCGCAACCGGGACGCGCCACCCCCAGGGCGTTCTCAATCCCGATGCGCCACTACCGGCAGAAGCCGTCGTCGTCGGCAGTCAACGCAGTGTTCCTGCTCCACCAGTCGGCAGAGAACGACGCGCGGCTGATAACGGGCCCCGCGGTGGCGGTGGCAAGCGTGATGGCGAACGTGGTTCAGCAACCTCTCGACGCTGCCAGCGTGACCAAGCTCACGCAAAACGTATGGCAGTGCTTCGGCCACATTCCCACCTACAATTTGGGCTTCGAGCGAAGCGGCGACGTTGTAGACCTGCTGCGCGGCCTGATGAGAGAGAACGCAATGGCCAAGCGGCGGCGTCATGCGGCCTCTTGACGCGGAGCTGTCGCACCGGCTGATTCTGACGGCGTTGGAATCGGGCCTGAAAGTGCGCATCAAGATTTCGGGGTTCAGCATGACTCCCACGCTTCTGCCAGGCGAATGGGTCACAGTCCGCCCTTTGGCACCAGGCGAACGCCCAACAGTCGGCTCTGTCGCGTGTGTGGCAAAAGACGCAAACGGCGTTGACAAGGCCAGGCTGGTCGTCCACAGGGTCGTGGGGCACGACGGGGACGACATCGTCACCCAAGGCGACTCCAACATGCACCCCGACCGAAACTCCCCCCGCGCCAACATTGTCGGCATTGTGGCAACGCGCCATAGCCGCGCTTGCGACTTCAGCCTCGGCAGCGGCCTGTGGAGTCATTGGATGACCGGGGCGGCTAGTGGCACGGCGCACGGGCTGAACAACATAATCGCGCAGGCGGCACGCAAATTGCCCACACTCCGCGCCAAACGCCCCATTGGTCCGACCAACACATGAGCAACTGCGAGATTCTCAGACAATCGCTCCTCCTGGTGTGGCGCTCGTCACCCCGCCTCGCCTTGGCCTGCATGGCCGGCGTTGTGGCGCGTTCGTTGCTCCCGTTGGCCGTGCTGTGGACGATGGGCGAAGTCGTGGACTCGACGTTGGCCTCGTTCGGCACGTTCAAAGAGTCCGTGACCGACGGCCTGCTGAGCATCGCCGCCACTTTGGGCTTGTTCGGCCTGGCCATGGCCGGCTCGCACATAGCCTCGCACGTGGCGGACTTGCAGAACATGCGGCTTGGCGAGACAATCCGCGCCCGCGTGGCCGACCTCACCCAGAGGCAGATGTGCCGCATGAGCTACCAAACGATGCAGAACCCTCAGATCCAGACCGAGACGTTCCGCGCCCTCTCCGGCTCAACGGAACGCCCTGTCCGCATATTCATGTCGGCGCTGAGCCTGTCTCAGTCGGCTCTGACATTCTGCGCCCTCAGCGCCTGGATGGTCCGCCTCGCCTGGTGGCTTCCGCTACTGACCATGGCCGCCGGCGCCCCCCTTGTCGTCGCACGCCTGTGGGCCACCCGCCGCGCCTTCGACCTCTACCGCCGGCAGTCGGTCGACGAGCGCAAAATGGCGTATTACAACGACGTGCTGACCAACCACGGCTACGCCCCCGAAGTCCGCCTGTTCGGCCTCGGAGGCTACTTCCGCCATGCGTTCGACGCCGTGCGCCACTCGCTGTCGTCGTCTCGCCTCGTCCTGGCGCGGAAATCCGCATGGACGCAGGGCGCCACGGGCGTCGTCTCGACCGTCATAGTCCTGAGCGTCTTCGTATGCGTCATCGTCATGACGGCCCTCGACAGCGGCAGCATCGGCTCGCTTGCCATGTACCTGATGACCGTGCGCCGCGCGGAGACCGCCGTCGGCGACGTGGCACACCGCTCCGTCTCGCTCCACAGCCAGGGCCTCTATATGCGCTCCCTTTTCGACTTCCTGCGCATCGACGAGAGGAGGTCGCCCCATGCGGCATTCCCGACAGGCTTCGGCGAAATATCATTGCGCAACGTTTGCTTCAGCTATCCCGCCTCGGAGCGCCGGGCCCTGCGCGGCGTCAGCATGAGCATCCGGAGGGGTGAAATTGTCGGCATAGCGGGAAGCAACGGAAGCGGCAAGTCGACCCTGGTCAAGATTCTCTGCGGCCTCCTGCGCCCTGCCTCCGGAAGTGCCAGCGTCGACGGGGTGGAGATTGCCGACATGGCCCCAGAGGAGATTTCGCGCCACATCACAGCCGTCTTCCAGGACTTCCGCCTCTATTGCGTCAGCGCAAGGGACAACATACACTTCGGCGACATCTCCACCCCGCTCGACGAGAGCCGTATGCTCGACGCCGCCCGCGACATGCGCATGGACGCCCTCCTCGCAAGCCTGCCCGACGGCTACGACACGGAGCTGGGCAACCAATTCCCCGGCTCGGAAATGTTCAGCCGCGGCGAATGGCAACGCCTCGCCATGGCCCGGGCGCTATACTCCCC
This sequence comes from uncultured Marinilabiliaceae bacterium, assembly GCA_964481855.1. GTDB lineage: Bacteria > Bacteroidota > Bacteroidia > Bacteroidales > Marinilabiliaceae > W3P20-009. The sequence goes on from CAYZUH010000019.1 coordinate 58,551, forward strand.
CGCCGAAATAATAATCCTCGACGAGGCCGCCAGCTCGCTCGACCCGACCGCCCGCCGGACGTTGGCGGAAAACGTCGCCCACCTCAAACGGCAGGGGAAGACAATCATAATCGTCTCGCACTCCTCTGAGACGCTGAGCATCGCCGACCGCGTATATGAGATGGGCTGACGCCGCCGAGCGCGCCTAAGCCTCGCCTTGCGGGCCGAGCCCGAACGGTATTGTCAGAGGGTCCGGCCGCTTGGCCTCGATAGCTCCAAACTTGGCCTCATAGTTGGCGATGTTCTCCTGAAAAGCAAGGAGAAACTTCTTGGCATTGTCGGGCGTCATGATGACGCGCGACTTGACGGCGGGTTGCGGTTGCCCCGGCATGGCACGAATGAAGTCGAAAATGAACTCCGACGGCGAATGGGCAATGAGCGCCATGTTCGAGTATGTCCCCTCCGCCACTTCGGGCGACAGGGCAATGTTCACCTTTTTCTGTTGATCATCCATAAATTCGTGAGTTAATATGGTCTTGCAGGGCATAAAGATACAAAAAAATAGACCTTCCCCCAGGCATTGAAACATAGGCCAACAGACCTGAAAACCAAGCCATTCCACAAAATTTTGCCTCGTAGACTAAAAAAAGATTCGGTAAAATTTCCCCACCTCGAAAGTTTGCGATATTTTTAAAAAGTCTAACTAGTTGCGGACATATAATCAATATGGAAAAGAAAGACATACGAGAAACCGTGAAAGGCCTGTTCACCAAATACTTGGAGGTGCAAGGCCATCGCAAGACTCCGGAGCGGTTCGCCATCCTGGACGAGATATACAGCCGAAAAGGGCATTTCGACATCGAGGAGCTGTACTCTTTCATGAAAGAGAAAAACTACCGCGTCAGCCGCGCCACGCTCTACAACACCATCGACCTGCTGATGGAGTGCCGCCTGGTCTTCAAGCACCAATTTGGCAAAAACCAGGCCCAATATGAACGGGCTTATGACGCAAAGCCCCACGACCACCTCATATGCCTGGCATGCGGCTCCGTGGCGGAAGTGCCCGACACCCAAATATCGACCCTCATCGAGAAAGCCGCCGACGTGGAGGAGTTCCAGGTGTCGCACCACTCCCTATACATCTACGGCCTGTGCAGCAAGTGCACCCGCAGCAACAAGAGGCTGACAGAACTGCCCGAGATCCGCATGAACGAGGGGACGCTGGAGTAGCCCCCCCCCCGCCGCCCCCCCCCCGAAAAGGCGCGCAAGTGGATTTTTGGCACCCAATTTGATTACCTTCGCGTCGGCAGAAAGCCCCAAGGAACGTAGCAATGCACACAGCGGACGACGAAAAGCGTCGCGACAACAGCTTCCCAAAAGCCCAAAAACTATGCGGCGACAAGATCGTCGGACACCTGTTCGACGCGGGGGCGTCGTTCTCAAAGTACCCATTCCGCATCGTCTTTCTTGCCCTCGAGACAAAGTCCCCGGGCGAGCCGCCCGTCCGCATGCTTGTTAGCGTGGGAAAAAAACGCTTCAAAAGAGCTGTGAAACGCAACAGGGTCAAGAGGCTGACGCGCGAGGCCTGGCGGCACGCCAAGAGCACCGTGGAAGACGCCGTGGCGTCGCAGTCGGCATATGAAGGCCTGCACGTGGCGTTCGTCTTCTGCGGCGACCGCCTCCCCACGGCGGGAGAGGTTGACAAAGCGGTAGGCAGGGCCGCAGAACGCCTGGCCTCGGTGTTAAGTGGCACATATGCGTCGCAAAGCCGGCGAGTGGACTAGACTCGCCGCGAGAGCCGCACGCCGCGCCCTGGTTTTCGCACTGGTCCTGCCAATCCGCCTCTACCAATTGTGCATATCGCCCTACAAGCCCCCGTCGTGCCGCTTCTCCCCGACATGTTCACAATATGCCATAGAGGCGCTGCGCAAGCACGGCCCCGCGAAAGGCCTGCTACTGGCGACGTGGAGAATCTTGCGGTGCAACCCGTGGGGCGGGTCGGGCTATGACCCGGTGCCGTGACACGCGGGGCGCAAACTGTTGAACAAGAAGACGAACATGGCATTCCGCAAACGCCCCATCGCGCCAATGACAAGCCCGCAGGCCCTGGAGAGGCTGGCCAGGCTGTGCGCCGCGTCAGAACACAGCCGCCAGGAAATGGTCGACAAAGCCATCTCGTGGGGACTTGCCGCCTCTGAAGCCCAACAAGTGGCGGACAGGCTCGTCGCCGAGCGCTTCGTGGACGACGCCCGCTTCGCCCCGCTCTTCGTCCGCGACAAAGCGAGACTCTCGGGCTGGGGGCCAATGAAGATAAAGATGCAGCTCCGCACCAAAGGCGTGGCGGACGACATAGCCACAGAAGCCATCGACGCCATCGACGCGGAGGAGTGGCACGAAATCCTAAAGCACGCCCTGACGCAAAAAATGCGCACCACCCGGAAAGACGACCCGGCGAAACTGTCGGCGTCGCTGACGCGCTTTGCCCTGCAGCGCGGGTTCGACTACTCCGCCGTGCGCAAGGCCCTGAGCGACATGGGACAAGATTGGCCGGAAGCCTCAGAATAGGAACAGAGATGACATACGAGAAAATACTGGAGGACATATTCAACCGTTTCCCCGTCTACCAGCAGGTCGGCGGCGTCGCCCTCAAGCCCGGCCTTGGCAACATCGAGGCCATAGACGGCAGACTTGGACGCCCGCACAGCAAATTCCGGACAATCCACGTGGCGGGAACCAACGGCAAGGGCTCTGTGGCCCACAGCCTCGCCTCCATCCTCCAAAGCGCCGACTACGTCACCGGCCTTTTCACGTCGCCCCACCTAGTGGACTTCCGCGAGCGCATCCGCGTCGACGGCTGCATGATTCCCAAAGAGTGCGTCGTCGAGTTCATGGACCGCAACGACATGTTCCTCCACGGCCTCTCGCCCTCTTTTTTTGAGATTACCACGGCCATGGCGTTCGACTATTTCGAGCGCGTCGGCGTGGACGTGGCGGTCATCGAGGTCGGCCTCGGCGGCCGGCTAGACAGCACCAACATCATAACCCCCGACCTGTCGGTCATAACCAACATAGGGTTGGAGCACACCCAGTACCTGGGCGACACGATGGGCAAAATTGCCGCGGAGAAAGCCGGGATTATCAAGGCCGGTGTGCCGGTCGTCGTCGGAGAGCGGCACCCGGAGACCGACCCCGTATTCGAGGCCAAGGCGCGCGCCGAAAATTCAGAACTGACATTTGCCGAAGACACCATACGAATCTCACACCACAGCGTCCGCAACGGGATGCTCGAAGCGTCCGTGGAAAGACCCGAAGGCGGAGCTGGCAAGACGTACAAATTCTCACTGACCGGCCTGTGCCAGACGCGCAACCTTGCGACAATCCTCGCCGCCACCGACGCCCTAAAGCGGCAAGGCTACGACATAACCGAGCTGGACATCGCGGAGGGCCTGGCCGACGTGCAGGGGCAGACCGGGCTCATGGGGCGCTGGCAAAAGATAGGCTCGCGCCCCGACGTTATCGTAGACACCGGGCATAACGCCCACGGGGTGCGCCTCCTCGCCGAGCAACTGGAGCAGCAACTCTCAAACTACCTGCACCTCCACGTGGTATGGGGGATGTGCAACGACAAGAACCCCGAAGCCGTGCTGTCCATGCTCCCCCGCTCCGCCCGCTACTACTTCACTCAGGCCAACACCCGCCGGGCCGTAGCCGCGTCGGAACTGTATGAGATGGGGCTGCGGCTCGGCCTCGACTGCCACTTCTACCCCACCGTCTCCCAGGCCATGAACCGCGCATCTCGCCGCGCCGAGGGGGGCGACCTTATCTTTGTCGGCGGAAGCAACTTCGTTGTGGGCGAGGTGCTCGAGAAGATTTCTTGAAGAAAAACGGCCGAAGCTATTGCGGAGAAAGCGAAAAGAGCTATCTTTGCAACGCAATTCGGGAGCAAAGGGATTGTAAGAGGGGAACAACCCCGACAGGGTGCTTAGCTCAGCTGGTTCAGAGTACTTGCTTCACACGCAAGGGGTCGAGGGTTCGAGTCCCCCAGTACCCACCTGTCAA
>CAYZUH010000020.1:0-60992 GCA_964481855.1 uncultured Marinilabiliaceae bacterium
GCACTCGGCGGCGCCACGCCTGTCGAAAAGGGTCGATTCCGCGCGGCGCCACGCCCAAAAAGAGCCTCTCGCGACTCTGCGCGCTCCCACTTTTTTTTACTTTCGGCGCATCGGGGGGTCTAAACAGACGAAGAGCACAAAAAGGCGCACACGGCATGGATAACGCAGAAGAGACCACGGGCGAGACGGGCGACACGCTCCAACGCAAGGCGTCGCAGACCATTGTCGCGACGATGCGGCACGACTGCGAGCGGGGCTTCGCCATGCTCATGGCGAGATATAAGGCCCCGATATACTGGCACATCCGCCGACTGGTGGTGTCGCACGACGACGCCCAGGACGCCACGCAGGAGACTTTCGTCCGGACGTTCCGCTCCATCGGCAAGCTCAAAGACGACAAGGCGCTCGCAGTATGGCTCTACCGCATAGCGACCAACGAGGCCCTGCGCCTCATCGGGCGGAGACGCAAGGAGGAGGTGCCGCTAGACACCCCCGGCCACGGGGCCGACAGCGTCATGGCCGACGACTTCGTGGACTACTCCGACCTGGAGGCCGTGAGGCTGCAGAAAGCCATATTGTCGCTCCCTACGAAACAGCGCCTGACTTTCAACCTGCGGTACTACGACGAGCTGAGCTATGACGAGATTGCCAAAATAACAGGCTCGACAGCGGCAAGCGCCAAGGTGAACTACCACGTGGCCAAAGACAAGATTGTCAACCACATGAACACAACAGACTAGAGACATGGGAAAAGACTACGACCTCGGACGGGTGGGCAAGCGGATGCCCTACACCACCCCCCCGGACTTCTTCGACACACTGGAGCGGGGCATAAGGGCGAAGACCCTTGGCGCCGCCGCGCGCCCCTCGCCACGGCGGCGCAGGGCCGGGATATGGATTGCCACCGCAGCGGCGGCCGTGGCGACCGTGATTGCCGTGACGACCCTGAACGTCCCCACGGACGGACGGCCGCAAGCCACGACGTCTAGCACGGAACTGGCTTTCGCCAACCTGTCGGCCGATGACCAGGAGTACTTCATGAGCCTCCTCGACGACGACGTGTTCTTCTCCAACGACGACGAGACATATATTGACGAACAATAAGACAGAATCATGAAAAACAGTATCAAAAATCTGCTGTTGGCCCTGACGCTGACGGCATTGTGCGGAGCGGCTTCCGCCCAAAGAGACAAGAGCCGCCCGCCCCGCGAGGACTTCGCAAAAGTCCAGGCGCGCCAAATTGCCGACCGACTGGAGCTTGCCGACACGGTGGCCCAAAACAGATTCATCGACGCCTACTGCCAGTATCAAAGGGAGATGTGGGCACTCAAACCCGCCCCAGGCCCCAAGCCCGCCGCCCCCGGGCATGGCAAGCCCGCGCCGCCGCCCGCCATGACCGACGCCAGGGCGGAGAAGATTATCAAGGATCGGTTCGCCCGCGCCAGGGACATTCTGAACATCCGCGAGAAGTATTACGCCATATACAGCGAATTTCTCACACAACAGCAAATCTTGCGCATCTACGACCAGGAGAACCATATGCGCGAGCGGATCCAAGACCACCGACGCGACAAGCGCAAAGGACGGAGAGGCCCGGAGCCAAGAAGACAGTAGCCCCCACCCCGAAAAAGTTGAAGTCCCGCCCACCGGGAGCAGAGGGCATCGTGATGCCCCCGGCCCGCGTGGCGGGACTCGGCATGACGCCCGACCTATCTCACGAGCGGCAGCCGCTCCAGCATCTCATGAAGCCCGAGCGCCATGACAGTGACCCCTCGACGAGACTGCCGGGCCGGCAATCTCCGGAACCCAACGTTAAATCTCGGCGCCATTGCGGGTAGGCAAGACGGATTGTCTTGCCCTCTTGGGCGGCGACACCAACAGTCGCCCCCGATGCTGCTTATCGTGTCATGACTTTGGCAATCATCGATTTTTCCTGTTCTTTGATGGCGGAAAGAGCAAAGCGCCGACAAATACACCAAACCGATGACTCTCAAAATAGCGCAAACACGTTGCCTCGCCCCTCCGAAAGACTCCGCCGACGACAGGCACGGGAGGACGCGCAAGCAGCCCTAGCCAACCTGGCGTTGCCGGCCTCCACCTTATAACTGTTATAAACAATAGGCTCGGCGTTCAAAAAAGGGATTATTTTCGGAATTTTGCAATGCGTGTGCCGTGTTGCCCCGGGGGGTATGCCGTCGCGCCAGACTCTCCGGGGCAACCGACACGACAAAACAAAAACAAGACAAATGAACCTGATTGTTGCAAAGGAGCATTTCTCAGAAAACGTCATAATGCTCGAGATTGAGGCTCCGCGCATAGCCAAGGCGAGAAAGGCCGGCCACTTCGTCATAGTCCGCGTCGACAAGCAAGGCGAGCGCGTTCCGCTGACGATAGCCGGCTCTAACCTGGAGCGCGGCACCATAACCCTCGTCGTGCAGCGCGTGGGCGTCTCGACATGGAAGCTCGGCGAACTCGGCGTCGGCGACTACATAGAGGATGTCGTCGGTCCCCTGGGACGCGCCACCCAGATAGAGAAACAGTCCGGGACGGTGCTGTGCGCCGGCGGCGGCGTGGGCGTGGCCCCGCTGCTCCCCATCATCGAGGCGCACCACAACGCCGGCAACCGCGTCGTGGCAGTCCTGGCGGGCCGCACGCGGGAGCTCATAATCCTGGAGGAGCAGGTGCGCAAATATGCCGACGACGTCGTCATCATGACCGACGACGGCTCGTATGGCAAGAAAGGCCTGGTGACGAACGGCATGGAGGATGTCATCGGCCGCGAGACGGTGTCGGAGGCCGTCATCATAGGCCCGGCCATAATGATGAAATTCGGCGCCCTGACGACGAAGAAATACGGCATCCCGACATGGGTGAGCCTCAACACCGTCATGGTGGACGGGACCGGCATGTGCGGCGCCTGCCGCGTCACGGTGGGCGGCAAGACGCGCTTCGTGTGCGTCGACGGGCCGGAGTTCAACGCCCACGAGGTGGACTTCGACGAGATGATGAAGCGCATGGGCGGCTTCAAGGCCGAGGAGCAGGAAGCCCTGGCGGCATATAAGGCGACCTGCGGAGCAGAGTAACGGAGAAAAAGCAAAGACCAAAGAAGAGAACGAGAGATGCCTGACATTCAAGACATTCGCAAAGCGCAACGCGAAGAGCCGTGGCGCAAAGCAGTACGCGACAGCATAAAGCCCAAGGAGCGCATGGCGCAGGCGCGGGTCAAGATGCCCGAGGCCGACGCCGCGGAGCGCTCGCGGTCGTACATGGAGGTGAACGAGGGCCTGAACCTGGCCCAGGCCATGGAGGAGGCCAAGCGGTGCCTGGACTGCCCCACCCCCTCGTGCGTCTCGGGCTGCCCCGTCGAGATAAACATCCCGACGTTCATCAAGAACATCGAGCGCGGCGAAATCCTGGAGGCCGCCCGCGTCATCAAGGAGACGAGCACCCTGCCGGCGGTGTGCGGGCGCGTCTGCCCGCAAGAGAAGCAGTGCGAGAGCCGCTGCGTCTACGTCAAGAGCAAGAAGCCCGCCGTGGCCATAGGCTACCTGGAGCGCTTCGCCGCCGACTATGAGCGGACGTCGGGCAAGGCCGCCCTGCCCGCGGTAGCCAAGCCCAACGGCAAGAAGGTGGCCGTCATCGGCTCGGGCCCCGCGGGGCTGACCTGCTCGGGCGAGCTCGCCAAGAGGGGCTACGACGTGACCATCTTCGAGGCACTGCACGAGATTGGCGGCGTCCTCAAATACGGCATCCCGGAGTTCCGCCTGCCCAACGACATCGTGGACTTCGAGATAGACAACCTGAGAAAGATGGGCGTGAAGTTCGAGCCGGACTTCATTGTCGGCAAGACCGCCACCATCGACGACCTGCGCGCCGACGGCTTCAAGGCGTTCTTCGTCGGCAGCGGCGCAGGCCTCCCCCGCTTCATGAACATCCCCGGCGAGAACTGCACGGGCATCATGAGCGCCAACGAGTACCTGACGCGCGTCAACCTCATGCACGCCGCCGACCCGGCGTTCGACACGCCCATCATCTTCGGCAAGAGCGTGGCCGTCATTGGCGGCGGCAACACCGCCATGGACTCCGTGCGCACCGCCCGCCGCCTCGGCGCAGAGCGCATCATGCTCGTCTACCGCCGCTCGGAGGTGGAGATGCCGGCGCGCCTGGAGGAGATTCACCACGCCAAGGAGGAGGGCGTGGAGTTCATGACGCTCCACAACCCCGTGGAGTATCTCGCCGACGACAAGGGCCGCGTCCGCGCCATGCGCGTCCAGCGCATGGAACTCGGCGAGCCCGACGAGCGGGGCCGCCGCAAGCCGGTCCCCGTGGAGGGCGCCATAGACGAGATTCCGGTCGACCTGGTCATCGTCAGCGTCGGCGTCTCGCCGAACCCCCTCATCTCCAGCTCCCACCCCGACATCAAGACCACCGACCGCGGCACCCTGGAGGCCGACGAGGCCCTGCGGACGTCGGCTCCCGACGTCTTCGCCGGTGGCGACATAGTCCGCGGCGGCGCCACGGTGATCCTCGCCATGGGCGACGGGCGCAAGGCCGCCGCCTCGATTGACGAATACCTGCAAAAAGAGGCCTAGGGCAAAAGCCGCACGGGCCAGACGACTTGGGCGACCCCCGCAGAGGCGCGGGTCGCCCTTTTCGTTGCCAAAGACGATAAAACCGACTAAATTTGCGGACGCAACACACGACACCCCGAATGACAGCACGACAGTCTGACGGACACCAACAGGCAAAAGACAACAGCATTGGCTAGCCGCACCAACCATATGCGGCTCTCGTTGGCACTTGCGGCCGCCGCCCTGACGACAGTCTTGACGATGCGGCCGGGCGGCAGCCTGGCCGCCGCACCATGGCGCGGAGCCGACACCGCCACCGTGCGCGCGCGCGTCGACACCCTGCTGCGCCGCGCCGCGGCGCCTGCGGAAGCGCAGACGGCCGCACCCGACGCGAAGACCGACACCACGGCCGGGAAAAGCAAGGGCGGCGCTCCGATGATGCTCGACGCCGAGGTCAAATATGAGGCGAAAGACTCCATGCGCTTCGACTTCGAGCACAAGAAGATGTACCTATACGGCGACGCCAAGATAAACTACGGCGACATCTCCTTGACGGCCTACGCCATAGAGCTAGACATGGACAGCTCGCTGGCCTACGCCCACGGCATTGTCGACTCATTGGGCGTGGAGAAAGGCCTCCCCGTCTTCAAAGACAAGAGCGGCGAATATACGATGCGCTCCATGAAGTATAACTTCGACACCAAGAAAGCCATCATCAACCACATCGTGACCGAGCAGGGCGAGGGCTTCGTGGTCGGCCAACAGGCCAAGAGGGTGAGCGAGAAAGTCTACTTCATGAAAGACGCCAAATATACCACGTGCGACAAGCACGAGCACCCCCACTTCTACCTCAACCTGACCAAAGCCAAGGTCATCCCCGGCAAGAAGACCGTCACGGGCCCGGCCTACCTCGTCTTGCTCGACGTGCCGCTGCCGATAGCCCTGCCTTTCGCCATAATACCCAACACCAAGTCGTACAGCTCCGGCATCGTGATTCCGAGCTACGGCGACGAGAGCACCCGCGGATTCTACCTGCGCCAGGGCGGCTACTATTGGGCCGCCAACGACTATTTCGACCTCAAGATTCTCGGCGACATATACACCAAAGGGTCGTGGGGCCTCCACATCTCGTCGACCTACAAGAAGAGGTACAAGTTCAGCGGCAGCTTCTCGTCGGACATCATCACGAACATATACTCGGAGCGGAGCCTGCCCGACTACCAGAAGAACAACGACTTCTCGATTCGCTGGAACCACTCGCAGGACTCCAAAGCCAACCCCGACCAGACGTTCTCGGCGTCGGTCAACTTCTCCACAAGCTCCTACAACAGGAACAACATCGGCAACGTAGTCAACACGCAGGCCCTCTCGACGAACCAAAAGAGCTCCAGCATCTCGTATAGCCGCAAATGGTCGTGGAACCCGTTCCGCCTCACGGCCTCGCTGCTCCACTCGCAGAACAGCCGCGACACGTCGATAAGCCTCACGTTGCCAGACATCTCCATCTCGTCGTCGAAGCGCTTCTACCCTTTCAAGCCCAAGAAGTCGGCCGGAGCCTCGCAGAACCCTTTCTACAACATCAACCTGAGCTACTCGCTCTCGGCCAAGAACACGTTCTCGGGCAAGGAGCGCGACCTGTCGTTCTCGTCTGAGAGCTTCACGACGCTGTGGAAAAACGGGATGAGACACTCCGTCCCTGTCACGACGAACTTCAAGCTCCTGAAGTACTTCTCGTTCACGCCCTCGTTCAACTATACCGAGCGATGGTATCTGAACAAGACGCGCAAAGTGTGGGACGAGGAGAGCCAGACCCTCGTGAAGCTCGAACCGGAGCAGGGCTTCAACCGCGCCTACGACTTCAGCATGTCGGTCGGCACAAGCACGAAAATCTACACATTCTTCCGCCCCATACGCGCCCTCTTCGGCGACAAGATTAACGCCATACGCCTCGTCACGACGCCCTCGGTGAGCGCCTCCTACACCCCGGACTTCTCCGACCCGCGCTACGGCTTCTACGACCGCTTCCAATATTACGACCGTCGCAACGACCGCGTCGTGGACTACAAGTACTCCCTCTACGAGGGCTACCTCTACGGCTCGCCCGGCTCGGCCAAGAGCGGACGGCTCTCGTTCTCGCTCGGCAACACCCTGGAGATGAAAGTCAAGAGCGACGCCGACACGTCGGGCTTCAAGAAAATCTCCATCTTGGAGAGCCTCAGCCTGTCGAGCGGCTACGACTTCATGAAAGACTCCATCAAGTTTGACAACATCTCGCTGAGCGGCCGCACGAAAGTCTTCGGCACGAGCGTCAACTTCTCCGCGCAGTTCGACCCCTACGGCGTCGTGGCGTCGCCGAGCGGCTCGGCCATAAAAATCGACCGCTCGGCCCTCAAGGTGAACCACAAGCTGGCCCACCTGACGAGCGCCAGCCTCAGCTTCGGCTTCCAGTTCTCGCCCGACACGTTCAAGAAGAAAGACAAGGGCGGCGACGACCAGGGCGAGGAGGACGACTACGACGAGGACTGGGCCATGCGCGCCGCCGAGAGCGACACGCCACAGCCCGGCGCACAGATGGACAAGAACCAGAGGGAGGGCGTGACGAGCGTCACCGACGACGGGTATGTGGCTTTCGACATGCCCTGGAGCCTCTCCATCAACTACAGCCTCCGAGTCTCTCGGGGCGCATTCCGCCCCGAAGACGCCACATACAAATACAACGTCTCGCAGTCCATCAACGCCAACGCGTCGCTGTCCCTCACCTCGAAGTGGAAATTCTCCGTCTCGTCGGGCTACAGCTTCGACGAGCACAAGCTCTCGCAGACGTCGATAGGCATAACCCGCGACCTGCACTGCTGGAGCATGAGCTTCAACATCGTCCCGACGGGACTCTACAAGTCCTACTCGTTCAACATAGCTGTGAACAGCAGCATCTTGCAAGACCTGAAATATGACCAGCACAACAGCCCGCGCGACAACGGCCGCTACCGCTAGCCGCGCGGCGGTGAGGTTCGTAGACCTCTTCGCCGGCATGGGCGGCATCCGCAAGGGCTTCGAGACGGCGTTCTAGAGCCGCGGCTGCACGACGGAGTGCGTCATGACCTCCGAAATAAAGCCGTCGGCCCGCAAGGTGCTCCGCGCCAACCATCCGCAAGAGGAGATTCGTGGCGACATCTCAAAGATAGACTCCGCCTCCATCCCCGACTTCGACTTCCTGCTTGGCGGCTTCCCCTGCCAGGCGTTCTCTTTCGCCGGCAAGCGGCTCGGATTTCAAGACACCCGCGGGACGCTGTTCTTCGAGGTGGAGCGCATCCTCAAAGAGAAGCGCCCGTACGGCTTCATCCTGGAGAACGTCGAGGGCCTCGTGACGCACGGCCGCGAAGACGCCAAACAGCACATGGGCAAGACCCTGTCGGTCATTCTCAACAACTTAGAGTCCCTAGGCTACCACGTCAGCTGACGGGTGCTCAACTCCAAGGACTTCGGCGTGGCGCAAGAGCGCAAACGCATCTGCACTGTCGGGACTGACCGCGGGCGCGTCTCGCTCGACGGCTTCGCGGCGCGGCACTCCGCAGTGGCCGACATCTTGGAGAGCGGGCTGCCGACCGTGGACAGCGAGTTCACGCGCCAACTGATGTCGCACTACACCCCCGAGGAGCTATATGGGAAATCGATTAAGGACAAGAGGGGCGGCGACGACAACATCCACAGCCGGGACATCGAGATGAAAGGCCCCGTGAGCGACGAGCAGAAAAGACTGCTCAACGCCATATTGCGCGAGCGGCGCAAGAAAAAGTGGGCGGAGACGCACGAAATAGCGTGGATGGACGGGATGCCGCTGACGACGGGGATGATAAGGGAGTTCTTCCCCTCCGACGACTTGCAGGCCATGCTCGACGACCTTGCGGCCAAAGGCTATCTGAAAAAGGAGCATCCCAAAGAACTTGTCATGGAGCGCACGGAGTCGGGGGAGCGGATGGTGCGACAGCAAGACCGCGGCAAGGAGGCCGACTACAACATCGCGGCCGGCAAGCTGAGCTTCGAGATAAACAAGGTGCTGGACCCGCACGGACTGACGCCGGCGCTCGTGGCTATGGACATGAAGAAGATTTTCGTCGTAGACGGCGGCGGCGTGCGCCCTCTGACGCTCCGCGAGGGTCTGCGGCTCTGCGGCTATCCCGACGACATCAAATTCCCCGTCAGTCCCAAAGAGGGTTTCGACCTGCTCGGAAACACTGTCGTGGTGCCAGTGATTGCCGCCGTGGCGGGGCGGTTGGCGGAAGTGCATGAGGAGACGTTGCGCCATAACCCATTTCGCAAACAAAGACTATTCTCACAACACAACATCATATGCGGTTCATCGCATACTAGAAAAGCCTGCTGTTGAATGCGTGGGCGACGGCCTGGACGACGCTTTTCACATTTAGCCTCCCGAAGAGGATTTTCTTGTACATCTTCACCGTGTCCAGCGAGCGCAATATCCGCAAGGCAATTTCCGCCATTGCGTGACCTTGCAGAGACAGCCACAACACCTCGCGCTCCATGTCCGACAAAGGGGCGACCTTTCTCCTTTCCCACGAATGGCGTCTGAAGCTGTACTCGTGGGACCACTCGCCGCCCTCCTCCATGATGCAAAAATTGCCGGCATCACTCTTCGACGAAGGCGCTACCGTACACAGGGCGGCCTCAATATGTCCCCCGACTGACGAGTGGAATGGAGTCGCCGTATGGTGCACAAGGTAGCGCCTACCGTCCTTGACAACATGAAAGTCGCAATGGACAACATAGCTGGCCCTCTCCTCAATTGGGACAGAATCAAAAAACTCCATCGCCAAACGATGTTGGTCTATCACTGTTGCCCGCTCCTTTTCCAAGATGTAGTCAAGCAACATCCCGCACCCCACGCCGGTCAAAGTCTCGACCGGCATTCCCAAAAGCCTCACAAAATTGGTAGACACATAAAGAACACTCCGCTCGTAGAAATCGACCACATAGACATATTTGTGACTGCTTCTCGCAAAAGCCCTTGCGGCAGCAACAATTGCACTGCGGTCATAATTGCCCCCACCCTGGGCGAGGCCGACAAATAGCGGGCGGTCAAAGGGGTTCTTCATAGTTTTAGAAGTGTTTCATAGCCCAATATACGAGTTTAAACATAATTCATAAGCAATACTAGACACTCGACCACAAATTGCTACTGATTTATATTTAGAATACATAGCAACAGTCGCACGGCACCTATTCGGAATCAGAACTACACTTTTGTGTGTTGCGCAAGAGCGTCCCGAGTTTTAGCTTAGTGGTGTCGAAAGACATGGGCTTGGCCACATCAAAGCCCACGAGTGTTGTTAACTGAACGTAAAATCTAAAAGTGACCAAATGAGTACCACCCTTGAGCTAGGGGCCTTGGGAGCACTGGACGATGGCCTCCAAGCAGACATGACCGAATTCTCACCCTGGTGCGCCGCATGCGGATTGTGTGCGGCATGCGGCCTAACCGTGGCAGCATGGGCAGGAATAGCAGCGTTCTCGTCGTTCTAGATTACTAACAGCAGTAGCGGAGAAGAATCTCCGCTACTGCAAAAATTAGAATTTCATGCCATACCCAAGTATAAATCCCTACGTCATAATCTCCAAACAATCCCGTATGGCGATAGACGTGACCACGGGCAAGCACATAGACTTACCACCCGGAGCATTTCCCTTACTACGTATGGTAGACGGACATACAGACATAGAAACCATATGCGCAAAAGCGAAGCAAACATACAACGCACAAGAGCTTGCCGTCAGAAACTTCTTTGCGAACCTTAGCAGAAAGGGATTTCTAACCCTCTCCGCAATGCCTCAGAATCCTACTCGCAAGGGCAAGGCACCAATTCGGGTGGCAAGCATCGAGTTGACAGACAAGTGCAACCTTAAGTGCGTATACTGCTACGGCCATTTTGCACCATCAAAAAACAGAATTCTCACATTTAACGAAGCGTCAAACCTGTTCAACTCACTTGCGAAGCGCAACGTTAGGGTTGTTGAGCTGTCTGGCGGCGAACCAACAACAAACCCACAATTTGACGAGATATTTGAATACGCTTGTAAATTATTCATGTCTGTCACTATCATGACGAACGCAGTGACAATCCGCGATTCGACATACAAAACATTCAGGGACCACAGTGACAAGGTAAACTTCAGCATCAGCATAGATGGCTTCAGCGAGGCTACAAACGATTCACAGCGAGGCGTCCACGACACATTCAGAAAAACAATAGACAACATTCTAAGGATAAAACAAGAGATTAATCCAAAACTGCTTCGTGTAGTGTATATGCTCACCGAAGAGAACGAGGCAGAAGCTGATGCTCTGTTTGACTTTATGATTTCGCATGGGATATTGGATGTGATGGTCAGCATACCAGAGAATGTCGACAAAGGGCGTTCGCGCAATCTGCCAAACAGTTGCTCTACATGCGAAAACACAAATAGGCCACATGGCCCTCTCGGCAAAAGACTAGAAGAGATTGGGGATAAGTATGCCACTAAAATACGCACCGTAGGAGACCGATTGGGAAAATCGGGTCTCCAAATTGCCAACGCCATCCCCACGTGTGGAGCCGGTTGGACTATGCTTTCTTTCCAGGCCGACGGGAGGGTCATGCCGTGCAATATGATGAACGACAAATGGTGCTTGGGCAACTTCAAAGAAGACCCTAGTCTTGATTTTCTCTCTTTTAATAACCAGCTTTATGAATATTTCGCCAACTTCAATCTTAGTGCCGACGATGGCAACAGGGCTGAGTGCGAAAAATGCGCATACAACAGCTATTGCGACAAATACATCAATAAGGTTATGCTGGCCAACAAAAGGAGAGCGGAGCAAGGTCTTCCGACTTGTCCCGTTTTGGCGAGAAACAAATCATTGACCCCCTGTGAGCTATGATTACGACGAAAGGCCTCACCAAGAGCTACGGCGGAAATGTCGCCCTCGACGACGTGTCCATAACCATCCCCGACGGGGCGATATGCGCCATTGTCGGCCCAAACGGCGCCGGGAAGAGCACTCTGCTGAAGATATTGAGCGGCATCCTGGACTTCGACCGGGGGAGCGTGGACTATGGCAAGGGCCTGGCGGCGTGCAACTTCAAGAGGCGCATGACCTATATGCCCGAACAGCGCGGGCTCTATAGCGGCATAGACATTGCGACGCAGCTTGCGTTCTTTGCAGAGATAAGGGGTATGGGCGGCAAGGAGGCTGTTGCGAGCATAGAACGTTGGCTCCGCAGGTTCGACATCGGCACCTGGCGGAGGCGGCGCATCTCCGAACTGTCCAAGGGGATGCAGCAGAAAGTGCAACTGATTAGCTGCCTAGTGAGCCGTCCGACGCTTATGCTCATGGACGAGCCGTTCTCGGGCATAGACCCCATCAACTTCCGCCTCTTTGTGGAAGTCCTCATGGAATATAATGCCGAGAGCGGGGCCACGATAGCCCTCTCTACGCACAACATGAAGTCGGTGGAAGACTTATGCACCGACGTGATTCTGCTAAGCCAGGGCCGCGTGGAGATTAGCGGCAACGTGGGCGACGTCAGGCGCGCATACACCCAGAAAAACCTGTTGGAAGTGAGAGTGACGACGGCAGACGCAGTTGCGGACAAGACTCCACTGCCGCCACTCGGAGACAGGTTCGAGGTCTTGACGACACGCAAGGAGCAGGGCGAGCTTGTCCTCACCCTGGCAGACAAGGCGCACGACGCGACAAACGAGAGCCTGCGCGACGTCCTGGCCCTGTTCGACGGGTTCGACGTGAGCCTGTGCGCCAAGCACATCCCCTCGATGGAGGACATTTTCATTGAACTTGGGACACGACGACAGAAAAAGACACAGTTATGAGCAAAGCCCCATTCCTATGCATATTGCAGTTTGAAGTCAACGTCCAAATGCGGACCAGGTCGTTTTGGCTAATATCGCTTCTGCCACCCCTGGCCATGATTCTGATTTACGCCGCCAATGTCAGCGGCGGAAAAGCAGACAGCGTGGCTGTTGTCAATCGGACGACACTCGTAAAGCCCATTGCCGAGACGCGTGCCATGTCCGTCCACTACGTTGACGACTACGCAAGCGGCTACGACGCTCTGATAACGCTGGATGAGACGGGCGATGGAGGGGTCAAATGCACCATAAACGCCAAGGACTTCATCTTGCCCACCAACCTTACGGCGATAGAGGACTGCATCAAAACCCGAATGGCGGAACGCCGACTAGGCTTCGACCTGGCGGGCGCACGAGCCGCCGAGGGAAGCAGACTGCGGGTCGAGATGCTCTCCGAGAACACCGGGTCGAGCCTCATGGGGCTGACTATGCCCGCCATCTTCGTCGTCTACCTCGTGATTTTGCAGTTCGCCAGCTCCATAATCCGCCTCATGGGGCGAGAGAAGAAGAACAAGATAAGCGAGATACTGCTGTCGGCAATGTCGAGCCGCGCCATCATGGGCGGCAAGATGGCGGCGTGCCTCATAGCCGCCATGCTGCAGGTGTGCCTGTGGTGCGCGGTGGGCTACGCCATTGTGCGGGTGGCGCAGACCATCCCGACATTCGCCGACAAGATGGGCACGCTGAGCGCAGTCGTGCAGGGGCTCATGCTCATGCCCGCCGACCTGCTGATGGAGTTCGCCGCGGTGTTCCTGCTGTTCCTCACAGGTGGCTTTTGGCTCTACACGCTGATGTTCGCCATCCTCGGCGCCATATCCAACGAGAACACCAGCACCCAGCAGTTCTCGCTCATCGTCACCCTGCCGCTTCTCTTCACATTCATATATGTCGTGAAAGACTTTGGGGCGGAGACGCCATTGCTGACCGTCCTGACCTACATTCCGCTCTCCAGCCCCATAGCGGCAATGCCATTCGTGGCGAGACAGGGGATGACGCCACAAATAGGCATATCGCTGCTCATCCTCTATGCCACGGCGGCTGTGGCGTTCCGCTACTCCTGCGTCCTATACGAGCAAGGCACTTTGGCCTCGAGGGCCAAAGTGACGGGCAAGACCATGCTGGGGTGGATAAAGAAGTCGCGCACAGGCAAAAGCTAGGCAATGGGCGCCGCACGTTTTCTGCCTTTGCTTTCATTGGCGGTTCTCGCCAGCCTCTCCGCGGCGGGACAGGGGCGCGTTGAGGGGCGCGTGACGGAGGCCGACTCTGCAACCGTGGTCGGCGCGCTCGTCGTGGTCGCCAATGCAAAAGACAGCTCCGTGGTGAAGCAGACGGTAAGCGACCTCGACGGCAACTACTCCTTTGCCAACCTCGTGCGTGGCAGCTACATCATTCGAGCCACGTCGTTTGCGCGCCACTCGAAGTGGAAACGCGTCATGGTGTGGGACGGCGCGGCGGTTCGGCTAGACCTGCCAATCGAGGAGAGAGTCGAGCTTGGCGAGGTCAAGGTTGTCTCGACGGGCATCAGCGTGAGAGGCGACACAACCACATATGTTGTGGAGCGGTTCACTTCGGGCGCGGAGCAGAACCTAGGCGATGTGCTGGACCGCCTGCCGGGTGTGAGCGTGGACCGCGACAAGAAGACCATCACGGCAAACGGCAAGCAGGTGAGCCGCATCCTGCTCGAAGACCAAGACCTCTTCCAGGGCAACATGGCCATCCCGCTGGAGAACATGGGCGCACAAGGCCTGAAGCGCATCGACGTGATAGACAACTACTCGGAGTTCGACATCTTCAACGGCTTCCGGACAAGCAACGAGACGGTGCTGAACGTAGGTGTGGACGACAAGACGAAGAACAAAGTGCACGGCCGCGCCGAGGGCGGCGGAGGACTCTTCTGCCGCTACAGCGTCAAGAACTCTTCGCTCTACATTGGCCGCAAGTCAATGCTCTCGCTCATTGCGGCATCGAACAACGTCGGCGACCGGCTCCTCACCTTTCAAGACATCATGCAGTTCTCGGGCGGGTTGGGCACCATGCTCGCCGACGACGACCCCATGGCTCGCATCTCGCGTCTGATGAGCCGCTACGCGTCGTTCGTCGGCAACCGCACGGACGTCCGCCGCCTCCGGAGCGGCATGGTTTCTCTCCACGGCATGGCCAACGTCAGCCCCCATCTGAAGTTGCAAGTCGGGGGCGTATACGGCAACGAGAGCTCCGCCTCGGCAAATGGGAGCGAAATCCGCTACACGTCGGGGGAGGAGTTCGCCGAGAGCAACACCGAGAGCAACAAGCAGAACAGCGCGCTTTTCAACCTCAAAGCGCAATACTCACCAAGCGGCAATTTCAGCACCGTCTTTTCGGGCGACGCCACCACGGCGTTCAGAGAGAAGAGCGCCGCAAACATTGTCGGCGGCGACACTCTGACGCACACATCCAAGCCTACAGCCACAACGCTGTCGGGCAACCTGCTTGTCGCCAAGCGATTTGGCGAGAATGTCTTGAGCCTCACCGCCACGGCATCGTACAACACGACCTACGAACCGTCGGTGTTCGCCGCCTCCTACAACTATTTTCCGGCTGACATGGGCCTCAACAGCAACTACGAGTACGACCGCGAAAGGGGCGACGCCACACATTCCGCGCAACTACTATACTTGCACAGACTGAGCGAAACATATTTCATGCGCCTCGGCGTTGGAGGCGAGCTACGCTTCCAACGCTTCAAGACCAGGCTTTCGCAAGATGCGCACACCGCCCGATATGACAACGACGTGAGAATGGACTCCCGCCGATGGGACGCCCACGCCGAGGCAGGGCGCGACCGCGGCGACATCACTTTCTCCGTCCGTCTGCGATACGCGGCCCTAGGCTCTTCCACGAACCTGGTGCGCCCGCTCAGCACACCCGACTTGCACCTGTTCGCCCCTCGGCTTCGGCTCAGATGCGCATTCTCCCCGCTCCATTTTCTCTCGGCAGAGTATGACGTCGAGGCCGATGTCTCCACGGCATCCGACATCGCGCCCGGCAGTTGGCTTAAGACATACAAGCAGGTGCAGGCGAGCAGTGCCGACCGCATTTTCTCGACATCGCAAAGAGTGGCTCTCACGCATATGCTCTCGGCGCCGTTCGCAGGTGTCAACGTCATGACCATGGCCTCCTTCGCAAGCACAGCCAACGGCCTCACCGACAGCAACGGCCTCAATTCGCACATCCTCGTCTCGGAACGGGTGGACGGCAAGACCGAGAGGCGTCTGTCGCTGACCACCATGACGGAATACAAGGTCATCAACATCCCGCTGAACGTCCGCGCCAACGTCAGCTATACCCTCGTCCACCGGCCGGTCTACAACTTCGGCGCACTCTACGACACGAAGTCGGGCACCGTCATGACAATGCTCCAACTTGTGACATTCTACAAGGGCAGCTTCAACGGCGACGTGAAATGGCAAATGGCGCGCAACGTCGTCAAAGACCGGCCGTCGGAGACGGACATGACTACGAACGACTTCTTCGGCATGCTATCGTGGCACAATGAGCTGGTATACGCTAGCGTGAATTCGCAACTCAACTTCCACACGATGAGCGGCGCACGGACGGCGAACCATTTCGCACACGGGTTCGAGGTCCGGATAGAGATGCTTAAGTCTTTGACGCTGAAAGTTATCGGCAGAGACATATGGCATCTGCGCCGCCGCGAACAGACCACGGGTACGTTGAACTCTTATGCGACGGCGAACAGCCGCACACAGTATATGCCCGGCAACATCATGGCGGGTTTAGTTTTTAAATATTAAACAATCGACAGACATGAAAAAGTTCCTATTTGCGGCAATAGCCGCTCTTGCGGCAATGTCCGCCCATGGGCAGGAGCTGACCGTCACCTACCGCGCCACCTACAACACCTCGTCGCCGACCCTCTTCGCGGAGCAGATTCCCAACGAGGCCATGCGCAGCAGCCTTGCAGCCGCCTACCGCGACGTGGTGATGACCTACCGTCTGAAATACCGCGGCGGCAAGAGCGAGTTCCGCATATTCCCAGGCGAGGGCAGACAGGAGATAACGTTCATGGGCCAGACGATGGACGTCAACGCCGCCGCCGTGGCGCAGGCCCAGAACTACAGCTACAAAGACCACATGGCGGGCGTCTCGCTCGACAAGGTCTCTGTGTTCGGCCGCGACTTCGTGGTATGCGACAGCATAACGCCACGCGGGTTCTCCGCCTCAGCGGGCGACAAGGTGGAAATCTTGGGCTACGAGTGCCTAAAGGCCGTCTCGCCCGACGGGAAGACCACGATATGGTACACACCCCACATCCCCATTGCCGACGAGCCGGTCGTCAGCGGCATCAAAGGCCTCGCGCTCCGCATCGACAACGGCGACATGACGTTCACGGCCGTGGAGATTCTCGACAGCGTGGACACCGACATCGTGCGCCCCGAGGGAGGGACTGCCATGGGCAAGAAAGAGTTCGATGATATGGTCAAGAAGCGCATCGAGATGATGAAGCGGAACTGAGCATTTTTTTGCTACATTAGCGGCATGACACCCAAAAGCGACGAATATCGCACAGTGGCGGCCGAAGCGCGTGGCCTCTACAAGGAGAAAGGCAGCCGTTTCCTGGCTTTCGCCTACAACGTCGAGACCGCCGACGAGGCCAAAGAGCGAGTGCGCGAGAAGCAGAAAGAGTATCACGACGCGCGCCACCACTGCTACGCATGGCGGCTAGGAGCCGGCGACGGCGAGACGAAAACGGGCGACGACGGCGAGCCGTCGGGCACCGCCGGGCGCCCAATCCTGGGGCAGATATTGTCCGCCGGGCTCACGAACATCGTGGTGGTCGTGGTCCGCTATTTCGGGGGGATAAAGCTCGGCACGGGCGGGCTCATCGTGGCCTACAAGGCCGCCACGGCCGACGCCCTGGCGAACGCCGCCATTGAGACGCGGACGTTCGACACCCGGATGACCATCTCGTTCCCCTACCTCGCAATGAACGGCGTCATGAAGACCTTGAAAGACAGTTCGGCGAGAATAGTCGGCCAGAACTTCGACAGCCAGTGCACGATAGACATCGGCATCAGGCAGTCCGAACGGGAGCAAGTCTTGTCGCGCCTGGCGGACATCGACGGCGTGGAGGTAGGCGAAGCGCAAACGGCCGAGGGATGAGACGGTGGACGCGCAGTATGTGATAGTCGGGGTTGTCGTGGCTGCCGCGGCGGCCTACATCGCGGTCCGCACGGCGAACATCTTGCGCCGGGCCAAGCGCGGCGACCGTTGCGCCGGGTGCCCCCTGGCCGACACCTGCCCGCGCAAGGGCGGGCAAGGATCGGCGCGGACAGACGGCGGTTGCGGATGCCGCCACTGACACACAAGCAAAACATATACCCACAAAAAAAATGACATACAGAGACACGGCGCTGTGCGCCGCCGCCCTGGCCTTGGCAAGTTGCGCCACGGGGCCGGGCCGCACGGAGCAGGAGCTGAACGACGGATGGCAGTTCAGCCGCGACAGCTCGCAATGGAACGACGTCCGCATTCCCCACGACTGGGCCATAGGCGGCCCGTTCGACAAGAAGTGGGACCTGCAGACCGTGGCCATAGAGCAGAACGGCGAGACCGAGGCCACGGAGAAGAGCGGGCGGTCGGGCGCCCTGCCGTGGATTGGCAGAGGCTTCTACCGCACAAAAATCAGCGCGCCCCCGGGGGCGGACGACGTGCGGTTGGTCTTCGACGGGGCCATGAGCGAACCCGTGGTCTACGTCAACGGCAAGGAGGCCGGCCGATGGGCATACGGCTACAATGCGTTCGAGGTGGACATCACCCCGTTCTTGCGCAAGGGCGAGAACGACATCGTGGTGAGCCTCACCAACATGGAGGAGAGCAGCCGCTGGTATCCGGGCGCAGGCCTCTACCGCCCCGTGACGCTCGTCGGCACGGAGCGGGCCCGCATCGACGACTGGAAGTCTTTCCTCCGCACAAGCTCGCTGACCGAGGGGGAGGCGACCCTTACATTCGACGGCCACGCCGATGGCACAAAGCCCGGCGACGCCATGGTTGTCGAACTGCACGACGCCGACGGCCATTTCGCGACGTCGGTCAGCCTGCGCATAGACTCGACGGGCAACTCGCGCGGCACGCTGACCGTGAGAGAGCCGCGGCTGTGGAGCCCCGAATCCCCATACCTGTACACAGCCCGCGTGTGCCTGAACCGCGACGGCGAGAACATAGACAGCCACACGTTCAAGACCGGCATACGCACCGTGAGCGTGACGCGCGAGGCGGGCTTCCTGTTCAACGGGCAGACGCGCAAGATTAAGGGCGTGTGCCTCCACCACGACCTGGGTCCGCTCGGAGCGGCCGAGAACAGGGCCGCCTTTGAGAGGCAGATACGGACAATGAAAGAGATGGGCGCCGACGCCATACGCACGGCGCACAACATGCCGAGCCGAATGCAGATGGAAGTGTGCGACTCGATGGGCATGATGGTCATGGCCGAGAGCTTCGACATGTGGATATACCCCAAGTGCAAAAACGGCTACGCACGCTTCTTCAACGAGTGGAGCGACCGCGACATCACGAACCTCGTCTGCCGCCACCGCAACCATCCGTCGATTGTCATGTGGAGCATTGGCAACGAAATCCCGGAACAGGGCATGGAGGGCGGCCCTGAGATTCTCGACCGCCTACAGACCCTGTGCCACAGCCTCGACGAGACGCGCCCCGTCACGCAGGGCATGGACCGCATGGAGTGGGCCATAAAGAACGACTTCGCACAGCGGCAGGACGTGGTGGGCATGAACTACCGCGTCCACCTCTACTCGCCGAGCATCGGCAAGCTGCCGCAGGGCATAATCTTGGGTTCGGAGACGGCCTCGACGGTGAGCAGCCGCGGCGTGTATAAATTCCCCGTCGAGGTGGCGGCGGACAAGGCGCACCCCGACGGACAATGCTCCAGCTACGACACCGAATATTGCTCGTGGAGCAACATTCCCGAAGACGACTTCGCCGCACAGGACGACCTGCCCTACACCATTGGCCAGTTCGTCTGGACGGGCTACGACTACCTCGGCGAGCCGACACCCTACGACACCTATTGGCCCAGCCGCAGCAGCTACTTCGGCATCTGCGACCTCGCCGGCCTCCCGAAAGACCGCTACTATCTCTACCGCAGCGTGTGGAACGAGGCCGAGCACACAACCCACCTGCTTCCCCACTGGACATGGCCGGGCCGCGAGGGCGAGGTGACGCCCGTCTACTGCTACACCGACGCGCCCACCGCCGAGCTTTTCGTCAACGGCAAGAGCCAGGGCCGCCGCACGAAAGACAAGACGAGCAAAATGGACCGCTACCGCCTACGATGGAACGACGTGCGCTACGAGGCTGGCGAGATTGCCGTGGTCTGCTACGACGCCGACGGCAAGGAGACGGGCCGCGACACGGTGCGCACGGCCGGCAGACCATCCGACCTGCGCCTCACGGTCGACAAGACGGCACTCCGCGCCGACAAAGACGACATGGCGTTCGTCAGCATAGCCATGACCGACGCCAACGGCACGACCGTGCCCTCGGCCGACGACAAGCTGACCGTGGAGGTGAGCGGAGCGGGCAAATTCGAGGCCGCGTGCAACGGCGACGCCACGTCGCTAACGCCGTTCACGAGCAACGAGATGGAGCTTTTCGGCGGCATGATGGTGGCAATAGTCCGCTCCACCGGTGCGGAGGGCGACATTGTTGTCAGAGTGTCCGCGCCGAGCCTGAACATTGCCAAAGAGGTCAAGCTGGAGGCGAAGAGGTAGAACTCCGCTTCCGACAACCGCCCGGGCTAGCCCGGGGGGGGGCGCCCCCCCCCCGGGCTATTGTTTTCATATTTGCCTCGGCGCAAACGTTTCGCCAAGACGCCGCAAAAAGGCTAGGCCTCCACTCATCGTCGGATTACGACCTTGTGGACGCCACTCCCGACCTCGGAGACCGCCACAAGCCCATACCCCTGCTCGACCGCGCTCCTCGGCACGTTCTCCAACGGCTCTCCCTCACGGAGCAAGACCGTGAGTTCGTCGCCCGAATCCAACTTGGCCAACTCGATCTTGACCTTTACGAAAGTCATGGGGCAATGCTCACCGGTGATGTCCAGCACGCGTGATTTCGCCATACTTATCAAGTTTTCAGACGAAAAGAGTCTGACCGCCCCCCGCGACGTTGAGGAACGTCGCGACACCTACAACACCCCGAACCTCGTCGATGAAATCCTCCCGCTTCAACCCCAGCGCGCATGCCGCCGTCTCGCAGGCGTAGAAAGCCACACCGAGAGCCTTGGCCGCCTCCAGGAGGTCTTCCGGGGTTGCCACGTTGGTCCTACGCATCAGACGGCGGAAAACGGCAGGGCCGCCCCCAAAGAGGTTGAAACGGCTCGTTGGCGCCACTCGCAAGCCGCCCATCATGAAGCCCACCGCCCTGCTGAGCCATGAGCCGCCAAGAAAGGCGCGCCCCCTACACCTCTTGACGGCATTGAGCCCCCAAAAGGTGAAAAACATATTCACCTCGCGCCCCATGGCCGCAGCCCCCGTAGCCAAGGTGAACGCGGCGGCGAGCTTGTCGAAGTCGCCACTGAAGACAATGATGCTGAGTTTCTCCATGCCGCGAACGTAGCGAAGACGGCGGCGGCGCACAATAGCCCCGGCATGGGATTTTGCCTACCAAAGGCATGGTAGACGAAAGGCAGGGGGGCGCCCCCGCACGATGCGGAGCCGCCCCCATAAAACGGGAATAAACCGACGAGCTAAATCTTGAAAGTCAGACCGACGGCAAAGTGCGCGAAGCGGTCCCAAGAGACCTCGGCGTTGGCGCCAAGGGCACTGGTGAACATATAGCGGCAGCCCGCCACAAGAGCCGGGGCGACAAACTTGGTGTCCTTATACTCCGCCTTGTCGCCATTCGACAGCTTGACCTTCTCGATGTCGACAAAGAGGAAGTTGAGGCCGCCGTAGGTGTCGAGCTCGGGGATGAACGAGTAGTGGAGTGCGCCGCGCGTGCCTACGCGGACGCGACTGAAGTCATAGATGTCGCCGCTGTTGAAACCGGCACCCAGGAGAAGCCCCGCCGATATTGTGCCTTTCTCGTTGATGACGTTCATGAAGCCATACTCGCCCATGATGCTGAATCCGCAAGTGGCCCCATTGCCGGAGCCGTAGCCGTCCGCGCCGTCAGAGCCGAGGGCGAAGTCGAGGTTGACCCCGAAGTCCCCTTTACGGAATTGGCTTTGGGCATTGCCCTCGACCGAACAAAAGAAAGCGGCCAAAGCCAACACCGCCGAAAAGAAAGATTTCATTTGCATAAGTTGTTTGACGTTTAGACTCAACAGAGTCACAATTACCATGCCACTGCGCCACATACGCCTACGAAGTGAAAGCCATGGCGCAAAGACGCGGACAAAAATGCCTCTTTATAAGAAAAAAAGCAAACCATCTCCACGCACCTCCCCCACTGCCCACAAGAAAAAGAGACCACGCCCGCGGGCGGGCGCAGTCTCGTCTATCGGAAAAGCAGGTATATATCTCACCATCACACACCGCATGGCGGCCAGCCGCCCCAAGGAGTGTGGAAATGATCAATGATACTTACTGACGCGGACGGCGCGGAGCCATGCCGCGATCCTCGCGCGAATGAGCCTCGGAGACGGCAATGATGCGCCCCTTGAACTCATAGCCGTCGAGTTCGCCGATGGCCTTTTGAGCAGCCTCGTCATCGGGCATCTCCACGAAGCCGAAGCCTTTGCTCCTGCCCGTCATGCGGTCTGTGATGATGCGCGCCGACGAGACCTCGCCATACTGGCTGAACAAATCGTTGAGCTCCTCCTCTTTGGTGTTGAAGTTCAACTTTGCAACAAAGATGTTCATTCTTTGAAAGATAAAATTAAGGATGGAATTATTGATGGGCGCGGCGCCAGAGATGACGACCACGCTTTTTTGCTATTCGAAAGGGGGGCTGCTTCTTCTATCGAGGGGAATTGAGCCTTTGCCACTTCGCCCACACGGACGCAGGGCGGCAACCAGCATTTGACCGCTAAGTTAGGCAATTTCAGAGCATCGCCAAGAGTAGCGCAAGAAAAAAATTTCAGAGTGTGGCACGAAGAGGCTATCTTCGCGCCGTGATGTTTCATAACGCATCGTCTTCGAGTCGCCCCGGAGCCACGTGGCGGGTGGTGGCGAGGACGTGTTAAAGGACAAAAATCAACAACGCACAAAAAGATGCTGGAAGGAATCCTGTCCATAGCAGGCAAGAGCGGGCTCTATAAGATGGTCTCGCAAGGCAAAAACTCAATCATCGTAGAGTCGCTCGTCGACGGTCGGCGCACGGCGGTCAGCGGGGCGTCGCGCATCAGCTCGCTCCACGAAATCTCAATGTATACCACAGGCGACGACGTGAGCCTGAGCCACGTCTTCGCCAACATCTTCAAGCTCACGGAGGGCAAGGAGTGCATAAGCGCCAAGGCCTCGAACGACGAGCTGAAAGAGTTCATGGACAAAGCCCTGCCCGAGTGGGACAGCGAGCGCGTGTACATGTCGGACGTCAAAAAGCTCGTGACGTGGTACAACTTGCTGTTGACCCGCGGCCTTGTGAGCGACAATGAGGAGGACGTCAAAGAGGAGGCCGCCGGGCAGGCATAGGAGGAGCAAGACCCCGCATGACCCACAAGACAGCCCCGCGCCGCGTCGGCACGAGAATGCAGAGACGCCCGCGGGGCTAGTTGCGCAGAGACGCGCCGCGGCGCGGAAACAATAACTAAATTTGGAGGCGGAATTGTTCGAGAGATGGTCAAGCTTTCTGTAGTAGTACCAGTATACAACCGACCCGAAGAGCTGAAAGAGTTCTTGGACTCGCTGACAATCCAGCACTTCAAGGCCACGACGGAGGTGATCGTGGTGGACGACGGCTCGACCCTGCCCTGCGACGCCGCCGTGGAGCAATATAGCGGGCAACTCAACATCCGCTACATCCGCCAGGCGAACGCCGGCCCCGCCGCGGCGCGCAACCATGGGGCCGGGGACGCGCAGGGCGAATACCTCTTCTTCTTCGACTCTGACTGCACCCTGCCGTCGGACTTTTTCGACCACATCAGCCGCCACGTGCGCCGCGAGCGCCTGGACTGCTTCGGCACGCCCGACCAGGCGCATACGTTCTTCTCGCCCATCCAAAAGGCGATTTCCTACTCCATGACGTCGCTGTTCACCACCGGCGGCATCCGCGGCGACAGCCGCGGCAAGCTCGACACCTTCTATCCGCGGAGCTACAGCATGGGAATCCGCCGCGAGGTGTTCAACGCCGTCGGCGGCTTCTCGCCCATGCGCTACGGCGAGGACATCGACTTGAGCCTCAAAGTGAAAGAGGCGGGCTACAAGCTGACCTTGATAGACACGACATTCGTCTACCACAAGCGCCGCTCGACGTTCCGCTCCTTTTTCAAGCAGACGTTCTGCTCCGGCACCGCGCGCATCGACCTAGCCCTGCGCCACCGCGGCTCTCTCAAACTTGTCCACGTGCTTCCGTCGGCGGCCGTGCTCATCTTGCTGGCGCTAGTGGCACTAGCAGTTGCCGCCAGCCCCCTGTTCCTGCTCCCCGTCGTCGTCTACGCCCTGCTCCTGGCGTCGGACTCTTGGCTCAGCTTCCGCGACTTGCGGGTCTCGGCGCTGAGCGTCGTGGCGGGCGCCGCCCAGATTTGCGGCTATGGACTGGGGTTCCTCTACAATGCGTGGGAGAGGCTTGTCTTGCGGCGCAAAGACACAGTGGCGTTCCGTGAGACACTGTATGAGTGAATGTGCGGCGACGGGTCGCCACGTCAAAAAAAAAAGTCCCAGGGTTCGCACCCTGGGACATTTTTTTTGCGCAAGACGCAACCTGCAGCCTCCCTATTTCTTGACGAAGAAAGCCCAGCCCGAACCGTTGCACGCAAGCTCGTAGCCGTCGGGGGCGGCAGACGGGGCCTTGGCCCCGATGCGGCATATGAGCGAGCCGCGGCGGCCGGTCGCCACGGCCTCATAGTAGGTCGCGCTCCGGGTTACGCGCACGTCGCTGACGTTGGTAAGCCCCACACTCTTGCGGGCGGCAATCATGGCCTCGATGTTCCGCTTGTAGAGCTTGTCCTGCCAATGGGGCCAGAAGACGCAGGGAACACCCGGCGAAGAGAGAATGAACGCGTAGGCATGGTTCACGTCGCCGGTGTACTTGCTGTCGTCGCGGTAGGTGTCGTGGTTGTCTACGAACGTCACGGCGCAGGAGTCCGTCCCCGAATGGTGGATGAGGCCCGCAGGGCGGTTCACCTTGTCGTCTTGATCGAGCCACGTCATCTTGCTGAAGTTGCGCTTAGCCAACCCATTGTTCAGAGCGTCGTATTTAGACGGAAAGTCGAACGCCATGCTCTTATAGCCCGCCGCCTTCAGCCAACTGTTCACCACGTCGTAGGAGCCGTCCCACAACTCGCCAACGGAGATGTAGGGCGACGTGGCGTCGTTGTACGTCGCAACATACTGGCCGTCATAGCCCTTGCAGAAGTCGTAGCGCCAACCGTCATAGCCGAACTCGCCGCGCAGCCAATTGAGGTAGGCCTCGATGTCTTGCCGCACGACGGCCGAAGTGTGGTCTAGGTCGCGCGCGCCGCCCCAGTTCTCGCCCGTGTCCGCGGCGCCGACAGCTTTCCCCAACCACGACGCGTCGCCACACTGGCTTGGGTCGTTCATCTCGTCGTCGGCGCAGATGTGCGACGCGTCGAGCTGGAAACTGCCATACTCGCCAAAGTCGTCGGCGGGGAAGTCGCCCCACCCGGTATACCCGGCGCGGTGGTTGACAACGATGTCGGCAACCACCTTGACCCCGCCGTCGTGAAGCGCCGCTATGAGCTTCTTGAGATTCTCGGCGGTGCCCCAGCATGAGTTCTGGTCGTTCCAGACGCGCGGATGGTAGCCTACATTGTTCCCACCCACAGCATTGCCCCCCTCGGCACTAGCCGAAGGCGGCAGCCATACGCACGAGAACGACGCCGCGATGTCGTCGGCGTAGTTCATCAGCTGCGTCCAGCCCGTGACCTTTTGGCTGTCCCAATAGAAGCCCTGAAGCATGACGTCCTCACGCCCACCGTCGGCATAGTCCACCCGTGCGGACTGAGTGACCGACACAGTCTGCGTCGCCGCCCCGGCAACTATGGTAATTGTCGCCACACGGGCCTGACTTGTGGCATTAGCCTTGAGGCGCAGCGTCATGACGACATCGCCGGCGTCGCCCCGCAAGGCGTCGGCCGAGACCCACCCGTCGCCACCGTCGAGAGTGGCAGTCCATGCGGCGGTGGCGCTGAACACCACCGTGAGGAGCGTTGTGTTGTCCGCCACGCTCTGCGCCGCCTGTTCGGGGGCGATGACGATGGCGTCGGCGGGTTCAGCCTGCGCCGGCGGGTCGTCTTCTGAGCAAGCCACGAAGAGCGGCGCGGCAAACGAGGCGCAAAGGGCGAGCCACGGCAATAGATATTTGCTTTTCATTTGTCCGAAAGTTGTGAGTTTGAAAAAGATGAGCCGTCTGTCGCCAGACGGCCCATCGTGAATGCGCGGGAACAGCGCCTCGCGGAGGAGGCTAGTTCTTGGTCAGAGTGCAATGCATCGTGCCGTCGTCGGTGGTGATGAGCGGATGGAGCGTGACGGTGTAGTTGCCGGCCTCGCTCAGCGCCATGTTGTCCCCACCCGGCGTCAGCTCGTCCGTCGAGCCGCCGAGGTTGACGTCCCAACCGCCATTGGCCCGGAACTTGAACTCGCCCTTTGTGAGGTCGCCCGTCCAGGTGTATGTGGCGTTCACTGCATTCCACGTCATGGGGGTATCGGCTGCCCACCCGCCAGGCGTAGCATCGCCAACGAGCCCCATGGTAGTGATTTGGACTCCGCTCAGCTTGCCGGTGGTGAGGTCCACCGTCATCCAATAGAGTCCGGCGTCGCCCGTACACTTGATGTTGGAGCCATCGGTCGAAGCCTCGAAGCCCTCGCCATAGTCTCCAAAGTCGCCCTTGCCATACTCGTCGCCCCAATCGCGCTGCTTGGTGAACTTGAAGTCGCCGTTCATGAGGGCATAGCCGGAATACTTGCCGTCGAATTCGGGCGAGTGGAGAGCCGGCGCCGCCTTAGGCTCCCATCCCTGCGCATTGCCAGGGACAAAAATCCACTCGCCGAAGTCGGCGGAGAGCGTAGCCGTGACGACAACCTCGGCCGTGGCGCGGCTCACGAGAGTCCCGAACGTCTGATAGACCACGACGGTCGAGGGGAGGTCGCGCGAGACGGGCGTCTTGCCATACTCGGCCTCAATCGCGGCGCGGAGCTGAGCCGTCTTGACCACACCATCTTTCGTGGCGGGCGTCTCCTCGGCGCTGTTGCCGAAGATTATGGCGTAGCGCGTGGTGTCGGCGACGGCACCGGTGGTCGTGAGGCTGGGAGTGAAGACGGCAATCGTCTCCTCGTCGATTTGGGCGAAGTCTATGGCCGCCACACTGGCGACGGAGAAAGTCGTCGCCACCCTCTCGGCCTCGGTGGTGTTGGGGTTCTGTGGCGCTACGGCCCAATCGTTGTAGCTCTCGTCGTCGACACACGAGGCGAACGCTAGAGTGGCAAGGGCCAGCGCCGGATATAACGCTTTCATGAGAAATCTCTGATAGGTTTGATTTACTACTTACACTTCTTAGTCGAGGGCAGAGAACTGGTATGCGCCGTCGATGTCGTTGAACGTCACCAGCCACTTGCCGGCAGGGACCTTGATGTTGTCGCCGCCCGAGACGCCCACTCCGTAGGGGAACTCATTGCCGCCCCAGTTGGCGTCCCAACTGCCGTTGGTGAACTTGACCTCGGTGTCCACGTCGGTCTCAAGGGTGTAGCTCCACAGGTGGTTGTGACCCTCCATGCTCGCCACGGCGCTGAACGCCGTCATAGGCGTGTGCGTCCAACCATTGAAAGCGCCAGCCATAGCCACCGTCGAATAGACAGTCGGCGCGCCGTCGTAGGGGGTCATGGTGAGCTCGTTTTTGACGTTGTCGAGAGTAATCTTGTAGTAGCCGTCGCTCTCGACGGTGATGTTGCCGGAGCCGCCGTCCTGGAAGACGAACTTGCCGTCGCTCATGCCCCACTGGTCGTCCCAACTGCCAAGCTCGCGGACAATCTTGAAACCGTCGGTGGTGACGTAGCCGGTGAAGACCAGGGTGCCCTTGCCGGTGTTGCGGTCGTAGGAAGCGCCGGAGACGATGGACATCGGGAAATTGGATACGCCGAGCCCCTCTGGGGTGTTCGTCCATTTGCCGTCGCCGACACAGGCCCCGATGAGATACCACAACTCAGGGTCGGCATCGGAGAGGGCGATATAGAACGGACGCGTCGAGAGCTTGACGACATTGGAGGCAATCTGCTTCTGCGCGACGGGTGTCGCGGCATAGGGCGTGGCCGTGACGCGCAAGTAGACATCTTGCTCGGCGGGGACGTCGGCATCACCCGCCCACCCGCTAAGGGCGGCAATGGCGCGGCAGAGCTGGGCGCCGGCCACATTTTGACGGCAGGAGTTCGTGACGTCCATCTCGTAGTAGTCGGCCACAGTGTTCCCTGTCTCGTCGGCCTGAGCCGCCGCATAGGAGTTGGTGAACTCCCCGGTCTTGGAGACCTCGACGGTGTAGTTCACGCTCATGGGGAATCCCCAGTTGGGCTGGCTCCAAGTCAGCAAGAGGCTGTCGGAGAGGCTGAGGTCTACGAGCGCGTTGACGTAGCTCGGCGTGTTGAAGACGAACTCTGTCGCCGAGCGGAGCACGGGGTTGTCGTCGTTGTCGTCGTCGCAGGCAGCCATGAGGCCGGCCGCGGCAAGGGCAATGGCGGAATATTTCAAATAATTCATATTCAATCAATAATTAAGAATCAACAATTAACAATTCGAGCTTCGCCCTCTCCCTCCTAGAGCTTACGCCCTAGGCTGACATATGTCGCCCCGTTGGGGCATTTAGAGCGGAGAATGCTCTCAATTGTCAAATTAGAAACCAGGATTCTGCTTGAGGTTGGAGTTGGCGTTGAGGTCGGTTGTCGGGATGGCGAAGAGGTTGTAGTGCTCGTCGAAGTTCTGCCCGGCGAACGCGCCGCCCTTCCACTGCCACGTGTAGCCCGTCGAGCCACCGAAGCGGCCGAAGCGGATCAGCGTGGAGCGCCGCATGCCCTCCGCATAGAACTCGCGGCTCCACTCGTCGCAAAGGACGTCGAGGTTGGCGCTTGGCAACTGCGTGGCCCCGGCGCGCTCGCGAAGCTCGTTGACGGCATTGAGACCCTCAGTCGTGGCGAGGCCACCATTCTGCCGCGCAGTGGCCTCGGCGAAGATGAGGTAGGCCTCGGCCTTGCGGAGCAGAGGCCAGTCGGTGTCGGGGAACTTGGAGTCATGCGCGCTTCCGCCGTTGGCGTAGAAGTTGCAGAACTTCGTCACTGAATATCCCTTGACAAAATCGTCGTTGACCTCAATGTCGAGAGTGCGCCCCTTGCCGAAGAAGAGCGCCCGTGCGTCGCCGGCGGCCTGGACCATCTGCGCGTCGTCGGCCTCGGCGGGGACATTGCCGTCGGGGAAGAACTTGTCGACGAGGTCGCGGCGCGCCCGGTTGCCGCCCCAGTTCTCGCTCGTGCCGTTGCCCGTGGCGGGAGCCGCCGCCGAGACGTACATATCGGCCTTGAAAGTGGAGGCCATGGCGAAAAGCGACGAACCGTAGGAGGCCGTCGTGGCCCCGTCGCAGAGAATGGGGAGGATAAGCTCGTATGCGGCATCGGTCTCGCCGTTGTCGCCGGCGAAGAGCGCCTGATATGCGCTGAAGTTGCCCACCCCGTGTTTCAAGAGGTCATAGCCGGAGCTGATGACCCTCTGCGCATAGGCCTGCGCGTCGGCGTAGCGCGCCGTGCCGGTATAGACCTCGGCATTGAGATAGAGGCGCGCGAGCATGAGCCAAGCGGCTGCCTTGTCGGCGCGGCCATAGCCGCTGTCGGCGCTCTTCTTAGCGCGGGCGTCGGCGAGATTGTCGGCGCAATAGAGCAGCTCATCCTCGACGAAGCGGAAGATGTCGGCACGCGAATACTGCGGGGCCTTGTCGTTGGAGACGACGGTCTTGAAAGGCACATTGCCCCAACCGTCCATGAGGTAGTAGTAGTGCAACGCACGCAGGAAACGCACCTCGGCCGCCATCTCGCCCTCGCCGCCAAACTGCTCCAAATAGTGGTTGCACATGGTGACGCTGAAGTAGAGGCGATAGTAGAAGCCCCGGAGCATGGGGTGGTCGGCGTTCCAATTGTTGTAGTTGAACGCCGGAATCCCGTCGTCGCCCCAGCAGCAAATCAGCTCGTCGGTGGTGAGCTCTTGCGAGTTGATAAGCTGGCGGACGTAGCCCGTCGTGCCGCCGTCGAGGCCATCGACATCGCAGTCTCCGTCCGGGCCGCTCTGTCCCGCCATAGCCATGGAGGCGTAGCACTTGTTGAGGAGTTGCTCCGGCGTCACGCTCGTGACCGAATTGGGGTCGATGTTGTCGACATCGAGGTCGCCCACGCACGACGTTGCCGAAAGGGCCAGGGCGAGCGCCGTCAACGAATATATAGATTTCATCGTATCTGCTTTGAACGTTTAACGTGTTAGAAATTGAGCGTCAAACCGACAATGCCGGAGAACGGACGCGGGTAGATGTCGTTGTCGATGCCTCCGCTGACTTCGGGGTCCACACCGTCGTACTTGGTGATGGTGAAGACGTTGGACGCCGTGGCATAGACGCGGCCGGAGAGCTTGGCGCCGAAGAGGCTGTCGAAGCTGTAGCCCACCGTGATGTTGTCGCACTTGAGGAACGACGCGTTCTGCACGAAGTAGTCGGAGAGGACGACGGTCTCGCCCCAAGTGGAGAAGTTCTTGCCCATGGCATACTTGACACGGTTGGCGAGATAGTCGCTGGTATATATGCCGGCAGTCGAGACGTTGCTCTGCCCGGCCTCCATGTCGTTGAAGACGTAGTTGCCGAGATTGGCCCGGAGCGAGAAGCTGAAGTCCACATTGCGCCACTGGAGGCGGCTGGCGAGACCGAACGTCCACGGTGCGGCGGGGTTCTTGTAGAAGTAGCGGTCGGAGGCGTTGATGATGCCGTCGCCGTTGCGGTCCACCACAAGACCCTCGATGGGCTTGCCGTCCTCGCCATAGACCTGCTGGTAGACGTGGAAGCTGCTGGCGGCCTGGCCGACGGTGTGCGCCTGGCAGTTGTTGCCGGTGCCGGAGGATATTCCGCCCGTCGAGACGTAGTAGCCCTCCTCGCCAATAAGCTCCGTGATCTCGTTCTGGTTGTAGGCGGCGTTGGCCGTCAGCTCCCAATTCCAGTCTGTGGACTGGACGGGGCGGACTGTCAGCGCAAGCTCCACGCCCTTGTTCTCAAGCGAGCCGACATTGCCCATGACCTGGTTGCGGAAGTTCGAGCCGGCGGCGACGTAGACCGAGTTGAGCAGGTCGGTGGTCTTGCGGAAATAGTAGTCGCCCGAGAACGAAATCCTGTTGCGCAGGAAAGCCAGGTCGACGCCGACGTTGTAGGTCTCGGTGGTCTCCCACGTGAGGTCGGTGTTGTAGGCGTCGGGGCGCGCCATGGAGCCGTCGCCCATCAGGGGGTAGAAGTTCTGCGTGCCGGTGTTCATGGTGTATGTCGGGAGCCAACCATAGTCGCCGATGCCCTCCTGCTGGCCCGTCTGGCCGTAGCCGAGACGCACCTTGAAGTCGTCGAGCCAATCGACGTCGGCCAGGAAAGCCTCTTGCTTGACCCTCCAGCCCAGGGCGAACGAGGGGAAGAGCGCCCAGTGGTCGGAGAACCGGCTGGAACCGTCGTAGCGCACCGTGGCGGTCAGCAAGTAGCGGTCGAAGAGGCTGTAGTTGGCGCGGCCGAAGAACGAGACAATGTAGTTCTCGCCCTTGGAAGTCTTCCCGCTATAGTTGTAGGGCTGCCCGGCGTTGGCAGCCTCGTTGTTGGTGGGCTGGTAAAAGCCCCCACCCTTGGTTGTCTGCTCGTGGTGGAACTTCTGATACTCGTAGCCGGCCATGATGTCGAAGTGGTTGGCCTCGTTGAAGTCCTTGACATATTGGGCGTAGGCGTTGAACTGCAGGTTGTATTTGTCAATCTGGTCCGTGCCGTGGTAGCCATAGTAGGGGTTTTGGGGCGAGCTTGACTCGTTGTCCGTCTTCTGCTCCCCGGTCGAGACGTCGAAGCCGAAGTTGGCGTGGAGCAGGAGGTCCTCGAAGCCGTGAATCTTATACGTCCCCTCGACATTCCCGACAATGCTCTTGGAGGTGGCGCGGTCGTTGTGGAGCTCGAGCATGGCCACGGGGTTCTTGGTGGCGTTGGAGTTGAAGACTTCGGGCCATTTGTCGTCCTTGTAGGCCGTGTTCGGCATAATCCACTCCCAGTAGCCGCCATAGTTGGCGAAGCGCGCGTCGTCGGTGCGCACGGGCTGTGTGGGGTCCATGCTGATGGCGGCGCCCACGGCCCCGGTGTCGGCATAGCGCGTCTTGGCAATCATCCCCTTGCCGTTGATGTTGAACGTCAGGTGGTTGTCGAGAAAGTTGGGGGAGAGGTTGAACGACACCGTGGTGCGCTTGAAGTCGGACGTCTTGAGAATGCCCTCCTGGCCGGTGTAGCCCGCCGAGACGCGGTAGGTGAGGCGGTCGTTGCCGCCCGAGACGGTCAGACTGTGGTCCGTGCCCATGGCGACTCGGTAAATCTCGTCCTGCCAGTCGGTGCTGGCAGTGCCGAGAGCCTTGACGGCCTCAGAATCTTCGGGGAAGATGCCGCGGACGTAGGCACGGAACTCGTCGCCGCTCATCACGTCGAGCATGTTCTTCTTGGCCGAGATGCTGACGCTGCCCGAATAGGCGAACTGCGGCCTCTTGCCCTTGGCGCCCTTCTTCGTAGTGATGATGATGACGCCGTTGGACCCGCGGCTACCATAGATGGCCGTGGCCGACGCGTCTTTGAGGACCGTGAAAGTCTCAATGTCTTGCGGGTTGACCATCGAGAGCGGGTTGGAGAGGCCCTTGACGCCGCTGTTGTCCATGGCGAGACCGTCGATGACGACAAGCGGGTCGTTGGACGCGTTGAGCGACGAGCCGCCACGAATCCTGATTGTGGCCCCGCCGCCAGGCGTGCCGCTCTGGCTCGTGACGCTGACACCGGCAATCTTGCCCGCAATCATGTCTTGAGCGTTGGTGACGAGACCCTTGTTCTTCTCGTCGGGCTTGATTGCCGTGACGGAACCGGTCAGGTCGTTCTTGCGCGCCACGCCGTAGCCGATGACGACCACGTCGTCAAGCTCCTGGGCGTCGCCGGCAAGCGTGACGGCCATGCCCTGCGCGGCGGGAAGCTCGACGGTGGTGTAGCCAATGAAAGAGAAGACGAGCGTCGAACCCTGCTCGGCGGGGAGGGTGAAGTTGCCGTCGAAGTCGGTGACGGTGCCGGTCGTCGTGCCCTTCACCATGACGGCCACGCCGGGAATTGGCTGCCGGTCCGCGCCATCTACAACCTTGCCCGTCGCCTCAGTCCCCTGCGCCGAAGCGTCGATGGAGAAGAGCGACAGAGCCGCCGCGAGAAGGAGGACGATGTGAAATGCCCCCCCCCATTGTTTAATTATGAACATAAATAAGGTTTTAATTGTTTAGTTTGCCTTGTCTAATCCATGCAAAAGAAGAGAGCCGGCGACGGGCAATTCTATAATCAGCCCCCCAAATAACGCCTTTCAAACAGCCGTCGCCGACTTTCTTCAACAGCAAAGTTAATGCGAAGAGCAACACTTTCACACTCTTTAAGAGAAGCCCCCGTGTTAAAACGCCGCAATCGTTTGCGAAGACGTTTGCGAAGACGTTTGCGAAGAGATTATATGTTGTAGAACATACAAATAGCGTTTCGGGCAGACCGACAAACGCGGCGAAAATTAGCACTTGCAGATGACGAACACGGCGCAACGGCAGCCAGCCAGGCAACCTGCAACCAGCAGCAACCAGCCCACGCATGGCTGGCAACCATTCGGCCGCGGCACGAAACCCGCGCCCAATGACGCCGCCACCGCCCAGGGACAAACGGACAACAAACCAATTGAAAACAGCGCACACGCCGACAACCGCCACTCTTGGGGAAACGTTGCGAAACGTGTATATTTGTGGCAGTCCCCTCCCCCCCCGGAGATGCGCTAATCTTTCAAGCAGGCAAAAATGAAGTTGCATCAGATGACAATCAAGGATATTGCCAAAATCCTCGACATATCGGCCAGTACCGTCAGCCGCGCCCTCAAAGACCACCCCGACATCAGCAAGGAGACGAAAGAGGCGGTCCGCCGGGTGGCGGCGAGCGTCAACTACCGCCCCAACGCCCTGGCGCTGAGCCTGCGCAAAGCAAAGACGAACATCATAGGCGTGGTGGTCCCGGAGATGACGCACCACTTCTTCTCGTCGGTCATGAGCGGCATGAGCAAGACGGCGGCGAGCCGCGGCTACACGACCATGATGTGCCAAAGCGGCGAGAACGCCAACTACGAGCGCGCGGAGCTCCAGAGCCTTATGGACAGCCGTGTGGACGGCATCCTCATCTCGACGAGCAAGACGACGACGGACAACAGCTTCCTCAACGGCATAGTCCAAGACGGGATGCCCGTCGTGATGTTCGACCGTGCGACGCCGGGCGTCGAGGCGAGCCGCGTCACGACCGACGACCACATGGGGGCCTACGACGCCGTCCGCCTCATGACGGACCACGGATGCCGGCGGATAGCCCTCTTGTGCAGCAGCCGGGGCCTGGCCGTGAGCGACCACCGGCGCGAGGGCTACGAGGCAGCCCTGCGCGACGCCGGGCTGGCGGTGGACGAGGAGATAATAGTGGAGACCGACACCCCCGAGAAGCTCGCCGCCGAGAGGGGGAGGCTGGAGGCCCTGGCGGGCGAGATTGACGGCCTGTTCGCCATCAACGACGCCACAGCCATTGCCGCCATAAAGATTCTGAAAGCCCGGGGGCGCCGCATTCCCGAAGACATAGAGGTCGTCGGTTTCGGCAACGACCCCTCGGCGGACATAGTGGAGCCCACGCTGACGAGCGTCGAGCAAAACGGCTACGAGATGGGCTGCACCGCCATGAAGCTCCTCATAGACCAGGTTGAGAGCGGCCTGGTGGTGAGCCGCCCGATAGCAAAGGTGCTGAAGCCCAGGCTGAGAATCCGCGAGAGCACCCGGGCGGCGGGACCGGTCAGTCGGCGCCCCTGACCGCCCTCTCGGTCAGCTCTATGCGCTGGTCGAGCTCTTTCTTGTACTCGCCATTGTTGAGCGACCGCGCCGTGGCCAAGTACCGCAGAGCCGCGGCGCGGTCTCCTTTGGCATTGCAGATGTCGGCGGCGTGGACGGCGGCGTAGGGGGCGAAATAGCGCGTGCTGGCGGCCGCCAACTTGATGGCGCGGTCGTACTGCCTCAGAGCCTCGTCTGCGTTGCCCAACTTGTCCTCGGCCCGCGCCGTTCGGAAAACGTATTCCGCCGTCTCGGACCCGACCGGCGCGAACCCCCTCAAAGCCTCTAAAGACTGGGCGAACAGGCCATACTCGAAAAGCAGCCTGGCCCGGAGCATCTCGACCGAGAGTCCCATTGCCAAAGCCGCCTCGGCCCGCGCGCGCTTGTCGATGTCGAAGCGCGGCTCGATGGCCAGGCAACGGTCAACCATCCGGCGGGCGGAGACATTGTCGCCCAACAGCTTGTAGGCATAGGCCATCTCCAAATAGGCCCAATTGCGGTTGGACGACCCCTTGTAGGCCGCCAGGAACTGGCTGGCTCGGCGTATGGTCTCGTCGGGCTGAAGCCTGCGGAGCGCATACTTGCCCATCTGATGGTAGAGGAGGGGGAAACGCCTCGCCAGGGCCTCCGAAGCCGCCAGGGCCTCCGAAGCCGCCGCTCCGTCTTGCACGCGGCCACGGCTCAAGACATAGGCGTAGCGCACCACGGGGGTCTCGTTGGCCCTTATGGCCCGCAGGAGGGAGTCGCCCAAGACCTGCTCGTGGCTGAAGAATATGTTGGCGAAAGAGAGCAGCAAGGCCTCGTCGGCGAAACCCGGCGTCCGCCCCACCCTCCGCCTGTAGGCCTCGATCTGCCGGACCCCCGCCGCCGTGTCGCCCTCGCCAAGCCCCAACAGACCCTTGAGACTCTTCCACTTTTCGGGAACCTGGGCCAAGATTACATTGTAGAGGCCGCGCAACGGCAACTGCCCGTCGTAGCCTGGATATTTCTCCTCGGCAGCCTTGAACTGCCTGTAGGACTTCCAAAACTGGATGCCGCCACTCAGCAGGCTGCCGTCGTAGAGGTAGACAAGGCACTTGTGGATGTGGAGCTGGCAGAGCAGGTTGGCCTCGAACTCCGAGCCGCCCGCGGCGTCGAACGCGGCATCGGAGGCGCGGAAATACGCGTCGTAGTTCTCGCGGCTGTTGGCGGCTGTGTAGTTCATCAGCGCCATATACTCCCGCAAGAAAGCGGCGCGCGCCCTGTTGGATACCCGCCCCACACTGCGCTCGAAAGCGGGATTGTCTATCCTGTAGACATCGGCGAAAGCGCGCGCGTAGGCAGAGTCGGCAAGGACGCTCCCCCGTTGCGCCACGGTGGCGAGGGGCATGAGGAGCGACAAGATGGCGGCGGCGAACCTAAGTGTCATGGCGTGAAACGTGTTTGATGGGTTGACTAGACTCATATCTTGTGGCAACGGTTGTTGAAGTAGAGAAGCACGTCGCCATTGTCGGGGTTGTAGAATCCGAACAGCGTCTTGCCGCAATTGCGCCGCATGAAGTCCACGGCCGCGGCGATGTCGCCATCGACAGAGAAGACCACGGCCTCGCACCCAAGCGCGCTGTGAATGTCCGGCCAGGCCACCCGCTCGACGCGCACTCCCCCGCCCTCCAGGCGGGCCGCGACACTGTCGGCAGAGGCGTCGGCCACAAGAGCCACGGAAGAGGGAGGCACGAAGCGCCGCCGCCCCTCGACGGAGCGGCGAACCACGCACCGCGTCATGGCGACCCAGAACGCCATCCATATCCCCGCATTTGTGAGCCACCGCACAAAGCGACCGTGGCGCGGAAGCTCGTAGCGGGCGGCGAAGCGGTGCATGGCGCGGAAAAAGCTCTCGATATAGACCCTCCTCCGCGGGGTGCTCTGACCCTTGAAATGCACAATGGGCATATCGCCGCGGCAGACATTGCCGCCCTCAGATGCAAGCTCCATGCGCCACGAGTAGTCGACATCCTCGCCATACATGAAGTAGCCCTCGTCGAGACCGCCCACCGTGTCGAACAGACTCCGCGAGAATGCGAAGAACGCGCCCGACAAGACCGGCGCATGGCAGACCGCAGTCTCGCCATATTGCCCCAAGTAGTAGGCGTTGAGTGTCTTGGAACGCGGAGCCAGCCTCCAGAGGCTTGACAGCTTGAAGAACGAGGCTGAGAGAGACGGATAGCCACGCTTCGACTCTCCCAAATACCGCCCCCGCCCGTTGACCATCCGCACCCCCACGGCGCCGCTCCCCGGCTCCCGGCGGAAGTGACCGACAAGCGACGACAGCGTGTCGCGGCAGATGACGGTGTCGGGGTTGAGAAGCAGGATGACGCCTCCGCGGCACACAGACAGCGCGGCATTGTTGGCCTTGGCAAAACCCGAGTTGAAGCCCATCTCGACCACCGTGACCCATGGGGCCTCGGCCCTGACGCGCTCAGCAGTGCCGTCGGCAGAGTCGTTGTCGACGACGAAGACCTCGGCCTCCAAGCCCTCCATGGCCCTGCGCACCGAGGCCAAAGTGAGCATCAGCAAGTCCGAACTCCTGTAGCTCACGACAACGACGGATATGTCCGCCCGACGCTCCTGCCCCACCGTCAGCCCCCCACTAGCCACCTGCCGACACGAGAGAGCAGAGACCCCTTGCCCCCCCGGGGCCCAATGGGCGACTCGCCCGCGGCGCCGTCGCCCGTCAGCTGCTGAAATATCTCGCCCCACGAGGGCAGACCGCCAACATTCCGGTCGTCAATGTATATGTCCGCATCAAGCTTGCGCGACCCTCCCCCGACATAGGCCTCACCCTCGAAAGCCTCGTTGACACCGGCAAACGAGACGCCACCCGCACGGCAGAACTCCACGGCCTCGTCGAGCTCGCGGCCCGTGCGGCACGTCCACAAGACCAACGTGAAGCCCCGCTCCTGCAACGCCCGCAAGGTGCGCAGGGCAAAGGGCCTCTCGTTGCCGATGTCCGGGTAGCGGTCCTCGACAATGGTGCCGTCGAAGTCAACGGCAATCTTGCGCCTCTCCTCGCCCGCGTCCATGGCCTACGACTTTTGCCCGCCGTCGAGCTGCCTGCCGACGAACGACGCCGAAGGATAGTAGAGCAGGATGAGCAACGACGCGATGAGGACTACATAGGCGGCATTGGTGTCTTGCGTGAGCAAGAAGCACAGGCTGCCAATCGCCGAGACGGCGCTCATGCCCGCAATCCGCGCCCGGTAGGCCCCGGCGAAAGCCGCCTGGCGCGCCTCGCCGGAGGCCTCGCCCATGCGGGCCCTGCGCAACAGGAACCACGTCACGACGAAAGCCGCGAACGTGACAGCCAACAGCGCCACCATGACATAGGCCGACGCCGCGGCGCCGACAACCGGGGCCACCAGCACGAAGCGCGCGGCGGCGTAGCAGACGAAAAAAAACACGACCGAGGGGAGAAACGCGCGAAGATAGAAACGGCGCAACTCAGACAACAACTGTTCCATGGTACACTGAAAATATCGTAGGGCAAAAATATGGGGAAAAATCTTATCAGCCTCCGATAGTCCTCTCGAAAGGCACCCTGTTGACCAACGAGCGCCCCAGGGTCACCTCGTCGGCATACTCCAGCTCGTCGCCGACCGAGATTCCGCGGGCTATGGTCGTGGTCTTGACGCCATAGGAGGCCAATCGCTTGTAGATGTAGAAATTCGTGGTGTCGCCCTCCATAGTGGCGCTGAGAGCCAGGATGACCTCGCCCACCTCCCCGGCGGCTACACGCCCCTCCAAGGCGTCGATGTTCAAGTCGTCGGGGCCGACCCCGTCCATGGGCGATATGACCCCGCCCAAGACGTGGTAGACTCCATCATACTGCCCCGTGGCCTCTATGGCCATGACGTCGCGCACAGTCTCGACCACGCAGACAAGCCCGCGGTCGCGCCGCGGGTTGGCGCAGACTTCGCACACGTCGGTGTCGGACAAGTTATTGCACAAGCGGCAGTGGCAAATGTCGTTGCGCACGGCCCGGATGGCCTCGGCGAACATCGCCACCTCCTCCTTGTCTTGATTGAGGATGTGGAGCACGAGCCTCAGCGCCGTCTTCCTGCCGATGCCGGGCAACTTGGCGAACTGCCCCACGGCGTCGTCCAACAGTTTGGACGATAACTGACCACCCCCCATCAGCTTCGCCTGGCAGTGCCGCAGACGTCGATGAAGACCACCTCGGCAACGGACCCCACCCTCATGCGCGGCCCCCACGTGCCGAAGCCCGACGTGACCACCACGGCCGTGGACCCATAGCAGGCGAAGCCGTAGTCTAGCTCGTAGATCATGCCCGTTATGATGTTCATGGGCCAAATCTGCCCCCCGTGCGTATGCCCGCTGAGGCTCAAGTCGGCCCCTATCGCCACAGCGTCGGCGACAGCCCCGGGCTGATGGTCCATGACAATCGTGAAGAGCGAGTCGGCGCAGGCAAAGCCCTCGATTGGCATGCGCGCGCGCCCGGCCCTGCCGAGCGAGATGTCGTCGCGCCCTATGACGCGGAACGGGCCGGCGTCGGCGCACGAGTCGCGCAGAAGCGTCACGCCGCGCAGGGAGCGGATGTAGCGGGCGGCATCGTCGGCATCGTCAATATACTCGTGGTTGCCCATGACGGCGAAAACACCCATGGGGCTGCGTACGTCCGCCAGCCTGGCAAGGGCGTTCTCGCTCCAGACGGGGGCAAGGCTGCCGTCGACGAGGTCGCCCGCTATGAGCGTCATGTCGGCCCCGGCGGAGTTGACAATCTCCACAATCTTGGCCACGTCGCCCTCCGTCACGGCATAGCCCGCATGAATGTCGGAGACGAGCGCCAACGTGTAGTCCTGCCCCGCGGGGAGCTTGTTGCTGAAGACGGTGTAGCGGGTCTCCTGCGGCGAGACGGCCACAAAATGGCCGATGAGCATGACAAGGAGCGTCGCCCACCCCGCCATCTTGACCATGAGGGGCGTATGATAGGGTGTGGCCCCCCTCGTCTTGGTCAGCAAGAGGCGCAACACGTCGAGCACGAGGAGCGACATGGAGCCATAGAGCACGACGGGCAGCCACGTGGTGGAGACGACGTAGAGAACCCGGCCGGCGGACAGCCACTCCCCCGGGACTAGTCTCGAAA
Source organism: uncultured Marinilabiliaceae bacterium (assembly GCA_964481855.1). Taxonomy (GTDB): domain Bacteria; phylum Bacteroidota; class Bacteroidia; order Bacteroidales; family Marinilabiliaceae; genus W3P20-009. Next base: position 39,940 of record CAYZUH010000020.1, read on the forward strand.
GGAAAAACGAGAAGTCGAGCAGCAAGACCACGACCCACACCACAATCCGCCACGCCAAAGGCCTGAACTTGAGCGCACGGCACACTTTGGCGGCAATGTAGCAACTGGCTAGCAGGTAGAGCGCTATGATTAGGAAAAACACAAAGGATGGCATTGCGGGTCTATTGTTTAGTGTCTTGGGAGGCAACCACGATGTCGCCCACGGGCTTCAGGTCGGGAGCATTGCGGAAGTCCGCCACCACGGCCTCGGGGAAGAGGCGCGCCGAATATTGTCGGACGGCGGCGAGGTTGTCGTCCGCCATGGCCTCCTCGTCGGCGGGCATCCGGTTGAACACCACGGCCCTGAGGTCCACCCCATAGGCCCTGCACGCGCTGATGCTCAGCAAGGCGTGGTTGATGCCCCCGAGCCTCGACGTGGCGACAAGGGCCAACGGCAGACGGCGGCTCGCCACATACTCAATGGTGAGGAGAGAGTCGGTCAGCGGCACCATGAGGCCCCCGGCGCCCTCCACCAGCACCGCGTCGTAGGCGCGCGCCAGCCTCCGCATGTGACCGTCTATCCGGGCGGGGTCTATCTCCACCCCCTCCAGCCTCGCCGCCAAGGCAGGCGAGGCCGGCTTGCGGAACAGGTAGGAGCAGGTCAGCCCCTCGGCGTCCTCCGGCAACGTCGCGCACCCCATCTGCCGGCGATGTTCCACGATGTCGTCCGCCATGGGGCCGTCGCACCCTGTCTGCACCGGCTTCTGCGTCACGACGCGGAGCCCCCTGCCCAGGAGATGCGCCGCAAGACGCGCCGTCACGAAAGTCTTGCCGCAGTCGGTGTCCACACCGCTCACGAACAAGACGCCTCCCGTCTTGTCAGTCATTGGCGCCCGACCTCTTCTTCTCGTCGTCGAGCTTTTTCTGAGCCGCCTTGACCGACGCCTCGGCGGGCTTAAGCCGCGCCCTGCCCTTGGCAATGACGCTCTTGCCCCTGTTCAACTCCTTCTGCGCGTTGGCTATGCCGCGGTCGGCTTCTTTGAGGGCCGCCGTCTCGGCCTTGGTCAGCTCCTTGAGCTTTGCCTCGGCCTCTTTGCGCACCGCGGCATCTTTCGACTTCAAGTAGTCTTTGAGCTCGGCTTTTTGCCGCTCAAAGTCCTTGGCCTTCTCCTTGCGCGCCGTCTTGGCCTCGTCGAGCATGGACTGCGCCGCCGTGACGATGGAGTCGCCATCCTGCTCAATCTTCTGCGCCTCGGCCAGCTTGGCCTTTGCCGTCTCGACCTTTTCCGACAGCTGGCTGAGTCTCTCCTGCGCCCTCTGTTGTGGCGTCTGCCTCTCTTGGGCCGTGGCCACGGTCGCCGCTAGCATCATGGCCGCAACGACCCCAATGGTATTAAGTCTCATGTCTTTTGGGGTATATTTTCTCATTTCGCTCCCGCCCCGATGAGCGCCCGGAGCAATTCGTCAATCTTCGCCCTGGCCACATCGACAGCGGCCCATATGCTGTCGGCCTGCTCGGGCGTTATCCTCGCGGCCTCGGCCAAGGCCTTGGCCGTCTGCCGCCCATATCGGGCCGTGGCGCCGGCGACGTCGCGCCCCACGACGCACACCGTATCGCCCAACGCCGCGAGCAGCGACACGACATCGCCCACCACGGCGGTGTCTATCACGACGGCTCGGCGCGACAAGGAGTCGGCCGAGCCAGCAACCTGTCCCACCACGACCTGGCTTTGCGCCATGACGGCCCCCAGCAACGCAGAGGCCGACGCCATGGGGTCGGAGGTTGACATGGTCGTCACGGTGCGCGTCACGACGGTCGTGTCGCCATTCACCATTGTCTCGGTGCGGGTCGTCGTGGTAGTCGTGGTCTGCGCCGCCGCCGCGACGCAAAGGGCGGCGGCCGCTGCCAATGCGATAAAAGCCTTGATGCTGTGCATACGTCTACAGTCTATTCGATTGCAAATGTAAGGAATAAAGAGAATAAATGTGAACCGGCGCGCCTCAATGAGGCCACGCGTTGCAAATCGCCATCCCGTAGGGCTCGGCAAGTGACTTTTTTTCGTAGATTTGCCCCGATTTGTAGCCATATTAAAATCATGAAACAGAAATTCAACGTCATAGAGAGCACCTGCGTGCCGTTGCCGCTCGAGAATGTCGACACCGACCAGATAATCCCCGCCCGTTTCCTCAAAGCCACGACGAAAGAGGAGAAGTTCTTCGGCGAGAACCTCTTCCGCGACTGGCGCTACAATGCCGACGGGAGCCTCAACAAGGATTTCGTCTTGAACAACCCCACGTATGGCGGCGAAATCCTCGTGGCGGGCAAGAACTTCGGGTCGGGCTCGAGCCGCGAGCACGCCGCGTGGGCCATAGCGGGCTACGGCTTCCGTGTGGTCGTCTCGAGCTTCTTCGCCGACATCCACAAGAACAATGAGCTGAACAACTTCGTCTTGCCCGTGGTGGTGAGCGAGGCGTTCCTGGCCGAGCTTTTCGCGTCGATCGGGCAAGACCCGAAGACCCTGGTCAGGGTGGACCTGCCGAACCAGACCATAACGAACATGGCGACCGGCGCGAGCGAGACGTTCGAGATTAACGGCTACAAGAAGCACTGCCTCATGAACGGGCTGGACGACATCGACTACCTGTTGCAGAACAAGGAGAAGACCGAGGCCTACGAGCAAGGCGCGAGCCAACATTGAGTCCCCCGCCATGCTCGAGATTCTAGACACCACCCTCCGCGACGGCGAGCAGACGGCCGGGGTCTCGTTCAACCACGGCGAGAAGCTCTCCATAGCCCGCATGCTCCTGGAGGAGGCACGGGTGGACCGCATAGAGATTGCCTCGGCCCGGGTGTCGGACGGCGAGCTTGCGGCGGCGACGGAGATTTGCTCGTGGGCCCGCCGCGGCGGCCATCTGGGCAAAGTCGAGATATTGGGGTTCGTGGACTTCGGCGTCTCGATAGAGTGGATATGCAAGGCCGGCGGCAAAGTCCTGAACCTGCTGGCCAAGGGCTCGCTCCGCCACGTGACGGAGCAGCTGGGCAAAAGCCCGGAGGAGCACGCTGCGGACATCGCCGCCAACGTGGCCCTGGCGGCCCGGCGCGGGTTGCGCGTGAACCTCTACTTGGAGGACTGGAGCAACGGCATGTCGGACTCGCCGGAGTACGTCCGCTTCTTAGTGGACAGCCTGCGTTCCGAACCCATCGAGCGCTTCATGCTCCCCGACACCCTGGGCGTCCTCAGCCCCGGCCAGACGCAGGACTACTGCCGCCGAATGACGGCGGCCTACCCCGGCCTCCGCTTCGACTTCCACGCCCACAACGACTACGACATGGCCGTTGCCAACGTGGCGGCGGCGGTGAGCGGCGGCGTCTCGGGAGTCCACGTCACGGTGAACGGCCTGGGCGAGCGCGCCGGCAACGCCCCGCTGGCTAGCGTCGTGGCCGTCTTGAACGACATGCTCAAGGTGCCGAACTCCATCAACGAGAAGCGGCTCACGCACGTGTGCCACATAGTCGAGAGCCTCTCCGGCATCCGCATCCCCGACAACAAGCCCGTTGTCGGCGACTCTGTCTTCACGCAGACGGCGGGCGTCCACGCCGACGGCGACAACAAGGGCGGCCTATACATCAACCGCCTCCTGCCCGAGCGCTTCGGGCGCGTGCGCCGCTACGCCCTCGGCAAGCTGTCGGGCAAGGCCAACATAGCCAAGAACCTGCAAGAACTCGGAATGAACCTCACGTCGGAGCAGATCCGGCTCGTCACCCGCCGCGTCATAGAGCTTGGCGACAAAAAGGAGAGCATGAGCATGGAGGACTTGCCGTTCATCGTGGCCGACGTCCTCCGCGGCGGTATGCCCCACGAAGAGTCGCCCGACGCCATACACATCGTCAACTACTGCCTCAGCCTCACGCGCGGGCTGCGCCCCGTTGCCACCGTCCGCGTCTCCATTGCCGGGACGGAATATGAGGAGACGAGCCAGGGCGACGGGCAGTATGACGCATTCATGAAAGCCTTGTGGAAAGTCTACGACCGCCTGGGGCGCAACCATCCACGGCTCGCGGACTACAAGGTGAGCATCCCGCCGGGCGGCAAGACGGACGCCCTGGTCGAGACCGTCATCGTATGGGACGACGGGGGGCACGAGATACGCACCCGCGGCCTTGACGCCGACCAGACCGAGGCGGCAATCAAGGCCACCGTCAAGATGCTCAACATCATAGACAACAGGAATCAATAACAGAAATTTCGGATTATGAAATTCAACATCGCTCTCCTCCCCGGCGACGGCATAGGCCCCGAAGTTGTCGGGCAGGCCGTCAAGGCCGTCGACGCCGTGTGCAAAAAGTTCGGCCACGAAGTCTCCTACACCAAAGGCCTTGTCGGCGCGTGCGCCATTGACGCCACCGGCGACCCATTCCCCGAAGAGACTTTCCAAACGTGCCTCAAGAGCGACGCCGTCCTCTTCGGCGCCGTGGGCGACCCGCGCTACGACAACAACCCGACGGCCAAAGTCCGCCCCGAAAACGGCCTCCTGGCGATGCGCAAGAAGCTGGGCCTCTACGCCAACCTGCGCCCCATGGAGACGTACCGCAGCCTTATCGACAAGAGCCCGCTCAAGAGGGAGCTTGTCGAGGGTGCCGAGTTCCTGTGCGTGCGCGAGCTGACCGGCGGGATGTATTTCGGCGAGAAAGGCCGGCGCGACAACGGCAACACGGCCTACGACACCAACATATACAGCCGCGCCGAGGTGGAGCGGATTCTGAAGCTGGCCTTTGAGTACGCTCAGCGCCGGCGCAAGCACCTGACGGTTGTCGACAAGGCCAATGTATTGGAGTCGTCGCGCCTGTGGCGCGAGGTGGCGCAGGAGATGGCACCCAAATATCCCGACGTGACGACGGACTACATGTTCGTGGACAACGCCGCCATGCAGATTGTGCGGTGCCCCAAGTTCTTCGACGTCCTCGTGACCGAGAACACCTTTGGCGACATCCTCACCGACGAGGCGAGCGTCATAGCCGGGTCCATGGGCCTGCTGGCATCGGCCAGCATCGGCGAGCATACTTCGCTCTTCGAGCCCATCCACGGCTCCTACCCTCAAGCCGCCGGCAAGAACATAGCCAACCCGCTGGCGACAATCCTCTCCGCCGCGATGATGTTCGAGTACGCCTTTGGCCTCATGGACGAGGGACGCGCCATACGCGACGCCGTCACGGCCAGCATCGAGCAGGGCTTTGTTACCGAAGACCTGGCCGAGGGCGGCGCGGCGCACTCGACGACCGAGGTTGGCGACTGGGTCGCGGCGCACATCTAGGCCCGAAGCCATACCCAACAGAAAAAGGAGGAGCAAACTTTTGGTTTGCCCCTCCTTTCTTTTGGCATCTTGCAGCGCCTCGCGCCAAGCTCCCTCACACCCTAGACTGCCAAATGTCGCCCCATTCGGGGCTCAGCCCCCGAAAAAAAAATTTCGGCAACGGCCACGTCGGAGCGGGAGGGGGAAAGACACCACTAGCCCCGGCAGTTGTCCCGCCGCCCGCGGAACAGGACCACCACCTCGCGAATCCACAAGACGAACGAAGACAAGACGGTTATTATGCCCCAATCGGCGACGGACATCGGGACAACGTCGAAAAAGCGGTAGAGAACCTCAACAATGAGCACCTGCCCGGCCAAAATCAGGGCCACGATGCTCCAAAAGCCCCTGCACCCATTGAGATTCAGCCCGCTGCTCCCCGTCCGGAACCCGCGGGCATCGAACATATACCAAAAGTGGGTCATGACAAAGACCGAGAACAAGAGCGTCCGCTCGTCGGGGTTGAGCCCGTCGGCAGGGCCGAGCGCCACGGTCAGGAAATCAGCCATGTGGTGAATGTCGGCATGCTCGCAGACATAAAGCATCGCAATCATGATGATGAAGAAGACGCCCCCCACGCCGAAAATCTCCGCCGCCATGCCGCGGTCGATGATGAACGCCTTGCGGTCCCGAGGCTTGTCGCGCATGACGCAACGCGAAGGCGGCAACGACGCCAACGCCATGGCCCCGAACGTGTCCATGATGAGGTTGACCCACAACATCTGCGTCACCGTCAGCGGCGACTGCACGCCCATGAAAGCCCCCACAAGGACCAACAGGCACGCCGAGACATTGACAGTGAGCTGGAAGAGCAGGAAACGCTGAATGTTCCGATAGAGCGAGCGTCCCCATAGGACAGCCCTGCCTATGCTGCTGAAGGAGTTGTCGATGATTGTTATGTCGCTCGCCTCCTTTGCCACCGAGGTCCCGTCGCCCATGGAGAGGCCCACGTGGGCGGCCTTGAGGGCCGGCGCGTCGTTCGTCCCGTCGCCCGTCACGGCCACCACCTCGCCGTTCCTTTGCAGGGACTCGACGAGACGCTTCTTGTCCATGGGGCGCGCGCGGGCAATTATCTTCATCTGCGCCACGCGGCTGTCCAACTCCCGGTCCGTCAAGGCGGCGAACTCGGGCCCGGTGATGATGTTCTCCTCGCCGTCGCCGGGTTGCCACAGTCCTATTTGCCTGGCAATCTCGCGGGCCGTGTTCGGCGTGTCGCCAGTCACCATCTTGATCTTGATGCCCGCCATGGCGCACTCGCCAACGGCGTCGGCCACGTCGGGGCGCACGGGGTCGGCAATGGCCACCAAGCCGATGAACACGAGCCCCCGCGCCACAACCCGCGCGCCCTCAATGCCGTCCTCCCCCTCGGGCAGCTCCTGATAGGCAAAACCAAGCGTGCGCATGCCTTGATTTTGGAACTCCCGCAACTTTTCGAGCGTCTCCTCCCGGCTCGCACCCCCATCCATGGCGGCGCAGAGCGACAAGACAATCTCCGGGGCGCCCTTGACGTGAATCCGGCGCCGTCCCTCGGCGTCGCGCACCACGGTGGCCATATATTTCTTCTCGGTCGAGAAAGGCGCCTCGACCTCGCGGGCGACGCCCTCCCTCACCTTGCGGTAGTCCACGCCCTGACTATTGAGCCATAGCAACAGGGCGCCCTCCGTAGGGTTGCCGACGACACTCGGGGCGGCCGCGTCTGTCGTGTCCAGCTCTGCCGTGGCATTGACGGCGACGGCCTCCTCGACAAGACGCGAGCCGTCGCCCCCGTCGAGACGCCCATCGGCAAGGCGGAAGAAGACGGCCGAACTTACTGTCATCTTGTTCTCTGTGAGCGTGCCGGTCTTGTCGGTGCATATGACCGACGTCGCCCCCATGGTCTCACAAGCGTGCATGCGACGCACCAGGTTGTTGGTCTTGAGCATCCGCCTCATGCTGTAGGCCAAGGCCAGCGTCACAGCCATGGGCAACCCCTCGGGGACAGCCACAACAATGAGCGTCACGGCAATCATGACCGTCTGCAACATATATGTCGCCATGTCCACCCACTCAAAGGACACCCCGGAGAAGAGGATGGGCCACAGGTAGATGAAAAATCGTCCGACAACAATGACGGCCGCTATGGCGTAGCTTATCTTGGTGATGACGCCACCCAACCCGTCGAGCTGCTCGTTGAGAGGCGTCCGCACACTAGAGTCGATTTGCGCAGCCTCGAAAATCTTGCCGTTCTCGGTCTTGTCGCCCACAGCGAAGACCCTCGCCACGGCATGCCCCTCCATGACCTTCGTCCCTCTCATGACGTGGTTCGACGGGAACGTCGCATCGGGGTCGAAATGCGCCTCGTCGACCGTCTTGTCGCACATGGGCTCGCCGGTGAGCGAACTCTCGTCGACCTTGAGCTGCGTGGCGTCGAGAAGCTCGGCGTCGGCCGGGACTTCGTCGCCGGCGTGGAGCATGACGATGTCGCCCACAACGACATCCCGCTTGGGGACTTTGCGGGCCGTCCCATCGCGCACCACCTCCACAGGCTCGTCGTCGTTGACCTTGTTGAGAAGAGCGAACTCCCGGTCGGCCCGGACCTCGAAGACAAAAGCCAGGCCTACGGCAAGAAAAATGGCGAAGAAGATGCCCAAAGGCTCGAAGAAGACCGACGCGTCGCGCCCCAAAGCGCAGTGCTCATAGCAAGAGATGCAGACGGAGAGCACACCGGCAACAAGCAGGATGATGATAAGGTGATCGGCAAACTTCTCCATCAACTTGCCCCACAGCGACTTCTTTGCGGGAGGCGTCAAGACATTGGCCCCGTGCCTCGCTCGGCTCTGCTCCACTTGCTGAGTCGTGAGGCCGGTGGCATTCGTGTTTCTCATTTCTTCAAGTAAGTTTTCGGGTATGGAATGGGCAAAATTAAGGAAAAAGACCGGCGGGGGCGCGCACCGGCACCCCGCACTACCCGAATGTAACACGATTGTAGCGACAGCCGCCCACTCCCGCCCATGACTTCATGCCGGCGCACATTTGCGCCAGGCAAAGATGCGGAATGGACTAGGCGCGCACCCCATAGCCCGACGTCACGGTCGTGAGTTCGGGCGACTCCGCTTTCACGGCATTTCCGTCAAAGTGGCGGTTCACGGCGGCGGCAATGACTTGGGCAATCTTCATGCGCCGCACGTCCCACAGGCTCGCGCTCCACGCGGTCCGCAGGATGACGTTGTTGCGACAGCCCATGCCGGGCGAGAACTTGCGCACGAACAGGCCGGGCGAAGAGTAGTCGTGATAGCGCTGATGGTCTGACGCCAGGCCGAACTCCGTCTGCAAATCGGCAGACAGCTCCTCGTAGAACATCCGGTAGGCTTCGACGTCTTCCACCACAAGGTTAGCCCCCGCGAACGTCTCGTCTCCGCGGGCGCCGCCCGCGGAGAAGTGGAACACCGTCGGATATGCCGGCTCGTTGGCTCCGCTGGCCGCAAGCATGGTAAGCGTCCACGCCCCAGGGCGCGAACAGAGCCTCTCCAGGTCGTCCATGAAGAGCGGGAGGTTCCGCTCGTGGGACTGCCGTTCGGCAAAGGTCTCGTAGGAGCGGTAGGGCAGCAGCTCGCCCACCTCGCGGCTGACATAGTTGAAACCGCCAAGGAGGGCCACGTAGTAGGCGAAGCTCCCGACGCATGGGTCTATGAGGCTCGCCGGCGAGACGACGGTCACCATCGAGCCCCTGTCGACACAACACCCGTAGGGGGTGTTGATTGGCGCAAGCTCCACAGCCAGCCTGTCTTGCGGGTGTTCGTCCACGGTCTGGGTGTCGGCCAGGTTCACGAGCCGGAAAGCGGCACTGCTCTCCACGACCTCGACAATGTCGTCGGACTTCATGCCGATGCGGGCCATAATCTCGCACGTGGAGAGGAAAGGCGGCACGAAGAGAAGCCCCGTCGGGCGATCGAGCCTCCGCCGAAAGGCCATGGCGAGCCTCTCGGAGTTCTTGGCCAGCACCTCCTTGTGCCTCTCCTTTTCCATAGCCTCCGAGAAACCGGAGCCGACAAGCCCCGCCGGGACTGCCACAATGGCGATTCCGAGCAGGCCTATGACGCTCACCACGACTCGGCCGACAGTGGTGACCGGCGGAGCATCTATTACGTAGTCGGCAGGGTCGCCCAAATATCGCGTAAACGCCCAGAGGACGGACACCCAACCATCATCGTATACGTCGGGCTGCGCCGAATGCTCAAAGAAGAACAGCACGAACGACATCATGAGCGTCACGATGACCAGGAACTGGAGCGAGACGAGCATCTCGCGCGACTTGGAACTCAGGGCGTCGCACAACAGCCTGGCCGAGCGCATGAAGCGGAACACGCGGAGCAGCCTCAGGACTCGCAACGAGCGGAGAACCGAATAGGGCAGCGGGATGAAGAGCGAGATGTAGAACGAGTAGGTAGAGACGAAATCCACAAAGCCATAGAACGTCAGGCAATAGCGGACGCGCCCCCACACCCCCCTGAACTTGGGCGAGAACTCGTCGGCCACCCAAATGCGCAACGATACCTCAATGGTGAAAGATATGACTGTAACCCAATCGACGACATGAAGAAAGGTCTGCCACCCTGGGGGCAAGTCGAGTGACGACAGGAAGACGCACAGAGTGCTTATGATGATAAGCGCGATTATCGCATGGTCGACGATGTTGCCCCACTGCACAGTCCGGAGGTCGTCGTCGAAGACCCGCGCAAACTTCTTCTTGATATTGCCCAAATCAATCATATATGCGACTTTTCACAAAAACATCCCGCCAAGGCATGGCAAAGGGGGGCGACCCGCACCAGGAGTAGTCGGCACCGAGCCGCCCCGACCGAGACTATAAACGCAAAAGGAGCAAAACGGCCGCAACAATCAGCACAGCCACCACAACAAACCACACGCCACGCCGACGCCCACCGTCAGCCGCACTCTCCGGCACAAAAGGCCGCGCGCCCCGGACTGCATCTTGCGGCACAAAACCATCAAGATATTCCAGGCTGTACCCATTGCCTACAACCGACGGGCTGGAGGCGACAGACGAGTCGGCGCACACGATGTCGTAGCTCGACGCCTTGGCCAACAGATTGGCAAGGTCGCGGCCCGTCCACGCACCCGCGACCACGACCTTTGAGCCGTCGGCAAGCGCAATGGCGTCGCCCTCGCCACGGAGATAGCCGTCGAAACGTGCCGACGTCCCGCCGCCATCGTCCAAGACAAAGTTCTCTTTCACTCCCTTTTCGGCGTTCAAATCGTTGGGAAAGGCGCTGCGGAGACCTTTGAGGTCAACACCGGGATTCAAAACCGTATAGGCGCGGACGACACCAAGCGCCGTCCTGTTGCGCTCCTTTGCATAGACCTTGATTTTCGCTGTCATATCACATCCTTTATAGCCAATATCGGAGCAAATGTACGATGCGACACCCATGCAGCAAGGGGGATGGGAGGATTTTTTCGACTATAGCCACCCCGAATTGACGAACGGCATTTTTGCGGTGACGAACGGCAAGGCAGACGAACAGGGGGGCGCGAAGCCATCGCGCCCCCCCCCTATGGATTCACAAAATTGACTACGGATTCAGCCGACAAGCCCCAAGCGCCTCATCTCGGCCACCAGCGACTCTCGGTTGGCGGCCTCCATGGGGCAGAGCGGGGAGCGGTAGACCTCCTCCATCATGCCCATTGCCGACAGAGCCGCCTTGACGGGGATGGGGTTGCTCTCGACGAAGAGCAAGTCCATCAGGCGGCGCATACGGAAGAAAATCTCACGAGCCACGGCGACCTCGCCCGCCATGGAGGCCCGCATAAGCTCGGCGAACTCCCTTGGCATGACATTGGCGACGACCGAGACACACCCGTCGCCCCCAAGCAGGTTGCACATGAGAGCCAGGCTGTCGTCGCCACTGTAGACCTTGAAGCCCTCGGGGCGTCCCGCAATGAGCTCGGCAAAGTTCAAGACGTTGCCGGAGGCCTCCTTGATGCCCACAATGTTCGGGCAGTCGTTGGCTAGCCTCAAAGCCACGCCGGGCTTTATTGCCGACCCAGTGCGGCCAGGGACATTGTAGAGGATTATCGGGATGTCCACTGCCCTGGCCACCGACGAGAAGTGGAGGAACATCCCGGCGGAAGTCGGCTTGTTATAGTAGGGCCCGACGACCAGGACGGCGTCCACGCCCGCCTCCGCCGCCGTGCGCGTGTAGCAGATGCAGCTCTCGGTGGAGTTGGACCCAGTCCCGGCTATGACCGCCATGCGCCGCCCGACATATTCCACCGTGTGCCGGAACATCCGCGCGTCCTCCTCTTCGGAGAGCGTCGGGGCCTCGCCCGAAGTGCCGCACACGACGACCCCCGCCGTCCCATTGTCAATATGGAAATCGAGCAGACGGTCGTACGCCGCATAATCGATAGAACCGTCAGTCTTGAAAGGCGTGACGAGGGCCGCAATCGAGCCTTGCAGAGAAAATTGAGTCATAAGTTATAAAACCCGGAGAAAAGTCCACTAGCGCCTCCGGCGCAGTGCAAAGTTAATTTATCTCCGCCACAAGAGTTGGGCAAACATAAGAAAAACCACACATCAGCACGGGCGGGACCCGCATGGGGCCAACGCGCCCTCCGCAAGTCCCGCCCGCAAGCATACCCTTACCTGCCCCAAAAACGGCGCAAGCCCCTGCTACCCATACATCTGCTTAATCCGCTGGAAGAACGACGCTTTCTCTTGCGCCGATGGCTTGAACGAGGGGCACGTCTTAAGCTTCTCGACCAGCTTCTTCTCGTCCGCTGACAGATTCTTGGGGACAAAGGCGTCGACGCGGATGAGCAGGTCGCCCATCATGGAGCTGTTGACCTCCGGCAGTCCTTTGCCCTTGAGCCTCAAGACCTTGCCGGTAGGCGTGCCGGGCTCTATGTTTATCTTGACCTTGCCCGTGGCGGTAGGGATCTCGGCCTCCGTGCCCAAGATAATCTCCGGGACGGAGAGGAAAAGGTGGTATATGAGGTTCGCTCCGTCGCGTTGGAGCTGCTCGTCCTCGTCGACCTGAATCAGCACTAGCATGTCGCCCGCCACGCCGCCATTGTGCGCCGCATTGCCGGCCCCGCGCACTTTGAGCTGCATCCCGTCTTCGACGCCGGCCGGAATCTTGACGCTGACCACGTCCTCGTCGGATACGACGCCCGTGCCGGAGCAACCGCCGCACTTGTCGGTTATGGTCTTGCCCGCCCCTCCGCACGCAGGACACACCGACTGCTGCTGAATCCGGCCAAAGAGCGAGTTGACAATCTGCGTGACGACCCCCGAGCCGCCGCACTGCGAGCAGCTCTTGACGGAGCCGGCGTCTTTGGCCCCGGAGCCCCCGCACTTGGGGCAGGCCACCTGCTTTCGCACCTTGAGCTTCTTCTCTACGCCCGTGGCCACCTCTTTGAGCGAGAGGCGCACCCTGACGCGCAGGTCGGACCCCCTGTTGGCGCTCTGTCCGCGGCCCGAGCGCCCCGACGAGAACCCGCCGAAGCCGAAGTCGCCGAAGATGTCGCCAAAGTTGCGGAAGATGTCCTCCATGTTCATCCCGCCGCCATAGAAGCCGCCCGCGCCCGCCCCGGCAGAGCCGTCGAACGCCGCATGGCCAAACTGGTCGTAGCGCGCCCTCTTGTCTTGGTCGGACAAGACGTCGTAGGCCTCGGCGGCCTCCTTGAACTTCTCCTCCGCCTCCTTGTCGCCAGGGTTGCGGTCGGGGTGATACTTGATGGCGAGCTTCCGGTAAGCCTTTTTCAGCTCGTCGGCCGTTGCCGACTTGCCTACACCGAGGACCTCGTAATAATCTCTCTTAGCCATAAGAATACACTATCTCCTTTCTGCGGGCTATTGGCAAACAACGACTTTGGCGAAACGCAGCACCTTGTCGCCGAGCGTGTAGCCTTTCTCGACGCAATCGAGAATCTTGCCTTTCATCTCCGGCGAGGGCGCGGGGACCATGGTTATGGCCTCATGGACGTTGGTGTCTAGCGGCAAATCCTTAGTCTCAATAACCGCCACCCCACGCTTTGTCAAGTAGTCGTTGAACTTCTTGTATATCAGCTCCACGCCGTCCTTGACGGCTTTCGTGTCGGCGGCGTCGTTCATATGGGCCAGGGCCCTCTCGAAGTCGTCGACGACGGGAAGGAGCGCGGCAAGGATGTCGGAGCCCGCGCTACGGATGAGGTCCGCTTTCTCGCGGGCGGTGCGCTTGCGGTAGTTGTCATATTCGGCGCATGTGCGCACATACTTGTCGTTCAGTTCGGCAATCTGCCTTTTCAGAGCTTCCGCCTCGCTCTCAGCTTGCCGTCCCGCTTCGGGCTCCGCAACCTCTTCATTGGCCTGGGCGTCGGCTTCCTCCGCCGCCTGCATTGCCTCCTGCTCGTCGGCCTTAGCCTCGTCGCGCATATCTTTTTCGTTTTCCATAATCGCAGTCAAAGTGCAAACATTACAAGTCAGCCGCCGACGTGCAAAAGTATTGCCAAAGGAAGCGCGTGGCAAACTTTTGGCAGACTCTTGCGGCTTTGGCACACAAAAATGGGGAGACGCCGACCGCCTCCCCCTCGTTTGGGCGCATCTTGACGCACCACGTATGACATAATGTCAGCCGCTTATGCCCTCTAGCCCTCTTTGAGCATCTCGAGGGCCCGGTCTATCGTCTTGGTGCCGAAATCGCGCGCCAAGATTCTGCCGTCGGGGCTGACCAAAAGGTTCACGGGCCTGTTGACATCGAACCCGCGCGCCAGGCTGGAGTCCACCCCCTTGAAATCGCAGACGTGGAAGAACTCCTCCGTGCCGTCGGCCTTGATGGCCTTGAGCATTGGCGAGCGGAAAGTGTCCAACGACACGCACACCACCCTCAGCCCCCCGGCACTTCCGAACGACACCCCGGCGTAGCGCCCGCAGGTCTGCAAAAGATTGTAGGAGTTGATTCGCGAAGCAGGGTCGTAGGACGCCCAAAAGCTCAAAATGAGCATCTTGCCCTCCAAAGAGTCGGCGGTCAGCGTCCCGCCCCCGACGAGCGCCTCCTTAGCCAAGGCATGAATCTCGTCAAAATAGAAGTTCTCTTCGTTCTCTTTTTTGCTAGACGTGAAGACAAGTGCCATCGCGGCGAGCGACGTCAAGCAAACCAGACTTTTCTTAACCATTAGAATGTTTTTCTCTCTCGCCGCAGCCGCCGACCCAGAGCCTACCAGGCTCAAACAAAGGACGGCAGACTAGAGACGCGGCAAAGCCCGAAAGACGTTCCCGTCATCTCCGCCCCTCCCGCCGTCTCCGCCAACGCAAAAAGCGCAAACCGGACGACACGAAAAGGCGACAGCGAAAGAAATTTCACCGCCGCAAAGCTAGCTAGTCCGCCCCAAAGAGGGCAAAGAGACGCGTTAAAAGAGAGAAATTAGTGTTTATCTGAAGCTCCTAACGCACCAACACGCTGAAACTCAGACACAAAGCAAACGCTAAACTTTCAAAAAAAACTAGACGATGCGGGCGTAGAGGTGCTCCCCATGCACCTTTTCGGGGATAAACTTCTTCCCGACGACGACTTCGCCATTCATTATGACATACTCCACCCTGCCCGTCAACCGGACCTCGGCCGGTGCCCCGACGCTAAAATTGTCCGCCGCGTCAGGATTCCACACGATCAGATTGGCCGAACGCCCCGGCGCGACCTCGCCAAGTGGCGGATGCAAGCCCACAAACGCCGCAGGACGCCGCATGGCGAACTCTACCAATTCGCTGAGCAGAAGCGGACTGCCGAGCGGCATGGCGCAAAGAAGCGGCAACTTGTTGCGGAACAAAATCTCCCTGGTTGTGTCGGGCCACGCCTGCCGCATGGCACCACCGACACCAAACGCCAGCCCCAACGAACACCACGCCTCGCGTCGCAACACTTGGGCAATCTCCTCGGGGCGGAAACGGGAGTCGGCGCCTGCGGCAATGCTCAGAGGGTCGTAGCATATGTGCGCCGCCACATCGCACCTGTCTCTCAGCTCCTCCAGGACTCCAAGCTCGTCGCGCGTCTCGACGCCTACCACGTAGGCCATGTTGGCCCGGTCGGCCCTCAGGATTTCGGCCAGGCACTTCAGCTTCGCCAAACGCTCGACGCGGCCCGCAACCCCTCGGAAATCGTAGAGCACCCGCACCCCCAGCCACCTGGCCACCGCCACGTTGGGAGCGAACGTCCCGACATCGTCCTTGGCGTCGTCGGCAAAGCGAACGGCCGCCGTGGCGATTCCGTGGTGCAACATCTTGTGGCGCAACTCCTTGGCACGTCCCTCGGTCAGTTGGCGCAATGGAAAGTGGTAGGCATAGTTGAGCAGCGGCACCTTGATGGACTTGAAGTCCGCAATGTTCTCGTCGACATCGCGCGCCACAGTCAAGACAGACACCACCCCCGCCGCGGCGTTCTCGAAATTGAGGTTGCCAATGGCTACGGCATCGAGGCCCGGCGGCGGCACACGGCAGAAATCCATCAGCGCCGGCAGGACATAGCACCCGTCGGCATCGATGTTCGTCGTGTCGGTCAGCGGGTACTGCATATCAGTCCCCATGCCGACGATGCGCCCCCCGCACGTGAGCAGCGAAACAGGACGCTGAGTTGGCGGGAGGTTTGGCAACCGTATGTTTCGGATAAGCAGATAGCGCATGGCCCCGTATTGACGCCGACCAGTCGGCGGCGAAGCTTAAATTTAGGCAAAAATCGGGAATGCGCAAACGAGCGTGCAAAAATGGGGGCATGCGGACTGCAAATATCGCCTTGGCGCCATTCGCAGTCCGCCGACGCAACCGCGCGGCCCGCACCGCGACAGTATGGCGCCCCCCCGGCACTCTCACCAACCGGGATTCTGCCTCCACTGTCCGCCCGTCAGCGTCAGCATACGCTGCTGAATGGGGAGCAGGTAGTCGCGATTCTCCCGGAACTGCCACCCGTCGGGGTAGTTGGCGTTGTTGAAAGGAATCACGTAGCGGCGGCTGTCCCCTTGGCGCCCCGTGAGGAAAAGGTTGTTGCCGCCCGCCTGATCATAGACGAGCCTGCCGCCATAGGCATTCTCCAGGTTGCTGCCGACGAAGAGCGCACCCGTGGGCGTCTTGCCAACGATGAGGACATCCGCCGCCGCCCAACGCAAAATGTCGAACAGTCGCCGCCCCTCGCAGGCTTTCTCGACCCTCCTCTCGCGCCTGACGGCCTGGACATATTTGTCGAGATGGCGGAACGGATAGTCCTCGGCGGCGTTGAACTCCCGGTCGAAATCCACATGTGGCATCCCGACCCTGTCGCGCAGTGGCCTTATGGCCTCTCTGATTAGCCCGGCATTGGCGGCGCCGTCAAGCTCGGCCAGAGCCTCGGCATAGTTGAGCAGGACGTCGGCATAGCGGAACTGGATTGCCGGCGCCTGGCTCTTGTACTCTCCGTCCACCGTGGCCTCGTTGGCCGTGTCGAACTCGACATATTTCAAGAGCGAGAACCCCGTGGTGTTCTGGTGGTAGCTGTTGCCGTCAAGTGGCGGCAACCCGTATACATACGCATTGCCGGGTCGCAACGCCTGGCCTGGCAGGCACACCGTCTGCGACAGGCGCGGGTCGCGCAACCTTGGCGACAGCTCGTCGCCGTAGGTGGCCTGCGCCTCCAACCGCGCCTCGCCCACGAAAGGCTCGCCGCCAAGCGTGAGATAGTCGTCGACAAGCGACGCCGAGACCCCCGTGAGCCCGCCACCCTGGTTGAGATAGCGGGTGACAGAGTGTCCAATGTTGTCGTCGGCATTATACCGCTTCCACCACAGCACCTCGTTGTTGCCCGACAGGTCGAGAGTTATGAAAAGGTCGCGGTAGGCCGTGAGCGGGTCTCCGGACGATATTCCCCACACTCCCCTGTCCATCACCTCCTTTGCCGCCTCGGCCGCCGCTAGCAGGTACTGATTAATCTTCTCGTCGGTAATTGTCTTGTCGTAGAAGTCGTCGCCCTTGGCCCTGTGGTATTTCTCCCATGTCGCCTCGAAGAGCGCCACCTCGCTTTTGAGCGCCCTGGCCACGTCGCGGTGCACCCTCATTGTGGCGTTGGAGTTTTGCTCCCCAAGCAGGCGGATGGCGTTGTCGAGGTCCTGCAAGATGCTGTCGGCGACAAGCGTCCGGCGGTCGCGCGGCCTCTCCATCTGCCCCTGCTCGGGGTCTAGAACCTCGTTGAGCCACGTCAGCTCGCCGTAGTCGATGAACATCTGATAGTGATACCACGCGCGGAAGTAGTAGGCCTCGCCCTTGCACTGTTCTAGGGCAGCCCCGGTCTCGGCGCAATTTCCCCAATTGTTAATCAAGAAATTGACATTGCGGATGTACCGGTAGTTGGTCAGCGCCACGGCGCCGCTCAACGCCGTCTCGCCGGCCAGTCGGGTGTCAACGGAGTTGAGAACCATATTGTCGCTATTGTTGTCGCCAAAGGCGATGCCGTCGGCGCCCCCCACACCGCCGGGGTGATAGCGTCGCCCCGTCTCATAGAACTGGTTGAGGTAGCTAGAGATCTCGGATGTCGTGCCGAAAGCCGTGACGGACGACAATTGCCCCTCCGGCATCTTGTCGATGTCGAAGCAGCCGGGGAGAAGCGCGGCCATGACGGCGACGCCAAGCATATGCGTTGTCTTCATTGTGACGAGTCGTTTAGAGGTTGACAATCAGCCCGACGGACAGGATGCGGTTCATGGGGTAGTTCTTCCCGCCCTCGGACGTATAGTTGTTGCCGGTGAAAACCGCCTCGGGGTCGAACATCTCCGCCAACTTGGTGAACGTAAGCAGATTCTCGCCCGAGAAGAAGACCTGGGTCTTCGAGAGTCCGACCTTGCCAATCCACTCTTTTGGCAGGTCGTAGCTCAGCGTCAGGTTCTTGAGGCGGCAGTATGCCGCATTTTGGAGGTACCGGTCGCAGGTCTGCTGGGTCTTGTTGCGGTGCTGCGCGATGGCCCCGGCCCCCGCCGTGTAGGGCTTGGGGTAGTATGCCCCGCGGTTGTCCTCACGCCAATAGTCGAGGTGCTGCCTGAAGACCGTGACCTGCGCATAGGGCCCGCACCCCCAGAAATAGACCCCATTGGGCGCCCAGTCCCTCTTGCCCACGCCTTGGAACATGACACTGAGCGCAACGCCCCGCCACTCGACCGACGCATTGACGGCATACTCGTATCGCGGAGTGGTGTTGCCGATAATCGTCATGTCGCCCATGTCGGCGAGCGTATTGCTCCCCCTGTCAATCTTGTTGTCGCCGTTGAGGTCGCGATATTTGACGTCGCCCGGCGTCCACAACTGCCCGGAGAGATAGGAGAGGTCGTACCTCGCGTTGTACTCGTCGGCCTCCTCCTGCGTCTGGATAAGCCCGTCTGCCCTGTAGCCCCAAATCTCGCCGACCTTTCTGCCCACATACCAGTTGCCGGCGGGGTCCGTGCCCGTGGGGTTCTCGTAGGCCGTCACCTCGGCCGTGGCGTCGGCGACGGACGCCCCGACGGAATATGAAACAGACTTGCCAATCTTGCCCCTCCAATTGAGCTGCAGCTCCCAGCCCCTGTTCCTCATCCGCGCATTGTTGGTGCTGGGCACCGTGGCGCCGAAGATGTCCGCCAAGTCGGCCGTGGGGCCGAGCATGTCTTTCGTGTCGCGGCGGAAGAAGCCGAGTGTGCCGGTCAGGGCATGGCCGAAGAGGCCAAAGTCTAGCGCCATCTCCCGGCTCTCCACCTTCTCCCAAGTGGTGTTGGGGTCCACCACCCCCGGGGCGTTGACATACATGTCGCGCCCATCTTGGAAATACCACGTGCCGAGCGGCGTGACGCCCATTGTCGAGGCGAACGTGTAGAGAGCCGCCCCGCTCTGATTGCCAAGCCTCCCCCACGAGCCCCTCACCTTGAGGTTGGAGACAACACCCGAAGCGGCCTCCATGAACGCCTCGCGGGCAATGTTCCACCCCACAGAGACCGAGGGGAAGAAGCCCCACCGGTTGGCCGCGGCGAAACGCGACGAACCATCGTACCGCCCGTTGACCTCCAAGAGCCAGCGCCCCCGGAAGTCGTAGTTGACCCTGCCAAAGACCCCCCGCGTGGCCCAACCGTTGCGGCTCTCGGAGATTGTGCGGTCGCCCGTGGCCAGCCCCAGCCCTGGATTGGTTGTCGAGATGAGGTCCGTCACACGGTTGTACATATAGCTGTAGCCCAAATCCTCCTCCTGATATCCCACCATGACGGTAAAATTGTGAGCCTCGGCCAACGAGAACAAGTAGTTTGTCCACAGGTTGACCGACTGGTAGCGCGTGTGGGACATGGAACGCGTGAATGCCCCATTGGAGGCGACGCCCAGCTCGTCGCGGGTGCCCTTGTAGAGCGTGACGCCATCGGCCCCGGGAATCATGGGCGCGACGTTGAGCGCCTGGAAGTTTTGGTTGGACTGCCGATATGTGTAGTCGAGGAATATGCGCCAATCCTTTACTGGCATGGCCTCCAATCCGCCCGTGAGAGTAAATCGGTCGTTGCGAGTCGTGGTGTACGTCCCGCCGCGGAGGTATGGAATCATGGTCAGCTCGGTGAAGTTGCCGTTGGGGTCGACGGGGTTCACCGTGGGGCGGAAGCGCGCCAGCGAATGGTAGAAGCCGTCGGAGAGCCCGCCCGTGCCAAAAGGTGTGTCATTGTCGGAGTGGACAAACTTGGTGTTCACCTTGAGACGCAACCACGAAGTGGCCTGCGAGGTCAGATTGCCGTTGAAATTGAAGCGCTTGTACTTGATGTTGGCATGGCGGAGGATGCCGTCCTCGGAATAGAAGCCGCCAGAGACATAGTATTGCGCCCTATCGCCCCCTCCGCTGATGCTGAGGTTGTGGTCCTGCTTCATGGCGTTGTCCTTGTAGTGGAGCTTGAAGTAGTCCACGTTGCCCACGCCCCTGGCGGAGTTCTCGAAAGCCCCGACGAGGTTGTTCTGCGCGCCGAGCTCGCTCCAGGTGTCGATGCCGGCAGGGTTCTCGACATAGCGCCGCAAGAGCCCGAGCTTCTCGTCGCTATACTGCTTGGCGACCCCGGCATTCTCGCAAGCCTGGTTGAAATAGACGGCAAAGTCGTAGGCGTTGGCCATCTCCGGCAATACCGTCGGCGAGCTCCATCCGAGCGTGCCCTGATAGCCGATTCGCATTTTACCCCCCTCGCCTCTCTTGGTCGTGACGAGAATCACGCCATAGGCCGCCCTGGCCCCGTAGATTGCGCTAGAGGCCGCGTCTTTGAGGACGGAGATTGACTCTATGTCGTTGGGGTTGACCTCCGAGAGACTCATCTCTACGCCATCGACAAGCACGTAGGGGCCGGCTGTGTTGGACAGGTTGCCCTGCCCGCGGAGCGTCATGGCGGCCTCCGCCCCCGGCCGGCCGGAGTCTCCGTTGGTTATCGTCAGCCCGGGCACGAGCCCCTGCAGGCTCTGGGTGGCGTTGGCCACAGGTCGTCGCCCCAGCTCCTCGCCCTCGACCTGCGAGACAGCGCCCGTCAGATTGACGCGCCTCTGCACGCCATATCCGACCACCACCACGTCGTCAAGCTCCTGGGCGTCGGCGACGAGGTAGATGTTTAGACTCTCTCTAGATTGAGGGGGGGGGGGGGGGTAAATACCTGTGTGGAAAAACAAATGAACGAGAACACCAGCGTCTGCCCAGGGCCGGGCAGCACAATGGAGAAGCCGCCGTCGGCCACGGTCGGGGTGCCGACCG
>CAYZUH010000021.1:0-25281 GCA_964481855.1 uncultured Marinilabiliaceae bacterium
TTCGTGGAATGAAACCGTGTGGGGTTGGGCTACATCACCCCTCAGTGCGGCAAAAACCACTCTAAAACACTATTCATAAGCATATTAGCGCACATTTCGCAATGCGTCCTTAATCACGTTTGGGCAAATCGCAGAGTGGGATTTTTGTTACTTTTGTTACCGTAACGTTACCCAAGTATCACCCCAAAGACACGACCAGCGATGCCACGAAAGAAACAGGACGGCCCGGTGACCTTGCGGCGCAAGAGCCTCGTAGACGGGCGCACGTCGCTCTACCTGGACATATACCTTGACGGCCGCAGGAGCTACGAATTCCTAAAGCTACACCTAGTCAGCGAGAAGACCCGCGCGGACAAAGAGCAGAACCGCCAGACCCTGCAATTGGCGAACGCCATAAGGGCGCGACGCATTGTGGAGATTCAGAGCGGCAAATTCGGCTTCCGCTCCCCCCGCCGGGTAGACGTCGTGGACTTCTTCGGCGAGTGCGCCGAAGAGGCCGGGCGCAAGGTGACCGAAGCCACGGCGGGGCTGTGGCGGGCGTGCCGCCGCCACGTGGCGGACTACTGCGGCGGCAGGGGCGTCCTCCTCTCGTCGGTCTCGTCGGGATGGGTGGACGGCTTCGCCGACTTCCTGCGGGGGCGGGGGCTGAGCAACGGCAGCGTTCAGCAGTATGTGGCAAAACTGCGGTGCTGCCTCAACAGGGCCGTGGCGCAGGAGCTGATTTCGCCCGCGGTCCTGGCCGGGACGGCGCATATCCGCAAAGAGGACGCGGAACGCATGTACCTCACCGTCGACGAGCTCCGTCGGCTGACGGCCACGCCGTGCGAGCGCGCCGACGTTCGGGCGGCGTTCCTCTTCTCGTGCCTGACGGGTCTGCGCCATTCCGACATTGAGGCCATGCGTTGGGGCGACGTGACGCGTCACGGCGGGCTGACGCGCATCGTCTTCCGCCAACGCAAGACGCACAACCTGGAGTACCTGGACATATCGCCCGAAGCTGAGCCGTACATGGGCGAGAGGCGCGGCGACGACGAGCGGGTGTTCCCCCTGGGCGTGTGCCACGCGGGGGTGAACAGGTGCCTGGGCAAATGGACAGAGGCGGCGGGAATAGCGAAGCACATAACGTTCCATTGCGCCCGGCACACGTTCGCCACGCTCATGCTTGAGCTGGACGTGGACATCTACACGGTGTCGAAGCTCCTGGGCCACGCCGACATATCGACGACGCAGATATACGCCAAGGTGGTGGACAAGAAGAAGCAGCGCGCCGTGGGGCTGATACCGAGCATTGAGGCGGGCGACGGCCGGAAGAGAGGCGGTAAATAGCGATTTAAGACGCCGTGTGAGAGGCGCAACACGGGAAAATGGGCTTCGGCTTGCTCCCGCGCGGCGTCAACCCGGACGCGGGCGCGCCGCGGTCGGCCTTGGGCGGTGATTGGGCGGACGCGGGGCTGAAACGGCGCGCCGCCCGGCCGGGTCACATGCCGCGGCCGCTCCTGATCCCTTGCCTTCTTGACGGTGCTGTCGTCAAAGAACCGGAACGAGAACAGGGGATAGTCTTCGCACAGCAGTTGCGCAACAACCTTGTGCGGGGCTTCTCCATCCGCTTCCGCCTTAACGTTAAACTTGCGCCTCATCAATGCTTTATCTTCTCCTTTAAGAACTCCATTATGCAGTCCTTGCTGATTGTCTCATTCTTGCGGCAATCGGCATCGCGCCACGTCGCCTCCTTGTGCGTGAGGCGCATCAGCCCTATGGCGGAATAAGCCGAGTAGACATGGAAGACCTGCTCGAAAAGGTTGCGCTCATCACTAGTCAGCACAAGCTCCCCCCGCTCCCCTACACGGCGGGATAATCCCATTGCCGTAGCTCTTGAACATGTCGTAAACCCGCGGGACGACCGGCCCATAGAGCCACGCCTCGAAGTTGTCCGGGAACAACGGCGCGTCGAAATAGGCAAGGTGGTAGCCCTGCTCGTAATAGAGAAGCTTTTGCAGTTTCATGTTCGACAGAGGCTCGCCGACGCCATCCGCCATCGACAAGAGGGCGTTCGCCACCCTCAGTACGGAATTAGACATAGAAAATCCCCCTTTATGGTTTGACGGGCAAAGATACTCGCCGGAGAGACCCCCTATCGCCCCAGCGTCTGCGCCAACACCCCGCGAAGCCACTGCACCTCGTCGGCCAGGCGGTCGCGCTCCGCCCTCAGAGCCTCGACGTCGCCCGACGGCGCGGCGGCGCTGGCCGTAGCCCCGCCCCCCACGGCCACGGCGTTCCCTACGCCGCTGGCGTCCACGTCGCCCACCTGCGCCACGCCCCCGCCGTCCTTGAACATGGGGCCCTCTCCCCGCATCAGCCACTCGGCGGAAAGCTCGGGGAACTTCTCCAGAATTGAAATGACAATGGCCACGCTCGGCGTGCGCTTGGCGTTGACGTAGTTGCACAGCGTCACCTGCGAGATTCCCGCATGGCGGGCGAACGCATTGACATTCTTATAGATAGAGTTCTGTATAGCGACCTTGATTCGCTCGTTAATCCCTTGCTCCATATTTTGAACGAGTATAAATATCTCGATTGATAGCCACTCTTCGAGTAATGTATACCAAATGATGTTATATTTGCAGTGTGAAAGGCAAAACGGAAGACATTACGCTGAACGCAGAGGCGACGGCGCGCACAAAAGACGGCGGGCGCTCACGATTCCCCTCCCCCACGGCGCGCGACAAGGCTCGCGAGAACCCCTCTAAGCCAACGCACTTCGTCCTCCAGGCGGGCGACGCGGGCGGCATTGGCGGCATCGGACGGAGCGGCGGCACACCCGCCCCCGTCGGCCACCGCCCCGCCCCTCGGCAGGAACATGGGGCCCTCGCCGCGCATGAGCCACTCGGCCGAGAGGTCGGGAAGCCCGCGGAGGACGGCGACGACCAAAGAGGAGTGAGGGTCGGACTTGCTGTTAACGCAGTAGTTCAAAGTCTGTTGCAACACGTTTATGTGCTTGGCAAAGGCGCTGACATTCGGGAAGTCGGACTCCTCAATCGCTGTTCTGATGCGCTCGTTAATTATCGTCTCGTTCTCCATTTTAGTTGCCTATCCGCATTTACGGGCTTCGTGTGCCAATCTGCGCAAGAAAACAAACACGTTTGTACGCACGTTTTGCATCATGAATGGCAAAAAGGCACGCGCAACCCAATCATGAATGCCAAATATAACAAAAAAAATACGCCACGAGTTGGCGAACACAGGCGGCCCGCAAGCCGCCGCCCAAAACAAGAGCAAAACGCAAAACACAAAAGCAGACCGAAGACAATGGAAACGAAAAGAACCTCAAGCGCGGCGTGATGGACGACGAGGCGCAGACACCCGACGGCGAAGCCACGGACACGCCGACGGCTGAACAGGAAGAGAGGGGCGTGGCCGTACTGGTCCGCGGCGAGGGGGGCGAAGAGTTCCTCTACTCACGGCCAGCCCGATGAACAGGACAAAGACATGACACAAAAACACCTACAGACATGGCACAAAAAACACCTACAGAGATGGCACAAGAAAAGAAGAGTAGCGCGACGCCCCTGCACCAAGGGAACATAACCGCACTTTTCACGGCCCGCCAACGCAAGCTCCTTGCGATGTCGCAAGTAATCCTGGAGCTCTACAACAGGATTCTTCCGCAGATTGGCGGCCACGAAAACACAGCGATACGCGCGACGTGGCGCTTGCTGCTGAACAGCGACGAATACGCATGGTTCCGCCGCCAATATCCCGAATATCCCCGAACGTGCATGACGGTAGCGCGCATAGTCCGCAGGAAGAACGCAATCCAAGTAAAGGCCGAGGCTTACGGACGCATAATGCAGGGCGACTATGAAAAGGCAGACGCGTAGCGGGCTGGCGTCCGCGGGGGCCCTAGTGTTCGCCGGGATGGGCTTCGCCCTCATGATGTGCGAACCGTCGGGGCAAGACGAGATGGGCGGATGGGTGGCGACGATGCTTGCCACGAAAGCCGCGGGGATATTGGCATTCACCTTGGCGCTGGCACTCATGGCGCCGAAAAAAGAGAAGAGATGACACAGTACGACGACACAAGCGCGATAGAGCGGCTGGCGGAGGCCATCAAACTGCTAGCCATTTCGCACAAGACAATCCTAACCACCAAGGAGGCGGCAACCTACCTGGGCTACAAGCCCGAAACCGTGCGCACGCACGCGCATAACGGCGAAATACCCTACTACGTGCGCGGACACCAGACGTGGTTCCGCCGCAAAGACCTGGACGAGTGGGTCTGCTCCGACCACAAGGAGCAGCAGTCCGAACTGGACCGCCGAGCCGAGGAGTACATGAGGACCCTGCGGGCCTGCGCCAAGCGCCAAAAAGCATAACACCGACGGACATGGAGAAGTGGATAAACATGAGCCGCGCGCTCCAGGAGTGGCAGTGGCGCGACGAGCCAAGCACGGTATTGCTGTGGTTTTACCTCCTGCTCCGCGCGGAGCACGAGACCGAGAAGCACCGAGGCGTGACAGCCAAGCGGGGGCAGGTGGCGACGTGCCGCAGGAGACTTGCGGGCGAGACGGGACTGAGCGAAAGGCGGGTGCGGACGGCATTACGGAGGCTTGCGGAAGAGGGGCGCATAACCGTTCGAGGCACTAGCCAATGCACTCTCGTCACCATTCGGGACTACGACCTATATTGCCGCATGGGGGAAACGCCGATGTTCATACGGACAAGCACCAAGGGACAATAACACCGACGGTCATGGAGAAGAGGATAAACATGAGCCGCGCACTCCTGGAGTGGCAGTGGAGCGACGAACCAAATATGGTGGCACTGTGGACGCACCTCCTGCTACGCGCGGCGCACAAAGCAAAATATTGGGGTGTGACGACCGAATGCGGACAGGTGGCGGCTAGCCGCAGGAAACTTGCGGGCGAGACGGGGCTGAGCGAAAGGCAGGTACGGACGGCACTACGGAGGCTTGCACAGGAGGGCAGCATAAAAGTCCAAGTCATCAATCGATGCCTCTTCGTCACCATACGAGACTTCGACAAATACGTGAGCGACGAAGAGACAACGAAGCCGAGCGACCCACCTAGCGTCCCAACTTTTAACAACGCAACGAACTACAACGCAACCACTTACCGCAAAAAAGCAACTCGGAGAAAAGGCACAGCGTCCCAACTTGACGAAAACGAGGCGGCAACGAGGCCGAGCGACCCACCTAGCGTCCCAACTTTCGGCAACACAACTAGCTATAACGCAAGGACTTACCGCACAGAAGCAACTCAAAGCGGCAACACAGCGTCCCAACTTGAAGCGGTCTCGAAACCGAGCGACCCACCCAGCGTCCCAACTTTCGGCAACACAACTAGCTATAACGCAACAACTTACCGCAGAGAAGCAACTCAAAGCGGCAACACAGCGTCCCAACTCGACGAAGAGGCAACGAAGCCGAGCGACCCACCTAGCGTCCCAACTTTTAGCAACGCAACTTCCTATAAAGCAACAACTTACCGCACAGAAGCGACCGAAAGCGAAAACACAGCGTCCCAACTTGCAATCGAAAAAGAAAAAAGTAACCAAAAAAGAAAATATTCTTCTTCTTCTTCTTCCTCCTCTTCCCCGCGGGCGTGCGTGCGCGCAAAAGAGTGGACCGCCCCACAGCTTGACCCCGGGCCGCCGATTGAGTGCGCCGAGGTGCGGCGGCACCTGGACGGCCTCCTAGGCAACGACGGCTACCTGCAGCTTGTCTACTACCGGGCCGGGATGGACGAGGCGGCGGCTCGGCAGTACGTGCCGGAGTTCTGCGCCCAAGTGACATTGCGCCAGGCGCGCTACCCCGACTTGCAGAGACTCGGCGAACACTTCGCCAATTGGCTAGGCAAAAAGAAGAAATACGAAGATGAACGAAGCAGGGCGAAGTATGCAGACTCCAGGGAAGCTCTTGCCGAAGAGCGTGAGCGCGAGCGACATAGTGCAGTACTACAAGGCGCCTACGCCCTTATTGCCAGCAGCAGCCGCGACGATTGAACGCTACGGCGCGGACGCCGCGGGCATGGCGCGCGCCTTCGCCCCGCAGCTCCAGGCCGACTTTGCCCGCAACCCCGACCTGTGCATGACCGACGAGCGCGTGCCGCAACTGTCGGTCGCCGCCAACGCCTACGGGCGGAAAGCGGTTGTGGGGTGGCTGATTGGGCAGCTTGAAGACCTGTTCCGCATGGCGGGGGCCCGCACGGCCAGCGACCTGGGGGCGATACAGACTGCGGCCGAGGCGGTCCTGACGGCCTACCCGCAGCTACGCCTCACGGACATCATGCTGTTCCTCACGCGGTTCAAGGCGGGCGTCTACGGGCGGTTCTATGGGCAGACGGACCCGCTTGTCGTGACCGAGGCTCTTGGGAAGTACTGGGACGAGCGGCTAGCCGCAATGCGCCGCATCGACGCCGCCGCCGAGAAAGTGCGGGGCCTGATGAGCCGCCTGGACACGTTCGGCGAGGTGTGGATGGACATCGACCAGTTCCGCGCCTCCCCCCTCTGGGCGCGCTACGGCGACGAAGTGCGGCGGCTCATCGAGGCCGTGGCCACACTGCGCGACCACCCGGGCGGGAGCTTCGTCCGCTACGAGTTTCGCATCCACAAAGCCGGACTGCGCGCCGACGGAAAAACGCCGATATACGGCATCGATTGGCCGCACAGCGACCAGGACATACCCCAAGACCTTTGGGAGCGGAACCGCGGCGCAAAATCCCCCTAGCGCGAGAATTGGGGGCATGGCGGCGAGGGCGGCGGGGCGAGAGAATCGTCAGAGAGGCCGATTTCGGGGCGAAAACGACCGGGGGCAAGCAAGCGCACCCGCGGCGACCGAGAGGCGGCGCAATGCCCCTCAAACGCGAGAATCGGGACACCCGAGGCGAGGGCGGCGGGGGGCGAGACGCAAGACGGCGGCGGCGCGCGAACAGGGGCGCGCCACGGCAGAAGACAGACAAACAGTTTTTATTAAAAACAAAAATCGCAAGAATGTTACAGGCAGGCATAAAAGTGCTTATGGTATTGGCTCTCGTGTGGTTGGCGGGCGGAATGAAAGAGACCGCTAGAACCGTGTACGAGGACATGAAGAGCTACATTGACGACATACGCAATTGGAGAAACAGAAATCACGGCGGCAATTTTGCCGACAAACAACAGATGGCATGAGAAGCAGAGAGCAGACGAGGACCGAGTGCGAGGACTGCTTCGGGCGCGCAATCCACGAGGGCGACATAATGCTCCAACACCGCACGGCAGCCTACGGCGGCGTGGCGCGTTGGAGCGACGAGATGGACGAGTGGGTCATGCGCCGCTACGGCACGGACATCCCGCTGGAGGAGGTGGCCGAGGACTACTGCGCCGTGGAGAGCGTCTACGACGTCGAGCCCTGCAACAGGAGGCTCTATGACTGACCTGGGCGAACTGCGCGCCAGGAGCGCGGGGCCGATTCGCAAGGCGGCCGCCCTGGCCGAGCGCATAGGCGGCAAGCCGCCAATCGTGGCGTTCAGCGGCGGCAAGGACAGCCAGGCCGTCTACCACCTGGCCGAGGAGGCGGGCGCGCCGTTCGAGGCCGTGATGAACGCCACGTCGACAGACCCGCCGGAGGTAATCCGCTTCGTGCGCGGGGAGTACCCCGCCGTCAAGATTGAGGCCCCGCGGGAGAGCTTCTGGGCGCTGTGCGAGCGCAAGGGGATGCTCCCGACGATGCGGTACCGCTTCTGCTGCGCCGAGCTGAAAGAGAGCGGCGGAACGGGACGCGTGACGCTCACGGGCGTACGCCGGCAGGAGAGCCATATGCGAGCGCAACCCCCATTTCAAGGGTCGCCCCGCAGAGTACCTGGAGTGGTGGATTTCAAAGAGGAGCGTTGCGGAGTTCATGGCCTCACGGTTGCCGTTGGGCGACATAGACTGCGCCGTAGACTTGTCGATAACCAAATAGGGATTTGGCTAAATGACGACGAGTTGCTAACTTTAGGAGTTTCAACACGCTTTGAGTATGATATTTCCCAACACTATGGACACAGGCGACAAGACACCACAGATATTGGCCCTGCGCATGGCGTTGCGCCGACTGCCCCTGTGCGGCGAGCTGACGGCCGACGAATATGACGCCCGCTGGGTCCGCCGCATCCGTCTGACAAACCGCATCGTCGCCCTGCTCCACGAGGAGGAGGGCGGCGAGGGGCAATAGCGCGCCGAGGCAATGGAGGAGCAAGAGGAGGCATTGCCCAAGCGGTGCTACACAAAGGGCGAGATAGCCGCCGCCGTGGGGCTGAACATCCGCTACCTGTGGCGCGAGATTCACGCCAACAAGAGCCTAATGGAGGCCCTGCGGCGCGCGGGCTACGCCAACAAGCGGGCGCGCATCCTCACCGTGCGCCAGAGCATGATCGTGCTGAACCACTACGGCTGTTGCGACATAGACGGCCTAATCGGAGAGAAATGACACAAGACGGCAAGAGAGACCCGTTCGCCGACTGCGCCACGGCAGACGCGGCCAAGCGGCGCTACCGCGAGCTGAGCAAGACGCTCCACCCCGACCGCGGCGGCGACGGCCAGGCATTCGCCCGCCTGGGCGACCAATATCGCGAGAGACTGCGCGCGTTGGAGCGCGCGGCGAGGCGGCGGGGCGACTTCGTGGCGGCAATGGCGGCGGCGCGCGCCGTGGCGCAAGCCGTGGGGCGCATGGCCCCGACATCGGCCAAGGCACTGCGGGGCGTGGCCGAGGCTGTGGAGACCGTGGCGGGGGGGCTAATAGAGATGCTGGGCGGCGCTACGCCGCGCTAGATGGAGCGGAAAGGACTTAGAGGGACTTAGAGGGAGCGGAACGGAGCTAAAGGTACTTTCCGCCAGGGCGCCGCCTTAGATTCGCGGCGTATGTCTGAACAGGGTAGAAAAGGGTATGGCAGGTTGGCCGCCTTGGGGTTGGCTCTCGCGGGCGCGGCTTGGCTGGTGCGGAAGGTGTTCTCGCTCAGAAGCATGGCGGGCAACATTGCGCTAGTGCCGTCGTTCGCGGGCGTCCCGACCTACCGGGACAGCCAACTTGTCATACCTATTTCCGTCGGCGTCAACAACACGTCGGGCGGGAGCGTCTCGGTCGAGGTCTCCCGCGTCGAGGTCTACATGGACGACAGCCTGGTGGCCTACGCCACGATTCCGGAGCGGAACAAGCTCACCATAGCCGCCAACGCCTACTCGGTCCTCACGGGCTTCAAGGTGGCCCTCCCGATAAACGTAATCCTGCAAAAGCTGTCGGACAACGCGTTCGACATCGTTAGCGGCAACTACGACAAGATTCTCGGCCGCCTCTCGGCCAAACTTGACGGCGTTGTGGGAGGCGTCGTCTCGGTGAGCGCCACGCACAAGTTCGGCGCCGGGGCCACGGCGGGCCTGGGCGTCGTGGCAAGCGGCAAGCGTAAGATTGGCGACCTCTCGGACTATCAGCCCTACATCCCGCCCAAGAGCGAGCTTCGGCGCGAGGACAAGTACGTCGCCACGTTCGCCAACCACGAGGACACGGTGCGCCTAATGCAGAAAGTCGTCGCCACGACGCTAGAGGACACCCGCCGCCTGGCGAAATGGCTGGAGCGCGGGACCGTACGCGAGACCGTGCTGAGCATCTGGAAATTCGTCTACGGCTACATCCAGTATGAGACGGACTCCGTCTTCGCCGAGCAGGTGCGGCGGCCGCTTCGCACCCTCTATGACCAGCGGGGCGACTGCGACTGCTTCTCGACGCTGATAGGCAGCATACTGACGAACCTGGGAATCCCCTACAAGTTCCGCATCGCGGCGATAAGCGGGCGGAGCTACTACCAGCACGTCTACGTCATCGTCCCGGTGGGGGCCGAGGGTGGCTACTACGTCTGCGACCCTGTGATGGACGTTCCGTTCAAGGAGTGCAACGTGACAAAATGCTTGGACTACTAGGGCTATGGGGGCGCGAAATGTCAGAATGGAGCATGAGCGTTGGCACCGCGTGACGGAGCCCGACGAGCTGTTCTTCTACACCCTGTACGGATTCCGCACATATTGGGCATTGGGGAAGATTTCAGACCGTGCGGCGAACCGCGTAAAGGACAAGACCGGAATAGACGTGAGGGGATATGACGTGATTATCAAGTCGAGCCGCCTAGTCCACTTCTACAACTCCCACTACAGGAGCCAGGAGCGGAGCCCCAAGAACAGACCGATAACGTTTGACGACGTTAGACTTATCCCTGTACTTGTCAATAGCTTTTCTTGGGTTGGGGCCTCGACAGGGAAAGATTGTGACAGCCTACTGTTTCAAAGAAGGACCCCGAAAGGGTGCGTTGAGATAGCAATGGAAATTGACTACTCTGCGCGACGCCTTTCGGGGATGTCCCTCCGCTCCACACCTTGACCTATCCCATGCCCTTACAGACATCTGCCTGCGTTGACCCCTCAATTATGAAAAGAGACGGGCCCCCTGAGTTATTACGTCCGATAACGCAGCCAAGCCTTACGCTTCACTTCCCGCTCTACACGCGGGCGGGACAAAGATAGAAAAAGAGACGCAAAAATATGCCACTTCTGCAATACCTCAACGGAATCGACGCCCCGGAGACGCTTCCGGGCCTCCTGCCGCCCGACTATGCGGCAGACCGCGCCGTGAGCGGCCTCCTGGACTACGACATGGCGGGGCTGGCGCGGCTTGCCGCCAACGGCCGCGCCGTGGACGAGCTGACCGACGGCGGCGCGCTAGACGCGTATAGCGGCATAAACGGCGTGGAAGACGCCGAGGTCCTGCGCTCCTACCTTGTCAAGACCAAGACGGCGGTAGACAACTGCCCTCAATTGGTACAGAGCTACGTCAACCCCGAAGAGTTCTCGAACATGTTGGACTACGTGCTCCGCTATTGGGACACAGACCAGCGCGAGACGGCCGTAGGGAAGATGGCGAGCCGCGAGCAATCGCTCATAAGGAGCGGCAAAGTGGACATCGAGAGCGTCAACGAGGAGGGCGTCGGCGGCGGCTTCTTCGCCGCCCTGTGGGCTTGCGTCCGCCCCCAGACCGAAATTGCCGAGGCAATGCAGGACGCCCTGTCGGAATATAAGGGGAAGCTGCGCGCGGCGGCGGCCTACGCCCGCGCCAACGGCGGCAAGGTGAAAGCGGAACTGCTCAGCGGCCTTTCGGGCATGGAGGACGGCGAGGCGGGCTCCACGTCGCTCCTCTACGGCTGGGACTTCCACGCCGAGCCGGCCCTGGGCGGGACGGACGGCGGGGCGCAAATGGTCGGCGACGTCGACTCCGAGGACAAGGAGTATTGCCGCCGCTACCTGCGCAACGTCTACGCCGCGATGCGCGGCCGCACGTCGGACTTCTTCGCCGACGCCGAGGAGGGACGGCAGTTCGTCGCCGCCGTGGGTCTCATCCTGGCGAACTTCGACAACGGCAAGCTAGACGCCATAATGGCGCGCCTGGAGAGCGACCCCGCCCTGTGCGGCAAACTGCGGAAGAAGCTGAAAAAGGCTCTTAAGAAAGTGGGGGGCGCCGTCAAGAAAGCCGTCAAAGCCACAGGAAATGCCGTCAAGACCGCCGCCAAGGCGACAGCCACGGCCGTCAAGAAGACGGGCCAGGCCGTGGCAAAGGCGGCCAAGAGCGTCGGCAAGGCGTTCAAGAAGCTGGGGAAGAAGATTAGCAAGGTGCTGAAGAAAGTCGTCAAGTTCCTTATCCGTTTCAACCCTCTGACGGCCGCCATCCGCGGCATTCTGATTCTCGCCGCGCGATTCAACTGGTTCAACCTTGCGGCGCGCGCCTACCCGGGGACGATGGCCAAGGCTACGGCGGTGGGCAGTCTGAAGATTACGGAAGAGTATTGGGGCAAGTGCAACGACTTCTACAAGAAGTTCTCCAACGTCTACACCAAGATTGGCGGCACGGAGAGCAAGCTGAAGACCGCCCTGGAGAAAGGGAGCAAAAAGAAGTGGAGCGGAGGCTACGACGTCTCGGCGTCGAAAATCAAGGAGCTTAAGAAAGACGGCGGGAGCGACAAGGAGATTGTGGCGGAGGCCGAGGCGGAACTACAGAGCGTGGAGATGGCCAGGGTCAAGGCTCAGAAGAACACCACGGCCGTAGAGGACACGACGGTAAAAGTTGGCGAGAGCAAGACCGAGCGGCAGGAGGTCAGCGTGACGGCCAACGAGTATGTGACGACGCAAGCCACGTCGTTCTACCTGGAGACCGACACGAGCAAGAGCGCCGCCACCATAGCCAAGGGGACGAAGCTCATTGTCGAAGCCGACGACAAGGGCAACCCGGTCTGCTACAACGACGACGGCACGACGGGCGGCAACTACTACCGCACGGAGTATAACGGCAAATATGGCATAGTCTTGAAGACCTGCGTAGCGTCGTCCCTCGGCGGGCTTTCGGGCGCGGGGCGCACCGCGCGCGTGGCGCGGCTCTCCCGCCGCCGCGACGGCGGGAGAGCCAAGGTCCTGGTTCGGCAAGTGCGGTGCCGCGACAAGGCGACTGGGCAAGTGGGGCGCATGGACAAGGCCGAAATCCTCTACGACAAAGACGGCCACGCCCTAGGCTTCGCCTTTACGGCGGCCGCCGCCATAGCGAGCGCCACCGCCACCCTCACGGGGCTTGTGTCGGCAATGCTCAAAGCGTTCGGCAAGGGCGACAGCAAGCTGACGAAAGCCCTGGACGTGACCAGCGCGGCAACAGGAGTGGCGGCCGTGGGCGCGGGAGTTGGCGCCGCCATCCAAGCCAGCAAGTCGGCTGGCGGCACGCCCCCGGCCACAGCGAGCGCGGGGGCGGCCAAGACCACCCCGACAGCCACGCGGGCCGCCCAAACGGCCACGGCGGCCGCCACGACGGCGACGAGCAAGATTGACGACGTGCTGAGCAAGGTTGGCAAGGGCATCAGCGTGGCGCAGACCGTGGCGAAAATAGCCACCGACACGGCCGCCAACGCCAAAGCCGCCACGGCGGGGCAGACGGCAAGCACGGCGGCGGCGCAA
Organism: uncultured Marinilabiliaceae bacterium; assembly: GCA_964481855.1. Lineage (GTDB taxonomy): Bacteria > Bacteroidota > Bacteroidia > Bacteroidales > Marinilabiliaceae > W3P20-009. Next base: position 13,012 of record CAYZUH010000021.1, read on the forward strand.
CAGGCCGACAGCGTGGAGACAAGCGGCACGAAAACCACCGTCGCGGCGCAGGGCGGCAACAGGCGGAAAATCATCATCATCGGCGGGGCGGCACTCGGCGGAATCTTGCTCCTCTCCCTCGTGGCGGGCGGCAGAAGGAACTGAAACAGAAAACGATTATGGCAAACTTCGACAAGGTATCGAACTACGTTAACCAGGGGCTGCAGACCGCCCAACAGGCTGTGCAACTGGTGCAGAACATAAAGTCGGCAAAGAGCGGCGCGACGACGGCGGCTCAGACCGCCCCCACGGCCGCCGCGGCGACGGCGACCGGGACGGCGACAGCCGCCGCGCAACGCCAGGCCCAGGGAAGCACGAGCCTGACACTCGGCATCAACAAGAAGTCGCTAATCATAGGCGGCGCGATATTGGCCGGCGTCCTCGTCGTCGCACTAGTCGCCCGACGCTAAAAACAAAGAATCATGGCAACACCGACACAGGCGCAACTCAACGCCGCGGCGAAAGTGCAGACGGCCTACGTCAACACCACGAGCGGCGGCCTGGTCTTGCGCAAGACGCCCGGCACGCAGGGCGCGCTAATTACCACCATCCCCCGCGGCGCGAGCGTGACGCGCCTGGGCATCGACTCCGGCGTCACGGGCTGGGCGGCCGTCATGTATGGCGCGCAGAGGGGCTACGTCTCTTCCGTCTACCTCTCGCAGACGAAGCCGCAAAGCGCCTCGCCGACCGCAACCACGACTACAAAGACAAGCACCACGGCCACGACGAAGAACGTCGGGGCGAACACAACGACAAACGACTATTTGAAAGCAACCGAGAACATGGCAACCGAGAAACTTAAGAAAGCCCTCAAAATCGGGGGCATCGTCGCCGGCGTGGGGCTTTTGGCATTTGGGACCTACAAGGTCATCCAAAAGAAGAAAGCGCAAGACGCGGCCAGGCTGACGGCCACCAGGGGCAAAGCCCTCAACGGCCTGGGGACACGAAGAAAAAAGAGGGCGAAGACGGCAACCGCGGCCAAAGCCCGGACGCGCAAGAGCGTCGGGACGAAGACGCGCACCCTGCGCCTCTACTAAAACTAACGGAAACACGACAACAACAAAACACAACAAGACATGAAAAAGAGGAGATACCGAGGTCTGAACGGGCTTGAAAAAATTACCGCCGAGAAGACCAACAAGACGCTTAAGAAGATGGGCGGCGTGGCCCTGGGCCTTGCCGTGGCCACCGCCCTCAACACATTCTTGCAGAAGAAGACGAACCTCAACGGCGACACCCTGGTTGGCCTGGACGGCACGACGAGCAAGTTCGTGGTCCCCGCGGGCATCGGCGCGCTTGGCGTCATCGGAAGCCAACTCGTCAAGGGCGAGTTCGCCAAGGACGTGGCCGTCGGCGTCGCCGCCGCGGGGGCCGCCGGGCTTGTCAACAAGCTGACCGAGAAAGCCATCGTGAGCCTCAGCGGCGACGAGATGATTCCGGGGCTTGGCGACGCCACCCCACAGTACGAGCAGCTCCCGACCTACACGGGTCAGCCGCAGGAGGGCTACATGATTGCCGACCACGCTGTGGAGAACACCGAGGACATCGAGCCGAGCCTGGCCCCCGAGAGCGGCGAGACAATCAACGGCGTAGACGACGACAACTTCTTCATCGCGTAGGGCGCCGCCCCACCCCAAAAACATCACGGAACAGAAACCATAAAGAACAGTAAAGAGAAATGGCACAAAGTGTTACAGTAAGCTCCGGAACAGAGCGCGCAATCAAGATTGGCGACAAGACGCTCCGCATCTCACCCTACGTCGGCAGCACCCTCAGCACGGCCAAAGCCGAGTTCGAGGCGCGCCTCAACGCCATCGACAGCAGCATTGCCGCGGCAATCGCCAACGGCAAGGCGCGCATCACCGACTGCTCCCTCTACACCGCAAAGGCACTCGCGGGCAACCTCAACCAGGAGATTTTCGAGGCCAAGGACCAAAAGGAGGTAGGCGTGTGCAACATCAACAACCGCAAGCTGGAGGCGTCGCAGTACATGCTCATTACCGCCGTGCAGGTCTTGGCCACGGAACTCGCCAACGCGGGCGACGACTTCAAGACGGCGGAGTTCGCCAAGATTCCCGCCGGGTTCGCCAATGGCGAGTTTGAGCTCAAGCTCGACAACAAGGTGCTCATCCCCCGCTCCTCAATGCAGAACTTCGTCACCGACGGGCCCGACACCAAGAACCTCACCGGCTATTGGAGGCTGGAGTGCCCCGTGATGGTGACGCCCCAGACCGACCTCATCCCGCAGGTGTGGCTCCCCGTCGGGACCGACACGACCAAGACGGTGCTTAAAGTCGTCTTGCACGGCGCGCGCATCGTGGGGTAGCCCGCGCCGCGCACCCGTATTCTGATGCTCATTGTCTTTTAGTCCGAGGGGGCGGCGCGGACCGCCACAGCGGCCGCCCGCCCCCTTTTTTCTTTATCACAACACACAGCCCCCATGTTCTTCTCCGTCCCCTGCTCCGCGAGCAGCACCATAGTGACGCCCATAGAGGCGAAGTCCGTGACGCACATATTCTTCCAGCCGAAGAATGAGCGGCTGTGGCGCGCCGACGTGGACAACAGCGGCGCATACGTCTCCATCCTCATCGACGGCAAGCAGATATGCAAGGACTTGCTCATCTTGCCGTTCTGCACGCAGACGCCGACTTCGACATGCACGTTCGACTGGCGGCAAGTGGCGATAGAGGTCAACCTCAACGTCTCGCAGAGCGAGATAAAGATTTCGCGGAGCGACACCGCGACCTACGACACCGACGACTACAACGTCGTCTTCGTCTGCTCCGCCAAGGAGACCGACGAGAGCAAGGGCTTCGAGTTCTTCGAGACGAAGCGCATAGCCCTGTGCCGCGCCCCGATGGACTTCACGCAGGAGATAAACCTCAGATGGGACGAAGCGGTCTTGCGCCTCAAAATGGCTATGGCGCAGAAGATGAACGAGGAGAACGAGAGGCTCAACGCCGCCAACAAGGAGGCCAACGACAACGCCGAGGAGGGCGCGCCGCCCCTGCCGACCAACGCCAAGACCGACTACCAGGCCACCGACGAGGCGGTCTTCGACAGGCTGTGGGAGCAGGAGGGGCAGGGCATCACCAACAAAGACGGAGAAAGGGTCCTGGCGGCCTCTATTACGCTCGTCCTGGGCGGAATTAGGCGCGAGTACAAGGTGGTCTACCCCAGATACAAGAACAGGAGGGGCACGTGGGACTTGGACGGCACAGATTCCTACTCCCTGGCCTACGTCGACGTCCTGGCGGGCTACCATTTCATGAGTCCGGAGCTTTACGGGCGCAACACGTGGGACTTGCAGTTCGACCACGCCCCCGCCTTTGTCTTCGCCTACGGCGTCATGCAGCTTGGCGCGCAAACCGCCTACCTCACGGACAACTTCGTGCGAATGCGGGTGGAGATTGACGGCACGGAGAACGAGGCCCTACCTTACGGCACGGACATAAGCGTCATGTCGGCCACCAAGCACACGCCCATGCGCGAAGCCCTCTACGAGTTCGACAGCGAGGTTGGAATGCGCAAGAACGTGACCCTGCGCCTCACGCCCCCCACAGTCCGGTTCGACGACGCCTCCGGCAAGTCGACGAGGAGCGGCGCGTGCGTCCTGGGCGAGATTCCCGCCGCCAACCCGACCATGTGGAGCATCTTCTTCTTCTTTGGCTACAAGAAACTAGCATAACACAACAAACCCATGAAACGGACATTCCAGATAATCAAAGACATAACCACGCCGACCGACAGCGAGCAGAAGACCGTCACCGAGCGGCTGAAAGAGGGCTACGCCAAGGTGTCGGGCATCTTCGTCGTGCCGGAGACGGCATCGACAAGCCTGGACGGCGTCGAGGTCTCGCTCAAAATAGCCCAGCAGGAGGTTCTCCCCATAGGCTTCGACCTCTCGCTCCTGACCCACACCCAGTACATATCGATGAAAGACGCCACTTTGGACATTGCCGACGAGGGCATCCCCGCACGTTCTTCGGAGCTTGAACTGACGGTCTCCAAGTCGGGCGCGGAAAAGAAGTTCTCGCTCTACGTGGTCTTGCAAAAGGAGTAGCACGCCATGATATACGTGACCGAGATAGAGGTGCCGACGCGGACGCGCTGGGGCGACGTCTTCAGCAGGGAGGTGGTGCTACCGTCGAAGATATACAGGCTACGCGGCGTGCTGGCCAACGCCGTGGCCGACTTTGAGACGCTCACCGTGGTAGAGGACGGCGCGGGCAACCCCGAAGAGCACCGCGCAGAGCTTGCCACCGACAAGATGAGCTACTCGCAGAAACTCTATACCGCCGTCGGGTTCTATGGCGAGAAAGAGAGCGACACGCAGACAGCGACGCGCCCCCACACCATGCAGTGCGGCCTGGTCTCGGCGGCGGTCAACGAGCATTTCGTCCTGGCCGACCTGCCCGTCCGCTTCACAGGGCGTACGCACAACAGCCATTGGAACAAGAACCTGCTGACGTTCGACGAGAAGATGCTGGTCCGCCCCGGCTCAACGCTTAGGCTGACCTACCAGGAGCGCCTGTTCTCGCCGTTCAAGGCGGACGCCCTGCTAGGCGGCAACCCCGCCTACAGGGTCAAATTCTACATAGACTACGCTAGCAAATGATTATAGACGACATCATCAGCACCGAGCGCCAACGCTTCGCCGCCAAGGGCTACGACACCATCATGTCGCCCATGAGCGTCGGCGTGGACCGCCGAATAGTGACGCTCTCCATATCGAACGACTGCTACATCCTCACGGGCGTACGCGGCTCAACGGACGACGTGCAGGACGGCAACACGGAGGTAGTCATATGGTCGCCCTCAAACTCCCTACAGGCCACGGTGCGCCAAATGTCGATGCTAGGCACCGGCATCGTGCGGACCTTCCGCCGCGTCATAGTCGTCAAGACGCTTGGCGAGGCGAGCATAGAGGGCGCGGGCGGCGTCATATCCGACGGCGAGCAGTCGGTGCCGGCCTACAGGCTGGAGTTCGTCAAGCTCACCCCCATCAAGCGAGCAGGGAAATGATACAGAAAGACCAGGAGACAATAGCGGCACAAGTCCAGGCCGCCAAAGACAGCGTGCAGAACACGCTGAAACTAAAGAGCGTCAACGTCAAGATTTGGTCGTCGCGCAACAGCATAGGCGAGTTCGGCTACCCCATGCCTTTCAAGCTCCGCCGGGGCAAGGCCGACGGCGAGCTGGCGCGCTTCTTCGACGCCCTGGACAAGACCGTGGCGGACAAGTTCGTCACGGCCGTAAAGGTCACCGTCTCGGACAGCCACAACACGCCCGTCGCCGAGCTGATTGTCGAGAAGTTCGCCCAAGACGGCGCGCGGGGCGGCGCGGAGGTGCTTCGCCCCAAAGAGCGGGCGCAAGCCGGGCAGGGCGAGGCGGCGACCGGCGTCGACGACTTCGCACGCCAGTTCCTCAGCCTCATGGGCGTCGACGCCGACGGCGTGCGCGACGCCAAGGGGGCGCTCTACACCGTGGCGCTCAACTTCAACAAGCAGAACATGCAGCGGGAGTTCTCGGAGCAGAAGAGGGAGCTGGAGCTGGAGTATGAGCGGCGGGAGAACGAGAGGCGCATTGCCGAGGCCGAGGCGCACGCCGCCGAGGTGGAGCGGCGCATGGCCCAAATGGAGAAAGAGGGGGCGGAGAAAGACTGCCAGATTGAACGGCTGGAGGCCGAGCTGGAGAAAGCGGGCGAGGCGTACCGCCAACTGGAGAAAGCCGACCCCACGAACGTACGGCTTGGGAGCGCGCTGGCCATTGGCGGGCAGATGCTCCTGCGGAGCAACGCCGACAAGCTGGGCCGACTGCTGAACATCCCGACCGGGGCCCTGACGGGGCTTTTCGGCGGCGACGACCAGGACGAGGGCGACGGCGGCGCCACCGTCCCCGCCGTGGACGTGGAGGCGGAAGACGACGACCGGGCGCGCCACATTGCCGAGATGTGCGCCGCAGTGCGCAAACTTGGCGACGCCGACTTCGGGCGCGTCTACAAGTCCGTCATGGCCTTTGCGCAGAACGCCGAGCAGGGCGGCGGCGCGGCGGCGGTGGAGGTTGAAGAGCAATGAAAACCAACGACAAGACAGACAACAGATGGAGACAGACCTACTGCAATGGGCCACGTTCCTGCTCACGCCCATAACGGGCGTGGCGTCGTGGTACCTGGGGCGATGGAAGCGCAAGAGCGACGACTTCAACTCGCTACAGGCCACCATTACGACGCTCATGAAAGAGAACGAGAAGCTGTATGAGCAAATAGTCAAGCTGAGGAAAGAGAACGCCTCACTGCAAACAAGCGTCAGCGTCCTTACCGCCAAGATAGACGAAATAGAGCAGCGGGCGGCGCGCAACCTGTGGAAAGGAAACAAGACAAACGAAGAACTACTATGACCTACGCATTCAAACTGACATTGGCCGCCGACAGCAAAGAGGAGGCGAGCAAACTGGCAACGCTCCTGCAACAGTCCGTGACGACCCTGGACAAGGGGGACATGATTCGCCTTTTGGAGAAAGTGGTCAAGAAGCCGTCCATCGTCAAGACGGCCCTAAAATTCATCTAGAGCAGGGGAGGCTATGGAACACGGGGAGGAGATTGCCGCGGCGGACGCCGCCCGGGGGCGGAAATGGCTTGTGGCCTGCAGCGTCGCCGCGGGCGTGGGGCTTGGCGCGTTCGTCCTGATACGCAACATGGTGAAGAAGCGCAAGGCCGACAAGAGCGCCACACAGGCGGCGAAAGACGAGCTGCAGGAGACTGTGGCGAAAGGGATAACGCCCACCATATCCGACACCGTGGCGGCAAACCTCTCGGCAAGCCTCTATGAGGCCATGGCGTCGACCGGCACCGACGAGACGAAAATCCGGAGCGTCTTCCAGAAGCTGGGCAACGCCGCCGACTGGGGCCTGGTCAACACAAAATTCGGAGTCCGCGACTACGGCATGACCGGCGAGCCTCTATACAGCTGGATGCCGAGCCAACCCAAGAACCTGCACCAATGGCTGCAGTCGGAATGCTCCGCGTCGCTGATGGGCGAGATAGACAAGAAGCTGGAGGCGTGGGGGCTGAGCTACTGACATGGAGAGAGCGGACAAGATTGCCATTGCCGTGGGCGGCGCGGTCGCCGCGGCCTTGGGCGTCATATTGGCCATATACAAGATAAAGAAGAGCAAAATGAGCAAATATTTCTCTTTCGGCGAGCTGTGCCACTCGGACACCGCCGCCGCGCTAAACATAGACAACACACCGACAAGCGCAGTCATTGTCAACAACCTGGACGCGCTGATGAAGAACATGCTGGACCCCGTGCGCGAAGCCTACGGCGACGAGATTGTGGTCTCGTCGGGCTACCGTTGCTCCGCCCTCAACAAGGCCGTCGGCGGGGCGTCGAACAGTCAGCACCTGTCGGGGTGCGCCGCCGACCTGGTGGGCAAGAACCGCACGCGCGACGAGGTGGTGCGGATTTTCCTTGCGGCTCTGAAAGTCGGGGGCTACGACCAGCTCATCCTGGAGCATTCGGGCGGCACGGTGTGGGTCCACGTCTCGTGGGTCCCGGACAAGAGCCGACGCCGCGGGCAGGTGCTGGACTGGAACGGCAGCCGCTACGCCACCATGAGCAACCCCGCCACCGACTACCTCAAATATGTATAGCCCCATGCGCCGCTCCCTAACCCTCCTGCTGACCATTGCGGCCCTTGCCGCCGCCCTGGCCTGGGCGCTGATAGAGACGCGCGCCGCACGCGGCGACGCGCGCCGTTGCGATGCGAGCCTGCGCTCCGCCGTGAGCCTCACGCGCCACTACTACACCCGCGACAGCCTGGGGGCCGCATGCCGCGCGGCGCAGTACCGCACCATAGCGGAACTCCGCTCCGAGAGGGCGGACTTGACGGCCGAGCTTGAAAACATGCGCGTCAGACTGAGGCGCGCCGAGAGCATCACGCGCATAGCCACCGAGACGGAATATTGCATTGTCCTGGACACGGTTTTCGTGCCTGTGCGCGACACGGTGCGCCCCGCCATGCGCTACGCCGACAAGTGGCTGACGGCGCAACTCGTGGGCGACAGCCTGTCCATCCGCACGACGGACAGCCTCACCGTAGTGATGCACTCGCGCCGCCGCCGCTTCCTCTTCTGGACGTGGCGGAAATATAGCGGCGAGGTCTCGGTGGTGAGCCACAACCCGCACAACACGATTTCGGGAGTGGAGACGGTGTGTATTGAGAAATAGAGAGAGGACATGAACCCATCCGACAACCTTTTGCGCTACGCCCTGGCCGACGAGGCGCAGACCCCTACGCTAGTGGACGAGCGAAGCGACAAGCTCATGTACCTGGGCTTCCCGCTGAACAGCTGCACAGGGCCCGACGACCCGAAATGGCTCATCAAGCGCGTTGTCTCCATCCCGATGGAAGACGGCTCCAACGTCCGCGTAATCTCGTTCGCCAACGGCGTACGGCGCTACAACATGCGGTGGACGCAACGCGCGACGCTGACCTACAACCTCACGGCGGCGGCGCCCGCCATGACCGACGAGGAGCTGAGGGAGGCGGTGCGATGAGCGGGACGGAGGACAACAGAAAAAGGCTTCCCGCAAAAGCGGAAAAGCCAACGCCGAGACTGCCCTAACGATTCTCGTGGGTTCTGTTTTACAGATAGACCTGTTCCCTATCCAACGACAAGGCAAAGATAAACCATTTTTGACATGCAAACGACTGAAAGACGGCTGACGAAAGCGCAGAGAGACTACGAGGGCTTCGTAGCCAAGTTCAAAAGGGCGAGCGAGAAGACGACCGACGACTGCCTCACGCCGCCCCGCGCATACGCCGCGGTGCTGGACTGGCTCACGAAGCGCCGCCCCGACCTGGCCAAGCGCAAGATTGTCCGCCCATTCTTCCCCGGCGGGGACTTCGAGAACCACGCCTACCCGCGCGGGTGCGCCGTGGTGGACAATCCGCCGTTCTCCCTCTACGCTCGCATAGTCCGCTTCTTCGTGGAGCGGGGCATAGACTTCTTCCTCTTCGCCCCGGGGCTTACCCTGTTCGTCGACGGCGTGGACTGCTGCTACATTCCTGTAGACTACCACCTCACCTACGCCAACGGCGCGCATATCAGCACAAGCTTCGTCACAAACATGCTCCCAGGGCGTCTCCTGATGGCGCCCACCCTGCGCGAACACCTGCGCGTCTCAACGGGAGACGCCGCCCCGCGCAAGAAGAGCCAACTGCCGCCCCGGATGTGGACGCCGGCGCGCCTGGGCACGCTGTGCAGGAGGCTCGACAGCGACATTGCGCTTGGCGCAGCCGACTGCTCCGTAGCCTCAAAGAGGGGGATATGCGCCAAGGCGTTCGGCGGCGGCGTGATTCTCTCGGCGAGAGCCGAGAGAATGATGGACGTGGACACAAGCAACGACCGTTAGGAGACATGAGACTAGACATCAACCCCATAACCGGGAAATTGGACTTGGTGGGCGGCACGGCCGACGCCATAGAGGACGCCGCCTACTACTCCAGCGACGTCCCGACGACGGAAGCCCACGGCGGCATCAAGGCCGGGGCGACGTTCGACCGAGTGCCTGTGGCGGAAGTGATAGACCGAATCCTCCACAAGCCACAGCCCCCGACGGTGGAACTGACCGCCAAGCTGGCTTTCGGATGGCACGAGACGGGGCGGGGAATGGCGGACAACATGCTCTCCGCCAAGGTGACGCCGGGGACAGCGAAAATAGTCAAGGTGGAGTGGCTCCGTGGCGGCAAGCTGGCGCAGACCGTGGACGACATGCCCGACGGCGGCGTGGCGCGCTTCGCCGACAACACCGACAAGAGCGTCACGCACAAGGTGCGCGTCACCGACGGCGAGGGGCTGACCGCCGAGGCTTCGGGGACTTACAACTTCGTCCGCCCCATGTATTACGGCGTGGCGGACGACGTGCCAGACGGCGTGGCGGGGCTTACGAAAGTGGTCCCGACGGCACGGAGCGGGAACTACACTGCCAACTACGCCGCCTACGACCGCAAACGCTTCGTCCTGGCACTCTACGGCTCCGTCAGCAAGGCGCTCAACCCCAGCCTATTCGACATAACGCAAAGCCTTGGCAAGACGACGGCAAAGGTGGCGTGCGCCGACGGGCAGGAGCTGGCATACACGCTCTACTACAGCGAGCCCAACAGCCAGGAAAAGGCCTACCCGGTGATATTCACATACAGGTTGGAATGAGGGAGAGGCACACAAAAACTACCGATAACCAATAAATAAACAACAGATTATGGCAGAAAACACGACAATCAGCCAATTCGGCAAGGGCATAGCCCTAAACTGCGGCTTCGACCTGGGGGCGCAGACGCTCCTCGACAGCCGCGCGCTAGTCAAGGACATGGAGGAGCTGGAGGCGATGCCCCAAATCCGCCGCGCCAACGGCCTGGCGGTGTGGGTGCAGGACGAGCGGCGCCTCATGGTGTGGGACGAGCCGAACAACCGATGGGTGGACGTGACGGCGAGCGTGGACACCTCGGCGGTGGAGAAGAGCCTGGCCGACCTCGCCGAGCGGGTCAGCGGCAACACCGAGCGCCTGGAGACCCACACGACGGAGATAACCGAGATTCGGAAGACCATCGAAGAGCTGAACCCCGAGTGCCGCTTCGACGACACCGCCGACCACGAGACGAAGACGGCGCACGGCGGCCTCCCCGCAGGGACGAACATACGCGGGTGGAAGCTGGCGGAAATCCTCGATTGGGTACTGTTCCCGGTGGTAGAGCCGACGGTAAAAAGCTGCGTCTTTACCGACGCAGACGGTACGACGCTCCCGGCGAAGACCTACAAACTCGGCAAGTTGACGGAGACTCACAAAATCGCCCACGAGCTGCAGCTTAACGACCTCAAAGCGCATAGCGATTGCCTATCTCCCATAATCAAAGTAGAATATGACGCTTTTGCGCCTATCCACACAACCCTCCGCGGCACGTTCAACACCTACTCATATGAGGGGTACTTTGTAGGTGGTAGCGCCCCTGGTGCAATTCCTCTAGAAACCCTCGACATAAGCGATGGAATTGCGTCCTGGTCAAAATCGATTGCGGAGACCTTAATCGTCGAAGACGAAGATTTCGAACAAATCGTCGACAATGCTATTCAATACATTAAGAGCGTAAAAATGACTATGAAATGGACGTTCTACGACTATAACGAGAAACGCACTTCTAAACTTTTCCCCGCCCTAGATAAGACGTATACCGCCTCCGCAACCCTAACGTTCGTCAAGCCCATCTACGTGGGCGTCATCGGCCAGAACAAGACGCTCAGCACCGACAGCGACGTGGCGCAATACTACAACGGCACCATTGAGAACCTGGACAGCGGACGCGCCGAGCTGATTATTGCCGACAGCGTGAAGACGCAGAAAGTGAACATCCCGGCGTTCGACAACCGGCAGATGTGCATCGTCTCGCCGCGCAAGGTGACGAAAATACTCAACCCGTCGTCGTTCGACATCACCCAGAGCTTCACGCTCACGACGAAGAACACCGGCGCATTGGCAGACGCCGACACGGAGGCGGGCATCCCCGCCGGCTACGCCGACACCGACCTCTACGTCTACACCTCAGACCTCACGTCGCAAGCGGCTGACTACCCTCTCACAATCACGTTCGAGTAGGCGGCCACGCACCCAAGGACCGGGCGGCGCGCACCGGCAGACTCCGCCGGGGTGCGCCGCCCCATTTTTCACGCAAAAAGGAGACGACCAACCATGCACAGGGCAAGAAACAGGGCAACCACGCTGAACGGCGCGCGCAGAACCGTCGCAAAGATTTGCGACACGGACAGGTTCGTGAAAGTAGGGAAGATAACGGCGAGCGTGGCCAAAGCCGCGGGGATAGAGCCGGGAGACATATTCCTCGGCTCAACGGCATTGCGCCACATCGAAGAGCGGCACAGCACGGAAATACAAGCACAAGGACTAACTCCCGTAACGATGGTGCAATATGTCGCCGACAATTTCAATCAAATCCGGCATGGCAGCGGGGATTCCCTGTTGCTCATAGTCCTTGAATACAAGGGCGACATGACCCTGACGGCGGCCATACAAATCAACTACTCAACAAAAAAGGGCTTTTGGGAAATAGCCACGGCGCAACCGCGACGGCTAAAGGCTATAGCTCAGAAAAGGATACTGTTTGAAAAACAAAGGCGGGGGCGAGTACGAACCTGCCCTTGACCTCCCACAGGCCAAA
>CAYZUH010000021.1:25381-60711 GCA_964481855.1 uncultured Marinilabiliaceae bacterium
AGAAAGGTGGGAACGCGATCCCCGAACGTAACATGTCCGCCAGTCGGGCGCAAATATAACCACTTTTCCATACGGAGGCACAATAGCACAGCAACAAATTCACTATCTTGCGAAAAAAAATGACAAAGCAGACCACAACAACACAAAACGGCGCGCCAAGAGCCGCAAAAAGCGGCGACCACGTGGAGAAGCCCTGGAAAGTTGGCAGGATAAAGGCAAACGTCGCCAAAATTGCGGGAATAAGTCCGGGGGACATTTTCATAAGTCCGGAAGTATCGCAACGCGTATGGGAGGACAGCGGTTGGAGCCCTCGGTTGTTGGTGGGATGCATTTTCACCGGCTACAACCAAATTCGGCAATTTAGCACGGACACGCTGTTGCTCGTAGATTTTGAGTACAGGGGGAAATTGACAAAGGTGGCGACCCTGGAAGTCCGCTACTTGCCCCAAAAGGGAATTTGGGATGTCGTCTCGGTGCGGCCGAAGTCGAAAAATATGCTAGCCAAGATGAAGTTGCTGTATGAAAACAAGAGAGAGATAGACTTCCTCTGACCTCCCACAGGCGCGACGGCATGGCAACAAGAAAGTTTAGCTAAATTCGCGCATACCCTGCTCAGGCATACTCCCAACACTAAAAAAAACGGAGTATGCGTAAAACTAGTAACGCTATGAGTTGGCGCGGCGTCAGTGGCCTGGCGCGGCGCTTTCTGCACAATGAGCTTGTATGCCGGATGCGCTTCGCCATCTCCTACCTCGTGGGCGACGCGAAGACCCTGGACAAGACACGGCAAAGGCTGGAGAACTATGCGGGACAATGGGGGGCAGACCCCCTGCTCTCGCCCCCCGTACACTACGCATTGGCCGAGTACGTCCACCTGGCCAAGAGGGACGTGCCGGAGGCCGCAAGCGACAAGCCCGCCGCCGCCCGCCGCCGCGGCTACAAGGTGGTGGAGCGCGAGGCGGTGTTCCGCCAAGACGAGATTGACGCCCGGGAGCGCGTGGATTTCGGCGACGCCGAGGTCTTCTTCACTGAGGACGTGCGCCGCCGCGCCCGCTATGTCGTAATCGACGCCGACAGGCTGCAGCCCTCACACCGCGAGGGCAAACGCAACTGGCTTCACTTCATCCCGGAGGCGCAGCCCAAGAACCGCACCGACACCGTTAGCGCCGTGACGGCCGACAAGCACGCCCGCGACATCAAGCCCGAACTCCTGATGGGCAACAACAGCGCCTACAGCGGCGCGCCGGTGGTCAACAGCCGCGGCGAAGTGATTCAAGGCAACGGACGCGCCGACGCACTGCGAATCATGTATGACCGCTACCCGAACAGCGCAATCACGTACGCGGCGGCAATTGCGAGTTTCGTCGGGACAAAAGCCGAGAAGCTGCGGAAATCCGTCTCGCCCCTGCCCGGGCGCGACTGGGGGTATCCCGTCCTTGTCCGAATGCTCGACGTCGACGACGAGGAGGCGATAACGCTGGGGCAGTATTCCGACACCCAGATGACAAGCGGCGGCGGTGGCGTGTTCAGCCCCAGGGCCGTGGCCCGCCAATTGGTCAGCAACAAGGCGTTCTCGAAGTTCACGCGCATAATTTTCGACGTCCCCGACGAAGACGAAAGCTCGCTCAAAGACCTTATCCGCGGCGAGAACGGAATGCAAGCCGTGGCGTGGCTCGCCCGCATGCGGTTCATAACCCCGTCGGAGGCGCAAGCGTGCATAGAGGTGACGCGCTACGGCAAAATCATGACCAAGGCGGGGCGCGAGGCCATGCTCGACGTCTTCGCCTCAATCCTCTTCGAGGAGGCTCAGGGCGAGTTCGAGACGATGTTCGACAAAATCCCCGCCCGGGCGCAGACCGCCATTGTCGGCATAGCGGCGCGCGACGTCCAGATGCCCGACGGCAAGAAACTGCTCCCCGACATCCGCCGCGGCGTGGAGCTGTGCGCCATGCTGATTATGCGGCAACCCGACTTCGAGAAAGCCAAGACGGCGGAGCAGGCCCGGCACGCCGTCTACATGTGGGAGAACCAGTCGACAATGTTCAACGCCGACAAGTTCCCCGCCGACAAGTTCTCGGCGGAAGACAAAGCCCTGGCCGTGCTATTCAAAGTCGGCACCATGCGGGGCATAACGCAGACGCTGAACGAGATTTACGGCAAGATGGAGGGCAGCGCGCCCTCAATGTTCGCCCAAGACGAGTTCGGCGAACTGAGCAAGCAGGAGGCCCTTAGGCGCGTCCTTGGCACCGACGGCGGCCTGGGGCTGACAGACGACGGCGTGGCCGAGTTGGCGGACTGCGCCCGCCGCTTCCAGAGCGACCACACGGTCCCGCGGGGAAAGGACGACGGCGACGTTATGGACATCTTCTTCCGCCTGGCTATGCCGATGGTCAAAGAGTGCAAGGCGGCGGCAAACTGGACGCACGCCCTGCCGGAGACCCTGGCGAAGTTCTTCGCCGCTTGCGGAATGAGGAACAGCTTGCACGACCGCATGAGGCACTCGCAGGTGCTGTACGTATCGCAGCAGGTGCTGAAGCGTGCGCGCAAATACGTTGCAGACAAGACAAAAAAACAATGAAACAACAAGACATTTTGCAACACCTCTTCACCTTTGACGGCGACGAGGCTAACGACTACTTCTGCGTGGACACCGTTTGCGACCGCAACTTGAACGTCCGCGGAATCTACTACGTCCGCATGGGGCGCGACGGCAAGCTCCCGCCCGACTGGCAACGGCGCTTCCGCTACACGTCGAACATCGGCATGGCGCGCCCCTACGACGAGGGCGACGGCACCCTGTGCGGCCCCTACGCCCCGGCTAACAGCCTCCCGACGTTGGAGACCGTAGTCCCCGACAACATGGACGAGGAGACCCGCGAAGCCCTCAGCAAACTGCGCGGGGCGATAGGCGGCGACGTCGAGGGCTTCTTGTGCGCCAAGCTGCGCATGGGCCCCGACGAGCTTTCGCAGAGCCTCAAAGCGGAGCAAGTGGACAGCGTGGCCCTGGCCATATACAACATCGAGGCGCGCAAGCAGGGCATAATCATCGGCGACCAGACGGGAGTGGGCAAAGGGCGCCAAGCCGCAGCCATAATCCGCTACGCCCTGCGGCAGGGGCTTACGCCGGTCTTCATCACGGCGCGCGCCAACCTCTTCAGCGACATCTACCGCGACTGCAAGGCCCTGGGCATTGCCGACGCCAGGCCCCTAATCTTCAACAGCGGCGCGTCGGTGGTGGACACCACGCTCCCCAAAGCCGACTACGAGGAGCCCGTGCAGGGCGAGGACGAGCCGGACGCCGACTTCGACAGGCGACTGATGAAAGCACAGGCGCACGCCTACCAGGTGGTCTACACCGACGGCGGGGCGCGGGACTTCGAGACGGCCGGCGCGCTCCCGGACGGCTACGACTACGTGATGGCGACCTACAGCCAGTTCAACGCCCGGAAAAGCCCGAAGAAAGAATGGCTCCTGGAACTCGCGGCACGCAACAGGTGCGTCTTCATCCTTGACGAGGCGCACATGGCGGCGGGGGCGCACTCCAACACCGGGGAGTATTTCCGCGACCTGCTCACCCTGGCCGCCGGGGCGGTGTTCCTCTCGGCCACTTTCGCCAAGCGCGCCGACAACATGGGGCTGTACGCCACGAAGACGCTCCTTGGGCAATGCGGCATGGACGGCGACGAACTGCAGGAGGTCTTGGCCAAGGGCGGCGCCCCTCTGCAGGAGGTCTTGGCGAGCAACCTTGTCCGGGCGGGGCAAATGGTGCGCCGCGAGAGGAGCATGCAGAACGTGGTGGTGCGCTACATCACGCTAGACGAGCGCGGCAACAAGGAGTTCGGCGTGCCGAACTCGTCGGAGCGGGACAGGGCGAACTACGATGCCGTCATGACCAGGATGCGCCGACTGATGGGGCTGCACAAGAGCGTGGAGCAGCACATGGGCAAACTTTGCGACACGGAGCGCAAACGCCTTGCCGGCGCGGCACAAGACGCGGCGCAAGAACTCGGCTACCTGTCCGTCCACGCCGAGGCTCCCTCCCCCCTGGACAACCTGTTCGCCCTCACCGAGAGCCTGCTGCTGTCCACCAAGGCGGAAAGCGTGGCGCGCCGCGCGGCTCAGCACGTGGCGGAGGGGCGCAAGGTGGTCGTCTGCGTGGCGAAGACCAAGGAGAGCGCCTACGGACGCACGCTCAACGACGACGGCGACACGATAGACGGCAGTTTCAAAAGCATGCTCCTGGGCATCTACAGGCGCATTCTCACGGCGCACATGGACGTGGAGACGGCAGACAATGGCGTCGCGGACTTTCTCCAACGCCACGGCTACACCCTTGCGCACACAGGCGCAAAAGGCGGCAAAGGCACGTACAGGCTGCAACGCTCCGTAGACCTCAGCCACGAGGCCGCCACCCTCTTCGCCGGGCCGGACGGCGCCGAGGCGACGCGGGCCGAAATCGAGGCGCTCACAAGCGCGCTGCCCCTGTCGCCGATAGACTACATGCGCCACGTGCTGGAGGCCGAGGGCGTGAGAGTGGGCGAATGCACCGGGCGCACCACGCGTCTGCGCTACGACGGCGGCGACATGACGCGCGCCACAGTCGAGGCAAAGCCCAAAAGCGACGTCACGGCGACCTACGCCCGCTTTCAGAACAACGAGATAGACGTCATGTTCATCAACCAGGCCGGGGCCACGGGCGCCAGTTGCCACGCCGTCCCGACCGACAAAGTGCCGCCCCAGGAGGTCAAGCAGAGGGTAATGATTATCGCCCAGCCCGAACTAGACGTGACGCAGGAGATGCAGAAGCGCGGGCGGATAAACCGCACAGGGCAGCTGCCGAACCTGCCGCCCGTCTACGAGTACATCTCCACGTCCATCCCCGCCGAGCGACGAATGCTCATGATGCTGAAACGGAAGCTCAAAAGCCTTGACGCCAACACAAGCTCCGACCAACGGCAGAACGACACCATGCTCGACACTCCCGACTTCTTCAACCAATATGGCGACCGCGCTGCGCTCTGGTGGCTGAGCAGCCACAAGAAAGAACGCGAGATAATGGGGTTGACGACCCTAGACGCTTTCTACGACCCCAAGGCGCTGATAAGCGGAATGACCCGGACGGCGACGGCGCGGGCCGCGCTGCTCAGTTGCAAGGAGCAGGACGAATTCTATAGCGACATCCTAGGCGAATACGCCCGCAAAGTAGAGGAAGCAAAAGACTTGGGAGCGTACAACCTGGAGTGCGAATATAAGAACCTAAAGGCCGTGTGCGTATCGTCGCAAGTGGTGGGGCTGGGCAACCGCTCAAACAACTTCTTTGGCGGGGCCAGCATACTCCGCAAGTACACGTACCAGGGGGAAGGGGGCTACGCATTCGCCACGGCCTATGGGCATTTCGCCCGCAACCGCGAGAAGATTGCGCAATGGCTTAACGCCGCCTTTACCAAAGGAGACTTATACAATGTTTACGACATCAAAACATATTACGCCCTGTTGCGCCAATGCCTAGACGATTTGCAGAAAGGCATTCCGCCAATGTTCACACTGCCCGACGGTTGTTACTCATGGAGGAGAGCAACTGATAGTGAGATAATGGCCATTCTTGTAGACGTAGAAGACACTAAACCATGTTTTCATTTCGACGTCACAGACCGGCACAACGAGTGCAAGGTAACAATCGGCTATAGATACGAAACGGACCGTTTGCGATTTGGACACAAGACATTCGGCACGCTAGACGAGTGCGCCGCTTGCTGGGAGGAGGGGCGCAAGGCCAACAGCCCACGAAACTTCGAGGTGGTGGAGGGCAACCTCATCACGCCCCTGCTACGCGCCTTGACAACCGACGTCCCCACGACTGTATGGAAGTTCTCGACCGACAAGGGCAAAATAGTCACGGGCGTACACACGTCCGTCTTACAAGAAGACCTTTTGGACGACGTGGACCCGGAGCAACTGGACCGAGAAGACCCCGCGCTGTGGCCCCGCCTGGAGTGGGACCCGACGCAGATTCCCAAGTCGCGCAAACCGTTGGAACTGAGCAACGACGCAAAAGAGGCAAAACAGAAAAACGAGAGGAATGAGAACATAACAGAGATTAGCCGCAAGGTCTTGGACAAGGCAATAGAACTGCCCGACAGAATCGCATACCTCCAGCAACGAATACAAAAAGGCCGGTGGCGGGAATCATATGACAGCATAGACGAATTTATATACGATAGTTTTTTTGCCTTCTTAGAAGACAACACCATGCAAACAGTAACAGAAAACAATTTCGACGTCTCTAGTTGGAGTTTAATCTTTAGTTCGCTAACCGATGATTATTGCGATGTACTACATGACGTCCTCCACGAGGCGTTCAGCGCCCCCGGCCACACAGAGGCGCGGCGCAACTTCGTCGAGGCGGCGAACCTGATGCGTGACGCCGAGGGCAGCCTCAGAGCGCAGATAGAGGCCGCCCAAAGGACGGCCACGGCCACAGAGGAGACCAAGACAACCAGAACGACGAAGAGGAAAGACACCACGGCGAAAGCCCCGCAGAGCGAGGCGAAGACCGCCAAGGCGAAGCCCAAAGCCGAGGCGAAGGCCAAGACGAAGAGGCAGGAGGCGGAACTCGTGACAAGCGCGGACGCCCTGCACAACATCCTGGCGCGCTACGCCGCCCTGGACGGCAAGACCATAAACAACACCACGGTGCGCAGCGCGCTCAGCCTCCTGCAGCAGGTGCAGAGAGCCATATTCTCGCGCCGCGTCCGCAAGGGGACGGAAGTTGGCGAACTGTTCTACCGGGCGCAGACGAACCTCATGAAGCTCGCCGACCCCATCCACAGCGGCAAGGTCATAGAGATTGGCGACAAGGACGCTTTCATGCGCTACGCCCGCAAGGAGAAGACCGCCGACCCGACGGCGAAACGCATGGCCCTGCGGTTCATCAAGATTGCCACGAAGCCAAGCGGCGCGGTCTCCGACGCCGACCTGGAGGAGCTGAAGAAGATAAGGGACTACAAGCCCGCCGCGGCTCTCCGAGAGTGGGAGGTCATGCGCAAGGCCATCTCGGGCTACCTCGTCGGCGACCGCAAAGTCCTGGCCTACCCGCAGGAGCTCAGCGGCCTACAGGGGCTTGCCGGGGCCTGACGCCCCCCGTCCGCCGAGAGGCACGAGACCATGCGGAAAAACCGTCCGCATGGTCTCTTTTTTTGTTGCCGTTTTGTTACTTTTGCAGTCGGCGCATTTGAGTAACACGGTAGTATTTAGCGTGTTAAGCGTCGCCGATATTGTCAAAACGATTCGTGGAATGAAAATTATCCTGCTGGCGGTCGGCAAGACCGACGCCGAGTATCTCCAAAAGGGCATTGCCGACTACTCCGCGCGCCTGTCGCACTACCTGCCGTTCTGCCTGACGACGCTGCCAGACGTACGGAACTCGCGCGGCATGAGCGAGGACACTCAACGGCAACAAGAGGGGAGGGTTATATTGTCGCAAGTCGAGACGTCGGACACCCTGGTCCTGCTCGACGAGGGGGGGGCGCAGTTCACGTCGCGGCAGTTCGCGCAGTTCTTCGTAAAGATGTCGTCGACCGGCACCCGGCGCGTCGTCTTCGTCATCGGCGGCCCCTACGGCTTCTCGTCCGACGTATACGCCCGCGCCAACCACAAGGTGTCGCTCTCGCCAATGACATTTTCACACCAGATGGTGCGCCTCATCTTCGTCGAGCAACTGTATCGCGCCCAGACGATATTGCGGGGCGAACCATACCACCACGACTGACACCGCAAGACTTCCCCGCGGCCGTCCAGCACCAGCGCAGGAGGACGGCGGGCGCCCCCACAGCTAGGGGCACGCTCCTTTCAGAATCTGCTCGGCATGAGCCTTGACCTTTACCGCCCGAGGGCCCAAGACCCGCTCCACTGTGCCGTCCTCACCAATGATGAAAGTGGTTCGGAACGTCCCCATATATTTACGGCCGTACATTGATTTCTCTCCCCACACGCCAAAAAGCTCGACGAGCCTGTGGTCTGTGTCGGCAATCAGCGGGAACGGCAGCTCGTTCTTCGCGGCGAACTTCTTGTGCTTGCCGGCGTCGTCCACGCTCACGCCGACCACGGCATAGCCCGCGGCGAGCAGAGCCTGGTAGTTGTCGCGCAGGTTGCACGCCTCGGCCGTGCAACCCGGCGTGTCGTCTTTTGGGTAGAAGTATAGAGCCAACTTCTTGCCGGCGAAGTCGCTCAGCCGCACCTCCGCCCCATCCTGGTCACGCCCGAGCAGTTCGGGCGCCTTGTCTCCAACATCCATACGAGCGTCAATTTTTCACGCCAATCCGAACACCCTCGGAATGAGCCTTAATATCGGTTGAATACATACACGTGGCGTCGGCATACCCCCCGGCGAAGTCCCCCTCGTGCGTCACGGTGGCGACATAGCTGAGGCGATGCCATCCGCTGTTGAGGTAGTCCACGAAGAACTCCATGTCGCCGTCGGCCACAGACATATAGTGCGGCGGCGTGGGCACATCGGCGTCGGAGCCACACCACCACCACCATCCCCTGTAGCCCGACAGCTTGTCGTCTGGCTCCAATGCCGCGGCACGGAAGTCGCGGACGCGGACAAAGCTCAGAGGCTCGTCGTTATACAGGCTGAGGCATATCCGCACCTGGTCTCCGACAGCCAGATGGTTCTCGCCGTCTCGCAACGCCACCCATCGGCTTTGCCCTTGGTCCGTGCGCCGCACCTCGATGCGCCTCACAATCTTGAGCTTCGACGTCGAGTCTGCCCGAAGCTCGTCTTGCGGGGCCAGGAGGATGCGGGTCCAACTGCCCCACGACGTCACATCGTCTTCCTTTTGGACATAGGCCACGTCTGCACTTCCGTCCGCGGGAAGCGCCATGCTCACGGCCGGACGCCCGACATTGCACTCCACCGTCTGTCCGCCGACCGTCACGGCATCCGTCACCGCCAACTTGGCGGACGAGCCCAGGAGGGCCAGGACTGCCCTCGAGGTACTCTGCGCATCGGGCCACGCCTCGCCACGCTTCATGAGGACAAGATGATTAATCAGCCGCGGCAAGTTCCTGCTCTTTGGATTGAGCCTCTGTAGCGTCAAGATGAGCGCGGCCTGAGCCTCAATCTGCTCGCGCCGACGGAACAGCCCGTCCTCGGGAATGTAGGCCGTCTCGTCGCGCGTCTGCACCAGGTTCTGCTCCAAGCTCTTGACAATGGCGTTGGCGGCATCGGCCCTCCCGGCGTGCGCCAAGACTGTGGCGGCCGTCACGCGGTCGCACATCGACGGATACTGCCAATGGTCTTGAAGCACGCCGAGCAGCAACTCCACATCGGCACTAGGCCTGGCGTTCAACAACAGGCGGGCATGAAGCACCGACAAGGCCCATGGGCCCAGAACCTTATCGCTGCCTCTTCCCGCTTTCCTCTCGGCGCACTCCTTGGCAAGGAGTCCATCGAGATATGGGAGGGCCCTTTGGCATATTTGCGACACATGGGCCTCGTCGGCCCGCACGACCCCCAGACGAATCATATCTCCCAAAGTCTGCGCCACCGCGACCGTCATCCACTCCGAACCGTCCATGCCCGCGAACCACGGCATGGAGCCATCGGCCAATTGGAGATTTGCCAACTTGCGTATGGCGTCCTTCCTCTCCGCCTCGGCATATGAGCCGCTCATGATGCGGACGACATCCTTATCGTGCTGACGCAGACGACGGGCCACGTAGAGCCACGGCGTCTTGTCGGCCTCGGCGATGCGGTCCGGGGCCCAGGCCGTGGCGACATTGTCGCGGAGGTAGTCCACGGCTTTGCGAATCTCGGGCCTGCCTTTCAGCAAGACGGCAATCGACGCCGCCTCGAACCTGCCAAGATAGGTGTCGGCACATGGCAGCCACCCATCGTTGAGCCTGGGCAGGGCGCGCAAGACCTCTATGAACGCATTGCTAGTGTAGTCGAAAGTGAGGTTGGTCGTGACGCCATCGCGGAAAGGATTCTCGACCTCGTGCCGCCCCCTCTCTGTCAAGACGAAAGAGTGGCTCTCGTCAACCTCCAGGAAACGCTTTGCTACGGGGATGTCGCGCCTCTCGCCGTCGGCGACAGCGCCGGACGTGGCTACAACCTCCATCCGCAGGGTATCGACACCCGCGGGGATGCCCACAGTCCACTCAGCCCTCCGCGACTGCGCCTCGGCAAACGACAGACGCCGGTCCGCCAACCGCACCAGCTCCTTGCCCGAAGCGGCGTCCTTGACCGACATCGAGACCACGGCCTGCCCTATCGCGCTGTCTGCCGCCATGACTTCGACGGCCATGACAACCTTGTCTCCCTCGGTCAGAAACCGCGGCACGCCCATCCGGACATTAAGCGGCCGGCGGACAACGACGGTCTGCGCCACCATAGAGGAGCGCATCTTTTCGTCGTGCAGCAGCGCCTGGAAATTGTATGTGGTCAGATTGTCCGGCAAATCGAAAGAGAAAGAGACATTTCCCTCGGCGTCGGGCTTCAAAGAGGGCAGGAAGAAGACCGTCTCCGCAAAATTCTCGCGCAGGGAGGCGGCAAGCACGTCGTCCTCGCCGCCCGTGCCCGACACCGCTCCCTCTGCCATTACGACCTCCTCTTCGGCCATGTCTGCCACAGAGCCCACGACAGCGAGCTTGTTGGCCCTCGCCATCCGCGGGGCGCCAGAGGCAAAAGCAACACCCTCTGCGACAACGAACCGTCGCTCCCACAAGTCGCGGACGGCAGAGCGGTAGGCCAAACCATTCATAGCCCCGGCCAAAACGTCCGTCACGGAATAGTCGTCCGCACTCCACCAACGCTGATAGCCGATTGCTTCTGTGCGGCTTGTCAGATATGCGCCCCTGGGAGTTACCGACTCATGCGAGACCCAATTCGTCGCTGGCATCCTGTTAAATTTGGGTGTCCACTCGCCTTTGGCATACTTGTCGAGCCGGCTGTCGTACATCGCTGCCACAACAGCTCGCTCGCCGTCGCCCTCGCAATGGAGCGTCCACTCCTCGTGCGCACGAGGGCGCGAGTGGTCGCGGAAAGTCTTGAGCGAAAGTTTTGCTTGCGGTTCGTCCCTGCGGACAAAAACGCGCTCCTCCGCCGCATATGCGCGGCCGTCTTTGCTCACGCCAGCCCACACACGCAGCTCCTCCCCGTCGACGGCTTCGGCAGGGACATTGAACGACAGGACTTCCACGCCCTGCGAGACGCGCACGCACCGGCGCAAGACAATCTTCGAGCGCCGCGTCACAATGAGATTTGCATACGCTCCAGACAGCCCCGAACAGACACGGATGTCGAGCACACCCCCGGCCTTGACCTCACGCGGCAAGAAGAGGCTCAAATATCCAAGCCCGTCAGACTTTCCCTTGTCGGCCAGGGCAACCATCTCCGCCTCGGCAACCAACGGCGAGCCGTCGAGAGCCTTGGCCGTCAGTTCCAGCTTATACCGCTTGGCCTCGTTCAAGAACATGCCCAAGTCCACCTCCATACGCCCATTGACAACATAGTCCCTCTCGAAAACAGGCTCGGATGCCAACTTCGGGTTGTTGCCGGCGAAAGTCTTCTCGCCCAAGACCAGGCCGCGCACCTTGCCGATAGCCGTATCGACACAATATGACGTCGTGGGGCAGAGCCCCGCCATTGCCTCATAGGGCGTCACCCGGAGGTGGAGCGTGGCCTCGTGGGGCAGATTGTTGGCATTGGTGGAGACGAGCGAAATCTTCCGCTCTTGCCCGACCATGCCCATCTCCTCAAACTGCTCCAAGCCGATTTGCGTGCCGCATGGCGAGACACGGCAGAAGCGCTGTGCCACAGATGTTTCGCCCTTGATGTCGGTCATTCGCACTTCGACACTGTAGACCATCTCCCGCTTCGCCTCCTGCGTCTTGAACATGAAAGAGTAGCGCCCTGCAGCGTCGGAGACCGTCTCGCCCTCGTCGACCACCTTGTCTTGAAGCGATATGGAGTACTTGACAGCCGCCCCCGCCACGGGCAGCCCCGCCGCGGAGACTCCGCTTCCCGTCACGGTCACCGAGGCGCCTGGCAGCAGGGCCTCGGCGAACGGGTCGACCTCGACGGTGTTGTCGCTCCGCTTGAAATCTTCTATAAGCACAGGCTGCCGCGCCGCGGTCTTGCCCGAATGCTCGACAAGCAGGAAACCTCGCCCCTTCATGGCATCGGCGGGAATGGTCATCTCGCCCCAGGCTGTCCCCAAAGCGTCGAGGTGGAGTACCTCTTTTGCAAGTTCCTTGCCGTTGGAAGCGCAGAGTGTCAACCGGCAAGACTTCTGGGCGGCAAGAGGCACAATGCGGTCTACATATGAATCGAAGAGGAAGACTTTATAGGAAATACGTTGGCCGGGACGATATATGGCCCTGTCGGTCAGCACTTTTGCCGACACTCTGTGCCTGTTGCCGTCTGCCCGGACGTTGTTTGGACTAGTGCTGAAACAGAAAGTGTCATTGCCAGAGACAATCGAGAGTTCCTCGCCGCTCTTTTTCTTATTTACCTTTATCCACCCATCGGCGTCGGCGCTCCCCTTGCCCAGGACCTTTGCCCCCTCCAGGGGCTTCCCCTCCTTGAAGTCGGAGATGAGCAGATAGTCTCCGGCGGCGTCGCCAAAATCGCGGACGCCTATGGCGGAGCAGACGAAAGGGCTGGCGGCGACAAGCACCCCGTCGGCATAGGCCGCCACGACATAGGAGCCGACAGGGACTCCCCCCATCTCGGCATACGCGCTGGAGAAATCGACCCTAGGAGCAGTCTTTGGCAAACGCAACGTCTCACTCCGCACCACTCTGAGCTTGCTCAAATCTTCCGCCAAAGGAACTCTATCTCCGAATCTCGTCCTGCCCCCGGTTGTCTCGAAAATCTTGATCGTCAGCTCGTTGACGTTCCGGTATTTCATGTAGACCGGCACAAAGGCATCGGGCAGGACTTGCGGGTCAGACCCTATTGTCACTTGCCTCTTGGATATTTTTCCGACCTGCTCTTCGGCCACTTTCTTGAAAGGGGAGCCGTCCAAGACCTTAGCCACTTCGCCATAGAGCGCGACGGCCTGGCTTATGGCCTCTTCGGCCCTGCCGATCTCGCTCTTGGGCATGGCCTTGGCCCTCGCCACCAAGCTCGCAGCCCTGGCAAAGCCGACCAAGGCCCTGTCTCCGGCAGTCTTGGCGTCCATAGCGGCCAACTCGTCGAGGAGGCTGTCTGCCGCGGCGCCACTGCTGTTGGCGACAACCAGGACGCGCAGAGCCTGGCCCAAGATGAGCGACCGCCCGTCGGCGGCCTCCTCGGCTTTGCGCATCATGACGCGCAAAGCCTCCATGCTCGCCGGCAATGGCTCCGTGGACTTTGCGAAGTCGCCAGAGCGAGCCAAAAATATCGGCATCGAGTCGTCGTCTGCCGCAGGCTGCTCCAGGGCAATGGACATGGCCACGTAGTCGAGCATATTGAGCGTCGCCGCCCATCCCTCCGCCCCTGCCTCGGAGGCCATAAACGAGCGCAAAGCGTCGGTGTCGGCCATTGCGGCCCTGGCCAGGGAGTCTTGCCCAAGGCGGCCGTAGAGGTCGAGATAGAGCAGTTGGCGAAGCGGGGTCCACGCCGCGGGGATGGCCTTGCGAATCTCGTCGGCGGCAGTGGTCTCCCGCTGCAACCGGCGGTGGTTCAGGTTTATGTCGTCGGCAATGAGCGACAGCATCCACCTCGTGTCCTTTCTCGCCATGGCCCTCTTCTTGGCCTCGGCCAAAAGTGGGGCCGCCGAGAGCGGCTGCTCGGCCTTGACGAGCGAGTCTATCGCACTTTTAATTTCCTGGTCTGTCATCGCAACAACATCCGTCTCTTTGGCCCACCCGCCATATGCGAACAGGGCGGCAACTAACGAAAAAATCAGCAGAACAACGTTTCGTCTCATACTCAGAGAAGAAAAAGTGGGTTAACTTTCCCACCACGTTTGCAATTACTGTGCCACGCCACCCGCCTCGGCATTTCATTGCCGCACCAGTGGCCCGCATGGGTCATTTCCTGTCTTCGACGTCAATCTCCCCGCCCGGCCTCATAATCTCATATTTGCTCATCCGGTCGTCGCTCTCGAACCCTCGCCCGGTGATGGTCTGCCCCTTGGTGATAATCTTGACAAACTTGTCGGAATATATCCGCCCCGCCTTCGTGTCCCAGAACATCTGCTCGGTGTTCAAGACGTCTCCTTTCTCTGTCAGGGCCACTACGTCGTTGTTCAGCTCCCACAGATTCCGGTTCTTGAAGTAGCGCGCCTTGTTACACCTCACGCTGCTCTTGACAACAGCCCCGGAGTCGTCATACATCTTGAAGTCTAGCCCGCCGGGGAAGTCTGTATATGGGTCCTCGGCATTGTCATATTGGTGCAGTTCTGGCGAGGCGAACTCATACTTGAAGCGCCCGGAGTCGGTCACAAACGTGTGGAGGTCGAAAGCGGCGAGGCTCGCCCTCTCCATCTCCTGCTCGACGGCCTCCAACTGGTTTCGCTCGTTGCGGAAGCACGAAGAGAGAAAAAAAGCGGCAAGCAGCGCCAAAGCGCCGCTTGCCACCTTGTGTGGTCTAGCCAATGCCATATGTCCCTATTTCTTGGCGCGGACCGTGGTGTTCTCGTTGATGAAGCCACCCACGTGGTATGACGAGCCGTCCTTGATGCCCTCGAAGAAGAGGTCCTCCTTGCTCGGGAAATGCTGCGAATATTGGCGAATCAGGTCAGTAGCCTCTTTCTGCACGGCCTCTGCGCTGTCGACGCTCTTGGCCCTGTTGAGCTTGTCGACGGCGGCCCAATAGCCGGCCTTCTTCTCATAGTCCTTTTCGCCGATGTTGCGCGCGCCCGTGGCATAGAGCTTGCCCAACAGGACGTAGGGTG
This sequence comes from uncultured Marinilabiliaceae bacterium, assembly GCA_964481855.1. Taxonomy (GTDB): domain Bacteria; phylum Bacteroidota; class Bacteroidia; order Bacteroidales; family Marinilabiliaceae; genus W3P20-009. The sequence goes on from CAYZUH010000021.1 coordinate 40,270, forward strand.
CGCCCCACTCGGGACGGCTCTGCGACGCATTGACGGCGGCCTGCTTTGCGGCGCTCAGGTTGTTGGTCGAGAAAAGGACGAAAGCCATCTCGTAGTAGTACTTGCCTTTCTGGAGCGCATCCTCCTCCAACTTGATTGCCTCTTCGTAGTAAGACAGGCACTTGTCTATGTCGTTCTGCTTGAGGTACATCCGGGCCAAGCCGCGCGCCGACGAAGCCTCGGGCGAGATGTTGTGGAGCGCCTCGGAGGTGGCGTAGAAGAGGTCGTTGTCGGTGCAGTCGCCATTGCCGAGCAGCTTGTTGATTCGCTTCAGCCACGCCGCGTCGCCATTATTGGCAGAGAGCTGCGGAGCGAAGATCTTCTCCAAGGTGGCGCAGTCGGCGGCCCCGCTGTGGGCAAAGACCTGCTCGATGTTGTCCCTGGAGGTTGCTACGCTCTCCTTGAGCTTCTCGCCCCCGGCGGCCTCAACCTTGGGCATGATGTCACCGCACTTGACGTAGGCGTTGACCACCTCTTCGGCGGAAATCTCGTCGTCGCCATACTGCGCGGCCTTCTGCACCATATAGGTCTGCAAGAAAGCCGGCTGGACAGTTGCGGGGTCGCCCGCGATGGCGGTCTCGAGGAGGCGCAGAGCCTCGGCGCGTGCCTCCTTAGTCCCGGGGCCGAAAGCCACGATGTCCAGGGCCTTCATGCCCATGAGGTAGGAAGTCGGATATTTCTTGTTGGTGCCGTAGTACTTGGCCCTCTGGTCGTAAATCTTGAGGATGAAGTCGTAGTAGGTGTCCTTGTTGGCCTTGTCGGACTTGATGAGGCCTTTCATGATGTTGAGACCGTCGGTGTAGAGCCTCACGCCCTTGGCCTGCGGACACTCGGCAAAGACAATTTTCCAAGGCTCGTAGGCCTCCTTGTAGTTCTTCATCTTGACCTGGTCGCCATATTGGACAAGGTTCATGATGCACGCGACGCTGTCCTCTCCATGACCATACTTGGAGCCGTCGTCAACGCCCTTCTGAGCCCAAGCCGAGGCCGGTATCGCCAAGAGAGATGTGGCAGCCAAAATCTTAATGATGTTCATCTCTTATTGTTTTGTTTAATTCTAAATCGAGTGATTTTGGGCGGGGCAAGCCGCGAAACGGCAGACAACAGACAGGTACGCGACGCCGAGTGATTCGTCATCGTCCGACCACCCAAGCCCCTGAGGATATGTGGATATATAGCCCTTGCTCATCAGCAAGCAAAAAGTCTGCCAAAAAACTTTAAAACGCCCAAAGCCCAAAGCCCATCAGCAATCATCTCACTGACGCTTAGACGCTTGCGCCCCGCATCACGAGGTCTAAATTCTCTTTTGCCAAGAACGCTAAGCCTTTGAGCACAAGGTTTGGGTTCGCAAATATGCCCTTTTCCGACGTCAAATCAAAATTTTTGTAGTCGCCGCCAGTCAATACCACGCGCGTGGCGGGCCTCTCGCGGCGCGCGAGCTCGATGAAGTGGCGCGCCTCGGCCAGGACCCCGTTCATGACGCCCGAAGCCACCGCCCCGCGCGTGTCGCGCGCCAACAGCCCACCATCCCAGCAGGAGACGTCGCACAGCGGCAACTTGGCGGTGAAAGAGTGGAGAGCGCGGAAACGCATCGAGACCCCCGGCGAGATGGCCCCGCCGCGGAAATGCCCATCGGCCGACAGGAAGTCGTAGGTTATGGCCGTGCCGGCGTCGATGACCAGGGCGTCGGCCGGGCCCCACATGGCCCAGACGCCTGCCGCCCCCGCAACACGGTCGGAGCCAAGCGACTGCGGCGCGGCGTAGTCGACAACGAATGGCAGGCGCATAGCCCCGTCGAGCCGCACGACGCCGACGCCCGCACGCCGCAACGGCTCGGCGAGTTCCTCGACGCGCCCGACGACACTGCTGACCAGGCATCCCGCCGCCCCCTCGGCCACAGCCAACGCCAAGACGGCGGCGGCGGCGACATCATAGGCCGCCTCGCACACTTGCGAGACAAGCGCCCCTGCCTCGGCAACAGCGAACTTGACATTCGTATTGCCCATATCGACAACAAGAACCCGCACGTCTCCCCCCCGCCTCATGACAAGACGTCGCTGACCGACAACGGGACCCTGTCCAGGCGGGCCGGGATGTCGAACACCGGCGGCATACGGACGGAGCCGCCGTCGCCCACCCTCCAAAGGTCGCTCGCCTCGTCGCGGCTCATGACCTTGACGGTGTAGAGGGCCCGCAAATCGTCGAAAGCGCGGAGCGCGATATCCGGGCGGTTGTTGTCGTGGCTTATGTGCGAGAGGAAAAGCGTATGGAGCCTCGGCGGGCGCACCTTGCGCACGATGTCGGCGGCCTGGGCGTTGGACAGGTGCCCCAGGCCGCCGACAATCCTCCGCTTAAGATATTCGGGATAGCGCCCGGCCCGGAGCATGCCCTCGTCATAGTTGGACTCCAGAAAGGCCATATGACAGAGGCGCAAATTCTCCTCCAGCCCATCGCAGGTGGCGCCGATGTCCGTAAAGACCCCAATGCTCACCCCTCCCGCCTCGATGCGGAAACTGCACGGCTCCTCGACGTCGTGGGGCTTGACGAAGCTGTGGACAACGAAATCGCCCACGGCAAAAGGCGAGCCAGGGGTGAAAAAGGTCACATTGGCGTTCTCGGGACGGTACTTGACCCTCATGCCGCCGAAAGTCCCGCGGGTCATGTAGGCCATGGCGCCCGTATGCCGGCACAGCGCCGCGAGCCCGTAGACGTGGTCTGAATGCTCGTGCGAGACCAGCACCGCCCTAATCTTGCGCAAATCGACATGGCGCGTCTGCGCCCTGTTCTTCAACCTCTTGAAACTTATGCCCATATCGACGACAATGGCATTGCCCCGATATTCAACATAATATATGTTGCCGTTGCTCCCCGAAGCGAGCGAGCAGACTATGACGTCGTCCACGATACTCTCCTAGTCACTGCATGCCGCGGCGTCACCAGCCGCGACGAAAAACCGCGCAATTTACGAAATCCTCACGAAATAGGCAATTATGGGTAACTTCGCGGGCTATGATAAGAGCAGTATTCTTCGACATGGACGGCGTCTTGTATGACAGCATGCCCAATCACGAGTTTTCCTGGTGCAAGGTTTTCGACGAGGAGGGCATAGAGTTCCGCCCCGAAGAGGCCTACGCCAACGAGGGGCGCACGGCGCGGGGGACGATAAACCTGGTCTTCAACCGCAGCCTGGGGCGCGACGCCTCCGACGAGGAGGTTGAACGCATATACGCCCGCAAGACGGAGCTCATGCTCAACCGTCCCGCCCCGCCGCTCCTGCCGTCCATGCGCGAGCTGCTCCTTGCCCTGCCGCACGATGGCGTCGGGGTCTTCGTCGTCACGGGGTCCCGCCAACCGTCGCTTGTGGGCAAGCTCCACAGCGCTTTCGGCATAGAGCGCGGGGCCCTGGTGTGCGGGGCGGACGTGAAGCGCGGCAAACCCGACGCCGAGCCATACCTGATTGCGCTGGAGCGCAGCGGACTGAGCCGCGGCGAGTGCCTGGTGGTGGAGAACGCCCCGCTCGGCATCGCGTCGGGCAAGGCCGCGGGGCTGAAAGTGTGGGCCGTCAACACGGGCAAACTGCCCGACAGCGCACTGGCCGACGCCGGGGCCGACAGGCTGTTCCACTCGACCGTGGAGCTTGCCGCGGCGTTGAGGCTAGAGGTCGCGGGTCAGTAGGCAATCTTCACGATGACGGGCAGGTGGTCGGAGACGCCCGCCACGCCGTCGGCGTCGACATTGTAGCGTCGGCCGTAGAACGTCCGCCGCGGCTTGAGCCCCGTGTTGCGCTCGTCGGGCTCGAGCAGAAAGTCCATCTTGACTATACCGAACGACGGCCGCCCCTTGACGCACACCCCGGGCGAGACGATGACGTGGTCTATGGTGTTCCACACTCCGCGATACTTGTAGGAGAAGTCGTCGGTGTCGGCCGAAAGGTTCTTCAAGAGGCACGTGTCGCACGACGTATGCGCCCCCAGGTCGCGCGTTAGGGACGGCTCGTTGGCGGTGTCGTTGAAGTCGCCCATGAGTACAATCCTCGCCTCGCGTTCCGTGGCGAGGATGGAGTCGCACACCTGCCTAGTCCGCTGAGCCACGAACTTGCGCAACGGGATAGTCCTCTCGGCCCCGCCATATTTCGACGGCCAATGGTTGACCATGAAATGGAACACGACTCCGCCACTTAGCGTCTTCATCTTGGCGTAGAGGATGTCTCGCGTGAAGAGCCCCAACTCAGCCGACGAGACGCAGATGGGCTTCATCTCCACAGGTTCGAGGGTGTTGGCGTTGTAGAGCATGGCAGTCGCCACGCCGCGCCTGTCGGGCGTAGGGAAGCAGACCGCCTTGTAGTTGAGCGACTGCGTGGAGAGGCTTCCGTGGCGGACAAGGAGGTCGGCGGCGGACACACCGGAGGAGTCGGGCCCCTCGACCTCGCACAGCCCCACGACATCGGGCACCCTCCACCCGTTGGCGGCGACTACGACCTGGGCTATGCGCTTCGCCTTGCTGCGCATGCGGGTCTCCGTCCAATGGTATGAGCCGTCGGGGGTGAACTCGTCGTCGTCCTTCTCCGGGTTGTCCATGGGGTCGAAGAAGTTCTCAATGTTGTAGCTCATCACCACCAGGGTGTCCGCCACGCCATGCCCCTTGGCGCGCGCGCCATTTCGCGAGGCGCACGAGCATAGCGCCAAGACGGACAGCAGCGGCATGGCAAGTCTAACATGATATGTCTTATCCATTTGATTTGCTTTCGTACTCGTACGTCGGCCCAGGGTCCGCGCCCCAGGCCGCCTCATGTCACCCCGCGGGGTTGAAGTCATATCGGACGCGGCTGGCGGGCGCGCAAAAGCCATTCAAACGTCATTTGACGACCGTTTGAAAGGCCCCCGCCTGAATGGAGTCTGCCCCGCCACGCAAGACACCCTCGAAATCGAGCGGGGCCCTCTCCGCAGCCTCTCTGTCCGCCAAGGCTACGCCACCCGACACGACGGAGAGACGGAAATCTCCTGCGGCACGATTGGCAAAGCCGGCGTCGGAAGCGGCGACACAATCCGCAAAAACGCCATCCGCGGCCTCGACTCTCGCCCGGGGGACCCTGAGGAGCGAATTGCGGAAACGGACGCCCTTGCCGGGCAGGACGCCCACCTCGTCCGCAAGGCTTCCGACAACGACAGAGCTGACGACCTCGAAAGCGGCGTCTGCCGCACTATCGGCCATCACGAAACTCAGGGAGGGGGAACGCCGCACGTCCCACGAAAAGTGGTTGGACACCGTGACGTGGAGCATGGACAGCCGCCCGCCCTCGGCACTGACCACGGCCCCACCGCAGTCTATCAAAAGCGAATTGACAATATGGACGTCCGCCACCCGCGCCGCAATCCCGGCATGGGAGACATTGCGCAAACAGAGGCCGTCGGCGACAAGCGTTGCCGCAGAATCTACACAGACGCCCTCGACGGGCGAGACGACATCGGCATAGGCCAACTGAGCCACACCGCCGGCCCGAACCCTAATCCCGCCCCACTGACCCGGGATGCCGGAATAGAACCCGTCGCTCCTCAGCGGACGGAAGCCGGACCTCCGCGACGGCTCGCCGCCGACGGAGAGCGTGCCGCCGACATCGACAACGGCCCCGCCCCGCATCAGCACAGAGACGCCGGGGCCAACCGTCAGGCGCGCCCCGCGGGCCACGGTCAGAGTGTCGCCGACCAGGTAGGGGATGGAGTCGCACAGCCACTCCTCGTCGCGCTCGACCACCCCGCCCTTGCTGCACACGTTCATGACGACGGCATCGAGAGCCACGCACCACAGATTGCCGCCCCCCTCGGCCACAACCTTGTCGGCAATGCGCCGCGAGGCGACCCCCTCGCCGGCCACGGGCCGACGCACGTTGGCAAAGATGTAGAGGCTGTCGCCGCGCGCCAACCTCACCCCCTCCGCCAGGACGGCGGGCCGGCCACCAATGTTGACTCCGAAACTCGACGCGTCTCCCCCAAGGAGCCGGATCCGCTCAATCGTGACATCGCCTTTGCCCACATTGCGCAGGGTGAACCGCCGCGTCGGCGGGACAATCCCTGCATAAACGGTGTCGAACGAGAGCGTGTCGGCAGAGAAGACCAAGTCCGACGCAGCCGGGGCGGCGGAGAAATCGCGCTCGCACCCCGACGCAAGCCCCGCCGCGACAACCGCGGCAAGACACCGCAAGAGACACACCGCCAACCTCATTCCCTGTCGCCCATGCTAAACTCGCAACCGCAATATTGCTGGTTGTAGAAGCCAAACTCCCGCAACAGTGCCGCCCGCCGCTCGCTCAGCCCCCCCTTGCGCCAGTTCTGATGCCAAAAGAGGAGACCCGTCTCGCTCTCCGCCCACTCGCCGGCATGGTCAATCTGCGCCTGGCTCTTCCACCGCGACGACGCCAAAGTGGTCGTCAGACATCCGCATCCCGCCTGCCGCGCCGCCACAGCCGCGCCACGAAGCCGGAGCATGAAACAACGCAAGCAACGGACGCCGCGCTCGGGCTCGCCCTCCAGGCCGCGGACGAAACCCAACCACTCGTCGTGGTCGTACGGGCCCTCAATCCACGTCAGCCCTTGCGCCTCGGCATGGCGGCGACTCTCGTCGCGACGGTGGGCGTACTCCTCGTAGGGATAGATGTTGGGGTTGTAGTAGTAGACGACGGGGCGGACGCCATGCGCCACCATCCACTCCACTATGGCGGAGGAGCACGGGGCGCAGCAAGCGTGGAGCATGACGGGGACGGACGGAGGAGGCGAGAGCGGCCCACGCCGCCCCCAGACGCCGCCCCCGACGCCGGACGGGGAGCTATTGTTCATCGGAAATGCCATAGACGATTGTAAAGGTAGCACATAATCGCTATTTTTGGACGTATGGGAACAGAGGAAAAGGACGACAAACGGTGGGTGGTCCTGCGCAGCGAATACATTGTCCGCGACAAGCACCTCACGGTGCGGCGCGACCACATACGCCAACCCGGCGGGGCTGAGATTCCGGGCTACTGGGTACTGGAGTACCCCGAGTGGGTCAACGTAATCGCAGTGACACGCGACGGGCTGCACGTCATGGAACGCCAATATCGCCACGGGCTAGGGGCCACCCACTACGAGATATGCGCCGGATGTGTCGACGATGGCGAGACGCCCCTCGCCGCGGCGCGGCGCGAGCTATGGGAAGAGACGGGCTACGGCGGCGGCACATGGGAGGAGATCCTGACCGTGGCGCCCAACAGCTCGGCGATGACCAACAAGACGCACTGCTTCGTGGCGCGCGGCGTGGAGAGAATCGGCGAGGCGCACCGCGAGCCGACCGAGGACATCGACGTGGAGCTGAAGACCGAGGCCGAAGTGCTCGACATGCTCGTGGGGCAGCGCATTGTCCAGGCCTGCATGGCGGCGCCCTTGTGGAAATATTTCGCCACAAGAGAACGCCCCCGCGAATGAAATCCGCGGGGGGAATGAGCCCCTGGCGCCGCGGGGCGCCCTAGAGCTTGACCTTGAAGACAATCTTGCGGACGCGCCGCGGCTCACCCTCTGCGCTCAGGCATGGGGCATGGAGGTCGTCGGGAGTTAGAATCGCCATCTCGCCCCGCGAGAGCCGCACCATGGAGAGCTTCCTCGCCGGCACGAAGTAGATGTCGGAAGCCTCGTCGTAGTCCGCCTCGCCCGCAATGTCGGCGATGTCGGCATAGCCTATGCACTCAGCCCCGTCGTAGACGTATTGCACATCGGCGTATTTCCTGTGCCCCTCGGGCTTGGACCCGTCTTGCGGCTTGGTGTCGTACTCCTGAAATATGGCGTAGACATCCTCGCCGTCAATCTCGACGACCTTCTTCCGCTCCTGCGAGACCTCGGCGAAAATCCCCGCCAGGTCGGCATTGCGCAAAAAGTCGAACACGCGTCCAAAGCGGGCCTTGTCCGCCTGGCGCTCCAAAGTCTGCAAAGTTCCAAAAATAGCCATTGTCGTCAGTTTTGCTTATTTCACTTGCGAAGATAGACATTAAGGCAAAAAAACTTCGCTTAAACGCTAGGACTACCCGCAGATTCTGCCTAACTTCACGCCACAGCATCAACCACCAAAGCGAATGAAGACGAACACGCACCTGGCCGCCATCGTGGCAGTGTCCGCCCTCCTTGCGGCCGTGGTGGCCGGCCTTGCCAACGCGGCGCGGACGCAGGTGGGGCGCGCCACGGAGGCCGGCATGGGCCTAGTGGGCAACATCGAGGCCCACAGGCGGGCTAACGGCCTGCCCCCGCCGACCCTGAGCGCGATAGGCGTCGAGGAGGAGGGCGGCCTGGGACGCCACGAGAGCTACCGAGTCCTCTATGCGCCCGACGGGGGCGAATATTACCTGCGGCTCTTTGTCGACGACGCCACCACCCTCCGCTACAGCTCTCGGAGCGGGGCGTGGGAGGAGGAATGAACAGGCAAAAAAAATCCCTTTTTGCCTCTAGGCACTCCGAATTGTTTTAAGAAATTATATCTTTGCGTGATAGATTAGAGGCAACTAATTAAAAAGCACAAATAACAAAATCATGAAACAGACAAGACTCCAAATCTTTGGAACTCTCGGTTTGGCTCTCTTGATTTCAAGCTGCAGCAGCTTGGACAAGATGAAAGAGGCTGCCAAGCTGATTCAGTACAAAGTGGATCCTGAAGTCCTCGAAGCTCATCAGGGCAAGGTCGCCATGTCCTTCACCGCCAACGTCCCCGCCAAGATGTGGGACAAGAAAGTGACCGCAGTGATAACCCCCGTCTTGACCTACGAGGGCGGCCAGAACGAGTACCCCTCCATCAACGTGCAGGGCGAGGCCGCCCAGGGCAACGGCCAGACGATAAGCTACACCAACGGCGGTCAGATCAAATATCCGAAGCAGGAGATTGACTTCAACGACAAGCAGCGCGTCTCCGACCTCATAGTCCGCATCAAGTTCACCCGCGGCGACAAGTCGTTCGAGGTCACGACCAAGGAGCTCGAGATGCCGGCCCTCGCCAAGGGCGTCATCGCCACCTCGACCCTGCTGGGCAGCGAGCCGGGCGTGAGCGCCGCCTCCAAGGACAAGTTCGTCCGCGACGTGACGGAGGACAAGGTGGCCGAGATTCTCTACCTCATCAACCAGGCGGAGGTCCGCAACGGCCAGCTCAAGAAAGAGGACGTCGTAGCCATCAACGACTACATCAAGGAGCTCAACGAGGCAGAGAAGAAGAGCATCAAGAGCATCGCCATCTCGGCCTACGCCTCGCCCGACGGCTCGACAGACCTCAACACGAAGCTCTCCGGCAAGCGCGAGGCTTCGGCGTCGAAGTACATGAACAACACCCTCAAGAAGGCCAAGGTCGAGGCTCAGGTCGACACCAAGGCCACCCCGGAGGACTGGGACGGCTTCAAGAAGGCTGTCGAGGCTAGCGACATCCAGGACAAGGACCTCATCATCCGCGTCCTCTCGCTCTACACCGACCCGGATGTCCGCGAGAAGGAGATAAAGAACCTCTCCTCCGTCTACAAGGTACTCGCCAAGGAGATTCTCCCCTCGCTCCGCCGCTCGACAATCACCGTCACCGGCGAGATTAAGGGCAGGACGGACGACGAGCTCAAGGCCGCCAACGTCGACGAGCTGAGCCTCGAGGAGCTCCTCTTCGCCGCCACGCTCACCGACGACCTCAACAAGCAGGGCGAGTACTACGACGCCGCCATCAAGAACTTCGCAAACGACTACCGCGGCTACAACAACAAGGGCGTCGTCCTCTACAAGAAAGGCGATGTCGACGGCGCAAAGGCTCAGTTTGAGAAAGCCGAGAGCATCAACGCCGCCCCGGAGGTGGAGAACAACCTCGGCGTCGTCGCCCTGGCCAAGAACGACATCAACGCCGCCAAGGAGTACTTCGGCAAGGCTGCCGGCACCGGCAAGGAGCTCGACGAGAACCTGGGCGTGACGGCTCTCTACGAGGGCGACTACGAGAAGGCCGAGACCTACATGGCCAACAGCACCAGCTGCAACGCCGCCCTCGTCAAGATTCTGCTCGACAAGTTCGACGCCGCCATCTCGACCCTCAACGCCAACAAGGAGGAGACGGGCCTGAAGTACTACCTCAAGGCCGTCGCCTACGCCAACAAGAAGGACAAGGACAACGCCCTCGAGAACCTCAACAAGGCCACCAAGGCCGAGGCCAAGTGGAAAGGTTATGCCAAGACCGACATGGAGTTCTGCGCATACTTCAACGACGCCAACTTCAAGAGCATCGTAGAGTAGGCTACCGCCCAGACATGGCAACCTCCGCGGCAGCACCCGCAACAGGCAGAGGCCGCAAGGGGCTTGCTTAGGGCAGAAAACAAGAGACCGGGATGGCGCGACAGACAGCGGCCATCTCGGTCTCTCTCTCTTCCCCCCCTACCGCTAAACATTCGCAAAAACGACACAACATGAAAAACAGAATCTTCGCCATCGCCCTAACGTCCCTGCTGTGCCTCCCCGCCACGGCGGCCGACACGTGGACCCTGACCTCCGTAGGGCCGTGGACGGAGGTTGGCAGCGTCTCCGTGAGCCAAGACGAGAGCCTGATGGTCTTCAGCCAAAAGACTGCCAACGGCAAAGAGCAAGCTTTTGAGACCAGGAGCAGCGGCGGCACGTGGGGGACGGCCAAGCCCATAGCGTCCGTCAACGCCCTCGGCACCGTCGGCGGCCTCTTCATGAGCGACGACTGCCGCCGGATATACTTCCACGCAAAGGCCGACGGCGCCGCCGACTACGACCTCTATTGGTGCGAGCGCAAAGGCGGCGAATGGGGCAAGCCCAAGCGCATTGCCGACCTGTGCACCGGTGGCGACGAGATGTTCCCCTCGATGACCGAGGGGGGGCGGGAGATGTACTTCGTGCGCGGGCAGGCCTCGGCCGAGCGCAAAGGAGACACGCGGATGGCAATATACCACACCAAACTGGGCAAAGACGGCAAGTGGACGCGCATCCTGCCCATCAATCCCGCAATATCTTTCGGCTACGTCCACGACGCCCGAATCATGCGCGACGGCGTGACGATGCTCTACTCCACCCGCCCCGAAAAGCGCGACAAGGCCCGCCCCGTCTTCACCCGCAGGACTGTGGCCGAGCAGTGGCTTCTGCCCGAATTCATGAACGAGGACGACAGCCGCGACTTCTTCTGCCTCCAAAACGCGGGGACGAGCCTCTACATGGTCGTCCCGACATCGCGCAAGAGCGAATATGGCACAATCTTCCGCACCACCCCCGTCGACGCTAAATATTCCACCAGGCACATGGCCACGGAACTCGGCACTGTGCTGAACAGGCAGAGCCGCAAGCCAGTCGCCGCCACGCTGGAGATTCGCGACCCGACCACCAACGACCTTGTGGGCCTCTACGCGTCGGACCCCGGCAGCGGCGCGTTCCACATTGTGAACAGCCCCGACGCCAGCTACACCGTCGAAGTCCGCGCCCCCGGCCACTCATTCTATTCCGGCCTCTTGACCTACGACAAGTCCGGACGCCCCCAAATGCCGCAGGTCATAGAGCTTTTCGACACGGCAACCGTGGGTGTGACGATGTTCGACGGCGACATCTTCCAGCCCATCGACGGCAAGGTCATTGCCGTCCGCCAACGCGACAAGGCCATCTTCCGTTCCGCCAAGACTCGCAAGGGTTGGTATGGCCTCAGCCTCCCGCTTGGCGACGACTACAACATCATAGGCACGGCCAAGGGCTTCGCGGAGAACAAGTTCATCTTCAAGTCGTCGGGAGACATAACGTTCGACCACTACGAGCGCGAGCTGCCACTGTCGCCAGCCCGCCGCGACGTGTCGCTGCGCATCATGGACAAAGAGACGAACGCGCCCATTGCGGCAACCGCGCAGTTCAACAGCCTGGACCGCGACGAGGCGCCGGGCATGGAGGCCGGGACGGCAAAAGTCTCCCTGCGCGAGGGCGACAAATATGACGTGACGATTCGCCACAAGGGGTATATGTTCGTCAATTTCTCTCTCGACCTCACGACCGACAAGCGTACGCAAATAGACGTGGCGCTCACCGCCCTACGCCCCGGCACTGTCCTGCTCCTGCGCAACATCCTCTTCGACAACAATATGGCGTTCTTGCGTCCCGAGTCGTATGCCGAGCTGGACCGCGTGGCGCGGCTCATGGGCGAGAACCCCGACATGAAGATTGAAATCCTGGCCCACACGGACAACGTCGGCAACGCGGCATCGAACCAAAAGCTGAGCGACCGGCGCGCGGCCTCGGCCGTCCAATATCTTTTTGAGAACGGCGTGACGCCCGACCGCATGAGGGCCAAGGGCCTCGGCGCGACGAAGCCCATTGCGGACAACGCCACCGAAGAGGGGCGACAACTCAACCGCCGAGTGGAGCTACTGATTACAGAATAGAGCACAACCCACATGAACACCGACATAAAGACCAAGGCCTCGGCGACGCTCGCCGCTCTCTGCGCCCTGCTCACCCCCGCGACGGCCCAAAACTACACCAAGGTCTACGACGCCCTGCCCGACATGACGCTCGACCAGGCCTATTGCGCACTCATAGAGTTCCAAAAGGGCAACCCATATTTCGCCAACACATATCTGCAACTAGCGTCGATATGCGAGAAGAAGATGATTATCTACGACCCCCTGCGCGAGCACGGCTCAATGAAGTTTTGGGCCAACAACGCCGCGCTGTTCTACGGCAACCTGAGGGTCTACTATACGGAGAACGACGTCCGCTCGGAGTTCTATGAGAACCTCAAAATCCCGTTCAGCGGCAAAAGGATTACCGACGCCGACCTGTGGAGCTACGTGGAGCACCACAAAGCGCTGTGCAAGAACCACAACGACACGACGACACTGATATACGAGGCCATAGAGGGTTCGCGCCACAACTATAACCTGGCCATCGAGTCGTTCAAGTCGATATGCAACGACTACACCGACCTCAACGACATGCTCCTGCGCCACGACGGCGCCCTTGCCGCCCGCCTCGGCAAGCTGCGGGCCTGCGCCGCGAACTGCGAGCGGCTTTTTGCGGAATATAAGAGGCTCACCGACCTCTACCCCGTGGCCAACTACAAGCAGCTCTTCGAGAAAGTGCCGATAGAGACGTTCCGCCTCGACGGCCTGACGAACAGCGACTTCTTCACAAACCGCTTCACAATGTGGGACTACGCCGGATGGCTAGACAAGTTCGACGCCACCCTCCGCGGCAACATAGTCCCCCTGCGCCGCGAGGTGGAACGCGTCAATGCGGCCTACGTGGCGGGACGCAAGGAGTTCGCCGACGGCGGCGTCGTGAGCGCGTGCGCGGCGAAGCCCTACGACGAGCTGTTTGAATATAACCTCCTCCACTTCGACGTCGGCTCCGTCGTGGGCGTCCTTTTCGACTACCTCGACGCCACGCGCCAAATGATGGCCCTGGCGGGCGACTCCCTCGGCCGCGACTCCTCCGACGCCCCCGACCTGGAGAGCCGCAAGATGCGCCGCCTCTACCAGCTGACGCAAATGGGCCAGACGGCCGCAAGGAAGCGCGAGGCACTGCTCGGAAGCATCGACGGCGGCAAGATTGCCCACTTTGCGGACTTCTTCAAGAGCCGATATGGCGGCGAGACGGGCCTCCGCTCCTTCCTGGCGGGCGAAGAGGCGTTCTGCCAGTCCGTCGTAGACAGCATGAGCAGCGCCACGGCGGCATACGTGGCGCGCACCGCCGCCGCGCTCGCCTCTACGACCGGCGCATATAGCGCGGCACAGGGCGCCGCGGCCCCCTCCGTCCCACTGTGGGTGACGCTGGAGCCCAAGAGCCTGACGTCGAAATACGTCTCGACCCACGTGTGCCGCGACGGACGGAATCAGATTGTGGCGACGGCGGGACACGCTAAAGGCAACGCCAAGAGCTGGTTCGTGGCGGGCATATCGCCCGACAGCACGACGCAGTGGCTGACCCGCCTCAACGGTGTGAACTCGGTGACGTCGGTATCGGCCACAGACGACGGCCTGCTGGTGGCGGCCATACGCAAGCTCAAGCCGGCGCTGATATACGTCGGCAAAGACGGGAAAGAGCTGGCATCGGTGAACTCGGAGGCCGAGACGGTGGACATGGCGGGACGCGACGGCGTGACGGGCGACATCTTCTGGCTGTCGGGCAACGAGTCGCACTCCCCCACCCTCTGCAAAGCCGCCGACGGGGCGACGGACAGGGAGTGGGGCGCAACGTTGGGCGGCATGGCGCGCGCCTGCTCGGTGAACGCCACGACGGGCGGGTATGTCGTGACGGGCCTCACGCCACAGGGCGAACTCGCCACGGTGCGCGTCGCGCCCGACGGCACGGCGGGCAAAGTCTCGACGCTGATGGGCGGCGTGGAGGCCGTGGTGGCCACACAGCGCGTCTCGTCGGCCGAGATGGCGGCACTGGTCCGCACGGCCGACGGGCGGCACAAATATCTGACCTACAGGGTTGACGACTGACAAAAGCACAAAGGAGATGAGCAGCAAATTCTTCAACAATCAAGACGAGACCGACTGCGGCAAAAGCCTCTTCGACCGCTTCCGCGCCGTCTTCGACTCGAACATAGCGCCCCACGAGTTCCTGGCCGTAGCGGGCTACTTCCGCTCGTCGGGCTACTTCAAGGTGCGCGAGACGATGCACGAGAGCGTGGAGAAAATCCGGATCTTGGTGGGCATCGAGGCCGACGCCCTCGCCGCCCGCCTCCAGCCCGGCCTCCTCAACTTCGACGGCGACGAGCAGGCCCGGACGCAGTTCTTCGACGCGCAGAGGCGCGACATCGTCGAGGCGCGCTACGCCGAAGACGTCGAGAGGGGGATGACGCAGATGGTGGACGACATGCGCCGCGGGCGCCTGGAGATGCGCCTCTACCCCAGCCGGAACCTCCACGCCAAATTCTACGTCTTCCTGCCCTCCAACTTCAACAGCGCCAACCACGGGGCGGTGATAATGGGCTCGTCGAACCTCACCGACAGCGGCATGGGCCTGGGGCAGCCCCCCAGCTACGAGCTGAACGTCGAGATCCGCGACCACGACGACGTGGACTACTGCCGCCAGGAGTTCGAGCGCCTGTGGGCCGAGGGCGTGATGCTGACGGCCGAAGACGTTGGCGGCCTGGTGGAGAGGACGCACCTGGGCCCCGCGCCGACGCCCTACGAGATATACATGAAAGTCCTCATCGACCTCTTCGGGGCCGAGGTGGAGGAGAACCTCAACTTCGTTGTCCCGCCGGGCTTCAAGGAGCTGCAATATCAGACCGACGCCGTCAAGCAGGGCTACCAGATGCTCCTGCGCCACAACGGCTTCATGCTGTCGGACGTGGTGGGCCTGGGCAAGACCGTGGTGGCCGCCATGATTGCCAAGAAGTTCGAGATTGCCAACGGCAAAGACGGCACGCGGACGCTCGTCGTGACGCCGCCGGCCGTCCGCTACGCGTGGGAGGAGACGTTCCGCCGCTTCGGCATGCGCGGCGTCGTCAACTACGTCAACATCGGGAGCCTGGAGAAAGTCCTGGGGGCTACCGACAACTACGGCGGCCCGGAGACGTACAGCCTGATTATTGTCGACGAGGCGCACCTGTTCCGCAACAACGCGTCGGACCGCTATGGCAAACTGCAAGAGATATGCAAAAGGGAATGCACCACTCGCGGGCGGCTCAACAGGGCGCGCAAGGCCGTGATGCTCCTCTCGGCCACGCCTCTCAACAACCAGCCCGACGACCTGCTCAACCAGCTGCTCCTCTTCGAGAACTCCGCCGACAACACCCTCGACGGCATAGACGACCTGGAGACGTACTTCGCGCCCGTCCGCACGAAATATAAGGCGGCCCTGCTCGACGCCCGCGACGGCCAGATTGACGACCAGTGCCTGGCCGAGACCGTCGACAAGCTCTACGCCCCGGTGAGGCGCGACGTGCTGTCGCAACTGACAATCCGCCGGACGCGGAGCAACATCGTCAACGACGAGGTATATGCCGCCGACCTGCGCGCGCAGGGCGTGGAGTTCCCCGCCGTGGAGCCCCCGGTGGCCATGACCTACAACATGGACAAGAAGACCAAGGAGTGCTTCTATAACACCATGACGCGCCTCACCCCGCCGGCCGACGACGAGGACCCCGAGGACTTCGACCCCGCCAGCCTCTGCTTCGCCCGCTACCGCGCCCTGGAGTTCCTCAACCCCGACATCGCCAAGCGCGACTTCCCAGGCATCTCGGTCAGCAACCTCTCCCACGCCCTGGCCGGCATCTACCGCACCCTCTTCGTCAAGCGGCTGGAGAGCAGCTTCCACTCCTTTCGGGAGTCGCTGAACCGACTGACAGAGCGCACCGAGACGATGCTCCAGCTCTACAACGAGGGCAAGGTGGCCGTGGCGCGGAGCATCGACATAGCGCGCCCGCACGACGAACCCGACACGACGGACGACATCGAAGCCCAACTGGAGCAAAGCAACTGCCGCCTCTATGACGCCAGCGACTTCGACGCCACCCTGGGCAAGATGCTCCAAAACGACCTGCTCCTGCTCCGCCACATGCAGAAGAAGTGGAACACCGTGGGGGGCGACCCCAAGTGGGACAGCCTGGCGCAAGCCCTGGAGGGCGACATCACCGCCCGGGAGCGCAACCCGTCGGGCAAGGTGGTGATCTTCTCCGAATATACGGAGACCCTGGAGTACCTCAACAACCGCTTCGCCGAGGCGGGACGGACGGACGTCCTGATGGTGACGTCGGCCAACGCCAAGCAGCACGCCGCGGCGGTGCGCGCCAACTTCGACGCCAACGCCGCCGAGCAGCGCGACGACATCCGAATCCTCCTGGCGTCGGACGCCATGGCCGAGGGCGTCAACCTCCACCGGGCCAACGTCGTTGTGAACTACGACACGCCGTGGAACGCCACGCGCATCATGCAGCGCCTGGGCCGCGTCAACCGCATAGGCTCGACGGCGGGCCGAATCTTCAGCTACGTCTTCTTCCCCACCAGCCAGGGCGAGGAGGCCATAGGCCTGGCGCAACGCTCGGTGGCGAAGCTCCAGGGCTTCCACTCGTCGCTGGGCGAAGACAACCAGGTGATGTCGCGCCAGGAGATTGTCCACACCTACCAGATGTATGACCACCCCGAGCACGACGAGGAGGACGACCGGCAGGAGCTGCGCCGCAAGGTGCAAGACCTCTTCGACGGCAACCGCGCGCTCTACAACCGCATCAAGGCCCTGCCGGCCAAGAGCAGGACGTGGCGCAGCCGCAAGGGGCGCCCCGACGCGCCAGAGGGGCCGGAGCCGCACGAGACGGTGGCCTACCTGTCGGGGGGCGGCAAGAAAAAATTTTTCGCCGCCACGCCCGGCCAGGCGCCCACGGAGCTGGGCCTGGCCGAGGCGCTGAAAATCTTGGAGGCCGAGCCCGACGAGGCCGCCGCCACGCCCACCGACACGGCGGCGCACTACGCCGCCGTGGTGGCGGCCATGCGCCAATTTGGCCGCGAAGAGGCGGACGGGAGGCGGGCGCGCGTGGAGGCAAGGCAGACAGCCCCCACGCCGACCGACAAGAAGCGCGGCGCGGCGCTGAAGTTCCTACGCTGCGTGGGAGCGGCGGCAGGGGCGGGGACGCCCCTGCACGAGCTGACGAAGAGCCTCATGGAGGCCGTCGAAATCGGGGTGTCGGCAAACCTGACGGCCGCACTGGGCCGGATGGCGCGGCAGACGCGCGGCGACGCCGACGCCATAGCGGCACGACGGGCGGAGTTTGAGGCCGAGCTGCGCCGCCTGGCGCAACGCCTCAACCTCGACAACGAGGCAACCGGCACGGCCGCAGAGGCCGACAGCGCGGAGGCGACGGCACAGACAGCGCGCGCCGCCGCGCACCCCGAGATAATAATCTCAGAATCGTTCACAGACTAAGCCCGAAAACAAAAAAAACGAAAGGAGACACCCCATGCCCACGCCAGCCACCACCACCCCGACCGCCCTGCCCACCCTCCTGCCGATGCTCTCGGCGCCGTTCGACGCCAGTGAGTGGCCGCGCGCCCTGCACGAGCTGCTCCCCGGGGCCCGGCTCCTGGCCGAGCCCGTGGCCCTGCCCGCCGCCGGGGAGGGCGGCGGCGAGGGGCGCTACCTGGGGCGGGCCGACCTGGAGTGCGGCCTCCGCCTGGCCCTCTACAGCTTCCGCCTGCCGCCGGGGCGCGACGTCGGGCGGGCGCGGGTCTCGCCCGCAGCCCTGGCGCTGCGGATGCTCCGCACCGCGGCCGACGCCGACGCCGCCCTGGCCGTCTTCGAGGGCGGCGAGGGAGCCGGGCCCGGGTGGAGGCTCTCGCTCGTGAGCGACATGCGCGGCGGGGGACTGGGCACCGAGCCGCGGCGCTTCACGTTCTTCCTGGGCCCGGGCGACGGCCGGCGCACGCCCGCCGAGAGGCTCGAGGCCTTCGCCCGCGGGCCGCGCACCCTGGCGCGACTGCGGGAGGCGTTCTCCGTCGAGGCGCTGACAAGGCAGTTCTACGGCGAGCTGTTCGAGTGGTACCTGTGGGCCACGTCCGACGGCGCCGGCGTGACGTTCCCAAACGACGTCTCGACGCCCGACGACGACCGCGACGACCTGGAGGTCAAGATGATACGCCTCCTGACGAGGGTCCTCTTCACGTGGTTCATCATGCAGAGGGGGCTCGTGCCGCGGAGGCTCTTCGACCCCGCGTTCCTCGGGACCGTCCTGCGCGACTTCGACCCGCTCAGCGCCACCGAGGGGCGCTTCTACAACGCCATCCTCCAGAACCTCTTCTTCGGCGCCCTCAACCGCCCCAAGGGCGGCGAGGGGGGCGGCCGCCGCTTCGCCAAGGCCCCGGCGCGCGACATCAAGACCCTCTTCCGCTACGCCGAGATGTTCGCCGTCGCGGAGGACGAGGCCGCCGGGCTGTTCGACGCCGTGCCGTTCGTCGGCGGGGGACTCTTCGAGTGCCTCGACAGGGCGCCGGGCCCCGACGGCGCCGCCCGGGCGCGCAATCTCGACGGCTTCAGCCGCAACGACGCCCGCTTCGCCGACGGGCGGCCGCGCCACAGGGCCGTGGTCCCCGACGCGCTCTTCTTCGACCCCCGGCGGGGACTGGTGCCGCTCCTGTCGCGCTACAACTTCACCGTCCGGGAGAACACGCCCCTCGACCAGGCCGTGGCCCTGGACCCCGAGCTCCTGGGCCGCGTCTTCGAGAACCTCCTGGGCGCCTACAACCCCGAGACGCGCGACACGGCGCGGCGCGACAGCGGCTCGTTCTACACGCCCAGGGCCGTGGTGGACATGATGGTGGACGAGGCCCTGAGGGCCCTCCTGGGCCCCGGGCCGATGGCCGACGCCCTGCTCGCCCCCGGGCCGTTCGACGCCGCGGCGTGGCCGGGGGCCGACGTCGCGGCCGCCGCCCAGCGCCTGCGCGGGGCCCGCGTCCTCGACCCGGCGTGCGGCTCGGGGGCGTTCCCCATGGGCCTGCTCCTGCGCATGACGGAGCTCATCGCGCGCCTCGACCCCGGGGCCGACAGGCGGGCCGAGAGGATGCGCCTCATAGAGGAGTGCGTCTTCGGCGTCGACATACAGCCCATAGCGGTGCAGATAACGAGAGCGCGGTTCTTCATCTCGCTCATGGCCGACGCCGCCGACGGCGAGCCCCTGCCCAACCTCGAGGCCAACATCGTCTGCGCCGACGCCCTGCGGCGCCTGGCCCCGAGGCCGCGCCAGGCCAGCCTCTTCGAGAGCCCGGAGGTCGGGGACCTGCGCGACGCCCTGCGCGACCTGCGCCACGCCCACTTCGCCGCCCGCACGGCGGCCGAGAAGACGGCCCTGCGCCGACGGGGCCAGGCCATGCGCGCCCGCCTGGCCGCCCTGCTGGGGGGCGACGGCGGCCTGGCGGCGGAGGACGCACGCCAGATGGCCGACTGGGACCCATACGACCAGGGGGCCGCCGCGCCGTTCTTCGACCCGGAGTGGATGATGGGCGTCGGGGGCGGCTTCGACATCGTAATCGGCAACCCGCCCTACGTGGCCCTGCAGAAGAACGGCGGCGCCCTGGCGGCGCGCTACGCCGCCGAGGGATACGCGGCCCTGGACCGCCGCGGCGACGTCTACTGCCTCTTCATGGAGAGGGGTCTGGGCCTGCTCCGGCAGGGCGGAGCCATGTGCCTCATTACGAGCAACAAGTGGCTCCGCGCCGCATATGGCGAGAAGCTCCGCGCCCTGCTGGCCGCCGAGGCCGACCCGGCGCTGCTGTTGGACATGGCCGGAGGCCGAGTCTTCGAGGGCGCCACGGTGGACACCGCCGTCACCCTCCTGCTCCGACGGCCCAACAGGGGCCGGACGCTCTGCGCCGCCGGGGCCGCGGCGTGGCGCCGCGCGGAATCGACCCTTTTCGACAGGCGTGGCGCCGCCGAGTGC
>CAYZUH010000022.1:0-55870 GCA_964481855.1 uncultured Marinilabiliaceae bacterium
CCCCCCCCGCCCCCCCCCCCCCCCCCCCCCCCCCCCCCCCCCCCCCCCCCACAGGCTCATACGTAGTGTGTTTGAAACAGCCCGCAATATAGTCAAAAATTTATGAATCGTGGCGCTGTGGAATAGAAATATTCGCGCACAAAACAATGCTGCGGCGCAAGTGGCTGATGCCGATGTGGTTGCGGGGGGAGGGGCGTTGCGGTGGGGGCAATGGACGGAAAGGCAATTCCCTGCCCGGTTGTCGGTTGGCTGGGGCGGCGTGCGGGTCGTGCGCCCCGCCGTCCCCGCCGTCTCGCGGTGCCTCAAAGCCCCAAAGGGGCGATATGTGTCAGCCTAGGGCGTGAGCCCTAGGGTTGAGGCGTGTGGGGGGGGGGACCCTAGGGTTGCGGCGCGGGGGGGGCCAGGGTTCTCATGTGCGCCCATGCGATTAATGCCCCCCCCACGATAGTTCCCCGCCTCTCATAATTGCGTCTGCCCGTGCGGAAATGTCGTATATTTGCCCCGTCATGCCCCGCGTTGTCTGCAAGCGTTCTCGCTCCATTGCCGACCTGGCCTCGTTCCGCACCCGCTCCCACGCCCTGCGCCTCTCGCCGTCGGCCACGGACGGCCGCGTCTCCGCCACCATAGGCCCCGAGTGGGTCACCATTGTCCACCCGCCGGGCCTAGCGGCGTCCGACGCTCGGCTTCAGAGGTTCGCCCTCTTGCTCGTCGGGCGGATATACCGCATGGAGGCCGAGGCGTTCCTGCCGCTCCGCGTGGCGGCCCTGGCCGCGGCCAACGGGCTGTCGTATGTCCGCATGGCCCTGCGCGACATGACGAGCCGGTGGGGCAGCTGCTCCTCCGACGGCCGCATATGCCTCAACACGCGCCTCATGGCCCTGCCCGACCGCCTTGTGGACATGGTGGCCCTCCACGAGCTGGCCCACACGGTCCACATGAACCACGGCCCGGCCTTTCGCGCCACTCTCGACGGGATGCTCGGCGGGAGGCTCGCCGAGCTGGAGGCGGAGCTCAAGACGTATCGTTTCTATGTCTAGCGGCGCGGGCGCTCAGCCGGCGGCGTAGCCCACGGTGGCGAGGCCCAGCCGCACGCCGGCTATGCCGCCAAGCGTCTTGAGGCACGCCTCGCTCGTGGCCCCGGTGGTGAAGACGTCGTCCACGAGGAGCAGCGCCATCCCCGCCACCTCGGCGGCGCGGGGTGTGAGGCCGAAGCCGCCCATGACGTTGCTCGCCCGCTCGGCGTGGCTCAGCCGCGTCTGCGTCTGCATGTTGCGCGTCCGCGTCAGGATGTCGGCCCGCACCCTCAGCCCCGTGGTCTGCGCCATGCCCCGCGCCAGGAGCAGGCTCTGGTTGTAGCCCCGTTGCCGCTCGCGCGCCTTGTGGAGCGGCACGGGGACGAGGGCGTCGTAGGGCGCGTCGAAGCCCGCCGCCGCCGCCATGCGCCCAAGCTCGCGCCCCATCTCGATGGCGCACAGGCGGTTGCCGCCGTACTTGAATTGGTGGATTATCTCGCGGAGCGCCTCGTCCTTGTGGAAGAAGAAGCCGGCGAAGGCCGAGACAAGCTCCACTCGCCCGTCCATCGTCTCCTTCATCGGGTTCTGCCCCCACGCCTCGAACCGCGTGGCGGGCAGCCCGTCGAGGCACGCGCGGCACACTCCCGCCTCGACTCCCGTCAGTGTGGCCCCGCAGACGGCGCAGGGCCGCGGGCACGCCACTTCGCGAAGCCCCGCCGCCGCCCTGGCCATCCACCGCCACGCGGGCGTCATTGCGCCGCCTCTTTGGTCTTGAACCTCAGCCCCATGACGATTACGTCGTCCACGGCGTCGATGTCGTGGCGCCACTTGTCGAAAGTCTCGTTGAGGGTGCGCAGCTGGTCCTCCATGGGGTCGTCGGCAATCCGCGCCAGCAGGGTCGTCAGCCGGCGGGTGTTGAATGTCGACGCCCGGCCCTCGTCGAGGTGGCCGTCGGAGCCGGGCGCGTCTTTCGCCGGGTCGCTGCCGAGCTGCGAGGTGTAGCCGTCGGAGCACATATAGACGCAGTCGCCGTCGCGAAGCTGCGTCGTTGTCTCGGTGAACTCGTTGTCGTTCCATGCGTCGCCAATGGCGCGCGTCGTGCCCTTTATGGTCGTCAGGACTCCCTTGCGCACGATGAATATGGGCCGCTTGGCCGCCGCCGAGGTCATCAGGCCCGTCGTCATGTCCACGTCTATTATCGAGCAGTCCATGCCGTCGCGCGCCTCGACGGACTGGTTCTTGTTGAGCGTCTGCTTCACCTCGCGGTCCAGCCGCTCCAGCAGCCGGGCGGGGGTGCGCAGGGCGGGGTCGCGGGTGGCGTCGTTGAGGATGGTGGTCCCGATGAGGGTCATGAAGGCCCCCGGGACGCCGTGGCCCGTGCAGTCGGCGCAGCATATGAGTGCGTGGCTGCCATAGAGGTTGAACCAGTAGAAGTCGCCGCTCACGATGTCGCGCGGGCGGAAGAGGAGCAGCGAGTCGGCAAAGGGCAGGTCGCGCAGGCTCGTCAGCGACGGCAGGATGGCCGTCTGGATGCGGTTGGCGTAGGAGATGCTGCCCATTATGTCGCGGTTCTTGCTCTCGATCTCGTTCTTCTTCTCGTTAATCTCCTTGGTCTTGCGCTCCACCTCGGCCTCCAGCTCCATCTGGCGCTTGCGGAGCTTGCGCTCGCGGTGCTTGGCAAAGGCCCTCACGCCGGCCGTGAGCAGGACCAGGGCGGCCACGTAGGCCCACGGGCTCTTCCAAAAGGGGCTGTCGATGTGGATGGGGATGCGGAGCGGCCTCTGGCTCACGATGCCCGAGCTGTTGAAGGCGCGGATGTTGAGGGTGTAGTCGCCGTCGGGGACGTAGTCGAACTCCTTGTGGTTCTGCTTGCCCAGGGGCATCCACCGCGCCGGGGTCTCGTCGCCGTCGCGGGTCATGCAATATTCGTAGGAGACGTTGGCCTGGTCTTTCATGCATATGCCGACGAACTCGAACGACAGCTTGGCCGGCTCGCCGCCATAGGGGTAGGGCAGGCTGATGGGCTTGTGGATGTCGTGGGGGCGGTCGGAGACCAGGACGCTCTTGAGGTTCAGTATCGGCGCCACGCTGTTGCGCTTGTCGTAGTCGCCAATGTAGTGCACGACGCCCTTGGTCGTCGAGAACCACAGGTCGCCGTCGCCCGAGGCGCGGACGCCGGTGAACTCGTAGTCCATGCCGTTGCCGGCCCCGAAGAGGCGCATGTTGCCGTTGCCCAGGTCGATGCAGCTCAGCCCCGGCTGGTGGCACACCCACACGTGGCCGCCGGCGTCGCGGGCCAGGCCGTAGCAGTAGTTCTTCCCGAGCCCGTCGGCGGTGGTTATCGAGACGGCGGAGTCGTTGTCGGTGCAGAGGATGCCGTTGTTGAGCGTGGCGAGCCAGAGGCGGCCGCGGTCGTCGGTGGTCATGCCGACCACGTCGACGGGCGAGTCGGCGAGCCGGTGGACGTCGAGGCGCGAGTCTCCGTAGAGGGTGGCTATGCCGCTGTCTTTGGGCCCCATCCACAGCTGCCCGTCGGTGTCGAGATATACGAAGTTGATGTCGTTGTGGGGCAGGCCGTCGGTGGTGGTGTAGTAGCGCGAGGCGCCGCCGTCGAGCCTGTGGGTCAGCAGGCCGCCGGCCGTGGCGGCGTAGAGGCACGTGTCGTCGATGGCCATGCCGTTTATTGTCTGCTGGCTGCTCTGAGTGGCCCCCGTCTCCAGGGGGCGGAAGCGGCGCTCGCCGTCGCGGCGAGAGAGGATGCCGCCGCCGCGGGTGCCGACATACTGGGTGCGCCGGCGGCGGTCGAAGACGACGCTCGTCACGTCCGTGCGGTGGGGCAGGCCGTGCTGGCTGTCGTAGTAGTCGAAGTTCGATATGCACTTGGGGTCCAGGTCCAAGACGCCCTCGCTCGTGGCCAGCCACAGCCGCCCGCCCTCCAGGGTGGCGTCGAAGACCTTGGCCTTCGTCAGCCCTATCTCGCTCAGGTCATATTGGGCGAAGAAGTTGTTTATCCACGCCACCAGGCCCGCCCCGTAGGTGGCGAACCAGAAGACGCCCTCGCGGTCCACCATGATGTCCGCCACGTAGTCGTTGCCAAGCCCGTTGTCGCTGCTCAGGCTCAGGCTCTCGACGTAGTCGCCGTCCGGCTCGCGGCGCTCCCACTCCTTGACGCCGTCGCCCCACGTCCCCAGGTAGAGGTTGCCCCCCTCGTCCTCATATATGGAGCGGATGTCGTAGGCCGGCACCTGCCCCGCGGCGCACGCCTGGTTGCACCTGCCCACGGGCCGCGCGCCGTTCTGGGGCGAGTAGCGGAAGACGCCGCCGTTGTCCGTGCAGACCCAGAACTCCATGCCGTGGCGAGTCTCGGCAATGCGCGTCACGCCCGCCTCCTCCAGCCCCGCCGCGGCCTCGGCCGTGCGGGGCCGGCCGTCGGCGTCGACCTTGACCAGGAGCAGGCCGTCGGTGGTCCCGACGAGCAGGGCCATGGAGTTGATGGCGCGGACGGAGGTGTAGACGCGGCTGCCGAAGACCTCCTCGTCGAAGAACGCCGAGACGCGCCGCTCCGGGTCGATGCGGACCAGGCCCATGTTCTGCTCCACGGCCCATATGTTGCCGCGGTCGTCGAGGCACATGTCCTTGATGGGCGCCGACATCTCGTCCGGCACGCCGACCTTGCGGAACCGGCGCCCGTCGTAGACGGTGAAGGCGCCGTTGCCGTGGCCGCACCACAGGTTGCCGTCGGTGTCGATGAGCATCTGCGAGACGTAGTTGTCCGCCAGCGAGTCGCGCACCGTGAAGTTGCTGAAGCCTATGCCGTCGTAGCGCGACAGGCCCTCGGCCATGCCCACCCAGACGTAGCCGTTGGCGTCTTGCACCAGGCTGTAGACGTAGTTCTGCGGCAGCCCCTGCGCGTTGGTGAACTTCGAGAGGCTGAAGTTTTGGGCCGGCGACGCCAAGGCCAGCCCCGCCATGGTCAGCAGGGCCGCCGCGCGCCTTGTCGTGCCGTGTGTGTGTGTTCTCAACGCTTGGGCTTGATTCCTATGCTATACTTGTATTTTGGGATGCCCCCTATGGGGATGCTGTAGAACGGCATCATCTCGCCATACTGGTTCTCCAGGAAGATGACGACGTTGTTGTTCCGAAGCGGACGGCTCTTCATCTTGACCATCTGGATGTCCCACGAGGTGTTCTTCTCCTCGTCGGACACCTTGTGGGTGCTCGTGGCCCACTCGTCGTTGCCGCTCACTTTCATCGTCTCGCCGTTCTTGGCCACCGATATTATGCGGAGCATCCCGTCGTTGTCCCAGTCGAAGTTGCTCTGCTTGAGCGACACCGTCCGCGAGTCGATGTAGGGGTAGATGTGCGAGATTTCGCTCGCCGTGTCGTGCATTCGGAACTTGTACTTGAAGTAGTAGGCGAAGGCTCCGTCGACCTTGACGTTGTCGTCTTTCTTGCGGCTGAGGAAGAGTCGGTACATGTTGCCGTCGTCGCCCTGCGCGCCCTCGACGACGAGCTTGAACGTGCGCCCGCCAAACTCCGGCAGGTCCTCGCCCTCCGACGGGTTGAAGGGGCCAAAGGTGTACCACGCGTCGTCGGTCTTGGGGTCGATGCCGAAAGTCTTGCTGGCGAGCATCGTCCCGCCCTTATATTTGCCCTTGATGTTGCTCTTCTGCGCGTCTTTGTCGGAGCACGAGCCCTTGCCGCCGTAGACGCTGAAGCGCGTCTTGGTGTCCCACTCGCCGCGGGCCTCGTCGTTCTTGCCGCCGCAGTCGGGGTCGAAGACCCTGATGAAGACGGGGGTGGAGCAGTCTGCCGGCACCGAGAAGAAGATTATCTGCACGAAGTTGTCGTCGCCCCACTCGGTGTGGCCCCCCTTGCCGAACGTCATCAGGAACGGGATGTTCTCGTCGTCGCCCGGCACGGGCTGGGCCACGGCCGTCGAGGCCAGTCCCGCCACGGCGGCGGCGAACGTTGTCAAGCTCTTGAGTCTCATTTCTTAGTAGCGTTTATGTTATGTCCCTCGCCGCGCCCGCGGCCCGGGGTCACTCCACTGTCACCCACGTCCATGCGCACCGGCGTTCGCCGTCGTTCCTTGCATCAATCGTGCCACAGCTCACCCTGTAGCGCCCCGGCTTGGCGAAGACGGTTGTCGCCACCCGCCCTTTCACCTTGTCGCCGTTGCCCATGTCCCAATAGAACTCGCGCGGGCGGAAGCCCGGCAGCCCGTCGGTGTTGGCCGTGAGCGTGACGGGCTCGCCGGCCGCGATGCGCGCCGGGGCCTCTATGCCCACCTGCTCCGGCAGGGCTATCTCCAGCTCATATTGGGCCAGTGCGAACATCTCCTCGTCCGTCGTCTTGTCCAGGACGCTCAGCTCTATGGTGTAGCTCCCCACGCCGGCGTAGCAGTGGCTCACCTCGACGCCCTTGGCGCTGGCCCCGTCGCCGAATGTCCACCGGCAGACGAACGACGCCGTGTCGTAGTTCTCCGCCGAGGCCTCGAAGAGGGTGTAGCACAGCTCCAAGGCCTGGAGCGAGTCGCTCTCGGCGAACGTGGGGAACGTCCGCTCGAAGTAGTATATGGCGTCGCCGCCGTCGCGGTTGGAGCAGAAGTAGCCCCACTTCTCGTCGTCGCTGTACCACAGGCCGAAGTCGTCGCGCAGGCTGCACAGCTCGTCGTCGAACTTCTGCGGCGTGGCGAAGGTGCCGTCGTCGTTGCGGTAGGTGTAGTATATGTCCAGCCCGCGGCTGTCGTCGCGCCCGCTCGACGAGAAGAATATCTTGCCCGACGAGTGGACGTAGGGCGACGTCTCGACGCCCGGCGTGTTGACCTCCGGGCCCATGTTGCGGGGCTCGCCCCACCCCGTGGCGGTCTTGTCGCAGCAGTAGAGGTCCACTCGCCCCTCGCCTCCGAGCTTGTCCGAGGCGAAAATCATCATCTGCCCGTCGGGCGAGATGGCGGGCATGGCGCAACTGGCCCCCGCCGGCATCGGCGCCATGGGCGGGAGGGCGTCGCCCCCGCTGTCGTATCGGCGGATGGCCAGCGGGGCCCCGCGCACCCCGGCGGCCTCCGGGTCGTTCTGGCTCACGTAGGGCGTGCCGTCGGGGCCGAACGCCACCGACACCATGTTGAACGGCCGGCCGCCCCTGCCCAGGTAGGGCCGCGGGCGGCCGTGGGGCTTGCGGCCGCGCACGCCGACGCGGAACAGGCCGTAGAGGTGCTGGCCGCGCTGGTCGCCATAGGTCTTGCCGAGGCTCCACTTGCGGTTGCTGGCGAAGTAGAGCGTAGAGTCGCGCACGGCGGGCGATATGGCCGTGCCGCCCAGGTCCAGCCGCTCCACCACCACCTCTTGCGCCGCGCCCGCCTGCGCGGCGGCGAGGAGCAGGAGCCACAGCAGGGCGTGCGCGGCGCGGCGCGCGCCAAAGGTTCTCTTCGTCTCTCGTCTCATGGTCAGTAGAATCGGGGGCCAACGACCCTGACGCTCCACACCAGGTCATATTGAAGCGTCAGCTCGTGGCTGCCACTGCCATATCCGCTCAGCGGGCCGAGGTTCATGGAGTAGCTGTATGCCACTTTGAGCCGCTCGTTGGGCTTGAAGGCGGCCCCGATGGTCATGTCGCGCGTCGTGCGGTAGGCTGCTGTGAGCCAAGCCTTCTCTCGCCACACGCCGCTGAGCGAGCCCATGACGGCGGCCCCCGTGGCGCGGCTCCAGTCGGCCAGGGCCGAGGGCTGCAGGGCCACGTCGGAACCCAGTGGGACCCAGTAGCCGCCGCAAGCCACGTAGGTGGCGTCGGGGGGCGAGAACTTCGTGTCTCGGCGCTCGAAGTCGTCGGTCACGACGAGCGACGTCGTGCTGAGCCCGGCGAAGAACCTCTCGCCATAGAGGCTGGCGCCGAAGCCCAGCAGGGGCGCGGCGCCGGTCTCGCGCTCGGCGAAGACCTCGTCTTGCGCCTCCATGGTGCGGACGCTGGCCCAGTCGCGAGAGCGCAGGGCCACGCCCGGCTGGAGGGCCAGGCCCAGCCACGCGCCGCGGCCCACGGGGGTGCGGTAGCCCACGGTGGCCATGAGGCCGGAGTTGGAGCTCTCGTGGACCCTCTGGTGGTAGGCGCTCAGGCCGCCCGTCAGCTTCTCGTGGCGCATGGGGGTGTGGGCCGTCAGCAGGAGGCTCGTCGGCGACTCGGCTATCGACGCCCACTGCCTGCGAGCCCCGGCGAAGAGGCTCAGCCCCCCGCGCGAGCCGGCAAACGAGGGGTTGACGGCGAAGTAGTTGTGGACAT
The DNA here is from genome assembly GCA_964481855.1 of uncultured Marinilabiliaceae bacterium. Classification (GTDB taxonomy): domain Bacteria; phylum Bacteroidota; class Bacteroidia; order Bacteroidales; family Marinilabiliaceae; genus W3P20-009. The sequence goes on from CAYZUH010000022.1 coordinate 8,289, forward strand.
ATTGCGACACAATCAGCTCGTTCTGCCCCGCAAGGTCGCCCGCCACCGTCAGCATGGCGAGGCACAGTGCCATGGCTCTCAATGCATCTCTCATTCGTGCGCCTCCCCGCTATCTTGTCCGCTTCACCGCGAGTGTCTCGCGGATTGTCTTCATCCCGCGGCCGGAGGCTATGTAGGCGTAGTACCCGTCGTCGAGGCCCTCGGCGCCCCAGTCGTTGCGGTAGTTGGCGGCCTCGAAGACTTTCTTGCCGCGGCTGTCCACCACCGTGACGTGGTTCTCGGGCGGGAGGCCCTCAATCACCAGGCGGTCGTTGCGCCCGTCGCCGTTGGGGCTTATCCCGTTGGGGTAGCGCAGCGGCATGGCGAACCGCACCACGGCGCGCGCCGTGTCGGAGGGGCACGCCTCGCCGTCGTGGTCGGTCTCGACAACGTAGACGCCCACGTCGGCGTTCATGTTCGAGCGGACCTCGGCCCTCTCGCCCGCGCCCGCTACGCCGGCGTCCAGGCCCGCGCCCGCCATTCCCCACTCGAACTCGTGGTGCGGCTCCCCGGGGCGCACCTCCAGGTCCGCCCGCGTCGTGGCGCACATGACGGTGTCGGAGGCAAAGGCGGGGCGCGGCTTGCGGTCCTCGATGGTTATCGAGCCGCTCATGGTCTCGCTCGTGGCGGGGCATGCGTTGCCGTCCGTCACGCCGGCTATGGTCAGCCGGCCGCCGCTCGTGGCGTGGGTGGCCGTCAGGGCGTGGACGCCGCCGGCGTCGAACGTGTGGGTGTCGCCCGACGAGAGGGTGACGGCGAACGGCGCGGCGCCGCTCAGCGTCAGCCGCCCGCCAATGTCGCGGCCGGGGTCGTCGGCGTCGTCAATCGACGAGCATATCCTCACCACCCCGCCCTCCGCCGCCCCGTCGGGCGTGGCGAGTGTGGCCTCGGGGGTGCCGCGGAGGGTTACGGCTCTCGAGATTGTGGCCGTGCAGGTCTTGCCTATGGTTTTCGAGACGCTCACCAGCGTCGTGGTCTGCGCCGAGGCCGAGGGCGCCCCGGGCCACGAGATGTCGGCCGCGTTGCCGGCGGCGGCGAGGGTGGCGTCGCCCGTGGCTGTCCATCGCCACTCCGAGATTCCCGCCGGGGTGGCCCGCGTGGTCAGCGAGGCCGAGTGTCCGCACACTTCGGTGTCGCCCTCCAGGTGGAACAGGCGGGGGTCTTCTTCGGGCAGCCACGGGGCGTCGAGGGGGGTGGGGTAGATGCGCCACGTCGTCCGCCCCGTCCCGGCGACGGAGAGGGGGATGCGGTCGTGCTCGGAGCTGACGAGCCACGCCTCCTCCACCTGCATCGAGAAGTCGGCGTAGCCGCGCGAGTCCCACTCCTCGAAGTCCGTCAGCTCGTAGGCCTCGGCGTTCACGTCCCAGGTGTCGTTGGTCAGGTTGTTGACATATTGCTGTGCCGTGTTCGTCTCGTTGGGGCGCATCGACGTGCTGTAGTATATCCGCACCATCGCGTATCCGCTCGGCAGGTCTTTGAGCCGCAGGGTGAAGAGCTGCCCCTCGGTGGTGTCGCACACCCGCACGGTGTCGGCGGCGCACCCAATCTCCTGCGCCGTCGCCTCGGTGGCGGGCAGGAGCGTCGCCGCAAGCCAAAAGTTCAGTGCTATGCCTCTCTTGCGCATCGTCTACGTTCGTGTCTGCGCAACTAAAGTAGCAATAATTAGCTTGCGAGGCAAAAAAGATGTCTCAATATTGTTCGTAATGCGACTGTTTTTGATTGGACTGTGTCGCGTGGCTATCCCAGGCGGTCGCCCGCGCTGCCCGTCACGCGCCGGTACATCTCGACGGCGTAGAGGTCGGTCATGCCGCTCACGGTGTCTACGGCGCTCATAATCTTGTCGTAGTCCGACGCCGACGGCCCGACGCGGTACTGGTCGGGGATGAAGGGCAGGAGCAGGCTGGAGTAGTATTGGTCCTGGTGTGTCAGCGCCGTGATGAACTTGTCGGTCAGCGTCCCGATAATCTCGAAGCCCGACAGGTCTATCTGCGCCACGCTCTGGTGGTGGTAGACCTTGCTGCTCGCCGCCGCCGCCATGCTGCTCATGCCCTCGCTGGCCTTGCCCTCCAGGTGGCTCATGAGCGAGCCGCCGAAGTCCCCCCGGAGGATGTCGCCAATGTTGTCGCAGAAGATGCGGGTGGCCTCGCCCACGAGGCGGCCTATGACCAGGGTCCGCATGTAGGCCACCTGCTCGTGGCGGTCGGTGACGCGCCCGCACACCTGCTCCAGGGCGGCGAACGTCGGGGCGTCGGCCCCGGGGTCGAAGTAGTTGGTGAAGAGGGCGCGCGTCTCGTCGTAGGTGAAGATGCCGAGGCGGTAGGCGTCCTCGATGTCCATGGCCTGGTAGCATATGTCGTCGGCGGCCTCGACGAGGTAGACCAGGGGGTGGCGGGCGTAGGTCGACTCGCCAACCCGCGGGATGCGCAGGGTCTCCATGATGCTGCGGAACGTCTCCTCGTCTTGTTGGAAATATCCGAACTTCTTCTGCCCCACCGAGGGGCGCGGATATTTGATTATGGAGGCCAGGGTGGGGTAGGTGAGCGAGAACCCGCCCAGGCGCCGCCCGGCAAAGGAGTGGCTCAGGAGGCGGAACGTGTTGGCGTTGCCGTCGAAGTTCTCCACGTCGGCGCGCTGCGCCTCGGTCAGCCGCGACGTGAAGTCGCGCCCGCGGCCGTTGGCGAAGTAGTGCTGCAGGGCGTGCTCGCCGGAGTGGCCGAACGGGGGGTTGCCCATGTCGTGGGCCAGGCTCGCCGCCGAGACTATGTCGCCAATGGAGTCGAGGAGCGACGGCGAGGCGGCGTCCGTCTCGATGAGCCTCTGGCTGACGCTGTGCCCCAACGAGCGACCCACCGACGCCACTTCGATGCTGTGCGTCAGTCGGTTGTGGACGAAGACCGACCCCGGCAGGGGGAACACCTGCGTCTTGTTCTGGAGCCGGCGGAACGGGGCGGAGAAGATGATGCGGTCGTAGTCGCGCTGGAACTCCGTGCGCGACGCTTCGCGGCGCGGCGTCTGCCGCCCCGTGCGCCGCGAGATGAGCAGGTCTTCCCACTTCATGTGTCGAGGGTGTTGAAAGTCTTGCGCCGCAGGGCGTAGTAGCGCCAGACGACGCTGTAGCGGCGCACTTCGGCGGGCAGCCCGCGCCGGCCTCCACGGCGCAGGGCGCGCCTCTTGCGGAGCGCGGCCCCGAGGCGGGCCCAGAAGTGCAGGTGGGCCTTGGCCACGGCGGTAAGCTGGCGGGGCTCGCCGACGGCCAGGAAGCGGGCGGCGGCGACGCCGTCGAGCGTCATGCGGGCCAGGAGGGTCGCCCACCACGCCGCCGAGGTGTGGTTCTTGACCATCATGGTGAGGTTGTTGCGGAAGTTGAGGTAGGTCTTGCGCGGGTCGCCGTTGCCGAGCGTGGCCCCGCCGAGGTGGAACACCCGCGAGGCCCCGCCCGCCGCCACGACGCGCCACCCGGCGTTGCGCAGCCGCCAGCAGTAGTCTATCTCCTCCATGTGGGCGAAGAAGTCGGCGTCCAGCCCGCCCGTCTCCGCGAAGAGGGCGCGGCGGGTCATCAGCGCCGCGCCGCTCACCCACAGGCAGTCGGCGGCGGAGGCATATTGTCCGCGGTCCTGCTCGACGGTCTCCAAGACCCTGCCGCGGCAGAACGGGTAGCACAGCGCGTCGAGGAATCCGCCCGCCGCCCCGGCATACTCGAAGCGGCTGCGGTCCCGGTCGTCGATGAGCGTCGGGCCGCAAGCCCCTATGCGCCCGTCGCTGTCCATCAGCCCCACGAGCGGTGCCAGCCATCCCTCGGCGGGCTCCACGTCGGAGTTGAGCAGGACCACGAGCTCGTGGTCAAGCTCGGCCAGGGCGCGGTTGTAGCCCTCGGCGAAGCCGTAGTTGCGGTCGAGGGCTATGGTCCTGACGGTCGGGAACTCGCGGCGGAGCATCTCCAGGCTCCCGTCGGTCGAGGCGTTGTCCGCCACCACCACGTCGACGCCGCCCGGCGCCGCGCTTGTCCGCACCACGGCGGGCAGGTAGTGGCGCATCAGCCCGCGCCCGTTCCAGTTGAGGATTACTACCGCCGTGCGGTTCATCGTCTGCGTCGGGGTGCGCCTCAGAGGCTGACGGAGAGGAATATGTCGCGGAGCGACCTGTAGGTCTTCTCCGCCTCGGCTTTCATCTGGCCCCGGCTCACCCACCGCGCGCCGGTTATGCCCTCCTCGGCCTCGGGCGTGAGCTTGGGGCGCCCCGGCACCGACATCGAGAACCACACGGTGCGCTTGAGGACCATCTTGCCGCCCGTGCGGTAGGTGTGGAACGTCTCCTGAATGCGGTCTATGACGTTGACCCCCACGAGCCCCGTCTCCTCGCCCACCTCGCGCATGGCTGTCTGCACGGGGCCCTCGCCCTGCTCCGCCTTGCCCTTGGGCAGGTCGGGGACGCCGCGGCGGTCTATGACGAGATATTCGTCGTCGCCGTCGTGGATCAGGCCCCCCGCGGCGTTGACCACCGGGAAGAGCCTCAGGAAGGCCTTGGTCAGCGCCTTGAAGTCGTCGGCCACGATGCACATGTCGGGGCGGCTCTCGTCGTCGACGAACCGCTCCACAAGCTGCCGCAGCTGCTCGGCGTCGGCAAACTGCTCCACGTCGCTGTAGCCGACGGTGGCGAAGCTCTTCTGGTCGAGCTTTATGTGCCTGTCGTTGAAGTATATTTTCATCTGTGTGCCTGTTTTTGTTCTTTGTTCTTGGGGCGGCGCTCCGGCGCGGGGGGGGGGTCAGAACTCGGCGTGGCCGGGTGTGCGCGGGAACGGGATGACGTCGCGGATGTTGGCCATGCCCGTCACGAAGAGGATTAGGCGCTCGAAGCCCAGCCCGAAGCCCGAGTGGGGGCACGACCCGTATCGGCGCGTGTCGAGATACCACCACATGTCCTTCATCGGGATTTTCAGCTCCTCGATGCGCGCCATCAGCTTGCCGTAGTCCGCCTCGCGCTCCGAGCCGCCGATGATTTCGCCTATGCGGGGGAAGAGGACGTCCATGGCGCGGACGGTCTTGCCGTCGTCGTTCTGCTTCATGTAGAACGCCTTGATCTCCTTTGGGTAGTCGGTCAGGATTACGGGACGCTTGAAGTGCTCCTCCACCAGGTAGCGCTCGTGCTCCGAGGCCAGGTCGGCGCCCCAGAAGACGGGGAACTCGAACTTGCGGCCGCCGGCCACGGCCTCCTCCAGGATCTTGACGCCCTCGGTGTAGGGCAGGCGTACGAAGTCGTGGCTCGTCACGAAGCGGAGGCGCTCCAGCAGGCCGTTGTCCACCATCTTGTTGAGGAACTCGAGGTCCTCCTGGCAGTTGTCCAGGGCCCACTGCACGCAGAACTTGATGAACTCCTCGGCCAGGTCCATGTTGTCGTCGATGTCGTAGAACGCCATCTCGGGCTCTATCATCCAGAACTCGGCAAGGTGGCGCGGCGTGTTGGAGTTCTCGGCGCGGAATGTGGGGCCGAAGGTGTAGATGGCGCCCAGGGCCGTGGCGGCGAGCTCGCCCTCCAGCTGGCCGGAGACGGTGAGGCTCGTCGGCGAGCCGAAGAAGTCTTGCGAGTAGTCCACCTTGCCGTCGGGCGTGCGCGGCGGGTTGTCGACGTCCAGCGTCGTGACCTGGAACATCTGCCCCGCCCCCTCGGCGTCGGAGCTGGTGATGAGGGGCGTGTGGAAGTAGACGAAGCCGCGGTCGTGGAAGAACTTGTGGATGGCAAAGGCCATGGCGTTGCGGATGCGGAACACGGCGCCGAACGAGTTGGTCCGCGGGCGCAGGTGGGCCACCTCGCGCAGGTACTCCCACGTGTGGCCTTTCTTCTGGAGCGGGTATGTGGCGTCGGCGTCGCCCAAGATTTCGATTCGCGCGGCCTGGACCTCGAAGCTCTGGCCCTTGCCCTGCGACTCCACGAGCCGCCCGCTCACCGCGAGGCAGGCACCGGTCGTCACGCGGCGGAGCGTCGAGTCGTCAATCGCGGCGGGGTCGGCCACGATTTGCAGGTTGCCAACCATCGAGCCGTCGTTCATGGCTATGAAGCTCACCTGCTTGCTGTCGCGGCGGGTCCGGACCCACCCTTTGACTGTCACCTCCGTGCCGGGCTGCGGCGCGCGCATAATCTCTATGATTCTCTTAGGACGCATCGATTACAGATTTTTGCCGCAAATGTAGCAATTAACGCCGATTTATCCCGCGCCGGCGCTGTGTTATAATTCGGTCGGGCAACGCCCCGCCCGGCCGCTCGTTTGGCATCGCTTTTGCCGCCGCCGCGGCGCAACATTAGGGGATTGGCGACGTAAAAACGTCTGGGTAACCCTAAAAACAGCACTACTGACAACAATGAAAAAGTATTTGGCCCTGGCGTGCGCCCTGGCGTGCGCGTCCCTCCCCCTCTCGTCGTGCCACGACGACGACGAAAACGACGACGACTACGTTGCCGACTTCTCCAGCATCAAGCATGTCAGCTACATCCCCGGCGCGCAGACCGTCGCCGACAAGGTGGGTCTCAACGCCTTTATGTTCTCCGACGCCAACGGCTACACCGACGTCACGAGCTACGTCGTGGCCGAGTCGGGCGAGATTACGACGCCCTACGTGATTGGCGAGCCGGAGTTCGAGAACTACTACGGCGGCTTCTGCCCCACGGCCTATCCAGCCTCCGGCGAGGTGCCCTCCGGCGGGTCGTACCGCCTTTTCGCCCCCGCCAACGGCACCTACCACAGCGGCTCGTCGGCCCTGGTCTGCAACCCCGGCACGCTGTGCCGCGCCATCTTCGCGCGCCGCCATTTCGCCGTCGACATGTCGGCGGCCATGAGCGCGTTTTTCGTGGGCGACATGAAGGGGCTGTGGGTGGCGCCCACGGCGGCATATGAATACCTGACCACCGCCGACGGCCGCAAGGAGCTCGGCGTGACGACCTCGCCCGCCAACGTCGAGGTGCGCTTCGTGGTCTACGCCTACATCAAGACCCTGGGTGTCACCGGTTGGCAGAGCCTGGTCTCGATGTTCAAGACCAACGCCAGCGAGTCCGACGTGAAGAGCAAGAGCTACGCCGTCCTGGCCAAGACCGACGCCGACGGCGAGTGGACGGTGAACAAGGAGTGGCAGTATGTGGACCTGAGCGACGTCGAGGACTACTACGTCTTCGAGGCCGACCTCCAGGTTGTCGACGCCGCCACCGGCAAGACCGTCTCGTCTTTCCAATTGGAGGACTACGGCGACGGGCAGAACGGATTGAACTACTGCATGGTGGACGACATCACTTGCGGGAGCAAGGGTCTCTTTTAGTCTGCCGCCGGCAGTCAAACGTCAATAGGGATGGGGGGTGATGCGCGTGACGGCGCGTCACCCCCCGTTCTTTTTTTCTGACTTTTTTTGCCCCTGTCCATTGCGTTTCCCGAAATGTTCGCCATCTTTGCGAAACAAGAAAATCAGTGAGCAACATGATGCACGGCATTAGCAACATATGGTGGTGGCGCCCGTCTTACTTTCAACTCCGGAGGTAAGCGCTTGTGCGTGCCGTCTAAAGTCATAGCGACGCAAACAGAGCCTTGTCGATTCTCCGGCAAGGCTCTTTCTTTTTTTTTGGGTTCTATGAGCAGGAAACATAAGTACAGGGTCGAGGCGTCCCGGATGCTTGCCGACCTCTTCACCCCCATCGGGGCCTACATGAGGCTCCGCGACCTATCGCCCCAGAGCGTCCTCATGGAGTGCTCGGACTACCGGGGCGGCGGCGACGCCCGCTCGTATATCGGCGTGGGGCCCATGGCCAGCGTCGAGGTGGGGCACGGCGTGGCCCGGCTGCGCACTCCCGGCGGCGGCGAGAGCCGGCGCATTGGCGGCGGCTTCTCCCTGGCCGACGCCGTGCGCTCCCTCCTCGACTCTTTCGAGATTGAGGGCGACGGCCACCCCGGCCTCTTTGGCTACACCACTTTCAACGCCGTGCGATATTTGGAGGGAATCGAGGTGCGCGACGAGACGCACCCGCTCCACGACGCGCCCGACGTCCTCTACATCCTCTTCCGGACCGTGGTCGAGTTCGACCACTTCAACAACCAGGTGCGGATTGTCTCGCTCGTCCCCCCCGATGCCGGGGGGGCGCAGTCGGGGCCCGGCATCGGGGACGTCCTTGCCGCCCTGCGCCGCTCCGACGTGCGCCCGTTCGGCTTCCACCCCGTGGGCGGCGTCTCCAGCCCCCTCACCGACGAGCAGCACAAGGACAACATCCGCGCGGCCATTGGCCACTGCCTGCGTGGCGACGTCTTCCAGGTCGTCATCTCGCGCCGCTTCGCCCAGCGCTATGAGGGCGACGACTTCAAGCTCTACCGCGCCCTGCGGAGCATCAACCCCTCGCCCTACCTGTTCTACATGGACATGGGCGGATTCCGGATTTTCGGGTCGTCGCCGGAGACGCATTGCCGCATCGACGGTGCGGCGAGGCGCGCCTACATCGACCCCATTGCCGGCACGGCGCGCCGCACGGGCGACCCCGCCGCCGACGCCCTCGCCGCCGAGCGCCTGCGCTCCGACCCCAAGGAGAACGCCGAGCACGTCATGCTCGTCGACCTGGCCCGCAACGACCTCAGCCGCAACTGCCACGACGTCGGGGTCCTCTTCTTCAAAGACTTGCAATATTACAGCCACGTCGTCCACCTCGTGAGCCGCGTGGGAGGGACTCTCGACGCCGGCGCCGACCCGCTCCGCGTCTTTTTCGACACGTTCCCCGCCGGGACGCTCTCGGGGGCGCCCAAGGTGCGCGCCATGCAGCTCATAAGCCAGATTGAGCCGCACAACCGCGGGGCCTATGGCGGCTGCGTCGGGAGCATAGGCTTCGACGGCTCGCTCAACCAGGCCATAACGATTCGGACCTTCGTCAGCCGCAGCGGCGAGCTGTGGTTCCAGGCCGGCGGCGGCATCGTGGCAAAGAGCGACGCCGAGGCGGAACTGCAGGAGGTGAACAACAAACTGGCGGCTCTGCGCAGGGCCATAGAGCTTGCCGAAACAATGTGAGTATGAGAATCGTGATAGTAGACAACTACGACTCGTTCACCTACAACCTGTCGCATCTCCTCCGGCGGCTTGGCGCCGATGTCTCCGTCGTGCGCAACGACCGCTTCGAGTTGCCCTCCCTGGAGGCTTTCGACAAGATTGTGCTCTCGCCCGGGCCCGGCGTGCCGTCGGAGGCGGGGCAGACGCCCTCGGTGCTGGCGGCCTACGCCGGGCGGAAGCCAATCCTTGGCGTCTGCCTTGGCCACCAGGCCATTGGCGAGCATTTCGGCGCCCGGCTGGAGAACCTTGCCGAGGTGTTCCACGGCGTGCAGACTCCCATGCGCGTCGTGGCGGCGGACTACCTGTTCGGGGGCTTGCCGGCCGAGTTCCCCGTGGGGCGCTACCACTCGTGGGTGGTGGGCGCCGTGGGGCTGCCGCCGTCCTTGGAGGTCTTGGCCGTGAGCCCCGACGGCGCCATAATGGCCTTGCGCCACAGGCGGCTCGACATCCGCGGGGTCCAGTTCCACCCCGAGAGCGTCCTCACGCCGTCGGGCGAGAGAGTCTTGTCAAACTGGTTGCTCCATTGAACTCAAAGAAAAAAACGGGAAGAGTATGCGAGAAATATTGACGCGCCTCGTGGCGGGCGAGAGCCTCAGCGCCGACGAGACGGAACGAATCTTGCTGGGCATTGCCGACGGCGCCTATGCCGCGGAGCAGGTCGCGGCTTTCGCCGTGGCGCTTCAGATGCGCGGCGCGACGGTCGAGGAGCTCCTGGGCCTGCGGGCGGGCGTCCTCAAGACGGGCGTGGCGGTGGACCTGGCCGAGTTCCGGCCCGTCGACATCGTTGGCACGGGCGGCGACGGCAAGAACACGTTCAACATCTCCACCTGCTCCTGCTTCGTCGTCGCCGGGGCCGGCTTCAAGGTGGCCAAGCACGGCAACTACGCGGCGACGTCGGTGAGCGGCGCGTCGGACGTCATCGAGGGGCATGGTGTCCGCTTCACGTCCGACGCCGACAAGCTGAGGCGCAGCATCGACAAGTCGGGCGTGGCCTATCTCCACGCGCCGCTCTTCGCCAGGGCCCTCAAGCAGGTCGGGCCCATGCGCCGCGCCTTGGGGGTCCCGACGTGCTTCAACCTCCTCGGGCCGCTCGTCAACCCGTGCCGCCCGGCGTTCCAGCTCCTGGGCGTGGCGACGCTGAGCCAGATGAGGCTCTACGCCGCCGTGTGTCAGAAGATGGGCGTCGGCTACTGCATTGTCAGCAGCCTCGACGGCTATGACGAGATTTCGCTCACGGGCGACTTCAAGGTGCAGTCGCGCCACTTCGAGAAGATTCTCTCGCCCGCCGACCTCGGCCTGCCCCGCGTCCGCCCCGCCGACATATGCGGGGGCGAGGGGCAGACGCGGCGCGACGCCATGCGGGTTTTCGACGCCGTGCTTGGCGGCACGGCCACCGGGGCGCAGCGCGACGTGGTCCTGGTCAACTCGGCTTTCGCCATCCACGCCATCGAGCCGCACCGGGGAGTAGACGAGTGCCTGGCCATGGCCCGCGAGTCGGTGGAGAGCCGCAGGGCCCTGGGCTGCCTCCACAAGTTTGTAGAACTCAACAGCTAGAACATCATGACGACTTATCTAGACAGCATCATCGACCGCAAGTATAAAGAGTTGGCGGCGGAGCGGCGCCAGGTCGACATAGAGGAGATTTTTGCCAAGCTGCCCTCGGCGCCCGCCCCGCTCCCATTCGCCGAGAGCCTCCGGCGCGGCAACGGCATCATTGCCGAGTTCAAGCGCCGCTCGCCGTCGCGGGGCGACATCCATGCCGGCATCAGCCCCGCCGACGTCGTCGGCGGATATTCGGCCGCCGGCGCCAGCGCCGTCTCGTGCCTCACCGACTCCGGGTTCGGCGGCTCCCTTGCCGACCTGCGCGAGGCCGTGGGGTGCGCCGCGGTGCCGGTCTTGTGCAAGGACTTCTTTGTCGCCGAGCGGCAGGTCCTCTGGGCGCGCGCGTGCGGGGCGTCGGCCATTCTCCTCATCGCCGCCGTGCTGACCATTGGCAATGTGCGCGTCTTGTCGGAGCTGGCGCGCTCGTATGGCATGGACGTCATCTTGGAGATTCACGACGAGGCGGAGCTCGACATGATTGTCGACAGCGTCTCCGTCGTGGGCGTCAACAGCCGCGACCTGCGCACTTTCGAGGTGGACCTGGACCGCGCCGTGCGTCTTGCCGAGGCCCTGCCGGGCCACCTGCCCCGAGTGGCCGAGAGCGGCATCTGCGGCGTGGACGACATGGTCCGGCTCCGGCGCGCGGGCTTCGACGGCTTCCTTGTCGGCGAGGCCCTCATGGCCCAGCCCGACCCCGCCGAGGCGTGCCGCCGCCTGTGCCAGGACTTCGACAGGGCTTTGGGCGGCGGGGCGTAGTCCCCCCCCCTCCTCCCGCGCATGGCCTCCGACGGCCACAGTTGTTGATTGTTAATCTTTTAATCTTAATCGTTTTGAGTGTCAAAGTGAAAATATGCGGGATGACGAGCATAGACAACATCAGCCGCATCCTCTTCCTCGAACCCGACTACATAGGGTTCGTCTTCCACCCGCAGTCGCCGCGCTACGTCGTGGGGCGCTTCAACCCCGACATGCTGTCCATCATCCCGCCGTCGGTCAAGCGCACGGGCGTCTTTGTAGACTCGTCCGAGAGGTACATCTACGACGCCATAAACACCTACGGCCTCGCCGCCGTCCAGCTCCACGGCCACGAGAACCCGCGCCAGTGCGCCCGAATCCGCGACCTGGGCGTTGAGGTCTTCAAGGCGTTCCACATTGCCGACGCTCACGACTTCGACGCCGTGTGGGACTACACCGAGGTGGTGGACTACTACCTGTTCGACAACAAGGGCCCCGACCTGGGCGGCACGGGGCGGCAGTTCGACTGGCAGCTCATCCTCCGGCAGCCGCTGCGCACGCCGTGGGCCCTGGCGGGTGGCATAGGCCCGGACAACATTGTCGAGGCGGCGCAGAGCGGCGCCGCCCTCATAGACCTCAACAGCCGCTTCGAGACCGAGCCGGGCATAAAGGACTACGACGCTTTGCGCCGCGCGTTGGACATGATTGGGAAATAGCCGCCATGTCAAGATTTCAAGTTTCGGCCGACGGCCACTATGGCCGTTTCGGCGGGCAGTGGGTGCCGGAGATGCTCCAGCCCAACGTCGAGAGGCTGCGCCGCGAGTATCTCAGGATTCTGGGCTCCGACGAGTTCAAGGGCCTCTATCTCGGCCTGCTCCGCGACTACGTGGGGCGCCCCACGCCCCTCACTCATGCCAAGAACCTGTCGCGCGTCTACGGCACTAACGTCTTCCTCAAGCGCGAGGACCTGGCGCACACCGGCGCCCACAAGATTAACAATGCCCTGGGGCAGGTCATCATGGCGCGCATGATGGGCAAGGAGCGCGTCATTGCCGAGACCGGGGCCGGGCAGCACGGCGTGGCCACGGCGACGGCGTGCGCTCTGCTGGGGCTCCGGTGCGTGGTCTTCATGGGCGAGGTCGACATCCGCCGCCAGGCCCCAAACGTGGCGCGGATGAGGATGCTCGGCGCGGAGGTCGTGGCGGTGAGGAGCGGGAACCGTACGCTGAAAGACGCCACCAACGAGGCCCTGCGCGACTGGATCTCGAACCCCGACGACACGTTCTACGTCATAGGGTCCGTGGTCGGCCCGCACCCCTATCCGGACCTTGTGGCGCGCCTGCAGAGCGTCATCAGCGACGAGACGCGGCGGCAGGTGCGGGGCCAGACGGGGCGCGAGAGGCCCGACTGGGTCATTGCCTGCATCGGCGGGGGGAGCAACGCCGCCGGCTCTTTCTTCCACTTCCTCGACGACGAGAGGGTGCGCCTGGTGGCCGTCGAGGCGGCGGGCCACGGCCTCGACACGCCCGACACCGCCGCCTCCATAGCCCGCGGGACGGAGGGCATAATCCACGGTAGCCGCACAATGCTCATGCAGACCGACGACGGGCAGATTGTCGAGCCGTACTCCATCTCCGCCGGCCTGGACTATCCGGGCGTGGGGCCGCTCCACGCCTACCTGGCCGAGCAGGGCCGCTCCACGGTCCTCTCCGCCACCGACGACGAGGCCCTGGAGGCGGCGCGGCTCCTGACGCTCCGCGAGGGCATAATCCCCGCCCTGGAGAGCGCCCACGCCCTGGCGGCGCTGCCGAAGCTGAAGTTCGGGGCCGACGACGTGGTGGTCGTCACGGTCTCCGGCAGGGGGGACAAGGATATGGAAACCTATCAATTGACAATTGACAATTGACAATTTCCGGGTGTTGGCCGTTGGCGCTCCGGGTGGGTGTTGTAGGGACACACGAATCGTGCGCCCGTCTTGCCGCCAACGTCCGCCACGCCCCGCTCGTAGCCCCAAAGGCTACGAAGTGCGCGAAGCGGCGGCATAGGGCAGCCTAGGGCGTGAGCCCTAGGACGGAGAGAGAGAGCCCTAGGACGATATGCGGACTCTGGACGCGATGCGTGGATTCAATTGGATACGATACCCTCTAATAAACCTATTGCCATAGACAATGAACAGGATAGACAAACTTTTCGCATCGGGGCGCAACCTGCTCTCCGTATATTTCACCGCCGGGTTTCCCGCGGCGGACGACACCCTGCCGGTCTTGACCGCGTTGCAGGGCGCCGGCGCCGATTTTGTGGAGATTGGGATGCCATTCTCCGACCCCCTTGCCGACGGCCCCGTGATTCAGCAGGCGAGCCTCGACGCCCTGCGGGGCGGGATGAGCGTCGAGAGGCTCCTGGGGCAGCTCGGCGCCATGCGCCCGGGGGTGACAATCCCCGTCGTCCTGATGGGCTACGTCAACCCCGTCATGCGCTACGGCTTCGAGCGTTTTCTCGACCGTTGCCATGCGGTGGGTGTCGACGGCGTCATCTTGCCCGACCTGCCGTGGGATGTGTACCTGGCCGACTATCGGCATCTTTTCGACTCTCGCGGCATACGCTTCATCCCCCTCATCGCCCCCCAGACGCCCGACGCCCGCGTCCGCGAGATAGACGCCGAGGCCGAGGGGTTCATCTACATGGTGGCCTCGGCGGGCGTGACGGGCAACGTCCGGCGCGACGCCGGGGCCAGCGTGCGGTATTTTGAGCGCATCGCCGCCCTGGGCCTCCGCAACCACCGCATGATAGGCTTTGGAGTCAAAGACAGCGTGGGCTTCCGCCAGGCTTGCGCCCACGCCGACGGGGCCATTGTCGGCACGGCGTTCGTCAGCCACCTGCGCGAGCACGGGGTCTCCGCCGAGGGCGTGGCGCGGTTTGTCCGCTCCATCAGGGGGGGCGGATTGATGCCTCGGCGCGTTTCATGATTTTTTGCCTAACTTGCGCCCACGTATGGGCAATGTCAAAATCTCCGTCTGCGTCCCCGTCTTCAACGCCGAGCGATATGTCGGGCGGTGCGCCCGCTCGCTCTTCGGGCAGACCATGACCGACGGCGTTGAGTTCATCTTCGTCGACGACGGCTCGCCCGACGCCAGCATGGACATCGTGCGGGGCGTGGCGGCCGAGTTCCCCGCCCTCAATGTCCGGCTACTGGCGCACGGTCGCAACCGCGGGCTGCCTGCCGCGCGGCGCACTGCCGTGGAGGCCGCCACGGGCGACTACATTGCCCATGTGGACAGCGACGACTGGGTGGAGCCGCAATACCTGGAGATGCTCCATGCCGCGGCCGTGGCCAACGGCGCGGAGCTCGTCTTGTGCGACTACGTCGACCACCACGGCGATGCGCAGAGGCCTCGGCGTTGCGGCGGGGTGGGCAAGTCGGGGCTGGCGATGTCGATTTGGAACAACGAGCTGCCAGTCCCCATTTGGGGCAAGCTCATTGCGAGGCGCATTTTCGCCGCGCATCCCGAGTGCCTCGCCCCCGACGACATATGCTATGGCGAGGACCGGTTCACGACGGTGAGGGTGGCGTTCTACGCCCGCGGCCACGCGTTCGTGCGCCGCGTTCTCTACCACTATGAGTGCGGCAACGACTTGTCTATGACGAACTTGTGCTTGCCGTCTTATGCCGGGTGCATGGAGCGCCTGTGGTTGCGCACTGCCGATTTCTTCCGCCGGGCGCGTCCCGACGGCTCGCTCGACGGCGAGGTCTTGCGGGGCATCTTGCGCGAGAAGTCGGTCATCATGCACTTCTACCCCATGGCTTTCAAGCGGCGGCTGGCGCCCCTCTTCCGCGACGTCGAGATGCCGTTCGTGCGTAGGCTGAGCAGGGGGTTGCGCCTATCGTCCGCGCTGGCCCACTACCGCCTGTGGCCCCTCTTGTGGCTCATGTCGAAATATGTCGGGTGGAGCGAGCGCAGGGCGCGGCGCAAGAGTTCTTTTTGAAGAGGGGGGGGGCGATGTGGAAATCGCCCCCCCCCTCGTTTTGCGTCTTTGCTGTCCTTGGCGCGCAATCACGCCGCCGACGCCTATGCCAGCCCCGCCTTGACCGCCTTGCGGCGCCAGGCCATGAAGATGGCGAAGGCCAGGGCCGCCGCCGCGCCTCCCACGGCGGGCGGGAACCACTCCGCGCCCGGCAGCAGGTTGAGGCACTCGGGCGCCACGAAGAGGTATGACGCGCAGACGGCCGTCATCCATAGCGCCGGGACGAGCGTCACGACGAAAGGCTTGCGCGAGCGGACGAGGCAGACCGTGAGCGACCACAGCGTGAAGAACGCCAGCGTCTGGTTGCACCACGCGAAGTAGCGCCATATGATGTTGAAGCCGTTGGCGTCGCGGAGGCTGAAGACAAGCACCCCGAACGTGAGCAGGAAGATGGGCACCGAGACGAGGAGCCGGCTGGAAATCTTCTTCTGCCCGAAGTGGAGGAAGTCCGCCACGATGAGGCGCGCCGAGCGCAGGGCGGTGTCGCCGCTCGTGATGGGCGCCGCCACGATGCCCAGGACCACGAGGACGCTCCCCACCGCCCCGAGCCACTCGCGCGAGAGGAGCGTGGCGACGCCGGCGCCCGTGTAGGGCTTGCCCGTGGCGGCGTCCACAACCCCGTGCTCGCCGAAGAAGGCCGTGGCGGCTGCGGCCCAGATGAGGGCCACGACGCCCTCGGTCACCATCGAGCCGTAGAAGACGCGGCGCCCGTGGCGGGCGCTCTTGAGGCAGCGGACCATGAGGGGCGACTGGGTGGCGTGGAAGCCGCTGATGGCCCCGCAGGCTATGGAGACGAACATCATGGGGAAGATGGGGCTCGACTCATACTTCGTCCCGAAGCTGTGCCACATCTCCGGCAGGTCGGGCCTGTAGGCGAACAGCGCCCCGAGGATGCCCACGGCCATGACGATGAGGGCTATGGCGAAGACGGGGTATATGCGGCCTATAATCTTGTCGATGGGGAGCATCGTGGCGGCGACGTAGTAGGCGAAGATGACGACAATCCAGAAGAGGGCGTCGGCCCACTCCGGCGTCATGCCGGCCAGCAGCTCGGCGGGGCCCGAGACGAAGACGGCCCCGACGAGAATCATCAGGACGATGGTGAAGACGCCGAAGACGGTCTTGGTCTTGCGCCCCAGGTAGCGCCCGATGGTCTCGGGCAGGCTCTCGCCGTCGTGGGCCATGGAGTTCATGGCGGCCATGAAGTCGTGGACGGCACCGGCGAAGATTGTGCCCAGGACAATCCACAGGTAGCTCGACGTGCCGAACTTGGCCCCCATGATGGCGCCGAAGATGGGCCCAAGGCCGGCAATGTTGAGGAACTGGATCATGTACACCTTCCACGTCGGCATGGGGACGTAGTCCACGCCGTCGGGGTGCGCCACGGCGGGGGCGGTTTTCGTGTAGTCGTAGCCTATGAGGCGCTCGACGAAGCGGCCGTAGACGAAATAGCCGGCCACGAGGGCCAACAGGGCGATGGTGAATGTTACCATTGGTGTGGGAAGTTGACGAGTTTCACTATGACAGGCAGGGGGGCGGAGACGACCGCGCCGCGCCGGGGCTGGCGTGCCTCCACTGCGGTTGCAAATGTAGAGAAAATGAAAATGGCTGACAATAAAACGCGACCAGGCAGAGGCGCCCGCCGCGGTTACTTCTTCAGGAGCCTGTAGAACGCCAGGTAGGGGAGGAGGGGCTTAACCACAAAGTTAGGTTATTTTTCCCTTTCGCAGAACGCATTCGCGGATTAGACAATCTGTGTGTCCCCCTCGGCGCCCCGCCCCCTCGTCAGCGTCTCGAAGTGGAAGCTCAGGCCCGACTTCTCGTCGGCGTATGTCGCCGACCGCTCCGCCACGGCCCACGAGGAGAAGTCGGGGAAGAATGTGTCGGCCCGCTCGAAGCGGTGCTCGATGACGGTGAGGAAGATCTGCGACGCCATGGGGAGGAAAGCCTCGTATATCTGCGCGCCGCCAATGACGAACACCTCGGCCTCGCCGTCCACCATGCCGAGAGCCTCACCGGGCGAGGCCGCCACCTCCACTCCCTCGACGGCGAACGAGGCGTCGCGCGTCAGGACGATGTTGCGGCGCCCCGGGAGCCGCCGGCGCGGCAGGGCCTCGTTGGTCCGCCGCCCCATGACGACGGGCTTGCCGAGGGTCAGCGCCTTGAAGTGGCGCAGGTCTTGGCCAATGTATGCCAGTTGGTCGCCGTCGAGGCCTATGGCCCTGTTGAGGTCGATGGCGGCGATGAGGTTCACTGTCGTTGCCAAAGCTGCATGTCGTTTCGTTTCGCGCCGCTAAGGTAGCGGAAAAAAGCGGAGGAGGACGACCCTCTTGCCGGTCGCCCTCCTCGTCTCTGCCGGCGCCCCGTGCGCGGGGCGCGTTTTTTTTCTCCTACTTGTGCTTGCCGCCGCGATCGCGGTGCCGCCTGTCGGCGCGGTTGGAGCGCGGCGAGGGGTAGTATTCGTCGCGGAAGTCGCGGCCGTCTTTCCAGTCGTCGCGCCGTCCGCCGCGCCGTCCGCCAAAGCCGCCGCCGAAACCGCCACGCCGCCGCGGGGCGTCGTCGTCGTCGGCGCGCGGCGCGGCAATCTCGCATATGATGCGGTAGCCGTCGACACTGCGGCCGTTGAGCGCCTCGACAATCTGCTCGGCGAACTGGGCGTCGACGTCGATGAACGAGAAGTTGCGCATGATGTCGATGTGGCCTATGTTGACCTTGGGGATGTCGCGCGTGAACTCGTTGACCAGGCCTATGATGTCGGCCGGGCGCACGGCGTCGATTTTGCCCACGTTGATGAAGAGGCGCTTCATGTTCTCGTCGGCCATGCGGCGCTCGCCTTTCTGCTTGGGGTCGTCGCCGGCAATGTTGAGGTCGTTGGCCGACTGGTAGTACTTGTTGACCGACTCGAACTCGGCCGAGATGAACTTGGCTATGACCTCCTCCTTGGAGAACTCGGCCAGCTTCTCAATCATGTCGGGGATGAACTTCGAGACGGCGCTCTCCTCGTCGACCTGCTGGTCGGCGATGCCCTGGACGAAGTGCTGGAGTTTGATCTGGCAAATCTCGTCGGCGTTGGGCACCATCTTCCTCTCGAAAGTCTTGCCCGACATCTTCTCGATCTGCTTGATTTTCTGCTGGTCCTTCTTGCATATTATGGCCACGCTCACGCCGCTCTTGCCGGCGCGGCCGGTGCGCCCGGAGCGGTGGATGTAGACCTCGCTGTCGTCGGGCAGGTTGTAGTTGATGACGTGCGTGAGGTCGTGGACGTCGATGCCGCGGGCCGCCACGTCGGTCGCCACGAGGATCTGGAGGTGCTTCATCTTGAAGCGCTGCATGACCATGTCGCGCTGCGCCTGCGAGAGGTCGCCGTGGAGGGCGTCGGCGTTGTACCCGTCGCCTATGAGCTTCTCGGCCACCGTCTTGGTCTCCTCGCGGGTGCGGCAGAAGACGATGCTGTAGATGTCGGGCACCATGTCGACGATGCGCTTCAGGGCCAGGTAGCGGTCGCCGGGGCGCACCAGGTAGTAGTGGTGCTGCACGGTGTCGGCGCCCTGGTTGGTGCGGCCGATTTTGATCTCGAGCGGCTCCTTCATGTAGTTGCTCGCCACTTTGGCAATGAATGGCGGCATCGTGGCCGAGAAGAGGAGCGTCTGGCGCGTCTCGGGCGTCGAGGCCAGGATTGTCTCCAGGTCGTCCTTGAAGCCCATGTCGAGCATCTCGTCGGCCTCGTCGAGGACGAGCCAACGGATCTGGTCTATCTTGAGGACGCCGCGCTCTATGAGGTCTATGACGCGGCCGGGGGTGCCGACCACAATGCTGGCGCCGTCGCGCAGCTGGCGGATCTGCTTGCGTATGTCCGAGCCGCCATAGACGGCGCAGATGGAGACCTCGCGCTTATACTTGGCGAAGTTGGTCAGGTCTTTGGCAATCTGGAGGCACAGCTCGCGCGTCGGGCTGAGGATCATGGCCTGGACGTGGTCTATGGACGCGTCCACCATCTGGACTATGGGCAGGCCGAAGGCCCCCGTCTTGCCCGTGCCGGTCTGCGCCAGCGAGACAATGTCTTTTCCGCAATTGAGAATCTCGGGGATGCTCTTCTCCTGGACGGGCGTAGGCTCCACGAATCCGAGCTCGCCGATGGCCTGGAGCATCTGCTCGTCGAGGCCTGTTTCTTGAAATGTTGCCATTAGTAGTTAATGTGTGGGAAACTCACGCCGCCCATCGCCGAGACTCGCGTCGCGGCGCAGCGGCCATTAAAAACAAAATCCACGGAATCATTCAGACATTGCCCGCAATTCGGCGTCCCCCCTTTCACCCCAGCGGGGGCCCGTGCGGCCCCCTCGCGACGAATATGAATCTAAGCTACAGAAAACTGGTTGACGCGGAAAAAATCGACCCTGCCGACGTTCCATAAACACGGCGCGAAGATAATGCCGCGGCGCGAGAAAAACCAACGCCCGGCGCCGGCGTTGTGGATATTTAACAAGGCGCGCCGCAGCCCGCCGTCAATAGGCATTCCTACAGGCGCAACAACTGGATTGGATTCTCGTATTAGTCTCTAGAATTTGCGAGGATGGTATATAGTCTGGCTCGTTAGTATTTTAAAGTGGGTGTGAAATGAACATAAAGTCGTCTTTCGTTGTCGCTTTGGCGCTAGCATTTGTCGTGTCGTCGTGCGGAGACGACGTGCGGCCGGCGGACATTCACGCACGTGTTGCCGCGGGAGTTAAGCGAAATTCCGGCTTCCCCCGCGTTGATTCGACCGGCATAGCGCTGTCTGCCTGGGTGACGGGTCAAAACAAACGCGTGTCTGTCGAGGATTATGCTGATGGCTACAGATACTATGGCTCGAATTTCCACGATTGTGGGTGGGTCTACATCAATGGGGTGCGTTATCCTACTGTGATGGCCGGCAACCAACGATGGGTGGTAGGTTACTACAAAAGCAACGTGGACGGTCATGGGCGTGTGCACAAAGTGACGGACATAGACTCATGGCGTCAAGGCGACGAGTATCCTTCGATAATTTCAGCTGTTGTGGAATGCAATAGTGCTGTGTATTACCCGAAATGGTTTCGCGACACGTTTTCGTCATATAGGTCACAGAGGAATATTAGGGTTCCTAAGGGCTTTAAAGAACTATCGGGTTGGCATGTGCCAACGGAGCCCGAGTGGGCCTCTTTTTGCGTGATGACCATGATGCACAACAATCCTTGGGAGGAGGCAAACGAGGAGTTCGTCCTGAACATGGGGCTGACGTCGACGGGCTTTTTCTACAAGGGGTACGGAGATGGCGTCCCGACGTTGGCAATCCCAGACATGTGCGTTGTTGCCACGTCAAGCGTAAACCCCGATGCGCCGCGTGTCCAAACCATGATTAAGGTCAACGACATAGGGACGGAGCGTAGCGACGGCACCATGCAACTGTCCATAGACTCGCTGTATTTCCCGATGATGCTTATGCAAAAAGTCGAGCCGATATTCTATAAGGCTGACAGTGCGGAATTTTACGACAATTGGTATGGTCGCCGCTAGGTTGGGTTCCGCTGTCCTGCTCTTCGCCATATGCGCGGTGTCGGCGTCCCAAGTGGCGACGGACGAGCCATATTACGCCAGCTTGTCAGATTTCTACATAGACGGCGACGAGGTCTTTTGGGACGGCCCGCAAGACGACAGGGGGTGCAATCCGAACTGGGTGGTCGTCCCCGACAGTTTGGGGCTTTGCGCCATTAGCCGGTGGGATTTCAGATTCAAGAGACGATGCATGACGCCCTCGCGCATCGCCCTCCCGAAGACTTTGCGCATCGTCAGAAATGGGGCTTTCCGCGACGGGGCGTTGCGCCGGTTGGATTTCGGCGGCGGCCTGGACGCTATTGGCGATGGGGCGTTCGCCGGCAATCGTCTGCGAAGTGTCCGTCTGCCCGATTGCCCGCATTTTGGCGTGGATTGTTTTGCCGCAAATCAGATTCAGTCCTTTGACTGGCCATCATGCGAGGTGCGGGATTTTTCGGGCATGGCCGCCAACTACATTGAGCGGGTCTGCGTGCCGCATAACGTGAAGTCGCTAGGCGCTTTCGCCTTTGCCGGCAACCCGCTCAAGGAGGTTACGTTTCATGATGGCGTAGACACCATAGGCGAGGCTGCCTTTATGGACGACTACATGATCAACGTCGACACGGTTGTCTCCTCTTCCCTGAAAGCAGTCGTGTGCCCTGAAAGTTTGCGGTTCTTGGGGAATGCCTGCTTCATGGGCCAGAAGGCACTCCGCAGGGTCGTCTTCAACGCCTCTCTTGTCCATATTGGGGCTTCCGCGTTTTCTAGGTGCGCCTCTCTCGATAGTGTCGTCATCCCGAATGGGGTGTCTCGAATTTGCGCCGCCACATTCAGGGAATGCGGATCTTTGAGCAGCGTGTGGTTGCCGCCCGGGGTGGACTCGATAGGCGGACTGGCTTTTTTCAACTGCCGAAAGCTGGCCGACGTCAGTATGCCGCAGTCCCTACGGTTTATTGGTGAATACGCATTTGCCCAAACGCAGGTAAACCGTCTCCGGATCCCTGGCACGGTCAAATCGCTGTCAAAGTTTGCCTTTGCAAACTGCTCGTATGGTGGCGGTGCCGCAATTGTTTTCGGTGACGGTCTTGAAGAAATTTGCGACTCTGCTTTCTTGCGTGACATTGCCGCAACTTCGACATCGGCACAACGGGACTCTGTCCGCATCTCGCTTCCTCCGTCTATCCGCCGCATAGGGCAATGCGCATTTCACGGTGTCGCGCTCCGCCATACCCGGTTGCCGGCGCACGACGAAAGTGGCGACGGCATTGTTTGGAACGCGTACTTCGACGGGGCTTTGCGAGTTGCCGATGTCACAAGCATTGGCGGGTGCGATTGGGATTTCATGTCTAAGTGGGAATACCTGGCCTTTAAAAAGACTGGCAATGCTTTGCGGCAGGCAAAGGTGGACGGAGCGGCGGCTGTCCGCGTCTACGACTTTGGTGGGCGATTGGTGTACGTTGGGCGGTTGCCTGGCGCATTGTTGCCAAAGAGCCCATATGTCGTCGTGACGGCAAAAGACGGCGGCATAATGCTCCAACGCCTTTGACCGCGGTCATCGTGTGCCGCCGCCCGCCCCCGCCGCCTCCTGCAGTGCCCGGGCCACGTGCCACATCAGCACGGGCGGGATGGCGTTGCCAATCTGCCTGTAGGCCTTGGCTTCCGACCGTGGCAGGGCGAAAGTGTCGGGGAAGGACTGGATGCGCGCCGCCTCGCGGGGCGTGAAGCGGCGGTACAGCTCCCGCGCCGGGTCGACGAGCAGGACGGGGTCGCGCGAGTTTATGCTTGTCTTCGCCAGGTGCGACGTTATGGTCAGGCACGGCGCGTCGAGGTCTTGCCACAGGCCGCGCTTCATGTTGTTCTTGGCGTTCTTCATGCCCTCCACCGCCCTCTGCGAGAAGTAGTAGTGGCGGTCCTCTATGTCGAGCCTGTCTATCACTGCTCGCAGCGGCGCGGCGTCGTCTGCGCCGCACGTCGGCTCGGGGTAGGCGAACGGGCACTGGGCGTCTTTGCGCACGCCCACGATGAAGACCCTCTCGCGCCTCTGCGGGATGCCGAACTCCACGGCCCGGAGCAGACGGTATTGCACTCTGTAGCCCTGCTCCTCGAACTCGCTGACTATCTTGCGGATTATGGCGCCCTTTTGGAGCAGGAGGAGGCCCTTGACGTTCTCGCAGACGAAGAACCGCGGTCTCTTCTCGTCGAGGAAGCGCACAATCTGGCGGTAGAGGTTGGCGCGGTCGTCGTTGGTGTCTTTTGTTGGGTTGACGGTGCTGAACGACTGGCAGGGGAATCCGCCCACGAGCAGGTCTACGTCGGGCAGGGCGCGGAAGTCGACGTCGGCCACGTCGGCGCAGAGCGCCGGGTGGGCGAAATTCTTGTTGTAGGTCTCGACGGCGTGCTTGTCGAAGTCCACGGCAAAGGCTATGTCGAACGCCAGCCGCGGGTAGTGCCGCCCCAGGAACGTGAAGTCGCCCAGGAGCCCCAGGTCGGACCCGCCGCACCCGCAGAAGAGCGATGCCACGCTAAGATTGCTCCCCGACATATCGCTTCTCGATAACGGCTCCGGAGAAATCCATTTGATAACTTGTTGGGTAGACCTCTATCCTGTTTTCCTGCGCTAGTTGGTAAGGGTTGTTAACTCTCACGACGATTACTTTTGACCTGGTGAAGTAAACTCTGTAGACGTTGTAAAACTTTCCATGTTGCCTTGCCGCCAACCATTCTTTTGCCGTCAAATTGACAGAGTCAATCCACGCCAAGTTGAGATTCGGCTCTGTGGTGCGTCGTGTCGACTTAACCTCGATAAACCTGTTCATCTCGGGGTCTTGTGGCATCTCGTCCGCCTCGATGGAAAGTACGTCATAGCCTAGCCCCTTTGTTTTTCCTAGCAACAAAACTTTGTTTGCCAAGCGTGGCTTGAAAGCCTTGACTCTCTCAACCTCTAGCCTATATACAAGAGCTTCGCCCTCGTCGCCTAGGTCGGTTGAGCTTTTTATGGCCGGTCTAGTTGCGACCCCTGAATTGGCAGAAATTGAACCCAGGACTCTCGTTGTCTCCAACTCTTGCGGTAGCGAAGAGTAGAAACGCTTCCAATCGTTGTAGAACCTCTTTCTTGATTCTTCGGAATCAAAATCATAGGAGTAGGCGTCGAATCCGAATGTTTTGTCGCTTGTCGCAAACAACTCTATTGTCTTTGCCTCCTTGGGGTTCAACCAAATATGCGTCTTGTCGGCAATAGTCATATTGGTCAGCGATAACCAATTGAAGAGTTCTTTGATATGTTGCCATTCGTTCGACCCATGTAGTGCGGAGCGTCGTATCCCATTCGCACGGTCTGATATAATCGCTTCGCAAACATCCTCACAAGATACCTCGCCTTGCAAGACCTCCAAATTGCTAAGTGCATAGAAGCCTATCTCTTGCATGGACAACAAGATAGGCGATGGTCGGCTTTGTGCGTGCTGTAAAAGTTTGACGATGAAACAGTAGGGCTTGAATTTTATCCTGTTGTTCAAGTCCTCTTTGCAACTCTGAGGTTTCCTTGCGCCATTAGGGAATTGGAAGTTTAGGCAAAGCCCACGAAAGAAAGCGGGGTAGTCCTGTCGTTCTTGTAAAAAAGCGCAGGTTTCAGACTTGCGTATTATAATGTCACCATTTTCGACACTCGGATAGTAAAGTCCCAAAAGAGCACCTGCAATTTCCGTTATATGATTGTTTATGGTTTTCTGTTTTCCCTCGGTCAGAGTGTCGAACTTGTTCGTGCCGAATAGGGCACTCGACAATACTTTTTGGCATGACGCCTTGAACTCTTCTTTTCCACAGGGGCAAGATTGAGAAACCATGTTTACGTACAGTGGCAGAAAGTCTTCGAGTTGACTTTGCCCACGCCCTCGGATTATCGTGCAACGATAGTGCCTCTCTAGGTTGTAGCTCATGACAGGTGTCCTTTGAGAGATTTGGCTATGGCGTTCGCCATCAACGACGGCACAGCGTTGCCTACTTGGCGCAATTGGCTTCCCTTGTTTCCAATGAATACAAAACTATCGGGAAAACTTTGTATCCTGGCAGACTCCCTGACTGTTGGGACGCGGTTGTATTTGTAATGGAAATGATGGTTGTGCCCGCAGTCTATCGTGAAGCTCGGTCTGTTGCTGTTTAATCTGGTCCACGCAATGTGCACCTTGCGCGTGCTCCATAACTCTTGTGGTAACGACTTATAGTTGCCGCCGTCTGGCACCATCGCAATTATCTCTTGTGTCCGTTTTGTGTGTATCGTGACGTCGTGGTTGAACACCCCTGTACTCCCGGCCCGACATAGCTCTTGAAAAGAAGATTGCGGCGGAATTACATAATCGGCACCATCGGGGAGGGAGGATTCGGGCAGGTCGCTTATTGCCTCCTCCGAGGTGACTAGCGACGAGGTGGTAGGAGGCGGGAAGTCAAAAATATTACCGTTATGGAGACCTACGAACACGGCTCTCCTGCGATTTTGGGGGACTCCATAATCAGAAGAGTTTAAAACTTTGTAGCTTACTGTATATCCCAATTTGGAAAAGTCCTCGAATATGGCCTCACGCACAACTCCTCGCCCGATAGACAGGATGTTCGGGACGTTCTCCATCACAAAAGCTCTAGGGGCAAAGACTCTCACAAAGTTAACGAACGACTTGTACAGCCTGTTTCTCTCGTCGTCTACTATGCGCTTGCCCGCTACCGAGAAACCCTGGCACGGTGGCCCGCCTATTATGGCGTCTACGGTCGGTACGCCTAACAATTTTCTAACTTCTTCAGCGTCTGTTTTCGACAAGTCTGCACACAGAGTCCTAGCTCCCTCGAAATTATGTGCGTATGTTGTCAATGCGTCCTGCCAAAAATCTATGGCTAACAGACCCTTATAACCTGCATCCTTGAAGCCGAGAGACATCCCTCCGCATCCCGAGAACAGGTCTATGAAAGTCAGTTTCTTGTTTTCCATGTCTTCGGTGGGTTGTCATTATGCTTTTCACCCACCCGCCGATGCGAATTTACTCAATTTTCGCCATAACGCGTGGTGTGCCGTTTGCGGGAGCGTGTGCATGAATTGAGCATTATGCTGCCCCTTTGGGGCTATGTGTGGCGGTGTGGCTGCGTGCGGCGTTGTGTGGGGATGCGTGACCCGCCCGCCGTCGTGGGCGGGGCGTCGAAGCCCAAAGGGGGGCGATATGTGCCGGCCTAGGGCGTGAGCCCTAGGGTAGGGGCGCCGTCCGTGTCTATCATGCCTCCCGCCCTCGCCTGGCTTCGTCGTCTCGGCGTCGTCTCACAGCATCCTGTACGCCCAGGGGGAGTCTTCGTTCCTCCTGTACGACTCGAAAGTGTTGGCGGGGTCGTCCCTCAGCACCCTGTTGAGCAAGTAGCCGACGTCGCGGCCGGCCTCGCGGAAGACGGACCTGTCCTCTCTCCCATTGTGTCTGTCGTCCATCATAGGTGTAGATGCTTATGTCGTCAACGCACGACACGCAGTTGCCACTCCAACCAATGGAGGTGTCGCCGACGCGGGCAGGTCTTCCGTCACTATAGCGATCTATGCTATCCCCTGGCAACGTGCTCTCAATCTCCAGCTCGGCCGTCTCCAGGACGACCGCGAACTCCCGACCTTTGCGGTCTTGAAATTTCACTTCTCTCCCGCGGTTATGGCGCAAAGGCGTGAAAAAAACACCATCAAAATAAATCGAACGCTTTCTGCCAGTCCCAGGTCGGCCGCACAACAGAGAAAAGCCATGGGGAGGCGCGACGGCCGCGCCTCCCCATGGTTTTCTCCACAATCATCACGCCGGGCTGTCCGGCGCGTGCGCGTGGCAATTAGTTCACATACGGAGGTATTTCGTCCCCCTAAAGGCGTCCGCCGACTGGTACGTGTAGAGCCTATCTGTCCGCAACACGTCTTTCAAGATGTAGCCTATGTCTACTGCCGCCTCCGAGAAGACCGTCTCGTTAGGCTTCCCCGCATGGCGGTCGCGAAGCCTGTGCATTTGGTCGGGCCAAACCTCCTTGTTGATGAGGTCTCTCGCCATGAACCACGTACCGGCGTGGCCGGGGACCGCGTGCCACCGGTTGACGGCGTCGGCTACGCAGTCCCAAACGCTTCGCCAATCGTCGTCCAGGAACTCGGCAATGGCGTGGAGCCTGTTCAGCTCCCTCGTTGTCAGCTCGTTAGAATCTTTCAGCATGACCTTGTTGTTTAGTTGTTGAAATCCGCGGTGTGAGCGGGTGGCTATCTCTTGCGAATTAAGAAAAAAAAACATTCCGTCCAACAGAGGTGGGCTTTTTTCTGCCGCCCGGCGCCTTGGAAAGTGCGGCCTGTGGGACGGGCGTCGATGGCGTGTGCGACGCCGTGGTCGAGACGGGGGCGCACATCTGCGTCTTCGAGTTCAAGCGCGACAAATCCGCCAGCGAGGCCCTGGCCCCAGATTCGCGCCAAGGGCTACGCCGACCGATTCGCCGCCACGACGAGAAGCCTGCACCTCGTCGGCGTGAGCTTCTCGACTCGGAAGCTCCAGATTGTCGAGTGGCGCGAGGAGGCTGGGCGCAAGTGAGCCGCGCCGGGGGCCGCGGCGTAGATTTTTTCACTATCTTTACCGACACTACGGATGCCGCCCGCCCGAGGGGGCGCGGCGGGACGCACGCACACACTTGATGGACACGATTCTCAACACAGACGGCAAAGGCGCATGGCTTCACTGATTTTGGCGGCGGGGGTGATATACTTCGCGGGGCATCTGCTGACCCACTTTTTCGAGCGGTCCAAGATCCCCGACGTGCTGATGCTCATCATCATAGGCATCGTGGCCGGCCCGCTCACGGGCGTCATGACCGTGGACCGCATAGGCTACGCCGGCAACGTCTTCACTCAGTTCGCCCTCATCATCATCCTCTTCGAGGGCGGGCTGGACATCGAGCTGGGGAGCCTCGTCAAGTCGGCCCGGCAGAGCGTGGTCATGACCACGGCGTTCTTCTTCGTCTCGGCGGCCACGGTGGGCCTCATCATGCACTACGGCTTCGACTACTCGCCCATGGCCTCGGCCGTGACGGGCTTCATCTGCGGCGGCACGTCGTCGGCCGTCGTCATCCCCCTGCTCTCCATGATCCGCGCAAGCAAGAAGGCCGGCGCCATGCTCGTCATCGAGTCTGCCCTGACCGACGTCCTCTGCATCGTCTTCGCCATAGGCGTCTTGCAGAGCATAGACAGCGGCGAGTTCAAGGTGGGGCGCATCGTCTACACTCTGGCGGCGTCGCTCGTCGTGGCGTCGCTCTTCGGCGTGGTGTGCGGCATCGTGTGGCTCCGCCTCATCGACCGGACGCGGACGTACAGCAACACGCAGTTCGCCACCTGCTTCGTCATGTTCATCGTCTACGGGCTTACGGAGCTCCTGGGCTTCAGCGGGGCCATAGCGGCCCTGGCCTTCGGCATCGTCTTGGGCAACGCCAACGCCATAGCGCGCAAGCTCTACAACATGTATCTGACCTCCAGCCCCGTCGGCGTCCTCTCCGAGGCCGAGAAGACGCTCTACAAGGAGCTGGCGTTCCTGGTCAAGATTTTCTTCTTCCTCTATCTCGGCATCAGCATCCCGTTCGAGAGCGCGGGCATAATGCTCGTGGCGCTCTCCATCGTGGCGGCGCTGTTCGCCCTGCGCCCCTGGTGCGCGCTGTTCCTCACGGGCCGCGTCGCCGCCCACGACAAGACCATAACGGCCGTCATGCTGCCCAAGGGCCTGGCCGCGGCGGTCCTGGCGGGCCTCCCGTCGCAATATGGCATGGTCGAGGGCGCCGACATACAGGCCATAACGTTCCACGTCGTGCTCTACAGCATCATTGCGACGTCCGTCCTCATCCCGCTCGTCGAGCGCACGCCGCTTGGGCGGCTCATGGACGGCTTCTTCAGCAGGTGCGCGGCCGGGGGGGGCGGCCGGCCGTGAGCCCCTCCGCGCGCTTGCTCGCCATTGTCGGCCCCACGGCCTGTGGCAAGACGGCCCTGGCCGCGCGTGTGGCCCTGGCCACGGGCGGCGAGATCCTGAGCGGCGACTCGCGGCAGGTGTACCGCGGCATGGACATCGGCACGGGCAAGGACCTGGGCGACTACCGCGTCGACGGGCGCGACATCCCCTACCATCTGATAGACATTGCCGACCCCGGCGAGAAATATAACGTCTACAAATATCAGCAGGACTTCGCCGTGGCCTATGCCGACGTCGTGTCGCGCGGGCGGCAGCCGGTCCTCTGCGGCGGCTCGGGCCTCTATGTCGAGGCCGTCATCCGCAACTACGGCCTGCTCAGCACGCCCCCCAACCCCGTCCTGCGCCGCTCCCTGGAGGGCAAGAGCCGGGAGGAGCTGGCGGCAATCCTGGCATCGATGCAGAGCCTCCACAACGTGACCGACCTCGACAACCGCCGGCGGACAATCCGCGCCATAGAGATTGCCGACCACCTGTCGCGCCACCCGGGCGAGGCCGGCCCCCTGGGGAGCCTGCGCTGCACGGTGGTGGGGCTCGACGTGAGCCGCGAGGTGCGCCGCGAGCGCATCAGCCGCCGGTTGCGCGCCCGTCTGCGCGAGGGGCTTGTCGACGAGGTCCGGGGGCTCCTCGACGCGGGCGTGAGCCCCGACGACCTCATATATTATGGCCTGGAGTACAAATATGTCACCCTCCACTGCCTGGGCCGCCTGGGCTACGACGAGATGCAGGGGCGGCTCGAGACGGCAATCCACCAGTTCGCCAAGCGGCAGATGACGTGGTTCCGCGGCATGGAGCGCCGCGGGACGCTCATACGGTGGATTGACGCCAGCGGGCCCCTCGACGCCATGGTGGCCGAGACGTGCCAGGCCCTGGCGCAAGACTGCGAGAAAGACAACGGATAGCATATATATCAAAACAAACAACGACAGATGAACAGACTAGGACACATGGCCTGGGGACTGGCCGCCGTGGTGTCGGCCGCGGCCGCTGGCTGCGAGACCGACGACAAGGCTACGCTGACCGAGGCGGAGCTAGAGGCGGCGCGCGCCGCGCTGAGCGGCCCGATGGTGGTCTCGGCCAAGACGGTGGTGAACGGCGCCGACAAGACGCTCCTGCCGGGCGGCGCGCCGGCCAAGTTCGAGTTCGTCCCCGGGGCGGGCGATCAGGTGACGATGTGGCAAGACTGTCTCCACATTGGCAACATGCCGTTCTCCATCTCGCTTGCCATCGAGCTGCGCCTCGCGCCGGTGCTTTCGCTTGAGGCGGCCGACTTCCCCGGCGGGGGGTGGGTGCGGTTCTCGGGGCGGCGCGGCGTCGTGGGCTACAACGTCCCGCGCCCCTCGGCCACGGTCGACACCACCACCACCGGCGAGGGCGCCACGGTGACGGGCTTCGTCAACGTCCAGACGCGCGAGATCCAGTTCCAAATAGACTACATTGCCGGCACCGTGCAGACAGTGGTCGAGAGGCAGGCCATCGACACGTCGCGCGTGGCGGTCTACGACGACGAGCTGAGGCAATATGAGGAGGACCTCAAGAGGTATAAGGAGGAGCATGGGTTGCGCTAGGCCGCGATATTTCCGTCCCTAATTGGAATTAGGGAATTTTCATGCTAATTTTGCCGCGTCGGCGGGCGTCCTGCGCACCTCCGTACGGCAGTTGTGCGAGATGGGCAGTGTGTTAAGAAATTTCCTCACGCGTGCGGTGACGGGCATCCTCTTTGTGCTTGTCGTTGCCGCGATGTTCATATTGGGCGAGTGTACCAACGCTCTGACCTACGCCATCATGATGGTGGTGATAATCACTCTCGCCACCCACGAGTTCTACTGCCTGCTGTGCGCCGGGGGCTTCTCGCCCCACTTCCGCCTGGCCCTGTGCACCAACCTGGCGGGCTTCGTCCTGGGCTTCATGGTGTGCGACTACGGGTGGGACTTGCGCCTGCTCTTGGGCCTGGTGGGCCTGGTGTGGCTGATGTTCCTCGTCGAGCTTTTCAGCTCCAACAAGAACCCGCTGACGAACATCGCGCTGACCATCCTGGGGTGCGTCTACATAGGCTTGCCGTTCGCGCTCTTCAACCTGTTGGCGTTCAAGACTGGCAGCTACGACTTCTGGCCCATCATCGGCATCTTCGCCCTTGTGTGGGTCAACGACACCGGGGCCTACCTCTTCGGCGTCACCCTGGGGCGGCATAAGCTCTACGAGCGCATCTCGCCCAAGAAGACCGTCGAGGGCTTCGTGGGCGGGGTCCTCCTGACGGTGGCCGTCGGTTGCGTCAGCTACGTGAGCCTCGGCGACTGCTTCTTCCACGCCGGGTTGCCCTTCACGCTCTTCACCACGGCCATCGTGGCCGTCATCGGGACGTGCGGCGACCTGGTGGAGTCCATGTTCAAGCGGTCCGTCCACGTCAAGGACTCCGGGAGGCTCCTGCCCGGGCATGGCGGAATCTTGGACCGTTTCGACGCCGTGATGTTCGCGGCGCCCATCGTGAGCCTCATATACTATTTCTTCATCTGAACACAACATTCCCCTTAGTAGAGATATGATATTGCACAAGGAAGGAAGGGTCACGGTGACTCTGGCGCTTGTTCTGTTCGTCGTGGTCAACGGGGTCGCGTGGTGGGGGCTTCCCCGCCCCCTGGCCCAGATTGTCACCGTCGTGACCCTCGTGCCGCTATGCATCGGCATCAACTTCTTCCGCCGCCCGGCGCGCCACAAGGTGAGGCTCCCGGGCGCTGTCGTGGCCCCGTGCGACGGCACGGTCGTGGCCATCGAGGAGACCTACGAGCCCGAGGTGCTCAAGAGGCAGGCCTTGCAGGTGTCGATATTCATGTCGCTCTTCAATGTGCATATCAACTGGTTCCCCGTGGGGGGCACCGTGGAGTATTACCGCCACCACGACGGGCGCAAGATGGCGGCCTACCTGCCCAAGTCGTCGACCGACAACGAGCGCTCGTCGGTCCTCATCCGCACCGGCGAGGGGCAGGAGGTGCTGGCCCGGCAGGTGGCGGGGGCCATGGCGCGCCGGGTCGTGACATACGCCAGCGAGGGGCAGGAGGTGAAGCAGTCCGACGAGATGGGATTCATCAAGTTCGGGTCCAGGGTCGACCTCTACCTGCCGATAGGGACGCAGGTGGACGTCAAGCTGAAAGACAAGGTGACTGGCAGTCAGACAGTCCTAGGCTGGCTAAAATGACGACGGCAAGGCCAAGCTGACAACAGGACGCAAAAAGACACGAAAAGCCCGTCTCACCCCGCGCAGAGGAGCTGAGCAACGGGCTTTTCCCGATTCCATAAAACCTCACACAAAAACAAGAACGAGAAGGTGAAAACGAGGGGTAGCTACTTTGAGCTGATTGACCAGACCTACTACTTTCCGCAGGAGGGCTTCGACCTGGAGAACGGCAACCTGTTCTTCAACAACATCTCCCTCCGCTACATCATCAGCAAATATGGCACGCCGGTCAAGATTACCTACCTGCCAAAGATAGGCGACCAGATTAAGCGGGCGCGCAACCTCTTCAGCAAAGCCATCCGAAGCAACGGCTACAGGGGCGAGTACAAGTATTGCTACTGCACCAAGAGCAGCCACTTCAGCTTCGTCGTCAAGGAGGCCCTGCGCTACGGCGTCCAGCTGGAGACCTCCTCGGCCTACGACGTCGACATTGTCCGCGAGCTCTACAACGAGGGCGTCATCGCGCAAGACCTCATCATAATCAACAACGGCTATAAGAGCGACCTCTACTTGCAGAAAATCAAGGAGCTGGTGGACCTGGGCTTCAGCAACTGCATCACAGTCCTCGACAGCATGGACGAGCTGGACAGGCTCACGGCCGTCATGGGGGGCAAGCAGGTCAAGATAGGGATCCGTATGGCGATAGACGAGGAGCCGCAGGCCGCCTACTACACGAGCCGCCTCGGAATACGCCCCACGGAGATTCTCAACTTCTACAACGCCAAGATTAAGGACAACCCCGCCGTGTGCCTGACGATGTTCCACTTCTTCGTCGATTCGGGAATCAAGGACACGCTCTACTTCTGGGGGGTCTATCAGAAAGCCATATCGCTCTATGCCGAGCTGAAGAAGCAGTGCGACTCGCTCCACATCATAGACCTGGGCGGCGGGCTCCCCATCCGTAGCAACCTGGCTTTCGAATACGACTACAAATATATGGTCAACGAGCTGGTGCGCAGCCTCAAGGAGGTGTGCCAGAACGAGGACATCGACGACCCCGACATCGTGACGGAGTTCGGCAAGTATACCGTAGGCGAGACCGGGGCCGTGATTTTCAAGGTCGTCGAGGCCAAGAGGCAGAACGACACAGAGCTGTGGTACCTCATCGACAACAGCCTCATGACGACAATCCCCGACAGCTGGGGCATTGCCGAGAAGTTCATCCTGCTGCCCATCAACAAGTGGGACAGGCAATATCAGAGGGTCAACATCGGCGGCATCACCTGCGACCACGCCGACTACTACAACACCGAGGACCTCAACCAGCAGGTCTTCATGCCCTGCGTTGAGCCGGGAGACCCCGACCCCCTCTACATAGGGTTCTTCCACACCGGCGCCTACCAGGACTCCCTGAGTGGCTATGGCGGCCTCAAGCACTGCCTCATCCCCAGCCCCAGGCACGTCGTCATAGACCGCGACGAGAACGGCCAGATTGTGGACTACCTCTTCAACGACGAGCAGCGCCCGGAGGACATGCTCCGAATCTTGGGCTACAACAAGAAGTGACACCACGCTAAGGTCCCCCGCCCATGCAGACCCCGCTCCGGCTACGAGGCTCCACCGCCACCTACGAGGTTGACGGCCGCTTGGGGCGGCACGCCAAGTTCGGCGGGGTCCTGACGGCGCATGACGACCTGGGGCGGCGCGTCACGATAAGGGCCCTCGACCGCTGCGCGCCCGGCCTTGCCGAGGCCCTGCGGCGCGTCGGGACTGTCGGGAGGCGCGACGTGGCCGGCATCGTGGACGTCTTCGTGGGCGACGACAAGCGCACCTACGTGGCCCGGGAGATGGTCGAGGGGACGGACCTCAAGACCATCTTCGCCAACAAGGCCGTCTATGGCAAGATTGACGAAGACGAGTTTCTGCGGATGGGGTGCGCCGTCCTCCGGGCCTTGGCGGCGGTGCACGCCGCGGGGGTGGTGCATCGAGACGTCAAGCCCTCCAACATCGTGGTGCGCCACGCCGCGGGGGCGGACGTGGCGGAGGCCGACTTCGCCGACGTGGCCCTCATCGATTTCGAGAAGTCGATGACGCTGCCCTACGACGGCACGGCGCGCACGCAGTTCGCGCTCATCTATTCGCCGCCGGAGATGCTCTTGAAGCACAACGAGATGGTGGGGCCGCAGGCAGACCTCTTCTCGCTCGCCATAACCATCTTCCACCTCGTCATGGGCCGGACGCCCTACAACGACTGCAACCCCGAGGTGCTGATAAACCTCCAGGTCATATATGGCATGAAGAAGCCCGGCCGCATGACGGAGAGCCTCTTCGCCGTCTTGAGCCGGGCGGCCTACAAGGAGCCGTTCCGCCTGGCGCCGCGCAAGCTGGGCCCCGACGAGGTCGAGGCCACGCTCCGCCGGGGCGTCGAGGCGCGCTACCCGTCGGCGGAGGAGATGCTCGCCGACCTGGAGAGAGTGGACCACGCCCTGACGCGCGCCAATTGGCTCATACGGACGCTCGGAGTGAAGTGACCCGGCGGGCCTCAATCCTTTTTTTTTCCGACACACTGTGAAACAATATCTCGACCTCGCGCGCCGAATCCTTGCCGAGGGCAACCGGCGCGGCGACCGCACCGGCACGGGGACGATAAGCCTCTTCGGGCATCAGATGTCGTTCGACCTCTCCGAGGGCTTCCCCCTGCTGACCACAAAAAAACTCCACACCAAGTCCATCATCTACGAGCTGCTGTGGTTCCTGCAAGGCTCGACCAATGTCCATTGGCTGCAGGAGCGTGGCGTAAGAATCTGGAACGAGTGGGCCGACGCCGACGGTGAGCTTGGCCCCGTCTATGGCCATCAGTGGCGCTCGTGGCCGGCGCCCGGCGGCGGCTCGATAGACCAGGTCGGCGACGTCGTGGAGCAGATCCGCCGCAACCCCGAGTCGCGGCGCCTCATTGTCAGCGCGTGGAACGTGGCCGACATCGACCGCATGAAGCTGCCCCCGTGCCACGTCATGTTCCAGTTCTACGTGGCCGACGGCGCCCTCAGCTGCCAGCTATACCAGCGCAGCGGCGACGTCTTCCTGGGCGTGCCGTTCAACATCGCCTCCTACTCCCTGCTCACCATGATGGTGGCGCAGGTGTGCGGTCTCCGTCCCGGCAGGTTCATCCACACCCTTGGCGACGCCCACATCTACGTCAACCACCTCGACCAGATCCGGGAGCAGCTCACCCGCGAGCCCTATCCCCTCCCGACGATGCGCATCAACCCGTCGGTCCGCGACATCAACAGCTTCCGCTACGAGGACTTCGAGCTTGTGGGATACCAGGCCTGGCCGCACATCAAGGGGGTCGTGGCGGTGTGAGGCCATGCCTCCCGGAGTCAAGACGATGGGCCTGAGGACTCTCGGGAGCCTGTGCTCGGGGATAGAGGTGGCGAGCCTGGTGTTCAACCCCTTGAGGATGCGTACGCTGTGGATGTCGGAGATTGCGGACTTCCCGTCGCGCCTCCTGTCGGAGAGGTTTCCCGGCGTGCCGAACTTGGGCGACATGACCCGCATCGCCGACCTGATAGACACCGGGGAGGTGGCGGCGCCCGACATCATTTGCGGAGGGACGCCGTGCCAGGCGTTCTCGATGGCCGGGTGGCACAACGGGACGAACGACGACCGGGGGCGACTGACACTGAAATACATCGACATTATAGACGCCGCCGACAGGCAACGCCGGTCGAGGGGACTTGGGAGGGCCGTCTTCCTGTGGGAGAACGTCGAGGGAGTGCTGACCGACAAGACCAACGCTTTCGGTTGCTTCCTGGCCGGGCTTATTGGGGCAGACCGCCCCTTGGAGGCGCGCAAGTGGCCGTCCGCCGGGATGCCCCCGCGCTTGGAGGTGGTGCTGGCACGCTGCTCCGAGGGGCTGGCTTGCGCGTGAGTTTTGTTTTTCTCCAACTTGGTCGCCGCATCCCCCATAGGCATACAGACATTCGAGACGATACGCAAGGGCGGCTACGCGTATGTGGACAAGACGGGCCTGGTTCATAGGCTGGTGGACAATGGTCAGATGTATTTCCTCAGCCGCCCGTGGCGGACAACTTCTTGGGCGTGAGCTTCCCGTCGGAGACGGGGACCGTCGGCGAGTGGAAAGAGGCGTAGGAGAGATTGTTAACATTCGCGCCCCATGGCGCACGTTTTTTAGGGCTAAACTCGCGTCCGAAGAAAGATTTTTTGGAATATGACGCTACAGTTTTCCCCTTTCCTGCTGCCACTCGCCTTGGGCCTGTGCGCCACTGCGGCCACGGCGCAACGCGAGACGACGCTCATCAACGACGGATGGACGTTCCACCTCGGCGACGCGTCGAGCATGGAGCGCGACATGACCCACGGCACGGAATATTTCACCTACCGGGCCAAGGCCGTGGGGCAGAACCAGGGCCCGGCAAGCCCGGAGTTCAACGACTCGGTGTGGCAACGCGTCACGCTCCCTCACGACTGGGTGGTCGACCTGCCCTTTGCCGCCGAGGCCAGCCATTCGCACGGCTATAAGCAGGTCGGCTGGCGATACCCGCAGAACAGTGTCGGGTGGTACCGGCATCGCTTCCATGTCCCAAAGGGAGACGAGGGGCGCGACATCAGCGTGGTCTTCGAGGGCGTTTTCCGCAATGCGCAGGTTTTCTGCAACGGCTTCTACCTGGGCCACGAGCCTAGCGGCTACGCCCGGCAGAGCTACCGGCTGTCGGAATATCTCAACTATGGTGCCGACAATGTGCTGACCGTCAGGTGCGACGCCTCGACCGAGGAGGGGTGGTACTATGAGGGGGGCGGCATCTACCGCGACGTGTGGATTGTCAAGAGGGATGCCGTCAGCCACATAGACGACGTCTTCTGCTCCTGGGGCGACGACGGCCGCCTCACGGTGACGACGCGGGCCACTGGGGCCGTGCGCCACAGGCTGGTCGACGCCGAGGGCAACGCCGTGGCCGAGGGCCCGGACGGAGCGATGAGGGTGGCGAACCCGCGCCTGTGGAGCCCCGACGACCCATATCTCTACACCCTGCGCACCACGCTGGCCGCCGACGGCCGGGAACTCGACGCCGTGGAGACGCGCGTCGGCCTGCGCACCTTGCGGTGGAGCGCCGACGAGGGGCTGACGGTCAACGGCAAGGAGGTGGAGCTTGTCGGGGCCGACGTCCACTTGGACCACGCCGGGGTCGGCACGGCAATCCCCAAAGCCCTGTGGGCCTATAGGCTCGGCAAGCTCAAGGAGCTGGGCATGAACGCCATACGCTTGTCGCACAATCCGGGGTCCAAGGCCCTGCTCGACGTGTGCGACTCGATGGGCGTCATGGTCGTCGACGAGAACCGCCTCATGGGCGTCAACGGCGAGCACCTGGCCCTCTTGCGCAACATGATGGAGAGCGACCGCAACCACCCGAGCGTAATCCTTTGGAGCATAGGCAACGAGGAGTGGTGGATCGAGAGCGGCGAGAGGGGGGAGAAGATTGCTCGCGCCATGATAGACTACGCCCGCGGCGTGGACAGCACGCGCCTTTTCACCTACGGCAACTCCGGAGGCTTCGGCATCGTCAAGCAGGTGGACATCCACGGCTACAACTACATTGTCCAAAACGACGTTGACAACCGCCGCGCCGCGCATCCCGACTGGGTCGTCGTCGGCACCGAGGAGACGTCGGGCTGCGGCACCCGCGGCGTCTACGAGACCGACACGCTCAGCGGGCGGATGAAGAGCATCAACATGGAGGGCGAGCGGCGCGAGGGCAACGCCAAGAACGTCATTGCCCGCGGGTGGAAGTTCTACCGCGACAACAAGTGGGCGGCCGGCGTCTTCTATTGGACGGGCTTCGACTACCGCGGCGAGCCGAACCCCATGAAGTGGCCCGCCACGGGGTCGCAGTTCGGAATCTTGGACTATTGCGGGTTCCCGAAAGACGAGGCCTACTACCTGCGGGCGGTGTGGACCGGCGAGCCCGTCCTGCACATCTTCCCCCATTGGAACCTGAGCGGCCGCGAGGGGCGGGAGGTCGAGGTGTGGTGCTACTCGAACATGGACGAGGTGGAGCTTCTGCAAGACGGCAGGAGCCTGGGCCGCAAGCCCATGGAGCGCGACGGACATCTGACCTGGACCACGACCTACAGGCCCGGCCGCCTGGAGGCCCGCGGCTTCAAGGGCGGCAAGCGCGTCAAGACCGCGCGCGTCGAGACCACGGGCGGCGTGGCGGCCATAGAGGTCGTGGCGAGCCGCAAGAGCATTGGCGGAAGCCAGGACTGCGTGGTTCTCGACCTGGCGCTTGTCGACAAGCGCGGCCGCTTCGTGCCCGACGCTTGCGACAGCCTCTCGGTCGAGGTGGCGGGCGGCGCCGAGATTCTGGGGTGGGGCAATGGCGACCCCGGCTACAAGGCCGCCGAGCGCCCCGCCGGTGCGGACAAGAGCCGCGCCGGCCTCCGCGCCTTCATGGGCCGCGCGCAGGTCTTGCTGCGCGGCGTTCCGGGGCGCGACGCCGTCAGGGTCCGGGTGGCGTGTGGCGAGGGGGTGGCGGCGGAAGTCGCCCTGGCCAAGGAGTGACCGCCCGACGAGATACGACGAGACCGTGCGGCGCTTGCCGCACGGTCTCGCTTTTTTTTTGGTGCTAGAACTCCGGCCGCTTGAATATGGCGTCGAGAATCACGGAGCGGCGCAGGTCGTCGGGCGTGAGGCGCCCCATGTCGTCGCCCGCCGCCGTCTCTATGGGGCTGCCCGTCGTGACGCGCGCGCCCTCCTCCTCGCTCAGGAACGCCGCCCGGCGGCGCGGCTTAGCCGCCTTGGCCCTCCGGCGCGCCGCCTCGGCCTCCATGCGCCGCCTCTCCTCCTCGGCCTCGGCGCGCCTCCGCGCCTCTTCGGCGGCGCGCCGCTCCTCCTCCTCGGCGTGCTGGCTCAAGATCATCTCCTCCCACTGGTCGGGGGCGGCGAACGGCGGTGTCGGCTCGGCATATGTCGGGGTCGGGGCGTCGTCGTCGTCCTCCGCCCTCCGGCTGGCCTCCCACTCCTCCATGTTCTTCTGCTCCCTGAGCCTCTTCGCCTCCTCCTCGGCGGCCTTGGCCTTGGCCTTGCGGCGCTCGACGATGAAGGACCCGGCGAGTATTATGGCGGCTAAGATAATCTGTTCCATCTCCGTTGCTCTTTTGCCGTAAAGGTAGCAAAAAGGGGGATATAAATCCCCCCGGGCGCTATTCGTACCTTATGGCCTCGATGGGGTCCAGGTTGGCGGCCTTGTTGGCCGGCAGGTATCCGAAGCCCACGCCGATGACGGTGCAGACGGCGAACGAGACGAAGATGCTCCACATCGGGATGGAGGTGGGCAGCCCGAACTGCGAGCAGAGCAGCGTGCCGAGCCACCCCATGATGACGCCCAGGACGCCCCCCGTGAGGCTTATCATGACGCTCTCGATGAGGAACTGGTTGCTGATGTCGATGGAGCGGGCCCCGACGCTCATCCGCAGGCCTATCTCCTTGGTGCGCTCCGTGACCGAGACGAGCATGATGTTCATGATGCCTATGCCGGCCACCAGGAGCGAGAACGCCGCCGCCACGACCAGGATGATGGTGATGGTGTCCATGGTGCTGCTCATGGTCTCCATCATCTCCTGCTGGCTGCGGATGGTGAAGTTGTCGCCGTCGGCCTCCTTGAGCTTGTGGGTCGAGCGCAAGATTGCCGTCAGCTCGTCGATGGCCTCGTCCGTCATCTCCTCGGTTATGGCCGAGCAGTTGATGGAGTTGAAGAACGTCTGCGCCAGGAGGCGCTTCATGACCGTGGTGTAGGGCGCTATGAGGACGTTGTCCTGGTCCATGCCCCAGTTGTTGTAGCCCTTGCTCTTGAGGACGCCCACGATGCGGAACGGGATGGACTTGAAGCGTATCGTCCGGCCCACGCAGTCGGCGTCGGCGTCGCCGAAGAGCTCCTTGACGATGGTCGTCCCGACGACGCAGACCTTGGCGCTCTTGCGGATGTCCTCGTCGGTGAATGTCTCGCCGTCCTTGATGTCCCACATCTTGATGTCGAAATAGTCGAGGCTCTCGCCATAGATGGCGGCGCTGGTGTTGTTGGCCCCGTAGATGACCTGCCCCGACGACGAGACCTCCGGCGAGACGTAGGTGACGAACCTCTTGTCGGCCACGATGGCCTCGTAGTCGTCGACCTTGAGCGTCTGCATCTCCGAGGGGTCGAGCCTGACGCCGCCGCGCTGGTCGGACCCCGGGCGGATCATTATCATGTTGGTGCCCATCTGGGCTATGTTGGCGCGGACGCTCTCCTTCGACCCCTGCCCTATGGCCATCATGATGATGACCGCCGCCACGCCTATGATGATGCCGAGCATGGAGAGGAAGGAGCGGAACTTGTTGCTCGCCACGGCGCGCAGCGCCACCTTGAAGAGGTTGATGAAATTCATTGCCGTCGTCCTTGTTTCTGTTTCTGTGTCAGTCGTCTTGCGGCTTGGGCAGCGCGGCCAGGGCCGCGGCGGCGTCGAGGGGCGAGGGGTTGGGCTTGTCCTCGCGTATCTTGCCGTCGCGGAGCATTATGTTGCGGCTGCTGTATTGCGCAATCTCGGGGTTGTGGGTCACGAAGATTATCGTGCGCCCCTCGGCGTGGAGGCGCTGGAAGAGGACGAGCATCTCGAACGACGTCCGGGTGTCGAGGTTGCCCGTGGCCTCGTCGGCCAGGATGACGGCCGGGTCGTTGACAAGGGCCCGGGCTATGGCCACTCGCTGCATCTGCCCGCCGCTCATCTGGTTGCTCTTGTGCTCCAGGCGGTCGCCCAGGCCCACGGCGCGCAGGGCCTCTATGGCGGCGGCGCGGCGCTGGGCGGCGTTGTACTTGCTGTTGTACATGAGCGGGAGCTCGACGTTCTCCACGGCCGTGGTCTTGGCCAGGAGGTTGTAGCTCTGGAAGACGAAGCCAATCTTGCGGTTGCGCAGCCGGGCGCGCTGGCTCTTGCTCATGGTGCGGACCGACACGCCGTCGAGGATGTACTCGCCGCTCGTCGGCGTGTCTAGGCACCCTAGCTGGTTGAGCAGGGTGCTCTTGCCCGAGCCCGACGTCCCCATGATGGTGACGAACTCGCCCTCGCGGATTTGGAACGAGACGCCCCTCAGCGCCTTGACGGTCTCGCCGCCCACGCGGAACTCGCGCCGGACGTCGCGAAGCTCTATGACGACCCTGCCCTCGGCCGGCGGGGCCGCTACTGTGTCCTGTAGCGTCATCGCGATTACTTTTTGTTCCTGTTGTTCCTGTTGGGCGGGCCTGGCATGAACGGGTTGCTGCCGCCCGGCGCCGCGTTGGCGGCCTCGGCCCGGGCCCCGAGCTCGAAGCTCACCACGACCTTGTCGCCCTCGGCCAGGCCCTCGGCAATCTCGACCATCGTCCCGCTGTTGAGCCCCGTCTTGACCGCCACGGCGCGGAACGTCTTGCCGTCGAACCGCCACACCTTGGTGGGCGACTCCACGTCCTCCACGGTCTGCTCGGCGGTGAGCAGCGCCTGGTTGGGGCTGAAGCGCAGGGCCTTGGTCGGCACGGCCAGGACGCCGGCGCGCTCGGCGGTGAAGATGGTGACGTTGGCCGTGAGGCCTGGCAGGAGCTTGAGGTCTTTGTTGGGCGCGGCAATGACGACCTCGTAGGTGACGACGTTGCTCTCCGTCGTGGCCTCCAGGCGCACCTGCGTCACGGTGCCGGCGAAAGTGTCGTCGGGGAACGCGTCGACGGAGAACGTCACCCTCTGGCCCTCCTTGACGCCGCCAATGTCGGCCTCGTCGACGTCGGCTATGACGCGCATGTCGGTGAGGTCCTGGGCTATGTTGAATAGCGTCGGGGTCGTCATGGCCGAGGCCACGGTCTGCCCCTCCTCGACCTCGCGGCTCAAGACGATGCCGTCCACGGGGCTCGTGATGGTGGCGTAGCCGAGGTTGGTCTGGGCCTTGGCGACGTTCTGCTGCTGGACCACGATGTCCTGCCGGGCCTTCTCAAATGCCAGGCGCGCCGTCTCGTAGTCGTCCACCGAGACCAGGCCTTTCTCGAACAGCTTGGCGTAGCGGTCGAAGTTGGCCCTCTGGTAGTCGAGCTCGCTCTGCGAGTTGGCCAGGTTGCTCTTGGCCGACGTCAGCTCCGAGAGCAGGTTCGTCTTGTCGAGCTCGGCTATGACCTGCCCCTTGCGAACCTCGCTGTTGTAGTCCACATATATCTTGTCGATGATGCCGCTCACCTGAGTGCCGACCTCGACCTTGGTCACGGGCTCGATGGTCCCCGTGGCCGTTATCGACGTCGAGAGGTCGGCCCGCGTCACCGGCGCCGTGGTGTAGCTCACCTGGCGCCCGTCGCCGCACGCCGCCAGGGCCAGCGCCGCCGCGAGAGCCAGGGCCGGCGCATTGATGTTAGTGTATTTCATGGTCTTGTCTGATGCATGGTTGTGTGTCAGAGGGATATTTCTTCGCCGGCGTAGAAATGGAGCAGGGCGATGTTGAGCAGGGCCGTATATTTGCTCTGAATCACCTGCTGGCGCGCCGCGAGCAGGTTGCTCTTGCCCGTGGTCAGCTCGGCGATGTTTTTGAGGCCGAGGCGGAACTGCTCCGTCACGAGGTCGAAGCTCTCGCTCATGCTGCGCTCGTTGGCCACGGCGGCCGAATATTGGGCCTGGGCGCTCAGCGCCGCCAGCCAGTAGGTCTCGACCTGCTGGTAGATGGTCTTCTCGGTCGAGAGCATGTCTAGCTCCGACTGCTGCCGGCGGATTTCGGCCTTGGCCTTGTCGGTGCGCGTCTGGCGGTTG
This sequence comes from uncultured Marinilabiliaceae bacterium, assembly GCA_964481855.1. Taxonomy (GTDB): domain Bacteria; phylum Bacteroidota; class Bacteroidia; order Bacteroidales; family Marinilabiliaceae; genus W3P20-009. The sequence goes on from CAYZUH010000022.1 coordinate 51,269, forward strand.
TCGAGGATGGGGACGGAGACGCTCAGCCCCAGCGAGTTGTTTACGTTGCTCTTAATCTGGCTGCCCACGTCGTCGTTGCTAGCGCTGTTGTGGTTGGTCGAGACGCCCGCCGAGAGGCTTATGGTGGGGTAGTGGCCGGAGCGGGCTATGCGCCGTTGGATGTCGGCCTGCTCGATGCTCAGCCGGCCCGAGCGCACCTCGGGGCGCGTCTCCATGGCGCGGGCGAAGACGTCGTCCACCGTCGGCAGGGCCCGGAGGACGCGCTCGTCGCCTATGGCGGGCTCCGCCACGTCGAACTCCTGGGTCTTGATTATCTCCAAGATTTGCTTGAGCTGCATCTTGTAGGTGGCGAGCTGCGCCCGCGCGCTGACCAGGCTGTATTCGTCTTGGCTCACCTGGGCCTCCAGCTGGGCCAGGTCGGCCTTGGCGAGCTGCCCGGCCTCGACCATGGCGGCCCCGCGGCCGGCCAGCAGGCGGCTGGAGGCAAGGGTGCTGTCCGCCACGCGGGCGGCGTCGGCCTGATAGAGGATTTGGACGTAGTATTGCACAATCTGCTCCTCGATGCTGTTGGCTGTGCGGGCGTTGTCCGCCTGCGCTTTCTCCACCTCCAGGTTGTAGCTGTCCAGGTTGCGGCGGGTGCGCCCGCCGTCCCACACCGTCCAGTTGGCCGAGAGGTTGTAGCTGCCCGAATAGGTGACGTCGTTCTGAGTCGTCGTCATGGTGCCGCCGCTCAGCGCCACGGTGCTCTGGCTCCAGGGCCTCCAGCCCAGGGAGTGCGAGGTCGAGAACGAGAGGCTCGGCATCAGCTGCCCCCTGGTGCCCGCGGCCTGCTCCCGGTCCGTCTCCAGGGTCAGGAGGCCCGTCTTGACCTCCAGGTTGTTGTCCAGGGCGTAGTCGATGCACTCCTGCAGGGTCCATCCCCCGGGGCGCTCCGGCGGTGTCGCGGCGTCTTGCGCGGCGGCCGCGGTCAGTGCGGCCCAGGCCAGCGCCGCCGCGAGCGTCCTCATCAGTCTTGTCGTCATCTGCTTAGCTGTTTTTCCTTTACTGCTCGGAGCAAATTTACGACCAATGCCGAATGCGCCGCACACGAATCGCCCAACCGCCACAATTTGCCGACGCGTTGCCAAATTTTGCATATATTCACGCCATGATTAGCAAGACGCTACTGGACAACACGGCGGGCCTGCGGATGGTGGACAAACTGCGCGAGTGCATGGCCGACCCGGCCGTCGACACCATACGCATTGCCACCGGCTATTGGGACATCCCCGGCATGGCCCTCCTGGCGGACGGTCTGCGGGGCTTCTTCGACCGCCCCGGCGCGCGGCTCAAGATGATAATCGGCAAGGACCCCTACGTCTACGCCAAGATGCTGACAAGGGCAACGACGGTCGGCGCCAGCTACCCGGCGGACTTCATCCGCACCGACATGGACAGCCTGGCCGACAAGATGACCGACGAGTACCGCGACGCGTTCCGGCTGCTGATGGACAACTGCCGGGGCGACGAACCGCGGATTGACATCCACGTCTTCAAGACGGGCGACGACGACGAGCGGCAGTTCTTCCACTCCAAGTGCTACATCTTCACCTCGTCGGACGACCGCGAAAAGAGCATGTATGCCATTGTCGGCAGCAGCAACTTCACCCAAAGGGGCTTGGAGGGCAACGCCGAGCTCAACGTCCTGGAGAACGACGCGTATATGATCGGCTCGCCGTCTTCGCCGGCGCGCAAGGGCCACATAGGGTGGTTCGACGAGAAGTGGGAGCAGAGCGAGGAGTGGACGGGCGAGTTCCTGGAGCAGGTCCTGAGGGCCTCGAAGCCCGCCCGCAAGATGGAGGAGGACGCCGCCGAGGCCGGCTTCACGCCCTACGAGATGTACATCAAGCTGTTGCAGATGGAGTTCGCCGACGTGGTGGACATGGACTTGGGGCGGCAGATCGAGGCCTACCTGCCGCGGGGCGTCCGCAAGCTCGACTATCAGGTCGAGGCCGTCAAGCGGTGCCTGGGCATCATGCGCGAGCATGGCGGCTTCATGCTGGCCGACGTGGTGGGACTGGGCAAGACCGTCGTCGGCACGCTCATCGTCAAGCACTTCCTCGCCTCGCCCGACGACGGGGGGCGGGCGAGGCGCGTCCTGGTCGTCACGCCGCCGGCCATCTTGCCGGGGTGGCGCAAGACGATGGCGGCTTTCGACAGCGAGGCCGACGAGAAGATTCTCCCCCTGGTGGATTTTGTCACGACGGGGCGCGTCGGCAACATGGTGGACGACGCGTCGGACGACGACGGCATCGACAGCGGCGAGTTCGACACGGAGCCGCGGGGCGCGGACTACGGCCTGGTCATTGTCGACGAGAGCCACAAGTTCCGCAACAGCGCCACGCAGATGTACGAGGCCCTCGACACCCTCATTGCCGAGATTGGCGTGCGCACGGGCGCATACCCCTACGTGGGCCTGCTCTCCGCCACGCCGCAGAACAACCGCCCCTCCGACCTCAAGAACCAGCTCTGCCTCTTCGAGCGAAACCGCACCGCCAGCACGCTCAAGAAGGCCGACGGCGGGAACCTCGACAGCTTCTTCGCACGCGTGGGCGGCGAATATGAGGCGCTGCTCGACAGGCGCAACGGCATCCCCGCCGAGGAGCGGCGCGCCAGGCTCGACGACCTCTCGGCGCAAATCCGCGACTGCATCCTGGCCGACATCCTGGAGAGGCGGACGCGCACCGACCTGGCCAAGTACTACGCCGCCGACCTCGCCGCCCAGGGCATAGTCTTCCCCACGATAGACGGCCCGCGCGAGCTGCCCTACGTCATGGACGAGGAGCTGGCGCGCCTCTTCGCCGACACCATGCGGATCATAGCCCCGACCGATGCCGACAAGGCACGGAGCGACGAGTGGCTGCGCTACTACCGCTACCGCGCCATAGAATATTTCGCCGACCCCGCCAACGGGCGCAAGCACTCGGGGAGGGGCAACAGGGGCGTGGGCGACGTGGCGCGCCAGTTGGCCACGATAATGCAAATCATGCTCGTCAAGAGGCTGGAGAGCTCCTTCGCCGCGTTCCGGGCCTCGCTCCTCAACCTCAAGCGCTACACGCTCAACATGATGCGGATGTGGGAGAGCGACACCATCTTCGTCTGCCCCGACATCGACGTCAACGCCGAGCTGGACTGCGCCGCCAAGAGCCGCAGGGCCGGCAGGGAGGTGACGTTCGACGAGTGCCTGCGCGACGTCAGGGCCAAGATGGAGCGCCTGGCGGGACGAGACGCCAAGGGGCGGAACGCCGTATACCGCCGCCAGGACTTCCGGGGCGAGTATGCCGGCCTGCTCCGCAAAGACTATGAAATCATCTCGGAGCTGTGCGACCGCTGGGCCGCCAACACCGAGGACCCCAAGTTCGACGCTTTCAAGGAGAGGCTCAACGCCGAGCTCTTCGCGCCAGGCGTCAACACCGAGGGGAAGCTCGTCATCTTCTCCGAGGCCATAGACACGGTGGCGGCCCTGGCGCGCGCCGTCAGGGCCAAGGGACACCGCCCGCTGGTCGTCACGGCCGCCAACCGCGACGACGCCCAGCGCGACATCGAGGAGAACTTCGACGCCAACTACGCCGGCGAGTGGCGCGACGACTACGACGTCATCATCACCACCGAGGTCTTGGCCGAGGGGGTCAACCTCCACCGCGCCAACGTCATCCTCAACTACGACACGCCGTGGAACTCCACGCGCCTCATGCAGCGCATAGGCCGCGTCAACCGCATTGGCTCGCGGGCCGGGCGCGTCTGCGTCTTCAACTTCATGCCAAGCGCCGAGGGCGACGCCGAGATTGAGCTTGTGCGCAAGGCCTACACCAAGCTCCAGGCCTTCCACAGCCTCTTCGGCGAGGACAGCAAGATTTTCACCGCCGACGAGGAGGTGGGGCACTTCGACCTGGCCCGTGCCGTCGACGGCGAGGAGTCGCCACTGGAGAAGTACATCCACGAGCTGAAGACCTACAAGGAGGCCCACCCCGGCCGCTACCGGCAGATTGAGCAGGAGGCGGACTGGCAGATGGCGCAGACGGGCGGCGACGGCATGCGGGCCTACTTCGTGGTCCGCGCCCCGCGGTCGGCGCGCCTGGCGGTGCGCATGGGCGTGGCCGACGCGCCGCGACGGCCGCAGGTCGTCTCGATGCTCGAACTGCTGGAGGAGCTGCGCCCCGCCGAGGGAGCCGAGCGGGCGCCACTGCCCGACAACTGGGCGGAGCTGACGGACGAGGCGGTCAGGGCCTACAACCAGTATTTCGTGCGCATGAACGCCTCGCGCCCGGGCGGTCTGCCGACCGAGGCCAAGGGCGTCCTGGCCCGGCTGAGTGCGAGGCCCGGGCTGGCTCCGGAGTCGCAGAGTCTTCTGGGCTCCGCCCGCCAACTGGTGAACAGGGGCAACCTCGACATAGCCCGCAAGATTGTGGCCCTGGGGCGGGAGCTGGCCGACACGCAGTCGAGGCTCTTCGACCTTGGCCCGCAAGACGTCGACGAGGTGATACGCCAGGAGATTGGGCGCCTGGTGGCAAGGGTCGAGGCTAGGCAGGGGGCGCCCGTAGTGGAGCTTGGGTCGGCAAAATA
>CAYZUH010000023.1:0-38145 GCA_964481855.1 uncultured Marinilabiliaceae bacterium
GACATCGACTGGTCGGCCCCCATTGCCGACATCGACCGGCAGCTCTACCGGAAGTACGGCCTCTCGGACGCCGAGGTGGCGTTCGTCGAGTCCAAGGTGCGGGCCATGGAGTAGGGCGCGGCGGCGTTCCGCGAGATTGGCGTCTCTTTGCCGCGCGGTCGAGCTGACGAGATGGAGACTGTTTCGTTGTCGAACAAAAAGATATTCGAGCCAAGACAAGCACAAACAATTTGCGGACGTTCTTTCGCTAATCAGGAAGTCGCAAGCCAACGCCCTAAGCCTTGTCAACCTGGAGCTTATCGACTTGCATTGGGACGTCGGTCGATACATAGGTGTCAAGTCTGAAGATGCCGCATGGGGTGACGCCATCGTGGAGGGACTCGCCAAATACCTCAACGGCGCGGGACCCTACATTGAAAGGCCTCTCGGACAAGAACCTGTGGAGGATGAAACGGTTCTACGAGACATATCGCGACACACCAAAACTCTCAGCACCGCTGAGAGAATTTGCGCCCCCTACTCCATGGCCCGCACCCGCTCCTCGACGAACGCCACCTCGGCGTCCGAGAGGCCGTACTTCTGGTAGAGCTGCCGGTCGATGTCGGCAATGGGGGCCGACCAGTCGATGTCGGAGGCCGCCGAGAAGTCCTGCATCGGGACGTTGGCCCACGTGTCGCGCGGGTTGTCCTGCGTCGTCTTCAGCGTGCCGAGCATGACGCGGGCGAACTTGGTGCATATGTAGCGGCGGCAGTTCTCGGCCTCGGCCTCCGTCTCGAAGTTCCCGACGCTTAGGAACGTGTCCGTATGGCCGATAATCGGCTGGCCGATAATCGGCGTGCTCAGGACCTCGCCTATCGCGCCCGTGCCGTTGGCTTTGGGGAGAATGACCTTGTACGACCCGAAATTCTCGGGCCTCGTTATGTAGCCCTGCTTGATCCACTTGTAGCATCGGCGGTTGCCGGCCCTGCCGTAGATTCCGGCCAGGCCCGGGCCCGCCGAGGCGGAGAAGACCTCCGGGAAGATGTCGAAAATGTTCGCCCCCAGGCTGTAGCGGTGTCCGGCGCTCTGCCGGCCGTCCAACGCCGGGTTCTCCTTGTAGAGGGTCTCCGTGAGGTGGTAGAGCTCGCGCGGGCACACGATGTCCGACATCCTCCCGCCGCCCCTGCCGTCGACCTTTGCCAGGATGGAGCGCAGCTCCTCATAGGCCGAGAAGAAGCCTATGGGCGCGAACTTGCCGGCTCTGTCGAAGAACGTTATGGCCACGCCGCCCTTGATGTCGACGCTTGGGAAGACCTCGCCGCTCTTGGCCCAGTATCGCACCAGCTTCAGATTCTGACTGTTGAGCATCTTCTCGTTCCACTCCTTGGGCGTCTTGCCGGCGTTGAAGAGGAACCGCGCGGGGTGGATGAGCGTGCACTTGTCGCTGAGCCGCATGGCGAGGTTGAGGAAGAGGTGGTAGAGCGGGTCGGCCCCGTTGCCCGCGCCCTTGTTGATTTTCTGGTATGGCGGGTTTCCTATAACGGCGTCTATGTTCATGACGTTTGGTTTGTCGTCGCCCCAGAAGAGTGTGACACCTTTCAGTGTCGCGACGACAGTCTCGGGGCGCCGTGAGATGTCGTCGATGAGGTTCTCGTAGTATCGGGCGCAGACCTTGACGTCGCGGAACCCGACGAGCGTGCGTCGCGTGATGCTCCTCGCCATGGGTGTCTTGCAGAGCGCCAGGATGTTGTTCTCGACAGTCTCGTCCCAGAGCTTTCGGGCGAAGGCGGCGTCGACGGCCCCGTAGCGGGCCTCGGCGTCGGCGCACCGCGCGCGGTAGACGTTGTAGGCGGCCAGGAGGGCGTAGAGGCCGCTCTTGGAGTTGACCTCCAGGATGACGGAGCGTGGCGCGAAGACCTGCCCCGTGACGGGCCCGCGGCTGACGAAGCGCGGGCTGTCGAGGGGCTCGGAGCAGTCGTCGCCCCCGAAGAACGACCACCCGCCCAGGGCCTCGCGGAGGTGGAGGTTGACGACGCGCCAGGGCGTCAGGACCGTCTCCTTGTCGGGGTTCCGGAACGTGTTGAAGATGTCGGCAATGCGCGCCACGCGCAGCTCCACGGGCAGGGCGTCGGCCTGCCGCGCCATCTCGCGGATGCGCCGGCCGGCCCCGCGGAAGATGTCGGGGTCGTAGTATTGGCGGAAGAGGGCGAAGCGCTCCTTGGAGACGCCGCGGGGCATGAACTCGCCCCACGAGACGTCGTCGACGATGTCGGTGAAGTTGTCTATCGTGATTCCCTCGTCCTCGTCGGCCAGGTCGGCGCCGAAGATGAGGAGCGGCATCCTGATGGATATCCCCCGGAGGATGGATATGGCCTCGCGGCGCTGGTTGGCCCTGCGCTGCCTCTCGCGCTCCTCGGGCGTGGGCTTGCGCGGGGCGGGCGGGGCGGGGTCGGGGCCGTCGTCCTGCGCCTCGTACTCCTCGTTGGTGAGGCCCTGGCTGTTGATGTCGACGCCCGCGGGGCGCGGCGTGGCGACCGTCTGGCCTATGACGCCCCGGAGGTCGCGGAAGTGGCGCAGGTCGATGTCGGAGAGCTGGAGGAGCTTGTCGTTGTAGAGGGCGCCGTCTTCGAACCCGCACCGCACCACTTTCTCAATCTGCGCCCTCTTGAGCTGGTCCATCATGCGGTTCACGTCGTATGGCTCCATGCGGCTGCCGCCGATGGATATGACGGGGCAGAAGTTGAGGAACTCGCCCAGGGCCCCGCGCTCGCCCCCCTCGGCGCCGCCGGCCCTGGCGGCGACGCGGGCCACTCGGGCCAGGACGCGGAGCGTCCGGTCGGGCGCGAAGTCGAAAGCGTAGCAGACCTGCTTGGTCCGCCCGGCGTGGGAGAAAGGCGTCTGGACGCGGAAGATGGTCTGCATGTAGGCGGCGGCGGAGGTGCTGCTGGAGCCGGCGAGCATCAGCACGGCCATCCAGGGCCTGACGGAGACGCCCGTGGTGAGGCGCCCGCAGGAGATGGTTATGGTGCGCGTCTGGTCGGGGTCGGGGCCTATGGCGTCGTTGACCAGCTGGAGGGCGTCGGCCCTCTCGTCGTCGCCGTCTCCGGCCACGTTGACCACCGTGAAGGCCCCGAAGACGCCGTGCGCTCGGAGCGCGGCGCAGAGGGCCTTGGCCTCGCGGACTCCGGGGACGACCCACAGCGTGTGGCGGAACATCTGCCGATACTCCTCGGTGGAGTATGGATAGAGGTTGCCGGAGCACATGAGGTCGAGCAGGGCCGCCACCTCGCGGGCGTGGACGAAGGCCCCGTCGGCGCCGGTGCGGAAGAACTCGCGGAAGTTGAACGCCAGGTCGCCCTCGTCGGCATAGTCGGCGCCGAGGGCCGTCCCGAGGTCGTAGGTCAGGATGCGGAGCTCGGGGAGCGAGGCGTAGGGGTTGGGGTCGCCCCAGTGCGTGGCGTCCCACTCGGCCTTGGCGCGCTGCTCCATGACGTAGTCCCAGGTGAAAGTCTCGTCCTCAGAGTAGTCGTCGAGCAGGTTGAAGGGCGTCCCGGAGAGCTGGAGCAGGCGCGTGCCGCCCTTGTGGAGGCTGTTGATGACCTCCCGGCCCAGCTCGGTGGTGGTGCCCTCGTGGGCCTCGTCGACGATGAGGCAGTCCCACTTGGCGGCGAAGACCTCGTTGTTCTTGTCGAACTTGCCCCCGACTTGCTGCGAGCCCCGGAGGTCCTGCATGGAGGCGAAGTAGACGATGCGCCCCCCCCCCTTGGCCAGGGCCCGGAGCTTGGCGAAGGTCTCTCCCTTGCTCTTGGAGCCGTAGTGCCAGTCGTCCTTGTCGGCGAAGATTTTCTTGAAGTCGTCGAACCACCCCTCGTCGACCACGGGCCGGTGGGTCAGGATGATGGTGCGGCGGAAGTCCATCTCGCGCGCCACCCTGAGCGCGCATATCGTCTTGCCGAAGCGCATCTTGGCGTTCCAGAGCATCCTGCGCCCGCCGCCCTTGAACCACTTGACGGTCTTGTCTATGGCGCGGCGCTGCTCGGGGCGGAAGACGATTGGCGCGGGCGCCAGGGTCACGGCGGCCGTCCCCAGGCTGTCGCGCCCCTCCTTGGCGGCCTTGATGGCGGCCACGGCCGTGGCGAGGTCGCAGACGAACCACTCGTTGGCGCCGTGCACCTGGTCGAAGACCTTGCGGCTGACGCCCGACCTCACGAGGACATGATGTACGTCTGTGTCCTTTAAGCCCCGCCACTTGCCTTTCCGGTAGTGGATGGTCAGCTCCGTGTGGAGGAGGTCGTAAGGGATGGCGGCGGTCTTCGTGTACTGGTCGATTCGGTGACGCGCGGAGGCGTTGAGCGTCTCGCTGTTGGGCGGAGGCATCTGTGTCGACCCGTCGTCGGCGTTCCACGTCGTCTCGCCAATCTTGAGGCAGCCGGCGTGGTCGTCGTCGTTGATGGCGAAGACGTATATTATGCTGGCCTTTTGGTCTTTCTCTAACTGTTCCATACGCAAGCGGATGTTTATCGTGCGGGGCGTCACCCGGCCGCCGCGGGACGTCTCGTTGTCATTTCAGCAAGTCTATGAACTCTATCTTTCGGTCTTCCTCTCCGGTCTTGGGGTCGGGGGTCCCCCAGTCGCGGAGGATGCATTTGTCCCCATTGTGTTGGCGCACGTCGCCGTCGCGGCATCCCCGGCAGTCCTCCCGCTCGAGAGCCTTCGGCCTCTCGCCCGCCACCCTGTTGTGGCAACTGCCGGGGACCACGCCGCGGAGGCCGTCCATCTGCCACACGTTCCACGAGATGACGTCGGCGATGCGCCCCACCCGGTCCGCGCCCGGCTCGTGGCGGAACTTGGCGCGGAAATATTCCACAAAGGAGACGAGGAGGGCCTCGCGGGCCAGGAGCAGGTTGTCGCCCTGCCACTCGTAGGCCAGGGTGGCCTTGTAGGCGTCTTCGGCGGCGGCGAGCCATTCGTCCTCGGTCCCGGTGTTATCGCCCACGACGCGCAGCTTGCGGTCGAGCATCCCGACGCGCCGGCTCAGCTCTATGGCGCGGCCCGTGGTGGTGTCGTAGCGGCTGACGAGGTAGGGCGCCTCGCCGCACGTTATCTCCAAGCGCGTGGAGCGGACGTAGTCGCGCCACGTCTTGCCGGCCGGGAACTCCCCTATGGGGCCCGGGGTGGGCTCCCACTCGCGCCCGTCGGCCGACTGGGTGTTGAAGACGTCCCGGCGGCCGAACCACTCGTCGTCGACGAGGTTGTTCTGCAGGTTGCACACCCACGAGGGCGTGAAGACCTCGGCCATGCCGCGCGTGCGCCCCAGCCTCTCGCCGGGGGTCTTGAGGACCCGAGGCCGCACGACCATGCCGTTGGCCCCCGTGACGCTCCCGACCTCTATGGGGTCGGCATACTGGTATCCCTCGCCCAGGTGCGCGTAGCTGTCGGTGGCCCAGAAGATGTTGCGCCCGGTGGTGCGGTCGAGGAGCAAGGTCTTCAAGACCTCGGGATATTGCTCCCAGAGCCGCGTCTCGCTTATGTCTGTGCCGTAGGATTGCATTCTCGTCTCGTCGGCGGGGCGGAGGCCCCCCGGATTATTCCTCAGATTATCCCGCAAAGGTAAAAATTTCAAAATGGGGCGAAATGTTCCGCCACAATAAAATCAAGGGCGACATAAAACGCTAAATTCGCAATCAGTAGGACTGCAATCATGACCCAGACATACCTAAACGAACAAAACATGAAGACTAGACAGATTCTGCTGGCGGGCGTCACCGCCGGCGCGCTGTGCGGTTGCGGGGGCTCGCCCAGGCAGGGCGACGGCCTGGCGCGCTTCACCGATGCCGACCGCGACACCACCGTGAGGCTGGAGGACGACTTCTACACCGCCACGAACGGCGGCTGGATCGCCCGCCACCCCATCCCCGGCGACAGGGCCCGCTACGGCGCCTTTGACATGCTCTACGAGGAGAGCGTGGACCACCTGCACGCCATAGTCCTGGAGGCCAAGAGCGCCAACGCCGCCAAGGGCACCGAGGCCCAGAAGATTGGCGACCTCTTCGCCCTGGGCATGGACACGGCCCGCCGCGACGCCGAGGGCCTGGAGCCCATCCGCAAGTACATCGACATGGCCCGCGCCGCCAAATATGCCGAGCCTCAGGAGTTCGCCAAGACCATCGGCACGATGCACATGTGCGTAGCCAGCCCGTTCTTCGACTTTGGGCGCACGCCCGACTACGAGAACAGCTCGATGAACATCGGCGAGCTGTGGCAGGCGGGCATAGGCCTCCCCGACCGCGACTACTACTTCGACGAGACCGACAACGGGCGGGCCATAGCGGCGGGCTACAAGACCATGGTGGCCAAGGTGCTGGCCCTGGCGGGCCTGGACAACACCGAGAGCCGCGCCGAGGCCGTCTACGACTTTGAGAAGCAGCTGGCCGGGGTCATGAACCACAAGGAGGAGAACCGCAACCCGCGGGCCATCTGCAACAAGACCGACCTGGCGGGCCTCAAGGAGAAAGCCCAGGGCTTCGACTGGGACACGTATTTCGCCACCGTCGGGATCCGGGTGGAGCAGATCAACATAGGCCAGCCCAAGTTCTTCGGCGCCATGTTCGGCATCGTCGGCGCCGCCTCGCCGGAGGTGGTGAGCGACTACCTGACCCTCAAGACCATCATGGGCTTCAGCTCGTGCCTGACGAGCGAGCTCTACGCCATCGCATTCGACTTCTACAGCCGCCAGCTCAGCGGCACGGAGGAGATGCGCCCCCTGTGGAAGCGCATCCTCGGCGCCGTGGACGGTTGCATGGGCGAGGCCCTGGGGCGTCTCTACGTCGAGAGGCACTTCCCGGAGGCCGCCAAGAAGCGCATGGTGGACCTGGTGGAGCAGCTGCGCATCTCGTTCGGCCAGCGCATCGACCAGCTGACGTGGATGGGCGACAGCACCAAGAGCGCCGCCAAGGACAAGCTGGCCGCCATAAAGGTCAAGGTGGGCTACCCCGACAAGTGGAAAGACTACAGCGCCGTGGAGATTGACCCCTCGAAGAGCTACGCCGAGAACATCATCGGCGTCTCCATCTTCGAGCACAAGGAGAAGATGGACAAGATAAACAAGCCGGTGGACAAGGACGAGTGGCATATGACGCCGCAGACCGTCAACGCCTACTACAACCCGATGGGCAACGAGATTGTCTTCCCCGCCGCCATCCTCCAGCCGCCGTTCTTCTACGCCGATGGCGACGACGCCGTGAACTACGGCTCGATAGGCGTCGTGATAGGCCACGAGATGACCCACGGCTTCGACGACCAGGGCAGCCAGTTCGACAAGGAGGGCAACCTGAGCGACTGGTGGTCGGCCGAGGACCGCGCGAAGTTCGAGGAGGCAGCCAACCGCCTCGTGACCCGCTTCGACAACCTCGTGGTCGTCGACACGCTCAAGGGCAACGGGCGGCTGACCCTGGGCGAGAACATTGCCGACCTGGGCGGCCTCTACATAGCCCACCAGGCGTTCCGCAACACCCTGGCAGGCAAGGCCGAGCCGGCGCCCATCGACGGGCAGACCGCCGAGCAGCGCTTCTTCTACGGCTATTCTCGCATCTGGGCCGGGACAATCCGCAAGGAGGCCATCTACGAGCAGGTCATGACCGACCCGCACTCGACGGGCCGCCTGCGCGTCAACGGCCAGCTGCCGCTCCTGGACTTCTTCTACACCGCGTTCGACGTGGCGGAGGGCGACCAGATGTACCTGAAGCCCGAGGACCGCATCGTCATCTGGTAGTCGCGCCCCTGCGGGCCGCAAACAGCTGACACAGAACGGGAACCCGCGGCGGACGCCATGTCCGCCGCGGGTTCCCCTCTTTGCGCGCCGCGCCGGCCGCGCCCTCACGCGCCGGGGCAAGCATTCTTTTGCTAATTTAGCCGCGCAATTTTTCGCCTAAGAACCGATGTCTGAGTCGTTGTCGCAACTGCTTGCCGGGCTCACGTCCTGCCACTCCGCCGTGCAGGCCGCGGCCGTGGTGTCCGCCATCGTGGCCCTGGGCCTGTTCGTGTCGAAAGTCCGCATTGGCGGCGTTTCGCTCGGCGTGGCCTACGTCTTCTTCTTCGGCATCCTGGCGGGCCACCTGGGCTTCAGCCTGGACCGCGAGGTGCTTCTCTTCGTCGAGACGTTCGGCCTGGTGGTCTTCGTCTACTCCCTGGGCCTGCAGGTGGGCCCCGGCTTCTTCAGCTCCATGCGCCGCGAGGGCCTGCGCCAGAACCTGTGGGGCCTGGGCCTCATAGCCGCGGGGACGGCTCTGGCCCTGGTCTTCTGGGAGGCCTCGCCGGTGGGCCTGCCCGAGATGGTCGGCATCTACTGCGGCGCCACGACCAACACACCCGCCCTCGGCGCCGCCCAGCAGACCCTGGCGCAGTTCGGCATCTCGGGCGGCGGCGTGGCCCTGGGGTGCGCCATAGCCTACCCCCTGGGCGTGGTCGGCGTCATCCTGGCCATGATTGTGCTGAAGAAGCTCTTCGCCGGCGACGCCGCCGCGGCCAAGGCCTCCCAATATACGTCGGACGAGACCTTCGTGGCCCGGTTCGACGTCCTGAACCCCGGCGTCTGCGGCAAGTCGCTGCAGGAGATAACCGACATGAGCCACCTGCAGTTCATCATCTCGCGCGTGTGGCGCAGGGGCAAGGTGCTCGTCCCCCACTCGCGCACGACCCTGGCCGAGGGCGACAGCGTCCTGGTGGTGATGGACAAAGGCGACGTCTCGACCCTGGAGATTCTCTTCGGCCGCCGCTCGTCGGAGGACTGGAACAAAGAGGAGATTGACTGGAACAAGGTGGACCGCCACGTCGAGAGCCGCGTCATAGTGATGTCCAACCAGAAGCTCAACGGCAAGCGGCTTGGCCACCTGCACCTGGGCAGCACCTACGGCATCAACATCAGCCGCATCGGCCGCGGCGACGTCCGCCTCCTGGCCACCCCCAACCTGCAGCTCCGCTATGGCGACCGCATCACCGCCGTGGGGCGCGCCAAAGACCTGGACAACGCCGCCCACTTCCTGGGCAACGCCGTCGAGAACCTCAAGGAGCCCAACCTTGGCTCCATAGCCCTGGGCATGCTCCTGGGCCTGGCCCTGGGGTCCGTCCCCATCAGCCTGCCGGGGGCCTCGACGCCCATCAAGCTGGGCCTGGCCGGCGGGCCCATCCTGGTCGGAATCTTGGCCGGCGCCTTCGGCCCGACGCTCCACATCATAACGTTCACGACGCGCAGCGCCAACTTCATGCTCCGCAAGCTGGGCCTGTGCCTCTACCTGGCGTGCCTGGGGCTGGACTCGGGGCCGCACTTCTTCGACACCGTGGTCCGCCCCGAGGGGCTCCTGTGGCTCGCCCTGGGGCTCCTGCTCACCGTCGCGCCCGTGGTCGCCATCGGCGCCCTGATGTGCCGCACGCGGCGCTACGACTTCGGGACGATATGCGGCATCTTGTGCGGCGGCATGGCCAACCCCATGGCCCTGGGCTACGCCCACGACGCGGCGCGGAGCGAGACCCCCTCGGTGAGCTACGCCACGGTCTACCCGCTGTGCATGTTCGTCCGAGTCGTGGTGGTGCAGTTCGTGCTCATAGCCCTGCTCTGACAAGAAGCAAGAAAAAAGACAACCACAAAAAAAAGGACATCGCACATGAAGAAGAAGCGAAACGGAAAATGCGGCGGCAACGCGTGGACGCGCCTGGCGCCGCTGCTGCTCCTGGCCCTCTGGGCGGGCGCGTACGTCTACAACCACGGGTGGGGCGCCCTGGCCGAGCTGCTCGCCCCGACGGCCGGGACGGCGGAAGCGGAAGCGGTCCGCCCGACGGCGACCACGACCGAGGCTGCGGCGCAGGAGGCGACGCCCCTGTCGGACGCCTCGCTGCTCCCCGCCCCTCGCCCCGACCTGCCGGAGCAAATCTTGCGGCGCAAGGCCTACACCGTCTCCTACAACAAGGAGACGCGCAACGCCAACTGGGTGGCGTGGACACTGACCCGGGAGCGGACGGCGGAGCTCGTGGAACGCCCCAAGACGAGCCCCTTTCACGAAGACGACGAGGTGCCCGACCCCAAAGCCAACCGCTCCGACTACAAGAAGAGCGGGTGGTCCCGCGGCCACCTGTGCCCCGCCGGCGACTGCCGATGGGACGAGGAGGCCATGTATGAGTCGTTCCTGCTCACCAACGTGTGCCCGCAGGCCGGCAAGCTCAACACGGGCGTATGGAACCAGATTGAGAAGTCGTGCCGCGCGTGGGCCGTCAAGTATGGCGAGGTGATGATTGTGACCGGGCCCATATATTTCAAGAAAAGCAAACAGGGGCACATAGGCGCCAACAGGGTGAAAATCCCCGACGCGTTCTTCAAAGTCGTCCTGGCCCGCAAAGACGGAGGCTACCAGGGCATCGGCTTCGTCTGCCGCAACGAGGACAAGAGGAGCGACGAGGCGGGCGTGACCTCCGAGGGGCGCAAGAGGTCGAAAAACGAGCTGTATACCCACACCATAGACGAGGTGGAGCGCATGACGGGCTACGACTTCTTCCCCGGCCTGGACGACGCCGTGGAGACGAGCGTCGAGGCGCTGGCGGACTACGAGAAGTGGTGAATTTGCCATGTCGCAATAGTTTTCGTACCTTAGCGAGCCATTCACTGCCCGATGCTACCACCAACAGATAAGTTTGCCCCGCGGGCCGCAATGGCCTGCGCGCTGCTCCTGGCCGCCGCGTGCGGCCCGGCGGCGGCGCAGCGCCTCACGCCCACAGGCCATGCGGCGCGGACGAGCGTGGACGGCGCGGACGTGTGCCTCTTCACGGCCGGCACGGCGCCCGCCATGACGCTGAGCGCCGAGGGGCCGACGGACATCGCGTGGAGCTTCTCGCCCGACGGGGCGCAGCCCCCGACACCGCTGAAGACGACGGCCGCCTCCGCGTCGGACACCATCGGCGTCGACCGCGAGGGCCTCTACACCGTCTCGACCGCGGGCGGCTTCGAGGCGAGCCTGTGGTGGCTCAGCCCCGCGCCGTCGGCAGTCTCGCTGAGCGTGGACTCCATGGACTGCGACGCCATATACGCCACGGCCGAGGCCGAGGCCCCGGCCGCGGCGTTCGGCGGGAGGGAGCTGCGGCAGAGCATCGTGTACCAATGGGAGGCCGGCGACAGCATCGTGCTGACCACCGCCCGGCGGTCGGCCATCCTGGAGGGCCTCTATGGCGAGGTCGCCCTGACGGTGCGCGCCGTCAACCAGGCGTTCAACGAGGTGTCGGCCACCGACACCGTGACGCCCCCCGGCGTCCGGGCGTCGTTCAGCCACAACGTCCGCCAGGACGGGGCCCCCAACGAGGCCACGGCCGAGGGCGACGCCGTGTCGGCCCCGGCCGAGGTGGAGTTCGCGAACTCGTCGCTGGGCGACTTCACGGTGTCGGAGTGGGCCATGGGCAACCAGGCCCGCCTCTACGAGCGCGACCCCGTCTACCAGTTCCAGCGCCCCGGCACGTTCCGCGTGAGCCTCACCGTGACGAACGAGGCCACGGGCTGCGCCAGCAGCGACTCGTCGACGACGATAACCGTGAGCGACGCGGCGCTGGAGTTCCCCAACGCCTTCACCCCCAACGGCGACGGCGCCAACGACATCTTCTGCCCCTCGTACCGCTCGCTGAAGAGCTACGAGCTGACCATATACAACCGGTGGGGCCGGCGCGTCTTCACCTCGTCGTCGCCCTCCGACGGGTGGGACGGCAAGGAGAACGGCCGCGAGGCGGCCGCCGGGACCTACTACTTCGTGGCGCGGGCCCAGGGCTACGAGCGCGGCGTCACGCTCCGCCGCCGAGGGTCGATAACCCTCGTCCGATAGCCCCCCCCCGAACAAGAGAAACGCAAGGGCGTAAAAACCTCCACATGAGCGAAGAGAACAAGACAGAGCAAGACGAGGCGTTGGCTCGCAACATGGTGCAGAACATCATCGTGCAGAACCCCCTGTGCCACAAGAGCGAGGAGGGCGTGCAGATGATTCGCAAAGCGTTCGAGCTCGCCAACGACGCCCACCGCGGCATGCGGCGGCGCAGCGGCGAGCTGTACATATTCCACCCCGTGTCGGTGGCCCGCATCGTGGCCGAGGAGATAGGCCTTGGCGCCACGAGCGTCACGGCCGCCCTGCTCCACGACGTGGTGGAGGACACGGAGCTGACCCTGCAAGACCTGGAGCAAATCTTCAACCCCAAGGTGGCGCAGATTGTCGACGGGCTGACCAAGCTCGACACCGTGATAGACCAGCAGGAGTCCCTCCAGGCCGAGAACCTGCGCAAGCTGCTGGTGAGCATGGTGGAAGACGCCCGCGTGATCCTCATCAAGCTCGCCGACCGCCTCCACAACATGCGGACGCTCAACTCGATGCCCGACCACAAGCGCTACCGCATCTCGGCCGAGACGCTCTACGTCTACGCCCCAGTGGCCAACCGCCTGGGCTTCTACGCCATCAAGACCGAGCTCGAGGACCTGAGCCTAAAAAACGAGCAGCCCAAGGTCTACCAGGAGATCTACGACCGCCTCCAGACCTACAAGGCCGACTTCCAGAGCGTCATCGACAGCGTGCAGGGGCCCATATGCAAAGAGCTCGACGCCCACGGCTACAAGTACGAGGTCAAGGCGCGCTCCAAGTCCATCTACTCCATATGGCGCAAGATGCAGCTCAAGGGCGTGCAGTTCGAGGCCATATATGACATCATAGCCATGCGCATCGTCTTCGAGCCCCGCACCGACCTGCCGGAGAAGACGCAGTGCTGGGACATATACAACGTCGTGACGGAGCTTTTCCGCCCCATCCAGGAGCGGCTGCGCGACTGGGTGAGCGTCCCCAAGAGCAACGGCTACGAGGCCCTGCACACCACCGTCATGAGCCCCCAGGGCCGATGGGTGGAGGTGCAGATCCGCTCGCGGCGCATGGACGACATTGCCGAGCGCGGGCTGGCGGCCCACTGGAAATATAAGGGCGACAAGGGCGACTCGGAGATTGACGCGTGGCTGGACAGCATCCGCAAGATGCTCGACACGGCGTCGAACAACTCCATGGAGTTCCTCGACGCCTTCAAGCTGAACCTGTTCTCGCAAGAGCTGATGGTCTTCACGCCCCACGGCGACGTGCGCATGATGCCGGCCGGCTCGACGGCCCTGGACTTCGCCTTTGCCATCCACTCCAAGATAGGCTTCCACAGCGTCGGGGCCAAGGTCAACTACAAGCTCGAGCCGCTCAGCTACGTCCTCAAGAGCGGCGACCAGGTGGAGATAATCACCAGCGAGAACCAGAAGCCCAAGTATGAGTGGATAAACCTCTGCACCACGGCCCGGGCCCGCTCCTACATCCGCGAGGCATTCCGCGAGGAGCGCCGAAAGGCCGTCGAGCGCGGCGAGCAGATGGTGGCCGACGAGCTGGCCAAGGTCAAGCTGACCATCAACGCCCGAATCTTGCACAAGATGCTGAGCCACTACGTCTTCGACACGAAAGACGACCTCTACTACAGCGTCGGCACCGGGGCCACGGACATCTCGGGCCTGGAGAGGGCCCTGCGGCAGAAGACGACGAACAAGTGGATCAAAATCTGGCACCTCAACTTCGGCGGCAAGAAGCCCGACGACGACCAGGCTCAGCTGCCCAAGGGCAAGAACATCGTCATCTCCGACGACGACGAGGCCAAGAAACGATACGTCATAGCCCAGTGCTGCAAGCCCATCCCGGGCGACGACGTCGTGGCCTATGTCGACGGCGACGGCAAGACCACAATCCACTCGCGCGCCTGCCAGACGGCCATACGCCTCATGACCTGCCGCGGCGACCGCATAGTCTCGGCGCGGTGGGAGAGCCACAAGGTGCTGTCGTACCTGGTCGAGATTGTGGTCAACGGCATAGACCGCATGGGAATCGTCTCGGAGATAACGGGCGTCATCTCGCAAGAGATGCACGTCAAGATGCGCTCGCTGAACTTCGAGGAGCACGACGGCATCTTCGTCGGCTCGATATTCCTCTACACCTACAGCACAGACGACCTGCAGCAGCTCATGGACACCATCCGCCAAATCAAGGGCATCAACCAGGTGGTCCGCAAGGAGATGGCGGAGAGCTGAGCGCGGACAGGCACACACGGACAACGACACGAGAAGATGAAATTCGA
This sequence comes from uncultured Marinilabiliaceae bacterium, assembly GCA_964481855.1. GTDB lineage: Bacteria > Bacteroidota > Bacteroidia > Bacteroidales > Marinilabiliaceae > W3P20-009. The sequence continues at coordinate 14,143 of CAYZUH010000023.1, forward strand.
GGTTGAGCGCGCCGACGCCGGCACAAGGGCGCGCGCCGGCAAGATAACGACCGACCACGGCGAGATCCGGACTCCCATATTCATGCCCGTCGGCACCGTGGGCTCCGTCAAGGGGCTCCACTTCCGCGACGTGGCGGACGACGCCAAGGCCCAAATAATCTTGGGCAACACCTACCACCTCTACCTGCGCCCGGGCCGCGAAGTGCTCCGCGCCGCGGGCGGCCTCCACAAGTTCAACGGGTGGAGCCGCCCAATCCTCACCGACAGCGGCGGGTTCCAGGTCTTCTCGCTCAGCGCCAACAGGAAGTTCTCCGAGGAGGGCGTCACGTTCCGCTCGCACATCGACGGCTCCAAGCACCTCTTCACGCCGGAGAACGTCGTCGACACCCAGCGCATCATAGGCTCCGACATCATGATGGCCCTCGACGAGTGCCCGCCGGGGGAGTCGGACCTCGCCTACGCCAAGAAGTCGCTCGACATGACCATGAAGTGGCTGCGGCGCGGCGTGAGGCGCTTCGACGAGACCGAGCCGCTCTACGGCCACAGCCAGACTTTCTTCCCCATCGTCCAGGGGGCGGCGCACCGCGAGCTGCGCGCACGCGCCGCGACCGAGGTGGCCGAGCTGGGGCGCGAGGGCAACGCCATCGGCGGACTCGCCGTGGGCGAACCCACGGAGACGATGTATGAGATGGTGGAGCTTGTCAACAGCATCCTGCCGGCCGACAAGCCGCGCTACCTCATGGGCGTCGGGACGCCTGTGAACATCTTGGAGAACATAGCCCTCGGCGTGGACATGTTCGACTGCGTCATGCCGACGCGCAACGGACGGAACGGGATGATATTCACCAGCCAGGGCGTCATGAACCTGCGCAACGAGAAGTGGAAGACGGACTTCTCGCCGCTCGACCCCGACGGCACGTCTTTTGTCGACTCGGCCTACTCGCGCGCCTACGTCCGCCACCTGTTCGTGGCCGGCGAGATGCTCGGCGCCCTCATTGCCTCCGAGCACAACATCGCCTTCTACCTGAACCTGGTGACACAGGCCCGGGAGCACATCCTGCTTGGCGACTTCCGCCAATGGAAAGACCAGGCCGTCCGGCGGCTGTCCGTCAGGCTCTGACCCGCCCCCCCCCGACGGCGCGAAGAAACCAATCATCCACACTAAAAAACGAGCAATGTATGCCATCCGTTCATAGCATGACGAGGACACTCGCGACGCTCCTTAGCGCGGCGCTGATGGCGGGCTGCGCGTCGGTGGGCGGCAAGACGGTGACGTTCGACGTCCTCCGCCCCGCCGCCTACACCCTGCCCTCGTGGGTGGACACGGTCCTCATTGTCGACGGCGCGGTCTCGCCCGTCGTCATCGACTCCACCGTCCCGCCCGCCGACATGGCGAGCGCCGTCGCGGGCCGCGCCGACCGCCTCTGCTCCCAGGTGTGCCGCACTATGGCGGCGACAATCAGCAAGAGCGGCTACGTCGCGGCGAGGGCCGTCAACGCCCCGACGGCCACCGACCTGGCCGCGGACCGGACGGTGCTGGGCGAAGCCCGGGCCCAGGCCCTCCACGCGCGCCGTGCGCTGACCATGGGCAGGATAGACACCCTGCTCCGCGGGACTCGGAAGACCATAATCTTGTGCCTCACGGAGTTGCGCTCCGTCTCGACCATCGAGGCGACGAACGCCGAGATTGGCGGCGAGACACAGATATGCGCCGACATCGTCGCCGCCACCACGACGCGCATGGAGCTTGTGGCCTCGGCAAGCAGCCGCTTCCCGCTCGAGGCCCGCCACGACACGCTCCACTTCACGGCCTGCGACCCCGACCCGCTCAACGTGGCGAACCAGCTCCCGCCGCTCCACACCCGCTATGCCGAGCAGGCGGACAACGCTGGCCGACACCACGCCGACGCCTTCGTCCCCGAGTGGCAGACTGTCCGCCGAAGCCTCTACGTCACCAACTCGGCCGACATGCTGGCGGCCGCCGCGTGGGTGGACAACGGCAACTGGGCCGAGGCGGCAAACCTGTGGAACCGCGTGGCGACGGAGTCGAAGAGCCTGGCCGACCGCGTGAGGGCCATGCTCAACGTGGCCCTGTCGCACGAGCGCGAAGACGACCCGGCGGTGGCCTCGATGTGGTGCTCGAAAGCTCTCGACGCCCTGGAGGCCGCCCCGGCCAAAGAGGCGCAGAAGCTGACCGACGAGAGGGCCAAGGCCGAGGCCATGTTCGCCTACCTGCTCCACAGAGCGAGGCAGAAGGAGGCGCTCGACGCGCAAATGCAATAGCCACGCCCATGCCACGCCGCGCAGCCATCACGATGTTGGCCCTGTCGGCAGCCACGACGGCCATGCCGCAAGACGCCACCCCGCTAGAATTGGCCGGCGGCGCCTCGATGTCCGCCGCCGTGGTCAACTTGAGCAAAGGGCGGACAATTTTCGAGCATGACGCCGACCGGCGACTGACGCCCGCCTCCGTGACGAAGATTTTCACCACAGCCGCCGCCCTGCGCGCCCTCGGCCCGCAGACACGCCTGGAGACGGCTTTCGGACTGACGACGGACACGGCGGGGCGCCACTTGACAATAGCGGGCTCGTTCGACCCCACGACGGACTCGCGGTTCTTCAGCTCCCCCCGCCTCGCCGACGCCGCCGACGCGCTCGCCGCGTCGTTGCGCTCCCTGGGCGTCGACACGCTCCGCTCGGTGAGGGTGGACATGTCGCTAAGCCCCGAGGCCCCCTACTGCCCCAAAAGGCTTTGGGAGGACATGGGCAACTACTACGGCGCGGCGCCCACGGTCGTCATGGCGGACGACAACACGGCCGACCTCTACTTCAGCTCGCCGAGCGGCGTAGGCGAGGAGTGCCGACTGGACTCCATTGTCCCCAGCGTCGGCGGACTGCGCCCCCAGACCAGCGTCCGCTCCTACGACGGCAAAGCCGACCGGTGCTACGTCTGCCTGGCCGGGCCGTCGACATGGTGCGCCACGGGACAAATCCCCCGCGGGCGCGGCGCGTTCCGCGTGCGCTCGGCCATGCCGACCCCCGAGATGCACTACGCCGACAAAGTGGCGGAACTGCTCCGGGCGGCGCGCATCGGAGTTGGGCAAACGGGAGTCACGACGGGCGCGCGCCCCGACACCACGCTCCTCATCCTGCGCTCGCCCACAATTGCCGAAATCGCCAGGCAGACCAACTTCCACAGCATAAACCTCTTCGCCGACGCGCTGTGCCTGCACCTCAGCACGCAGGGCGGCACGCGGCGCGCGTCGTGGGACACCGGGGCGGACATCGTGGAGAAGTTCTGGAAGCGCGAGGCCGGCGTCTCCCCCACCCTCCGCGACGGCTCGGGGCTGTCGCCGTCCAACGCCATGTCTGCGCGCGACGTCGCGGGGATGCTGTCTTCGATGAGCAAATCCGAGGAGCGCGAGAGCTTCATCTCCACACTGCCACGCATGGGGCGCGAGGGGACGTGGGGCAACATGGGCCGGAAGACCCCCCTGGCGGGCAACGTCCGGGCGAAAAGCGGCACAATGTCGGGAGTGGTATCCTACGCCGGGTATCTGACGTTGAGAAACGGCGACGAGGCAGCCTTTTGCATAATCGTCAACCATTTCGCGGAGCCGGCCCAAACAGTCCGCCGAAAGATTGTGGAGTGGCTCGTCTCGATATACAATTCAGACTAAAGACATGACATCCAAAGCATTGCGTACAATCTGCCGCATCGCGCTTGCGCTCTTGGGCGCGGCCCTGCTCCTCCTGGGCCTTGCCGTGGCCGCCGTGAACATCGTGCTGACCAACGGCCGCCTCATGCCCATCATCAAGTCCTACGCCCACGAATATCTCGACGCGGAGGTCTCGATAGGCAACGCCGAGGGGACAATCTTCGCCTCGTTCCCCTACATTGGCGTCAAGCTGGACTCGTGCGTGGTGGTGACCAACGCGTTCCACAGGCCCGCCGCCATGCTCGCCGACAGCGTTGCCCCGATTGCCGACAGCCTGCGCACCCGGCGCGACACACTGGCGCAGATTGACCGCATAGTCGTCGGGCTGAACCTCGCCCGCTACCTCTTGAGCGACAGCGACGAGCTGAAGCTCGGCCTCATCGCGTTGGAACGCCCCCGCCTCCGCCTGAGGATGGACTCCGCCGGCCGGGCCGCATGGGACATCCTCCGCCCCACCCCGCCCTCGGACACCTCGACGTCCGCCACCCGCGTGAGCGTCCGCCACATAGTCGTCAACAACGCCCGCATAGCCTACTTCAGCCACCCCGACCAGGTGAGCGTCTTCGCCGACAGCCTCAGCCTCCGCGCCGACGGCGACATCGCCGTGGACAATTTCGACGCCAAGGTGGAACTCGACACCCGCAAGGTCTCGGTGGGCCACCGCTCGACGCGCTACCTGCGGCACATGCCCCTGGGACTGAGCGGCAACGTGGCGTTCGACGCCGACTCGGCGCGCTACGAGCTTGGCGACGTGCGCATGAAAGTGGCTGCGGCGGACATAGACCTGGACGGATGGCTTCGCCCCGACGGCTCCGGGGCCTACGTCAACATCGACTACTCGCTCAGCTCGCCCAGCGCCTCCAAACTCTTCGCCGCCATCCCCAAAAGCTTGATAAGCAGCCCCGTGGAAATCAGGGACGGCGCTGTGGACCTGAGAGGCTACATCCGCGGGATGGCATCGGCGACGGAGATGCCGGTGGTGTGCGGAAAGGCATATTTGGACCACATCAAGGCGCAGTATGAGGGTCGCCCGGAACCCATCGACGACCTCACGGCCGACTTCAACATGCTGATAGACAAGAGCATCCCCGACTCGTCATATGTCAGCCTGGACATCTTCCACTTCAAGGGCGGCAAGAGCGAGGTCTCGGCGGTTGTCCGCGTCTCGCGCCTCCTGGCAAAAGCCCTCATGGACTGCCAAGTGAAAGCCCACATAGACCTGGAGAACCTCCAGCGCGTAATCCCGTTCGACAACACGTCCATGAGCGGCGTTGTCGACGCCGACCTCAGCGCCCGCTTTGCCGTGGAGGACATCGCGCGCCGCAACTACGGCAACGCCAAGCTCAACGGGCATGTGCGCGTGGAGAGAATGCGGATTGTCAACGACTCGTCGGGCGTGGACATAGACATCGACGGCGACATATCCATGCGGACGGACAAGACCATAGAGGTGAGCAGCGTCCTGGACAGCCTCCGCGTCAAGGCCGGCACAATGGACCTGCGGGTGCGCGGCGGCAAGGCCAGCGCGCGCTCCGTCCTCAGCCCCGACACGACGCAGGTCGTCCCGCTGACGGGGCAAGTCGAGGTGAGCCGCGTGTTCTTCAGGGGCGACAGCGTCGTCGTCTTCGCCAAGAACATCCGCACCGACGACCGCATCGCGCCAAGGGCCGACATCCCCCGCCTGGCCGAAATATCGCACGACATACGCATAGACACCATCCTGGCCGGCGTTGTCGGCAATGGGGCTTTCGTCCGCGGCCTCCACATCTCGGGAGGGCAAAAGGCCCTGGCCGACACAGTGTGGCACACCACGGGCCTGCTGGAGTATGGGCAGATTGGGGTCAAGACGCCCCACTTCCGCCTGCCCATCCAGACCCGCGGCCTCCGCATGGCGGTCGACGGCGACACCGTCTGTTTCGACGGTTGCGAAGTCAAGGCCGGGCGCTCCGACCTCCGCGTCTCCGGACGCGTCCGCAACGCGTTCAGCTCGCCCAAGCGGCGCAAGCCGTGGCTGTTAAGCCTGGATGTGGCGGCGGACACCATAGACTGCAACGAGCTGATGGCCTCCATCGTCACGGACTCCGCCACCATAGCGCAAGCCAAGATGACGGAGCTGGACACTTCGGCCGTAGCGCCACCCGACACCGCCCGGCTCTTCCGCCCCGACATCCCCCCGACCATGATTCTCGTCCCCCGCTTTGTGGAGCTGGACATGGAGACAAAGGTCAAGCACCTCTTCTGGGACCGCATGGAGCTGACCGACATCTCCGGCCTTGTGAAGACCCGCGACGGCGCCGCCCACATGACCAACCTGAGCTTCAAGATTGGCGACGCGCTGGCCGTGACGACGTTGGCATATAAGGCGTGGCCGCACGCCCGCAGGGCCAGGGCCAACCTGTCCACCCGGTGGCAGCAGACCGACATTGCGACCCTGGCGCAGGCCACGCGCCTGGACTCGCTGCTGCCAATCTTGAAGCCCATGCGCGGCAAGCTCGACTGCTACGTGGCGGCGGAACTGGAGCTGGACAGCCTCATGGGCGTGGTCGTGGAGACGGCCCGCGCCGCCATCCACATCGACGGGCAGAAGCTGACGCTCCTGGACAACGACGACTTCCGCAAGATAGGCAAGAAACTGATGTTCAAGAACAAGAACCGCAACGTCATCGACACGCTGTCGCTCAACGTCCTGCTCGACTCGGGCAGGGTCCAGGTGCTGCCGTTCGTGGTCAGCATAGACCGATACCGCCTGGCCGCGGGCGGCACGCAAGACCTGGAGATGAACATGAAGTACCACGTCTCGGTGCTGAAGAGCCCGCTGCCATTCAAGGCCGGCGTGAACATTGCCGGCACGCCGTCGGACTTCGACGTGGACATCACCACGGCCAAGCTGAAACGCCAGGTCACCCCGCAGAAACTGGCTCACAACGACACGATATCGCTAATGACGCGCATGGCGGTGCTTCGCAACTCCTACCTGCTGTCCGGGCAGCCCATGCCCGAATATTTCAAGGGCATGAAAGGCCTCGACGCCAACACGAACTTCGCCGTCAAGATTGGCGAAGACGAGGCCACGGAGCAGGAGAGGCGCGAAGCCGACATGGCCCGCCGGGCGCAAATGATGGCGGAGGCGGCCGACACCACGGCGCAAGCCGCGCCGCCCGACACCACAACGACAACCTCGCAACAGACCCCCTGATGAACGTAAGAATCTCGCCACAGTGGCAACGGATGCTCCAAGAGGAGTTCGACGCCCCCTATTTCAAGACGTTGACGGACTTCGTCCGCCAAGAGTATTCCACGACGAAAGTGTTCCCTCCCGCAAACTTGATATTCAACGCTTTCGACGCCTGCAAACCCGAAGACGTCAAGGTCGTCATCCTGGGGCAGGACCCCTACCACAACGACGGCCAGGCGATGGGCCTGTCGTTCTCGGTGCCAAGCGGCGTCGGCCTCCCCCCCTCGCTCGTCAACATCTACAAGGAGATTGGCGAGGAGACGGGGCGCCCCGCGGCCACCGACGGCGACCTCACGCGCTGGGCCCGCCAAGGCGTCCTGCTGCTCAACGCCACCCTCACCGTGCGCGCCCACCAGGCCGGCTCGCACCAGGGGCACGGATGGGAGACGTTCACCGACAACGTCATAGGCCGCGTGTCCCGGTCGCTCTGCGGCGTGGTCTTCATGCTCTGGGGGTCATACGCCATACGCAAGTCGGCGCTAATCGACAAGTCGCGCCACCTGGTCTTGACGGCGCCCCACCCATCGCCCCTCTCCGCCTACCGCGGGTTCTTCGGCTGCGGACACTTCGCCGCGGCCAACGACTACCTGGCGAAGACGGGACGCTCACCAATAGAGTGGTAGTGGCCGTGGCGACAAGCAGAGCAATTATTGTAGGCGGCGGCGCCGCCGGTTTCTTCCTCGCCATACGGCTGAAAGAGTTGCGGCCGGCGGCGGAAGTGGTCATCATGGAGCGCGGGCGCGACGTTTTGGCCAAAGTGCGGGTGTCGGGCGGCGGGCGGTGCAACTGCACCAACACTTTCGAGGGCGTCGGCGACCTCTCGGAGGCCTATCCGAGAGGGCACAGGCTGATGCGCCGCCTGTTCCACGAGTTCGGCCCAGCCGATGCGCGCCAGTGGTTCGAGACGCACGGCGTCCGCCTCGTGGCGCAGCCCGACCACTGCGTCTTCCCGGCGTCGCAAAGCTCGCAGACAATCGTGGACTGCCTAGTAGGCCGCGCCCGGCGGCTAGGCGTGGAGGTGAGGACCGGCACCCCCGCCGCCGACGCCCCCGGCCTCCTCGGCGCGGCCGACGCCGTGGCCATATGCGCCGGCGGGATGCCGCAAAGCGGCGCGTCGGGATGGCTGGGGCTGGACGCCGACGAGATTGTGCCGGCCGTCCCGTCGCTCTTCTCGCTGGCCATTGCCGACGAGGGCCTCCACGACCTCATGGGGGCCGTGGCCTGCCGCGCCACACTGTCGATTGCCGGGACAAAGCTCAAGGCCGGCGGCGACCTGCTCCTGACCCACTGGGGCGTGAGCGGCCCCGCGGCCCTGCGGCTGAGCAGCTACGCCGCGCGCGAGCTCCACGCCTCGGGCTACAAGGCAGACCTCATTGTCAACTGGACATCGCAGACGCCAGACGAGGCCCTGGCCGACCTGCGCAAGATGGCGGGAGACGCGCCGCGCAAGATGGCGGCCAACACCCACCCCGCCGCCCTGCCCTCGCGGCTGTGGGAGTTCCTCGTAGCGCGGGCCTTGGGCGGCAACCATTGCCGCCGGTGGAATGAGCTTGGCAAGCGCGACCTGAACCGCCTGGCTTCGACCCTCACCTCTTTCCGCGCCCCCATGTGCGGCCGCGCTCCGTTCCGCGACGAGTTTGTCACGGCCGGCGGCGTCTCGCTCCAAAGCGTGGACTCCAAGACCTTGGAGAGCAAGAGGCATCCGGGTCTCTTCTTTGCCGGCGAGGCTCTCGACATAGACGGCGTCACGGGCGGCTTCAACTTCCAGGCGGCGTGGACCACGGCGTTCGTGGCGGCGGGGGGCATGGCGGCGCGGATGGGATAGCCGCCGCGTCCCGGCAGATTCCGTAATCTTGGTAATAGCCGCCGTAAAACAGGTATCGCGCAGGCTCCGCCGACGCCTTATCTTCGCGACATACAAAAACATTTCAAGCATCATGGAGACAGTGAAACTGAACAACGGCGTAGAGATGCCGCAATTGGGCTACGGGGTCTATCAAGTGACGCCCGGGGAGTGCGAGCGGTGCGTGGGCGACGCCCTCCGCGTCGGCTACCGCATGATAGACACGGCGCAAGCCTACCACAACGAGGAGGGCGTCGGCAACGCCATCCGCAAGAGCGGCATCGACCGCAAGGAGATTTTCGTGGTCTCGAAAGTGTGGATTTCCAACTACGGCTACGAGAAAGCCAAGGCCTCGATTGACGCCAGCCTCCGCGCCCTGCGGACGGACTACATCGACCTGATGCTCCTCCACCAGCCCTTTTGCGACCGCTACGGCGCCTACCGGGCCCTGGAGGCCGCCTGCCGCGAGGGCAAGCTCCGCGCCATCGGCGTGAGCAACTTCTATCCGGACCACTTCATAGACCTGGCCAGCAACGCCGAGATTGTCCCCGCCGTGAACCAGATTGAGCTCCACGTCTTCCGCCAACAGGTAGAGGAGCAGCGCATCATGGACGAGTTCGGGACGCGCACCATGTCGTGGGGCCCGCTGGCCGAGGGACGCAACGGCTTCTTCTCCAACACACTGCTGACCGAGATCGGGGCCCGCCACGGCAAGAGCGTGGCCCAGGTGGCGCTCCGCTGGATGCTCCAACGCGACGTCATCATAATCCCGAAGTCCACCCACGAGGAGCGCATGAGGCAGAACATGGACATCTTCGACTTCACGCTCTCGGAAGACGAGATGACCGCCATCGGCACTCTCGACACCGGCAAGAGCATCTTCATGGACCACCACTCCGCCGAGGCCACGCGCCTCTTCATGGGCTGGCGGAGCCTCTAGCGCCACCGGCCGCCGCTGGCGCATCGGCCCGCGACACCCGCCCGCTCGGAGACACGAAGTAAGGAGCCGGGGCCGGCATTCGCCCCAAGGGGCGGATGCCGGCCCCGGCCCTTTTCCTACCTTTGCAAAGCATGGAGACGAAAGACGAAAAGCCGCGTTGCCGATGGTGCAACACTTCAAACCCCGCCTATGTGGCGTACCACGACACGGAGTGGGGCGTGGCCCTGCACGACGACGCCCGGCTCTATGAGATTTTCCTGTTGGAGACATTCCAGCCCGGCCTGTCGTGGGAGTGCGTGCTGAACAAGCGCGAGGCGTTCCGCCGGGCCTTTGAGGGTTTCGACGCACGTCGCGTCGCCCAGTTTTCCGAAGCCAGGATTGACGAATTGTGCCAAGACCGCGGCATAATCCGCAATCGGCAGAAAGTGCGGGCCGCCGTGGTCAACGCGCGCGCATTCCTCGCGCTACAGGCGGAGTTCGGCTCCTTCGACAAGTATCTTTGGGCGTCGTGCGGCGGCAAGACAATCTACGAGACGGGCAGGACGACCTCGCCGCTGTCAGACGCCATCTCGGCCGACCTGCGCCGCCGCGGCATGAAGTTCGCGGGCTCCACGGTGGTCTACTCGCTGCTCCAGGCCGTCGGCATAATATATTCTCACGAGCCGGGCTGCTGGCTCCACAAGTCCACCTCGCGCTCCGACCTCTCGAACTCCTCGGTCCGCTCGACGTGAATCTTGTCGTCGTCGCCAAGGGCGTCGACCTTTGAGCATATGAGCCTTGGCGTGAGCCTCGCCACGTCGCATCCCGGGATGAAAGTCCGCTCCGCCTTTTCGTCGGTCTTGACCTCGGCCAGGAGCCCCGCGTCGCAAAGCCTCTCGACAATTTGGAAGAAGAGGGGGCGGTCCATCCCCAAATCGTTCGCCAACTCTATGCCGCTAGGCCTCTCGCCGCGCCCGAAAGCCTCGACGGTGCGGCGCATGACTAGAAGCGAGAGCGTCCGCTGAAGCCTGGCGCTGGGAGTCACCGGCCCGGTCGCCATGTCATATTTGCTCGCATTCTGGACTGAGAACGCAATCTTGCAACCGGCCAGGACTATGGTCCACGTCAGCTGCAGCCACGCCAGGAGCAGCGGCAGGAAAGCGAAGCTGCCATAGATGGCGCCTGCGTTGCTCACCCCCACCTGGAACGTGATGTAGACCCACTGGACGGCCTGGAATATCGTCCCGGTGACGACACCGGCGATGATTGCCGACGAGAGCCTCACCTTGGCGTTGGGCATGACCAGGTAGAGCAGGGAGAAGACAGCCCACATGAACAGGAGGGGCACGAACTCCATCAAGACGTCTTGCAGGGGAGACAGCTCACCGCTCAGATAGCTCTTGAGCGAAGAGCGCAAGACGATGTTGGCACTCATGGCCACGAGGAGCAATATGGGGCCGAAGAGCATGATGCACACATAGTCGGTCAGCTTGCGCACCATGGAGCGCGAGGACTTGACGCACCACATGGCGTTGAACGCCGCCTCGATGTTGTTGAGCAACTTGAACACCGAGTAGAGCAGCATGACGGCGCCGACACCCGCAATGAGCCCGCCCTTGGCGTTGTCGAGGGCGCTGCCGGCAAAGGTCAGCACGTAGTCCGCCAAGTCGGCCGACGCCACATTGCCGCGAATGTAGCCCGTCAGCAGGCCCTCCAGGCCAAAGCCCTTGGCGATGGCGAAAGCCAGGGCCAGGACCGGGACGAGCGACAGCAGGGTGTAGTAGGTCAGTGCCGAAGCCCGGACCATGGCCTTCTGCTCCATGAACTCGCTTATGGTCTTGGCGACGATGCGCAAGACCCGGAGCGCCGAGCGCACGCGGCGGCCCTCGCCGCCACCGCCTCGCCACTCCCCACTGTCGATGAACCGGCGAACGTCGCCGACGAAACTCTTATAATCCATACGCTTCAAGGCAAGCCCGCCACCATAGAGAGGGAACGCCGGGGGCGAAGTTATCGAAAAACGCCGGAATAGTCAACCGGGATGGCGACAGGGCGCGGCGCGGGCCGGTGGCGGAGGGGCCGCGGGCCATGGAAATAGCCCGACAAACATCGGTGCTTTTGCCCTACCTTTGCCCACAAGAAAAAACGGAAACAGGATGCAGAGGAGAAGAAACATATCGATGCGCGAGTTCAACACGTTCGGGATAGACGCCCAGGCGCGGGAGATGCTCGACTTCGACAACGCCGAAGAGCTTCGGGAGTGGCTGCGGGAGACAGACACGCCGACGCCCCCCCTGATTCTCGGCGGCGGCAGCAACGTCTTGTTCATGGGCGACATAGAGCGCCCCGTCGTCCGCCCCCTCATGGGCGGCGTGGACATTGTCGGGGAGGATGGCGCCGACGTCCTGGTGCGCGTCGGCGCCGGCGTGGCGTGGGACGATTTTGTGGCGTGGAGCGTCGACGCCGGCCTCTGCGGCGCCGAGAACCTGTCGGGCATTCCCGGCAACGTCGGCGCGGCCCCGGTGCAGAACATCGGGGCCTATGGCGCTGAGGCGCGAGACGTGATAGAGTCGGCCGACGGCGTGCTGATTGAGCCCCGGGCCCCCCTCTTCCACCTTGCGAACGGCGACTGCGGCTTCGGCTACCGCGACAGCGTCTTCAAACGCGAGCTGCGCGGGCGGGCCGTAATCACGAGCGTGACGTTCCGCCTGAGCCGCCAAGCGCGGCCCAAGCTCGACTACGGGGCGTTGCGCGGCGCCGTGGAGGCCCTTGGCGGCCCCACGCCCGCCAACGTCCGCGCCGCCGTGCTGTCCACTCGCGGCGCGAAACTGCCCGACCCAAAGGAGCAAGGCAACGCCGGTAGCTTCTTCAAGAACCCCGAAGTGGACGGCGCAAAGGCGCAAGAGCTGAGCGCGGCGCACCCCGGGATGCCGCAGTACGCGCTGCCCGACGGGCGGGTGAAGATCCCCGCCGGGTGGCTGATTGAGCAGTGCGGGTGGAAAGGGAGAAGCATGAGCCGCGCGGCGGTCCACAGCCGCCAGGCCCTGGTGCTGGTGAACCTTGGCGGAGCCACGGGCGGCGACATCATGCGCCTCTGCGAGGCCGTCGCCTCGGACGTGGCGGGGCGGTTCGGCATAGCACTCACCCCGGAGGTCAACATCATCGGATAGGCACTGGAGGACGGCCTCCCGGCGGCCTCCCGCCAGGGCCGCCGCCCCTGCCCGGCCCGAAATGCCGACCGTCGCCCCCCTGCGTGGAGCGAATCCTATAGACAAAGGTGAGCATGGCGTAGCGGCGGATGACGTTGCTCGAACTCGTGACGACGCTAGCGTCCTGCACTGAGCGGCTGCGGCTCTCGGAGTTGTTCAAGATGTCGTTGACGCGCAGACGGAGCTCGCCCCTGTTGCCCTTGAAGAAACGCCCGCCCGCCTCGGCGTTCCACGTGAGGTAGTTGCTGTCGAAATTCTCCATGCCGCTCGTGAAATTGTGGCGGATGTCGGAGCCGACGAAAAAGTGCTGACTGAAAAAGTTGCAGCTGACGCTGGCCCTCGCCGCGTGGCGGTAGTAGTTGTAGTCCGTCTCGGCCGCCATGGTGCTCTTCACCACATTGTATGACGCGTCATACCCGACATTGAAATCGAGATTCTCGCTGAAACTGCTTCCCAGGTTCAGTCCCAAGCTTAACGCCGACGTCCTGCTTGTCACCCTCGCCCCATTGTAGAGGCCGGGCCTCTTGGAGACGCTGAGGCCGACGTTGGCGTTGAGGTTGCTCCCGAGCCACCCTACGGGCGTGGAGCCGTTGACGTTGACGTTGGCCGACATGCTCCCGTCCAGGTTGACGGGCTTGACGTATTCTGTCCCCGCGGGCAAGACGATGCCGTGGTCGATGACCGAATCGGCCGTGGCGATGTAGCTGGCCGTGGCGATGTAGTCCGACGTGACCTGCATGCTCGCCATGACGAAAGCGAAGCGGCTCGTCTCCGGGCTGTTCGCCGCCCCATGGAGCCTCAGCGAGTGCGTCACGCTCTGCCTCAGGCTCTCGTTGCCGCCGCCATATCGGCGGATGTCGCTCACGTCCACCACGTTCTGCAATTGGCTCACGCTCGGTGCCGACGAGCTGGTGCGATATGTGAACCTCAGGTTCGTCGTGCGGTCTTTCCGATAGTGCAGCTCGGCCGTCGGCATGACGCTGAAAAAGGAGCGGCGCGTCTCGAACTCTATGGGGTATGTCTGGTCGCCGTCGAGGACGGCGCCTTGCACGTCGAGCCCCACCGAGGCCCTGAAGTCTCGCCCGCGGCTGAAGTTGAGGTCCAGGCCGGCCCGGTGCGTGGTGTAGCGCGTGCTCTTCTTGTTGCTCAGCAGCTCGGCGAAGCGGTAGTCGGCGAACAGCGCGGCAGGGCCCACGGCGTCAGCGCTGTCGACCCGGACGCGCCTGTCGTTGGAGCTGAGCGAGACCTGCGCCGAATACGCGGCCTGGAGCGCGAGATGTCTGCCCAGGGGCTCTGTGTAGGCGAGCCTCGCGGAGACCGACGTTGAGCGGCTGTCGCTCTCGGTCTTCTGGCTTGTCGTAAGCTCCTGCGCGACGGTGTCGGCCGCCAAGCCGCCAGGGCGACTGCGGAGGGCGTTGAGCGAGTTGGCGTCGGAGTCGGAGCTGCTGACGTTGGAGCCGAGACGCAGCGATATGGTGCGCCGGGGGGCTGAGAACCGGTGCCTCAGCGTCAGGTCCCCGCCGACGGAGCAGCTCCGCGAGTCGCTGTCGGACGTGCGCCCCGTGGAGCGGAACAGCTGCCCGCCAGAGGCGTCCTCGCCCCCGCTAAAAGCCCGGGATTCGCCACCCTGCCAATTGAACCGGGGCGCGAAGACAATCGAGTTGATGGTGTCGATGTCCCACTTGAGCCTCAAGTTGGCACGGTGGCCCTCGCTGCTGTTGTCGCTCTCGCTCCGACTGTCGTAGACTCGCAAGGGGTCCGCGTCGCTCTCCCGGAAGTACTCCTGATGGCTTTGGCTCTCGGCGTGCGTCTTCCGCCGGTTGAAGAAGTAGCTCGTCTCGACGCTCAGCCTCTTCTCGCGGCTGAAGACGTAGTTGACCCCGCCCGACGCCACGCGGTTGTCACCCGCGGCCGCCCCGCCGCCGCCGCCGTTGAAAGCCGCGAAGCCCATCTTGCCCACATTGTTGAGCCCGCCCAGTAGCGAGACCCTGTGGACGTCGGTCGTGGAGCTGACGTTGACGCCGGCCTCGTAGAAACCGTCCGTTCCATAGCCGCCGAAGAGCTGCCCGAAGCGCGCGCCTCTCACCCCCGTCTTGGTCAAGATGTTGAGCGTCCGCTCCTCGTTGCCGTCGTTGAAGCCCGTGAACTGGCTCTGCTCGCTCTGCTTGTCGAAGACCTCAATCTTGTCGACCATGCTGGCGTCGATGTTGCGCACGGCAATCATGGGGTCGTCGCCGAAGAACTCCTTGCCGTCGACAAGCACCTTTCTGACCCTCTCGCCGCCGTGCTCTATGCTCCCGTCTTTCACCTTCATCCCGGGCATCTTCCTGATGAGGTCCTCTGTCGTGGCGTTGGGGTTGACCTTGAACGCCGCGGCGTTGAAAATCGTCGTGTCGCCCCTCTGCTCCTGCCTCCTGACCACCACCGCGGCCTCAACCTCGCCAAGCTCCTTGCTGACGGGCTCCAGGGCAATCCGCCCCAAGTCGACATCGGCGTTGCCGGCGGAGACATGCAGGGTGTCTGGGCGGTAGCCCATGAAGCTGACCATCACCTCGTAGCGCCCCTCGCCGAGACCCTCCATCTCGAACCGCCCCTCGGCGTCGCTCGCCACGGCCCTAGGGCGGCCACCGCCGTCGGGCGTCATGGCAATCGTGGCCCCGGCGAGCGGCTGGCGGCTCTCCCCGTCGAAGACGCGGCCGCCGACTTTACGTTGGGCGTTGGAGACAATCGGGGCCAGGCAGCAGAAGACGGCCAAAAGGATGGAGCGCATGGGGGGGGGCATTGGTCTGATTCTTTTTATGTTTGTTCGCCGGCGGGAGACCCGAATCGCCTCCGCCTCACCCACAAAGACCCGCAAAAGCCACCGAAGTAAAAAAAGAGGGATGGGCGGTCAAAAAGGGTAGCCGATGGCGAAATTCCACGCCATCTTGTCGCCACCGAAAGGCCCCTTGACGACCCATCGGTCTCCCTCGGCCTGCGGGTCGCGGAGCTTGTATGCCACGTCGACGCGGAAGACGAAATAGTCGAAGTTGAGGCGCACGCCAAGCCCCGCACCGAGCGCCATCTGCCGCAAGAAGCGTGTGGAGAAGACGGCGTCGGAGTCGTTGTGGCCCCGGTTGAGCATCCAGATGTTGCCGGCATCGACAAAGGCCGCCCCCTCGAAGACCGATATTATCTTGAACCTGTACTCGGCGTTGGCCTCCAGGCGGATGTCGCCAATCTGGTTGTGGTAGCGCAGCGAGGAGTCCGTCCGCTGCTGCCCCGGGCCGAGCCCCCTGACGGGCCATGCGCGGATGGAGTTGGCACCGCCGACGAAGAAGCTCTTCTCGAAAGGGAGCATGACGGAGTTGCCGTAGGGGACGCCCACGCCGCCGAAGAGGCGCACCACGGTGTTGTTGCCCAGCAGGTCGACGGCCTGGTAGCGGAACTCGGCCTCCGTGCGGACATATTGCGAAAAGCGGATGTCCCACAGCTTGCGGAATCCGCCCTCGGCCACCTGGTTGCGCGTGGCGAGGCGCAACAGGTTGCCGGCCGTCTCGACGCCGAGGCGCAGATAGGCCCCGCTCTGATTGCGGCGCACGCGCTGCTGGTTGAACGCCAGCGTGTAGCCTAGCGACATGATGAAGTGGTCGGTGTAGGCGTACTGGAGATACGTCCCGGCGATGTATCGCTGGAAGCCGCCGTCGATGTTCGGAATCCGGACAATGTTGAACTCCACGGGCGTGAGCGAGTGCTGCGAATAGGCCGAGCCGCTCCAGGTGTAGGTCATGCGGGTGGCCAGGACGTTGCGCGTGAACTCGGGTCGCCGCTGGTAGTCGTAGGATATCGTGAAGAGAGTCTTGGGGTTGTGGCGCTTGTATATGTGGAGCGACGAGATGGGGGCGATCATGAATGGGAACGTGAGCGTGGCCTCCGCCCCGGCCTCGAGCGTGTAGAAGTCGCTCTTGCCGCTCGCCGCCGTCTGCCTCTGCGACGCCAGGCGCGTCTTGAGGCTCAGGGCCTCGGCGCCACGGAAGACGTTGGAGTGGGCGTAGCGCAAGGCCACGGCGGCGCCCAGGTTGCCGCTGGAGTTCGTCCCCTCGACGTCGAAGCCGAAGCTCTGCCTCTTGTTGGCCTGGAGCCTGCCTATGCACTCCATGTGGACGACGCTGTCGGCGGCGTTGCGCGCCGTGTCGGTCTCGGCGAAAAAGAACGAGGCCTGGCGTACGGCCTTGAGCGAGACCAGGCGGCCGCGCATCAGCTCGACGTCGGACAGCTTGTAGACGGAGCCCGGCACGACGAAGCAGGAGTTGACGAGCAGGTCGTCGCGGAAAGGCTTCCGGCCCGAATAGGAGACGGAGACGCCGGGCGCTATGGAGTCCGTGACGACGGCCCGCGCCGTGTCGGCGGCCGCTCCGCCCGGCTGGTCGACGAAGATGGCGACGGAGTCGACCACGGCCTTGCGGTGGGGCGCCAGGGAGCGCTTGTCGTCCCCCCCGAGCGCATTGAGCACGACAAGGCTGTCGCGCACGGCGTGGTCGAGCCCCGCGCTGTCGGCCACGAAGTAGACGTAGTCCTTGCCGAAAAAGTAGTAGCCGCGCTCCTGAAGAAGCCTGGCGATGCGCTCGCGCTCGTCGTCGTGGACGTTGGAGTCGAAGACGGCGCCGACGCGCAGGAGCGAGTTGGCGGTGTCGGCCATGACAATCTCGCCCACCTCGCCCGCCGGGACGGAGCGCGAGAGGGAGTGTATGACGTAGGGCTTGCCGGCGCGGACAGCATATGTCACCTCGCACCGCCTGTCGCCCGTCACGACCATGGTGTCGGCCACCGCGGCGTCATAGTAGCCCCTCGACATGAGGTAGAACCGCAACTGCTCGGCAGTGCGCCGCGTCAGCTCCTCACTGTAGACCACCGGCTCATGTCCGATGCGCCGGAGCCACCTGTTCATCCCGTTGTCCTCCTCGCCCGAGAGCGAGTACACGCCGAGGCCTATGCGCCACAGGTGCAGGAAGCGCGCGTTGGGCTGCTGGCGGAGGTAGGCCTCCAGGTCGGCCTCGGACACGCCCCCCAGGTCGCCCGACACGTGGACCCTGTCGAGCAGCAGCTCGTCGTCGGCCACGTGCTTCGTGAGCGAGCAGGAGAAGAGGAGCATCGGCACCACGACCGACACGGCGCGCCACGCCACGGCAAAGCGCCGACGGTATGTCTTCCTAGTGTGCACGCCACAAAATTAGATTTTTTGCGCCGATGGGCTTATCTTAGCGTGATGATTAGTCAGAACAAACGCAAGACGCTCCGCCTCCTGGAGCAGAAGAGAAGGCGCGACGCCGAGGGCCTCTTCGTGGCCGAGGGGCGCAAGACCGTGGGCGACCTGCTCCGCGGCGGCATGGGGTGCGCCTACGTGGCGGGGACAGCCGAGAGGCTCGCCGAGCTTGGCCGGCTGACGGCGGGCGTGGAGACCGCCGAGGCGTCGGTGGAGGAGCTCGGCGAGGTGTCGTCGCTACAGACGCGGACGGAGATTATCGGCATCTTCCGCAAGCCCGACGCCCCCCCGCCCCGGGCCGACGCGCAGACGCTCATCGTGGCCCTCGACGACATCCAGGACCCCGGCAACCTCGGCACCATTGTCCGCACCGCCGACTGGTTCGGCGTCCGCTCCATAGTGTGCTCCAACCGTTGCGCCGACGTCTTCGGCCCCAAGGCCGTCCAGGCCACGATGGGGGCGCTATGCCGCGTCGGGGTGTGCTACGCAGACCTCGCCACATGGCTCCGCCAGAACGCCGAGGGCGAGGGCGCGCCGGTCTTCGGGACGTACCTGGAGGGCGAGGACATATACTCCACCCCCCTGCCGCGCAGCGGCATAATCCTCATGGGCAACGAGGGCCACGGCATAGCCCCGCGCCTGTCGGGCTTCGTGGGGCGCAAGCTCCTCATCCCCAACTATCCCGCCGGGACTCCGACTAGCGAGAGCCTCAACGTCTCGATTGCCACGGCCATAGTGCTGAGCGAGTTCCGGAGGCGCAACTGACCCGCCATGAAGCCGATGATTAAATACAGGGGCGGCAAGGCCAAGGAGATTGGGCACCTCGCCGTCCACCTGCCCCGCTTCGGCGGGCGGTATGTCGAGCCGTTCCTGGGCGGCGGGGCGCTGTTCTTCTTCCTGGAGCCGACGGAGGCCATAGTGAACGACGTGAACGCCAAGCTCATGGGCTTCTACGGCGGCGTGCGCGGCGACTTCGCGCGACTGCGGCATGAACTCGACGAGCTGGAACAGGCCTACACCCGAAACCGCGGCGAATTTGACCAACGGAAGAGGGATAGCCAGCATGAGCGAGTGGAAGACAAGAACGAGGAACTCTATTACAGCCTCCGCTCGATGTATAACGGCCTGGCGCACAAGGAATACTCCGACGCCGCGCTCTACTACTTCATCAACAAGACGGCCTATTCCGGCATGATTCGCTTCAACTCGCGCGGCGAATACAACGTGCCGTTCGGGCGCTACGCCCGCCTCAACACCCAGGCCGTGACGCAGGGGCACAGCGCATTGCTACGCCGCGCCACGCTGATGAACACCGACTACAGCGACGTCTTCGGCCTGTGCCGCCCCGACGACTTCGTCTTCCTCGACCCGCCCTACGACTGCACGTTCTCCGACTACGGCAACGAGCAATACCGCGACGGCTTCGACGAGGAGAGCCACCGCCGCCTGGCCTCCGACTTCGCCAACCTGCCCTGCCGGGCGCTGATGGTCATCGGCCGCACGCCGCTGACCACGGAGCTCTATGGCGGCCGCATTGTCGACGAGTATGCCAAGAGCTACGCCGTGAACATACGCAACCGCTTCAAGGCCTCGGCGTCGCACATCGTGGTGACAAACTACAAGAGCGCCCCGCTTCGACCTCATCATGAGAAAATAGCTTCACCTTAATCCCCCCCCCCGCCCGCCCCGGGCAACGCCCGCCTTGCGCCGCCCGAGCGAGCGTCGCTGTGCCGGGGGGGGCATCGACAAATAGCCGGCATAATTGGTTTAAAGACCAACGTTTAGCACCCCCGCCATTTTCCTATTTCGGGCGGAAAGAGTAATTTTGTCACCAGCACTTAAAAAATATTCACCCAACAAGATAAGACGACATAATGGGATACAAAATCATCGTCCTCGCAAAGCAGGTGCCCGACACGCACAACGTCGGCCCCGACGCCATGACGCCCGACGGGAAGGTGAACCGCGCGGCACTGCCCGCCGTGTTCAACCCCGAAGACCTCAACGCCCTGGAGCAGGCGCTCCGCATCAAGGACGCCAACCCCGGCACGACGATAACCGTCTTGACCATGGGCCTGCCCAAGGCCTCCGACGTCCTCCGCGAGAGCCTCTACCGCGGCGCCGACGAGGCCGTCCTGCTGACCGACCGCGCCCTGGGCGGGGCCGACACCCTGGCCACGAGCTACTCGCTGGCGCAGACCATCAGGACGAAGCTGGCCGGCTTCGACATGATTCTCTGCGGGCGTCAGGCCATCGACGGCGACACGGCGCAAGTGGGCCCGCAGGTGGCCGAGAAGCTCGGCCTGCCGCAGGTGACCTACGCCGAGGAGATCATGGCCCTGGAGGGCAAGAAGACGACAATCCGCCGCCACATAGACGGCGGCGTGGAGACCGTCGAGGCCCCGCTGCCGCTCGTCGTCACCGTCAACGGCTCGGCGGCCCCCTGCCGCTCGCGCAACGCCAAGCTCGTCATGAAGCACAAGCGGGCCAAGACCGACAAGGAGATTGAGGCGCTGGCCGACGACGCCCAAAAGGCGTTCTACGCCGCGCGCCCCTACCTGGCCATCCACCAGTATGGCGCCGCCGACATCGCCGCCGACCCGGAGCAGATAGGCATGAAGGGCTCGCCGACGATGGTCAAGACCGTCAAGAGCATCGTCTTCACGGCCAAGGAGAGCAAGAAGCTCAGCGGCAGCGACGCCGACATCGACGCCCTCATGGGCGAGCTCATCGCCAACAGCACCATCGGCTAACCACAACCCCACACGAAAGAAAAAGAGATGAACAACGTATTCGTATATTGCGAGCTGGAGGGAGCCAAAGTAGCGAGCGTCAGCCTCGAACTCCTGACCAAGGGCCGCAAACTGGCCAACGAGCTCGGCGTGAAGCTGGAGTGCGTATGCATTGGCCACAACCTCGACGGCGTCGAGAAGCAAGTCCTGCCCTACGGCGTGGACCGCGTCCACGTCTTCGACGCCGAGGGCCTGTCGCCCTACACCACCCTGCCCCACACGTCGGCCGTCGTCAACCTCTTCAAGGAGGAGAAGCCGCAGATATGCCTGCTCGGCGCCACGGTCATAGGCCGCGACCTGGGCCCGCGCGTCTCGTCGGCCCTGGGCTCGGGCCTCACCGCCGACTGCACCCAGCTGGAGATTGGCGAGTTCGACCTCAAGGTGGCGCAGGGCGCCGAGAAGGTCAACAAGCACTTCGACAACCAGCTGCTCCAGATTCGCCCGGCGTTCGGCGGCTCCATCATAGCCACCATAGTCAACCCCGAGCACCGGCCTCAGATGGCCACGGTGCGCAACGGCGTCATGAAGATGGAGGTCCTCGACGAGAACTACAAGGGCGAGGTGGTGCGCCACGACGTGGCCAAGTACGTCCCCGCGTCGGACTACGTGGTCAAGGTCATCGACCGCCACGTCGAGGCCGCCAAGCACAACCTGGGCGGCGCAAACATCGTCGTGGCCGGCGGCTACGGCGTCGGGTCCAAGGAGGGCTTCGCCATGCTCTTCGAGCTTGCCAAAGAGCTCCACGCCGAGGTCGGCGCCAGCCGCGCCGCGGTCGACGCCGGTTGGGCTGACCACGACAGGCAGATTGGCCAGACCGGCACGACAGTCCGGCCCAAGCTCTACATAGCCTGCGGCATCTCGGGCCAGATTCAGCACATTGCGGGGATGCAGGACAGCTCGATGATTATCTCCATCAACTCCGACCCCGAGGCGCCCATCAACAAGATTGCGGACTACGTCATCACCGGCACCGTCGAGGAGGTCGTCCCCAAGATGATTAAGTATTACAAGAAAAACAGCAAGTAGGAGAGAGACAATGGCCAACTATTATAGCGAGACGCCCGAGCTCAAATATCACCTCGGGCACCCCCTCATGAAGCGCATAGTCGAGCTCAAGGAGCGCGGCTTCGCCGACAAGGACAAGTTCGACTACGCCCCCCAGGACTTCGACGACGCCATGGACAACTACGACCGCGTCCTCGACATCGTGGGCGAGCTTTGCGGCGAGGTCGTCGGCCCCAACGCCGAAGGTGTGGACCACGACGGGCCCAAGTGCGAGAACGGGCGCGTCTCCTACGCCCCCGGCACGAGCGCCAACCTCGACGCCACGCGCAAGGCGGGCCTGATGGGGATGGCCATGCCGCGCCGCTTCGGCGGCCTCAACTTCCCCATAGTCCCCTACATCATGGCCGCCGACATGGTGAGCAGCGCCGACGCCGGCTTCGAGAACCTCTGGGGCCTGCAAGACTGCGCCGAGACGCTCTACGAGTTTGGCAACGAGGACCAGAAGATGCGCTTCCTGACGCGCGTGTGCGCCGGCGAGACGATGAGCATGGACCTGACCGAGCCCGACGCCGGCTCCGACCTGCAGAGCGTCATGCTCAAGGCAACATACAGCGAGGCCGACGGGTGCTGGCTGCTCAACGGCGTGAAGCGCTTCATAACCAACGGCGACTCGGACATCCACCTCGTCCTGGCGCGCTCGGAGGAGGGCACGCGCGACGGCCGCGGCCTCTCGATGTTCATATATGACAAGAGGCAGGGCGGCGTGGACGTCCGCCGCATAGAGAACAAGATGGGCATCAAGGGCTCGCCCACGTGCGAGCTTGTCTACAAGAACGCCCACGCCGAGCTGTGCGGCGACCGCAAGCTGGGCCTCATCAAATATGTCATGGCCCTGATGAACGGCGCCCGCCTCGGCATAGCGGCCCAGGGCGTCGGCATCAGCCAGGCCGCCTACAACGAGGCCCTGGCCTACGCCAAAGACCGCCGCCAGTTCGGCAAGGCCATCATAGAGTTCCCCGCCGTGGCCGACCTCCTCTCGACCATCAAGGCCAAGCTCGACGCCAGCCGCGCACTGCTCTATGAGACGGCGCGCTTCGTCGACGTATACAAGGCTCTGGACGACATAGCCAAGGAGCGCAAGCTGACCCCCGAAGAGAGGCAGGAGCAGAAGAAGTTCGCCAAGCTGGCCGACGCCTTCACCCCGCTGGCCAAAGGCATGGGCTCGGAGTTCGCCAACCAGAACACCTACGACTGCATCCAGGTCCACGGCGGATCGGGCTTCATGAAGGAGTACAAGTGCGAGCGCATCTACCGCGACGCGCGCATCACCTCCATCTACGAGGGCACGACGCAGCTGCAGGTCGTCGCCGCCATACGCTACGTGACGAGCGGATTCTACGCCAACAAGATTGCCGAGTATGACCAGGTGCCGGTCATGCCGGAGCTTGACGCGTTCAAAAACAAGCTCAAGGACATGGCCGACAAGACGCAGATGGCCGTCAACCAGGTTGTGGAGACGAAGAACCAGGAGCTTCTCGACCTCGCGTCCCGCCGCCTCTACGAGATGACGGCCTACACAATCATGGGCTACCTCATCCTCCACGACGCCGACAAGGCCCCGGAGATGTTCGGCACCTCGGCGCGCGTCTTCATCCGCCTCGCCGAGGCGGAGGTGGAGAAGCACATGACCTTTATCCGCAAATTCCAAGAGGAGAGCCTCGCCGACTACCGCAAGGCGTAGGACCCCGAATTGGCCAAACACAGCCCCCACGGCGCAAAAGCGCCGTGGGGGCTGATTTTTTACGCATAACACTACCGATTCATACATCACAGCCGAGACGAATAACAGGGAACACAGACTCGTCTACAAGATATGCGACAGGACACTGTGATAGTCCTCGTCGTGGCCGCGTTTGGACATTACGGACAGCACACCATTCATAGAAATCTCCACAAGCGCAAAAACAAAAAGAGAGGGCGGGAGATCTGGAAATCTCCCGCCCTCCGCGTATCGTCTCTCGACCTGCCGCGGTTACTTT
>CAYZUH010000023.1:38245-51410 GCA_964481855.1 uncultured Marinilabiliaceae bacterium
GCGGAGTAATCGACAATGTATGAAACGGAGGAGATGATGACGCCGTCGGCGTTGAACATCATCGTGCCATCCCACCACTTATCACCGTTCTCGTCTTGGAAGTAGCGAGCGCTTCCGTCACCGCCTATCCAATCGAAAAGGTCGATATCGACATAGCCGGCAGCGAGGTCATCTTTGGCGATGAGAATGTTGTTCTTCTTGTTGTTGTCGCTGATGGCCCACGAGGAACCCATGCCCCAATAGCCGTCCATGACCTGCAGGTCCGTGTCCGCCTTTGAGACTCGGATGCGAATCTTGTAGCCGGCAGGCATCTCGTCAATGGGGAATTCGACCGGCAAATTGAAACCGCTCCAATTCTTGACCTCAAAGGGAATGTCGTAGACAACAGTCTCTACAAGACCCTGGCCGACGACATTGGCGTAATACGAAACCTCCGTGTCGCCAGACACCAGGACAACACTCTGCTTGCCAACAGACTGCCCGACATTGACAAAGAGGATGTCGCCCGAAAGGACGTAGCCGGTGCTCTTGCCATTGAGCTTGACGTCGGTGAGGTTAGCACCGTTCTTGACCTGCCACTTAAGCAAGTTGCCGACAGTGGTGACCTGGTCCTCGTCGTAATCCTTGACTGCGCAGAACGTGTAGTTGTTGACCGTGAAATTGTCAGTCACGTTGAACGTCTCGCCATTGTCCATGGCGTACTTGACAGCGCCAGTCTTGGCGTCGAGCGGCACCTGCACCGTGAAGCTGGCACCATTGCCAGTCGCCTCGGCCTCAATCTCGCCAAAGAAGACCTTGACGACCCTCTCGGCCAGGGTGGACTCCACCGTCAGCTTGTCGAGCGGAGTGGCGGACGCGGGGAACGTGAAGACGGGCTTGAGGGTCTTGAAGCCCCCGACCGTAATCTCGTCGCCATTGGCCAGCGAGAGCGTGATGTCGCCGCTCTTTGCGGCCCTGGAGACGACGAGCTTGAGCGAGGCGCCGTCGGCACTAGTCACAAGCTCCAGAGTGTCGGCCACGTCGGTGGTGAACGCCGCGCCGGCAACCAGGTCGAGGTTCGAGCCCCCGATGACCACGGTGTCGCCAACGGCATAGAGCTTGGTGGTGTCGGCGAGTGCGGCCGTGGGAAGCAGGGCCGTGAGCTCACCCGCGCCGACCTCCAGGCCCGACAGGAGCGTCAGGACGACCTCGCCGCTCTTGGCCTCGGCGGGGAAGACGACCGACAAGGTCGCGATGTCCTTAGTCGGGTCCTGCTGCGCCACGCTGACGGGTTCGACGCCCTCGAACGTGACGGTCTTGACGAGGCGCAACAGGGTGCCCTCAATGGTCACGTTCTGCCCGGCCTTGACCGTAGAGTTGGCGAGCTTGACGCCCGTCGGGCCGGCCACCGTGAGGGCGGCCTCGCTCTCGAGGAGAGTCTCGACAGAGTCGCGCCCATCGACGCTGTAGTAGCCCAGCGAGAACTTGCCCGTGGAGGCGTCGACGGGGACCTTCACGACAAACTCCGTCCGGTTCTCGTTCTCAACAGGCACGTTCTCGCCCGTGGCGAACTTGACAAAGTCGATATAGTTGAGGTATGTGCCGGAGATGGTCAGCACGTCGCCAGCCTTGACAGACTGAGGCGTGAAAGCCTCGAAAGTGATGGGCTCGGTGAACGCTATGGTCTTGGTCTCCAGCTCGCCGCCGTTGTAGACGAGCTTGACGGTGCCGACCTCGGCGCCCTCCGGCACGAGGCAACGGATGGTATATTGGTCTACAACCTCAGGCGTCGACGAGACCCCGCCGGGGAACTCGACGCTCGTAATCTGATTGAGCCCCGACCCCTTGAAGGTCATGTAGGCACCGCGCGTCACCTGGAGCGACGCCGCCGTGAGGCTCACGCCCCCTTTGAACTGATTGGTGTCGTAGTCGTCGTCATCGTCGCAGCACGACGTGACGAGAGACCCGCCCGACAGGGCCAAGAGGCCCGCCATCAGCATCGATATGTTTCTCTTATATAGATTCATGGTCTGCTTCAAAATTTGATTTTAGCGATTCCTACTTGTAGGGCACAGCTCGGATGTTGTCGACCTTGATGAACGGCTTGCACTCCGTGCCATTCACGCCGCCACTCACGACGAACATCGTGAAGCTGACGAACTCGTCGGCCGACAGCGGCGTGCTGCCCTTGGTGCCGTCGAAGTTGTAGATGAAGTCGGCGAAAGGAACAGTGACCGTGATCCACTTGTCGCCCGTGTCGAACGAGCCCGTCGTCTCCCAGGGCCTGTAGATGCCGCGGTTGAGGTCGTAGCCGCCATCGGCGCTGGTGCGGAAGAACGTGTTGTTGGCCGCCGAGAGGCTCACCTTGTCCTTGCCGGCGAAGATGAGCTGCATGGCACCGGCCTGCCAGGGCGAGGCCTTGGGGATGTAGAGCTCGAACTTGAGCGCCATGTTCTGCCAGTCGGAGAAGTCGACAAGGTTGTTGAGGGCGATTCCGTCGCCGCTGGTGAAGTTGGGCGTGGCGTCCCACGAGCCGGCCCAATACTCGAACGAGAAGTTGCTGTCGTCCCAGGCACCGTCTTCCGACATCGTGGCAGAGCCGTCGCCGAGCTGCAAGAAGTTGCCGGAGAGGCTCGTGGCGTCGGATGTGATGACTCGCGCGTGCCAACCGTGGTTGCCGAGGACGTTGGTGCCGTCGTAGGCGTTGTCGAAGTCGAAGAGGATGCCGCGGTCGTCGTTGAAGTTGCACTTCGTCGACTTCGTGACGCCATATTTGGACGTCATCGTGATGGGGCCGCTCTCGGTGCAGCCCTCCGGGACGACGAACGTGACGCGCGTCTGCGAGAGGCTCGTGAAGTCGGTCACGACGGTGCCGTCGGGCATGGTGACGGTGAGTGGCGACGACTCGTAGGAGAGGAAGAAGTCGCCATTGATGGCAAGCTCCTGCCCGGGCTTGACATGCTCACAGTCCATGGAGGAGATGAGCGGCGCGGCGATGTCCACCGTGAACGGGTACTCGGTCATGACGCCACTCTTGTTCTTCATGTAGATTTTGTCGGTCGGCTCGACGGGCAACGTGCGCGGCACGGTGACGAAGAGCGCGTGGTCCGTGATGAGCGAGCTGTTGAGGACGGCGCGCTGGTCGTTGAAGTAGAGCTCGGTGATGGAGCGGAGGTTGTTGCCGATGAGCACCACGCGGTTGTTGGTGTATGCGCTCGTGATGAGCGAGTCCTTGTTGGTCGGCGTGCAGACGTACAAGACCTCCGGCGTTCCCCCGGCCACCTCATACTTGTCGGGCTCGTCCTCGCAAGCCACGAGGGTGAACGCGGCGAGCGTCAGGGCCGACGTCGAGCGGACTATATGCTTAAGATTCATTTTCTTCTATTTGTCGGATTACTAGTAGTTGTACTGATTGATGTCGACCTCGATGGGCTCGTCGCTCAGACCGGGGTTCATGGCCAGGTCGGTGTCGGGGAACGGCAAGGTGTAGGTCGGGCGCGCAACCAGCTTGGAGCTGTTGAACGTGACCTCGCTCATGTCCCAAGTGGAGTAGTCGCTGTTGAACCACGTCTTGTAGGCATCGGAGTGCCCGGAATAGAAGCCGCGCTCCTGGTTCATGAGTTCCTCGTCGGCACGCTCCCTGTTGTAGTATGCCAGGCGGACGAAGTCATACCAGCGGTCGCCCTCGCAAGCCAACTCGAGCCTGCGCTCCTTCCAGATTTGCTCCCAGGTGAGCGACGTGGCCTCGGAAGCTCCGGGGACGGAGCGCCAGTGCACCTTGTTGAACGCGTCGAGGGCGTCGGCGTTGGTCGTCGTCCCGCCGTCGATGAGGCTCTGCGCCTCGGCGAGAATCAGGTAGACGTCGGCAAGACGCAGGATGTGGGTGGCGTTGCCGTAGGCCATGCGCTGCAGGCCGTAGCCGACGCCGGCCACGTGGTCGGCGTTGTCGCCCACGAGGTGCTTGACCTCCTGCGCGCCCGTGGGACTCTCGAACTGACTGCTGGTGCCGCCTTTCTTGTTGCGCGCCGCGAGAATGTCGGCGTTGGTGTTGAAGTAGAAGTCGCAAATCTCGAAGCCCTGCGAGTTCTTGAACGTGCTGGTGTGGTCGGTCCAGAAATACTCGTAGAAGTCGCCGGCCATCATGAGGGTGGCCTTGCGTCGCGCGTCGACATTTTGGCGCATCTGGCTCAGCGGGTCCTCTCCAAAGGCCCTGATGAGGTCCACCGACGGGCCGTTCCATCCGCCCCAGAGGGCGCCGGTCTCGTCGAAGCCCTGAGGCGCGAGGTCGCTCTGGAGCGTGTTCTGGCGCGTCCAGTTGGAGCCGTCGGCCGTCCAACGCCAAGCTATGAGGCTCTCCTCGCACTCGTTGTTCTCAAGCCGGAAGATGTCGGAGAAGTTGGACATGAGCTCGCGCCCGGAGTTGTCCTTGACGTCCTTAGCCAGCTCCACGGCCTTGGCGAGGTCGGCGTTGTCGAGCGTGCCGCTCACGCCGGCCTTGGCCAGGTAGACCTTGGCGAGGAGGCCCTTGGCGCAGTAGCGGTCGATGCGCCCCTTGTCGGCACTCTCCGGGAGCCACTCTATGGCCTTCTCCAGGGTCTTGACAATGTACTGGTAGACATTCTCGGGCTTAGCGCAGCGCAGGGAGTTGTAGGAGTTGTCGGCAATGGCGCCCGTGTTGTCGTGGACAATGGGCACTCCGCCGAAGCTGCGGACGAGATAGAAGTAGGCCAGGGCCTTGAGGGTCAGCGCCTCGCCCTTGACGGCGTTCTTGCCCGCCTCGGTGCATCCGGCGCCGGCCTTCTCGTTGATGTTCTTGATGAGGGTGTTGACATGGGCGTTGACGCTCCAGAGCGACGCCGACATGTTGACCAGGTCCTCGTCGGTGCCGTTGACGGTCAGCGTCAGGTAGGGCGACGAACCCCAATAGAAGTTGCCCGCCATGACCTCGCCGACCTTGAAGAAGCCGCGCTGGAAGTCGTACCAAGGCGAATTGTAGATGGGGTTGACCGCCTGGTAGAGCTGCGCGTCGTTCTGATAGAAGTTGTCGACGTTGTAGCTGTCCTCGTTGGGACGGTCGAGGAAGTCATCGCAAGCCGTCAGCGCCAGTCCGGCGGCCGCCACGTAGGCGATGGCTCTCGTATGTTTCATTGTTGCGTATTTCATGGTTTTGAATCGAGATTAGAACGTTACATTCAGGCCGACGGAGTAGACCGTAGGCGACGGGTAGCGGCCGTTGTCAAGACCATAGACATTGGTGCTCTGCGTCGAGGCTCCAATCTCGGGGTCGTAGCCGGAGTAGTTGGTGAACGTCGCCACGTTCTGAATGTTGACGTAGGCACGCAGGTTCTGCAGGCCCCAGTTGGAGATGAGCTCCCTCTTGAACGTATATCCGAGCGTGATGTTCTTGATGCGGAGGTAGGAACCATCCTCGATATAACGGTCGGAGATGCGGTCGTTGTCGTTGGGGTCGGCCGTCGTGGCGCGCGGGGTGCTCGTGCCGGCGTTCTCGACGCGGACCTTGGTGATGTCGAGATACCAGTTGGGGTCGGCGGCGGCGGCCTCGTCGACGGGAACGAGATGCGCGCGGTCCTTGACGTCTTTAAGCTGGTTGCTCCACGCCGAGTTCATGTGGGTCAGGTTCATGGCCAGGTAGTTGTAGACCTTGTTGCCATACTGTCCGTTGAGGAAGATGGAGAGGTCGAACTCCTTGTAGGAGAAAGTGTTCGTCCAGCCGAAAGTGAACTTGGGCATTGGCGAGCCGATGTTGGTGCGGTCCTTCTCGTCGATGACGCCGTCTCCGTTGAGGTCCTTATACTTGATGTCGCCCACCCAGACCGTGTTGCTGGGGTAGAAGAAGTTGTCGGACGGGTACTTGGCGGGCCTGGGCGAGTTCTGGATGTCGGCGAAGTCCTTGTAGACGCCGTCGGTGACGTAGCCGTAGAAGTTGTAGAGGCTCTCTCCGACCTCTGTGCGGCTCACGACGTCGGACCACTGGCCGTAGCCCTCGATTGCCGACGACGCCTGCCCGTCGAGCGCCACGAGCTTGTTCTTGTTCCACGAGATTTGGAACTCGGAGTGCCAATTGAGGCGGCCGTTGTCGAACGGCGTGCCGCTGACGGTCAGCTCCAGGCCCTTGTTCTCGATGGTGCCATAGTTGCCCCAGGGCGCGGCAAGGGACGACGAGCCGTTTCCGCGCGTGCCGATGTAGGAGGGGAGCTGGAGGCTCATGAGCATGTCCTTAGACTCTTTCTTGTAGAGGTCGGCGGTGATGGAGAGGCGGTCGTTGAAGAAGCCGAGGTCGAGACCCAGGTTCCACTGCTCCTGCGTCTCCCACTTGATGCCGGTGTTGGGGATGTTCGAGACGCGGTAGCCCTTGCCGAGGCCGGACTCCATGACGCTGATGGACGAGCCCCACTTGTAGCCACCGATGTTCGAGTTGCCCGTCTGTCCCCAACCGAGGCGAATCTTGCCGTTGGAGAAGACGTTGTCGATGCCGAGGTTCTGGAAGAAGCCCTCTTGCGTGAAGCGCCACGACGCCGCCACGGCGTGGAACCCGGCCCAACGGTTGTCCTTGCCGAAGTTCGACGAGGCGTCGCGGCGGTAGGTGTAGGTCAGGTTGTAGCGGTTGTCGTAGGCGTAGGTGAGGCGGCCGAAGACCGAGACCATGGAGCTGGAGCCGAAGCCGCCGCCAATGGTCGGCGTGCCGGTGCCGAGCTGCGGGTTGTGGACATCGTCGGAGGGCAGGTCGGTGTTCTCGGCGGCGAGATAGTCCCACTTGCTCTCCCACGCCTCGTGGCCGACCATGACGGTGTAGCGGTGGACGTCCGCAATGTCGTCGCTCCACGTCAGGTAGTTCTTCGTCTGCCAGAAGGTGTTGGAGTTCTTCTGCTTGCGCGAGCGGTTCTGCGTGCGGTTGTAGGTGCCAAGGGAGACCATTGGCTCGTAGCGCTCGGCGTCGCTCCATCCGAGGTCGTAGCCCAGCTCGGTGTGCCACGTCAGACGGCTGTCGAGAGGGCCGCCCGGGGTTACCTCCAGGAAGATGTTGCCGTTGAGCTTCTGACGGTCGAGGAGGATGTCGTTGTAGAGCGCCATGGCGACCGGGTTGGGGTTCGTATAGCCCTCCTTGGAGACGCTGGAGTAGGAGCCGTCGATGTTGTAGATGGGGATGTCGGGCGTGGTTGTCAGCGCGTAGGTGATGACGCCCTCCTGGGAGTCGGCCAGGGTGAAGCGCTCGTGGGTCTGCGAATACATGGCGGAGAGGCCGAGCTTGAGCCACGGCTTCATCTTGGCGTCGATGTTGGAGCGCAGGCCGATGCGGCGGAACTTGGAGCCGATGATGGTGCCCTCCTGGTTCATGAAGTTGCCGGAGACGTAGTATTGCACTTTCTCCGAGCCGCCCTGTGCCGAGATCTGGTGCTGGTGCTGGAACGCCGTGCGGAAGATGGCGTCCTGCCAGTTGGTGCCCTTGCCGAGCAGCTCCGGGTAGGTGTAGTCGTCGGTGGAGTTGACGCCGGCCGAACCCGACGCCGCCAGCTCATTGTAGTATTCGGCGAACTCCCGCAGGTTCATCATGTCGAGGCGCTTCGTCTGACGGTTCCACGCCGCCAGGCCCTCGTAGGTGAACGTGGCGTCGCCCGCCTTGCCGCGCTTGGTGGTGATGAGGACGACGCCATTGGCGCCCTGCGCTCCGTAGATGGCCGTGGCCGAGGCGTCTTTGAGAATCTCCATGGAGACGATGTCCGACGGGTTGATTGTCGAGAGTGGCGAGATGGTGGACGTCGAGCCGTTGCCGAGCGCGTCGCCCAGGCCGTAGTCGGCGCCGCTGGAGCCCTGGCTCTGGACGATGACGCCGTCGATGACGTAGAGCGGCTCCGCGTTGGCGTTGATCGTGGCCTGGCCGCGGACGCGGATTGACGACGAGCTGCCCGGGGCGCCGGAGGTCGAGACCGAGGTGACGCCGGCTGCGCGGCCCTGGAGGCTCTGGTCGAGGTTGGTGATGACGGAGCCCTTGAGGGCCTCCTCGCCCACCGAGACGCTCGAGCCGGAGAGGTCGCTCTTCTTCATGACGCCGTATCCGACGACGACGACATCGTCAAGCTCCGTGGCGTCGCTCTTCATCTGGACATTGACCGACGAGCGGCCGGCGAGCGTCTCCTCCACCGAGGAGAAGCCGATGAAGGAGAACGAGAGCTTCTTGGCGTCGCCGACATTGATGGAGTACTTGCCATCGAAGTCGGTGACGGTCCCAATCGTGGTCCCGGGGACCACGACCGCAACTCCAGGCAGGGGCTGGTTCGTGTCGTCGGTGACGACACCCGTCACGACCCCTCCCGACTGCGCCCACGCCGTCACAGCCGACAGCATGAAGCACAAGACTAGAAAGAGATTTCGAGAATTGCTTTTCATAATTGTTTTAAAGTTTATGAACCACACGGCACCACGCCGCGAGCGCGGCCCGCATCATTCGTGGCAAAGGTATGCCGACTAGCGGCTTGCGACAAGTACTATTTTATCATGTATTAATATTATTTAAGCACGGCATTAACATCAATTCGCGCCGTTCGCCACCCCCGACTCAAGATTGTCAGCGCCGCCCCTTGCATATTTCAATCCGATTCGTTAAAATTGTACAAGGATTTGCAAGGAAACGCATAGTAGCATCTTTCACATCTTCCCAACAATGACGGACAACACGCAGACAAAGAGCGCGGCGCCCAAAGCGGCCATAGTCTCCCGCGAGATAACGGCCCTCAACGACACGACCGACGCCATACTAATCTTCGACCGGCAGAAGAAAGACTTCAAGTACCCCATACACTACCACCCCGAATTCGAGCTCAACTACCTCTACAACGCCGCGGGGGCCGAGCGCTTCATGGGCGACAACGTGGAGCGCATAGGCCCCCAGGAGCTGTGCCTCGTCGGGCCGAACCTCTACCACGCGTGGAAAGCCGGTAGCGTGGCCCCCGACGCCAACCAGCGGGAGGTGACAATCCAGTTCGTGGCCAACCTGTTCCCGGAAGAGCTGTGCAAGAAAGACATATATAAGAAAGTGGCGGAGATGCTCCGCAAGAGCCGCAGCGGCCTGCTCTTCAGCCCCGAGACCGCCGTCGCCGCCGAGCCCATGCTGACGGCCTTGAGCCGCACGCGCGGCTTCGAGTGCTACGTCGAGTTCCTCAAGCTCATGCAGTTCCTGGCCGAGAGCCCCGGGCAGCGCGTCCTGTCAAACGACTCGTTCCAACGCGACAACACGGCATCGACCGACAACCGCATCGAGCGCATCCACTCCTACATCGTGGCGCACTACCGCGACCGCATCACCCTGGGCGACGCCGCCAACATCCTCAACATGAGCCCCGTCTCGGTCACGCGCCTCATCAAGCAGCGCACGGGCAAGAGCTTCATAGACCTGCTCAATGAGATCCGCATAGGCTTCGCCGCCCGCCAGATGGTGGACTCGGACATGAGCATCTCGGAGATATGCTTCTCGAACGGGTTCAACAACATCTCGAACTTCAACCGGACGTTCCGCAAGAAGCAGGGACTGACACCGACGGAGTTCCGGCAGAAATACCTGGGAAAGAAGAAAGTGCTGTAGACCCGCATCGGACTCCGCCACGCTTCGACCAACAGGCATAAAGATTCGCCCCCCCCAAAAAAAAACGCACCTTATGTGAGCCACACCTGGCCCCTACGCCACGTCGCGCATGGCAAAAACAGAGGGCCAGGCGCACCGACGAAGACCGCGAAAAGGATTTATATGGCTATATTTGGGGTATCGCGAAAAAAAACAAAGGAGTAACCCGACGAAACCTGTGAACAAAACGACGCATATGACAGACCGCCACAACCGGCCCCAGAGGGCTACGCGGAGCGCAAAGCGGCTAACCATTTTTAGCCCCCGGCCACAGCAGAGCGAGGTCCGCGGCGCCCTCCCCCAAAACGGCACGAGACGCCCCGCCGCGCGCGCCCTCCTGCCCGCCATGGCCCTGGCCGCCGCCGCGGCCTTGCTGCCCTCCTGCTCCGACGGCTACTCGCGCCACAAGGTGAGCCTGGCCGGCGAGTGGCGCACGGAGCTGGGCCCGGTGCGGCTGCCGGGAACCACCGACGAGGCCGGCATTGGCGACACCATAACGAACCTGGCCGAGGACACCCGGCTGAGCCGCCTCCACTCGCTGTGCCGCCCGCTGGTCTACACGGCCGACGTCATAATCCCGGCGTCGATGGACGGGAAGCACATCGAGCTGTTCCTGGAGAAGACCAAACCCACGACGCTGTGGGTCGACGGCGACAGCATAGGGCACCAGACGCACCTGCACACCCCGCACGTCTACGACCTGTCGCGCTACCGCGCCGGACGCCACACGCTGAGGCTGAAAATAGACAACAGCTGGGAGCCCGACGGCGGCGACCTGCCGACGGCCCTGGGCGGCTCGCACGCGCTGACCGAGGCCACGCAGACCAACTGGAACGGCGTGGTGGGCGAAGTGGGGCTGCGCGCCATGCCCCGCACCTACATCCGCCAACTGACGACGACAACGGCCATAGACAGCATCTCGACGCGCGACGACGGCTCGCGCGTGGGCCACGGCAGCGTGAGGATTGACGTGGACGTGGTGGCGGCAAAAGACTACCGGGTGACGATAGACGCCAAGTGCCTGCCCCACCCCGTCTCGACCCTCGACGCCATAGCGCAGTCGGCCACGACGCTGCAGATGGACATGAAGCGGGGGCACAACTGCGCCACTCTGACGGTCCCCATGGACGAGATAGAGCTGTGGAGCGAGTTCCGCCAGCCGCTCTACGTTGCCGACGTGACCCTCGACAGCCCCGACGGCGTGGACAAGAAGCAGGAGCGCATGGGGTTCCGCACCTTTGAGACGCGCGGCTCCCAGTTCGTCGTCAACGGCCTGCCGACGCTCTTGCGCGGCAAGCACGACGCGTGCGTCTTCCCGCAGACGGGCTACGCCCCCATGGACAAGGAGGCGTGGGCCCGCGTCTTCAAGACAGCCAAAGAGTATGGCATAAACCACTACCGCTTCCACTCCTGGACACCGCCCGAGGCCGCCTTTGCCGCCGCCGACGAGATAGGCATATACCTCCAGCCCGAACTGCCCTACTGGGGCGCCCTCCGCCCCAGCAACGAGAGCGAAGAGGCCATGCGGCTCAACAACTACCTCTACGACGAGGGGCTCCGCATCGTCCGGCGCTTCGGCAACCACCCGTCGTTCGTCATGATGGCCCTGGGCAACGAGCTGAGCGGCGACACCGCCGTCATGAGGCAGATGGTCGACGGACTGCGCAAGGCCGACCCGCGCCACCTCTACGCCTACGGCTCGAACAACTTCCTGGGCTGGAACAAGCTCATGGGCGGCGAGGACTTCCACGTCACGTGCCGCATGGGGTGGGCCCCGACGGCCCTGGGGTCGCACACCCGCGCCTCGTTCTCCCTGGCCGACGCCGACAACTTCGGGCTGCTCAACTCCACCCCCCCCAACACCACGATGACGTTCGCCAAAGCCGCCAGGCGCTCGCCAATCCCCGTCGTGGGCCACGAGACGTGCCAATATCAGATATACCCTGACTTCGCCGAGATTCAGAAATACAGGGGCGTCCTCAAGCCGCTCAACCTCATCAACTTCCGCGCCGCGCTGAGCCGCAACCGCCTCGACACCCTGGCGCAGGCGTTCCACAAGGCCTCCGGCACGTTCGCCATGCGGCTCTACAAGGCCGACATAGAGATGAACCTGCGCACCCCCGGATGGGGCGGATTCCAGCTCCTCGACCTGCAAGACTACCCGGGGCAGGGGGGCGCCCTGGTGGGCGTCCTCGACCCGTTCATGGAGAGCAAGGGCCTCATCAGCCCCCGGGAGTTCCGCGGCTTCTGCTCGCCGGTCGTCCCCCTGGCAATGATGAAGAAGCTCACGTTCTCCACCACCGAAAAACTCGAAGCCCAAGTGGCCGTGGCCAACTATTCCGAAGAGGACATCCAGGGCGAGACGCTCGCCTGGACGCTCCGCGACGGGAGCCAGACGGTTTGCAAGGGCGACTTCAAAGCCTCGGCCCCGCAGGGCAACACGTGCGGCGTTGGCGGCATCGTGGCCGACCTGGGCAAGATTGAGCGCCCCACGGCGCTGACCCTGACCCTGACGCTCGGCGACAACGAGAACACCTACACCGTCTGGGCATACCCGCCACTTAAGCCCGCCAAGACGACAGCCGTGGTCCGCGCCACAAGCCTCACCAAGGCCCTGATCCGCAAGATTGAGGCCGGGGCCACGTGCCTGCTCACGCCCGACCACAAGAGCGTCGAGCGGCAGTCGGTGGGCGGGATGTTCATAACCGACTATTGGAACTACGCGATGTTCAAGACCATCTCGGAGAAAAACGGCAAGCCTGTCTCGCCCGGCACGCTCGGATACCTCATCGACAACAGCAGCGCGCTCTTCGACGCATTCCCGACGGAGGCGCACTCCGACTTCCAGTGGTGGGCCGTGGCCAAGGCCAGCCGGCCGCTAATCCTCGACGGCACGCCGCCCGAACTGCTTCCGACCGTCATGGCCATAGACAACGTGAACCGCAACCACAAGCTCGGCGTGGTCTTCGGCGCAAACGTCGGCAAGGGCAAAGTGCTGGTCTGCATGACCGACCTGCGCGCCATAGCCAAATACCCGGAGGGTCGGCAGTTCGCCCGCTCCATCGAGGAGTTTGCCGCCTCGGAGGAGTTCCGGCCGACGTTCAGCATGACCGGGGCCGAACTCAAGCACCTCCTGGAGCGCGACGTCGAGGCGGAAAGCATAGAGGGCGTGGAGAATATCTCCGACTACAAGCAGAAAAAGCACTAGGCACGCAATCGCGCGCAGACTAGACGACACAAAGACAAACACCAACACGCCCCCCGCCCCCGGCGCCCTGATGGACGCCCTCACGCGACCCTTCTCGGCCGCCGAATGGCCCCCGCCCTGCACGAGCCGCTCCCCTCGGCGCGGCTCCGGGCCTGGCCCTGCCCGCCGCCCTGATGCGCAGGACGCTCCACGCCGCCCTGGCCGCGTTCGACGACGGCGGGGGCGGCGAGTGGCGTCTCTCGCTCGTCAGCGACCTGCGGGGGCGGGGCGTCGAGACGGCGCCGCGGGGCTTCACGTTCCTGCTCGGGCCTGGCGACGGGCGCCGCACGCCCCGCGAGCGC